>NZ_MBDT01000034.1:0-32768 GCF_001702295.1 Pseudomonas sp. S3E12
CTCCCACATTTGGATCTCCATCCAGCAGGTAGACCTCAGCCTGCTTTTGCTCTGCTTTTGCTCTGGCTTTTGATCTTGATCCTAGGCGCCCCGTCAAACACGCTGGCCGAACGCAGGCTTGAATCCGTGGGTAACCCGGCAGGACGCCGGGTTAGCCGTCCTGGGCCAAGGATGGCCCATGACGGCGGCCCACGGATTCAAGCCGGAGTGAGGGCACACCGAGCCTAGGCGAGGTGCCGAGTGTTGGGGCAAGAGCCCTTTGGTTACTTTGGGGCTTTTCCAAAGTGACCCGCTGTAAGAGCGGAACCATAGGCCGCCGTTACCTAAATAACGGATATGTACCCAATCAAAAAACCTTGACCCCGATCAAGGGAACCCCACCCCATTCTCCGTAACCTCACTGCATCTTGTGTCTTGAAGCATAAAAACATCTATATGTAGTGCCTGGAGCCCGGAAAATGCAAAACACGCTCACCCCGCTGGTCAGCACCCGCCTACACAAACGCGACGGCAGCCTGGTCCCCTTCAACGCCGAAAAAATCCACCACGCCCTGACCGCCGCCGGCACCGCAACCGGCGAGTACCAAGAGGCCGACGTCGACCTGTTACTGGGCGCCGTCCTGGCCCGCCTGAGGGGCATCGAACACCTGGACGTCGAACAAATCCAGGACAGTGTCGAACGCGTATTGATGGACGCCGGCTACTTCCTCTCCATGCGCGCCTATATCGTCTACCGCGAACAACACGGCCGCCTGCGTCGCGACCGCAAGACCCTGGTGGAAGTCGCCACCTCGATGAACGAATACCTCGACCGCGAAGACTGGCGCGTGCAAGCCAATGCCAACCAGGGCTATTCGCTGGGTGGGCTGGTGTTGAACGTGTCGGGCAAGGTCACCGCCAACTATTGGCTCGACGAGGTCTACAGCCAGCAGATCGGCCGCGCGCACCGTGAGGCGGATTTGCATATCCATGACCTGGACATGCTCGCCGGGTATTGCGCCGGTTGGTCGCTGCGTTCGCTGTTGCACGAAGGTCTCAATGGCGTGCCGGGCCGTGTCGAAGCCGGGCCGCCCAAGCACTTGAGCAGCGCCCTGGGGCAGATGGTCAATTTCCTCGGCACCCTGCAAAACGAATGGGCCGGCGCCCAGGCGTTCAGCTCGTTCGATACCTACCTGGCGCCCTATGTGCGCAAGGATCAACTGAGTTACGCCGAGGTGCGCCAGGCGGTGCAGGAGTTCATCTACAACCTCAATGTACCGTCGCGTTGGGGTACCCAGACGCCGTTTACCAACCTGACCTTCGACTGGGTGTGCCCGGAAGATCTGCGCGAGCAGGTGCCGGTGATCGGTGGTGAGGAAATGCCATTTGCCTATGGCGACCTGCAAGCGGAAATGGCGCTGATCAACCGTGCCTATATCGAAGTGATGCAGGCCGGCGATGCCAAGGGCCGGGTCTTCACCTTCCCGATTCCCACCTACAACATCACCCACGATTTCCCCTGGGACAGCGAGAACGCCGACCGCCTGTTCGAGATGACTGCGCGCTACGGCCTGCCGTATTTCCAGAACTTCCTCAATTCCGATATGCAACCCAACCAGGTGCGCTCGATGTGCTGTCGCCTGCAACTGGACGTGCGCGAGCTGCTCAAGCGCGGCGGTGGGTTGTTCGGTTCGGCGGAGCAGACCGGCAGCCTGGGCGTGGTGACGATCAACTGCGCGCGCCTCGGCTACCTGTTCAAGGGCGACACCTCGGGCCTGCTGCAACGCCTGGACAGCCTGATGGACATGGCCATGGAAAGCCTGGAGGTCAAGCGCAAGGTGATCCAGCACCATATGGACGCCGGCTTGTACCCCTACACCAAGCGTTACCTCGGCACCTTGCGCAATCACTTCTCTACCATCGGCCTCAACGGCATGCACGAGATGCTGCGCAATTTCACCGGCGACGAGCAGGGCATGCACACCGAGGAAGGCCGCGCATTTGCCCTCAAGTTGCTCGACCATGTGCGTGCCACTTTGCTGCGCTTCCAGGAAGACACCGGCCACCTCTACAACCTCGAAGCCACCCCGGCGGAAGGCACCACCTACCGCTTCGCCAAGGAAGACCGCAAGCGCTACCCGGACATCCTGCAGGCCGGCAGCGACGTCGCGCCGTACTACACCAACTCCTCGCAACTGCCGGTGGGCTTTACCCAGGACCCCTTCGAAGCCCTGGAGCTGCAAGACGAACTGCAATGCAAGTACACCGGCGGCACCGTGTTGCACCTGTACATGGCCGAGCAGATTTCCTCGGCCCAGGCCTGCAAGCAGCTGGTGCGCAAGGCGTTGGGACGTTTCCGCCTGCCGTACCTGACGATCACCCCGACGTTCTCGATCTGCCCGGTGCACGGTTACCTCGCCGGTGAACATGAGTTCTGTCCCAAGTGCGATGAAGTGCTGGCACTGGCCGCTGCGCACTGAACCGATCTTCCAACCCGCAAGGAGATTCACCATGCAAACATCCCAGCCACAACGTCAGCGCTGCGAAGTCTGGACCCGGGTGATGGGCTATCACCGGCCCGTGTCGGCGTTCAATCCCGGCAAACAATCCGAGCACAAGGAACGCGTGCATTTCACTGAAACGGCCGCCGTGGCCGGGCGCCAATGAGTCGAGCGCTACGGGTCGGGGGCCTGGTGCCCCTGACCACCCTCGACTACCCCGGCATGCTCGCCTGTGTGCTGTTTTGCCAGGGCTGTGCCTGGCGCTGTCGTTACTGCCACAACCCGGACCTGATCCCGCCGCGCGGTAGCACGGAGGTGGATTGGCGCCGGGTGTTGCTGTTTTTGCAGCGGCGCAAGGACTTGCTCGACGCCGTGGTGTTCAGCGGCGGCGAGCCGACCTTGCAGGAAGGCTTGCCGGCGGCCATGGATGAAGTGCGGGCGATGGGTTTTCGCGTCGGCCTGCACAGCGCCGGGATCAAGCCGGCAGGGTTTGCCAATGCGTTGCGGCATGCCGATTGGGTCGGCTTTGACGTCAAGGCGCTGGCCGAGGATTGCCAGTTGATTACCCAGGTCAAGCACAGCGGCGCCGCCAACTGGCGCAGCCTCGACACCCTGTTGGCCAGCGGCGTGGAATACGAGTGCCGCACCACGGTGCATTGGCATTTGATCGATCCCCCTCGGTTGCTGTTGCTGGCCCAGCGTTTGCAAGCCAACGGCGTGCAACGCTTTGCGGTGCAAATGGTGCGCACGGCCAGCATGCTCGATGCGCAATTGTCGAGTTCTCCGGCACAGGCTGCCTTGCCGGAGTTATGGAGCCGATTGCGCGAGTTGTTTCCTGCTTTTGTATTGCGAGGGTGATCGGCGCCCTCAAGCGGATTTTTATAGATGCTGCCCATGACGGGCAGGTTTTCATCAGGGACTATCACAATGAAGCAATTAACCACGGCACAACGCATTGTCATCGGCTTCGCGATTGCGCCGCTGGCGCTGGTCGGCTTGGTGTTTTACGCCCTTCACGACCTGGCGACCCTCAAGCAGCAGTCCGAGCAGATCGTGCAGCAGGACTGGCCCAGAATTGCGCCGATCATGGTGATCGCCACCGGCGTGCGCGATAACGGGCGCAACACCCGCGACCTGCTGATCGACCAGGACAACCAGCAGGCCCAGGCCTCCATCGGCACCACGCGCGAGCGCATCACCCAGGCGTTCGCCACCCTTGAGCCGCTGCTCGACACCGCCGAAGGCAAGGCCGCCTATGCCACCTTGAAAACCCACCGCGAAGCCTACGTGGCAGCCTTCACCCAGGTGCAGGCGCTGATCCGGCAAGGCGCGCGCGAGCAGGGCCTGGCCCAGCTCAAACAGCAGGTGATCCCGGCCGAGCTTGAGGTGTTCAAGAGCCTGGATGCGTTGATGGCCATGCAGGGGCGGCTGTTCGTCGAGCGTCAGCAGGCGGCGCAAACCCTGTATGACGAGGCGCGACGCACCATGCTCGGGTTGTTCCTGCTGTGCCTGGCCCTGGTGGTGGCGGCGGCGGTGATTGTCACGCGCAGCGTCACCCGCCCGCTGGGCGGCGAGCCGGATGAGGTGGCGCGGGTGTTGAGTCATATCGCCGAGGGCGACCTGACCCTCGAGGTGCCGTTGGGCAACAGTATCGACGGCAGTGTGATGCGCAACCTGCACCAGATGCAGCAGAACCTTAACCAGATGGTCCGCCATATCGCCACGTCGGTGGACGGCGTGGCCAGCTCGTCGGAAGAGTTGAGCGCGGTCAGCGGCCAGACCAGCAGCAGCCTGCAGTTGCAGGGCCAGGAAATCGAACAGGCCGCCACGGCGGTGAATGAAATGACCGCCGCCGTCGACGAGGTGGCACGCAATGCCGTGAGCACCAGCGAAGCCTCGCGCCTGTCGGAGCAGACCGCCCAGCGTGGACAGGCGCAGGTGCAGGAAACCGTGGCGTCGATCAATACCTTGGCCACCGGCGTGGTGGAAACCTCGGAGCGTATCCAGCAGTTGGCCGGCCGTGTGCAAGACATCAGCAGCGTGCTCGAAGTGATCCGCAGCATTGCCGACCAGACCAACCTGCTGGCGTTGAACGCGGCCATCGAAGCGGCCCGCGCCGGGGAAGCCGGGCGCGGGTTTGCGGTGGTCGCCGATGAAGTGCGCGCGTTGGCCCACCGCACACAGGTCTCGACCCAGGAGATCGAGCAGATGATCGGCAATATCCGCCAGGACACCGAACACGCCGTGGCCGCCATGCACAGCAGCAGCGAGCGGGTACAGGCGACCTTGAGCGTGGCGCAACGTTCGGGAGAAGCGCTGGACGAGATCACCCGGTCGATCTCGCAGATCAACGAACGCAATATGATGATTGCCAGCGCCACCGAAGAACAGGCGCTGGTGGCGCGGGAAGTGGATCGCAACCTGGTGGGCATTCGCAACCTGTCGCAGCAGGTGTTGCAGGGTGCGATACACACCGAGACTGCCGGGCATGACCTGGCCGGAATGGCGGGGACGCTGCATCAGACGGTGGCGCGGTTCAAGGTGTAACTTCGGCTGGTGCGGTCAAAACTGTGGGAGGGGGCTTGTTTCCGTGGCGGCCGTCGGGCCGACCATGTCGTTGGATTTGATTGAGTACATATCCGTTGCTGCGGTCACGGCCACTTAGGGTTCCGCTCTTACAGCGGGTCACTTTTGGAAGAGCGCCAAAAGTAACCAAAAACGCTTCGCCCCAACACTCGGCACCTCGCCTAGGCTCGGTGTGCCCTCACTCCGGCTTTGGAGCGTGGGCCGCCGCGATGGGCCATCCCTGGCCCAGCGCGGCTAACCCGGCGTCCTGCCGGGTTACCCACGCTCCAAAGCCTGCGTTCGGCCAGCGTGTTTGACGGGGCGATTTGAGATCAAAAGCCAAAGCGCGGCGGCCTTAGAGCCGACCGGAGTTGGGTCTGGTGTACTCGGTAAATGTGGGAGGGGGCTTGCCCCCGATGAGGGAGTGTCAGTCACTTATTTTTTAACTGACCCGGCGCTATCGGGGGCAAGCCCCCTCCCACATTTGGATCTCCATCCAGCAGGTAGACCTCAGCCTGCTTTTGCTCTGCTTTTGCTCTGGCTTTTGATCTTGATCCTAGGCGCCCCGTTAACCACGCTGGCCGAACGCAGGCTTGAATCCGTGGGTAACCCGGCAGGACGCCGGGTTAGCCGTCCTGGGCCAAGGATGGCCCATGACGGCGGCCCACGGATTCAAGCCTTCGTTCGGGCATACCGAGCCTAGGCGAGGTACCGAGTGGTGGGGCAAGAGCCCTTTGGTTACTTTGGGGCTCTTTTCCAAAGTGACCCGCTGTAAGAGCGGAACCCTAAGCAGCCGTGACCGCAACAATGGATATGTACTCATTCCAACCCCAACGACATGGTCGGCCCGAAGGCCGCCACGGGAGCAAGCGCCCGCGCCACAGATACCCATGCTCATCGGGGGCAAGCCCCCTCCCACATTTGGATCGGTGTGCATCAGCCAGCCCACCCCCAGAACTGCAACCACCAGCCATAGCCCACCAGCCCATTACTCAGCAGTACGCACAACCATCCGAGGCAACGGCGCCGGGTTCCAAGCCCCTGGAGCTGTCGCCACCCCAACCACAAGCACCAGCCAATCGCGGCGCTCAGCATCAGTGCGCGCGCCGGTTGCACCCACGCCAATGCCAACCCTTCATAACGCAACAACTTCACCGTCGTCGCCGACAGCCCCAGGAACAACCCTGCACCACCCAGGGGCGTGAGTGTCAGCGCCAGGGGCCGAAACAGTGCGCGGTCGCCGGCCACAGACGCGGCCAGGCGCAGCAGCAGCCAGCAGCCACCGCCGAGCAGCAGTGCGCTGCCCCCCAGGTACAGCACGATGCACAGGCCATCGAGCCAGCTGAAGCTGTCGTTGAGTGGCGGGTAGTGGGTGAGCAGCCACCACGGCGCGTTGTCGTGCAACGGCCACAGCCAGTCGCGGCTCACCAGCCATTCGGCGAGTGTCTGTTTGAGCGCGATAAACCACGGGCTCAAGGTCCACTGGAAGGCGCCCATGGCCAGGCCGATCACGCCAAACAGCAGCAGGCGCGCATCCCACGCCGAGCCGGGTTGACGCGGCGCCTGGAGAATCTCTTGATTGCTCGAGCGGGCGATCAGTTGCACCGCGCCGCGTTGCCCGCTGCAACGGCCACAGGCGTGGCAGTCGCTGGCGCCTTGCAGGCGGCGGATGTCCAGGAGTGGCGCGCAGTTGGGCAGGGGCAGGTGCGGGGCGTGGTTGGCTTTCCAGCGTTGTTCATCCACGGCGAAATGCACCGGCGCCAGGCGGGCGAGCAGGGCGAACACGCCGCTGACCGGGCACAGGTAGCGGCACCACACGCGCTTGCCGCGCACGAACAACAGGCCGACCACCACCGCCGCCAATGTCGAGCCGCCCAGGATCAGCAACGCCGCCTGAGCATAGTCGTACACGCTGATCAACTGGCCGTAGAGCGTGGTGAGGCAAAAGCCCAGGGTCGGCCAGCCGCCCCAACGCAGCCAGCGCGGTATGCCCAGGCCACGCCCGTGCTGGCTGGCCCACTCGCTCAGCGAACCCTCCGGGCACAGCACGCCACACCACAGGCGCCCGAACAGCACCATCGACAGCAACACGAACGGCCACCAGATCCCCCAGAAGATAAATTGCGCCAGCAGCGTCAGGTTGTTCACCATGCGCGCCTGGCTATCCGGCAACGGCAGCGCGGCGGGCAGTACCAGCAGCACGGCATACGCCAGCACCACCGCCCATTGCATGGCACGAATCAGCCGGGCATGGCGGCGCATGCCATCGCCCAGTTGCTGCAGCCAGCTCATGCCGCGCGCCGTGAGCGACGCAAGCCGTTGCCCACCCACAGCCAGTAGCCGAGCAGTACCAACACGGTGATAAGGCTGGGGGCCGCGCGGTAGCCGGCAAAGTCGGCCAGCAGCGCGCCGAGGCCATGGCTGTCACTGAGCAGTGCGCTGCTGTCCCAACGGCTGTCACCGAAGGCGGCGTAGACCCACTCGGGCATGTCCATGCCCAGCAGTTGCCCACTGATACGGTCCACGGCCGCGATCAGCAAGGCCCCGCCAAGCAGCAACAGCAGCGCCTCGCTGAGGGCGAAAAACTGTGACCAGGAGATAAAGCGCCGACTGCCGCGCAACAGCAGGACCGTGAGCCCCGCGAGTGCCAGGCCGAGCACACCGCCGACGGCGAACAGGCCCCGCGCCTCGGCGTGCAGGCGCGCCCCGGCGCCATACAAAAACACCACGGTTTCACTGCCTTCGCGACTGACCGCCAGCAGCGCCAGTAACAACACGCCCCAGCCGCCCTGGCGCGCCAGGCGCGCGTCGGCCTCGCGTACCAGGCTGTGTTTGAGCGTGGCCGCGTTGCGGTGCATCCAGAACACCATCTGCACCATCAAGCCGCTGGCCAACAGGGTCAGCGCCGCTTGCAGCCACTCGCCCTGTGGGCCGGTCATGGCGTCGCCGGCCCAGAGCATCAAACCGGCCAGCCCGGCCGAACACAGCAACCCCAGCAACACCCCGGCCCAGAGGAAACGGGCCAGTTGCACATGGCCGGCCTGGCGGCTGATCCAGGTCTGCAGGATACCGATCACCAGCAGGGCCTCGACGCTTTCACGCCAGACAATAAACATCGATTGATTCATCAACGGCTCCTATTCGGCGAGGATGCTGCCTTCGGGCAATTGCGGGTTGAACTCGTCGAAGAACGGGTACAACCCCGGCTTGAGCGGGTGGATCACCACAAAGGTGGTCACCCCCGCAGACAACACCTTCTCGACCCGCAACGGCGTGCTTTCGAATTCGGCCGGGCCTTGGCCGGTGTTCTTGAGCACGATCTTGAAGCGCTCATCGGCCTTGACCACCAGTTGTGGCGGGTCGAAGTGACCGTCCTGCAGGCTCAACTCATAGGTGGGCAACGGCGCCGCCACTGCCGCGCCGCTTAGCAGCAGGCCGCCCAGCAACAGGGCGCGGCGCATCAATAGCCGCCTTTTTTGCCGATGCCGGCGTAGACGAATTCGTAGTGCACTTCACAGCGTTCAAACCACGGGGCGACCCCGGTTTCCTTGTCGGTATGACGGCCCAGGGAGTGATGGCCGGTGGGCGGCAATACGCTGAAGGTGAGGGTGTATTTGCCGGGGCCTTGCAGCTTGACGTTATCGCCGTAGTGCGGCCCGTCGTTGGCGACCATGGCGTGGAAGTCGCCGCTGATGGGGGTGTCGCTGCCTGTTTTCTTCAGGGTGAAAGACAGGTTGAGGTAGGGCACGAAACTGCCTTCCTGAAACCCTTGGGCGTTGTCCGCCGTGGCGCGTACGTCGGCTTCCAGGTGCACATCGGAATCGGCCGTGGCGCGCATCATGCCGGCGGGTGCCATCTCGATCGGTTGCAGGTACACCGCGCCGATTTCCAGGCCGGGGCAGTGTTGCGGTTCGCCGATGGGATACTCCTTGGCAACTGCCACGGAGGTGCCCAGCAGCAGGGCAAGGCACAGCAAATAAGGGGTACGCATGGAGGCTTCCTGAGGGGGGAGAGAGAACCCGAGTCTAGGAAGGTCAGCAGTAAATAATAATGATTCTTGTCAAGTTCCGAGAATATTTCATCTTGGCCAGGCTTGATGCCGGTCAAGGTTGTACAGGCTGGATGGGGGTAGGTTGCAGGGAGTGTTCGTCGCCAGGGAGTCGACTCATGGCCAAGCCTTTTCCGCTGCACCCCAAGCATCCAGAACGTATCTGTTGGGGCTGTGACCGCTACTGCGCGGCCGCCGACCTGGCTTGCGGCAATGGCGCCGACCGCACCATGCACCCGGCCGAGATGCTCGGGGATGACTGGTACGAGCATGGCGACTGGGGGCTTGCGCCCGAGCCGCCGGTGGCGGATGAGCCGTCAGCTGCCTGAGCGGGGTTTTTCCTTGCCGTCTTTATTAGTGTCAGCCGGCCTGGCGGGTTTGCTCGGCGGTTTGGCGGTGTCCTTGGTTTTTTTGTCGCTGTCGGAAGGGCTGCTCGGATAGGTGCCCGGTGGCAGGGCGGAACCGGCGGCGCTGTCGCCACTCAAGGCGTTGGCGGCAGGCTCCGGGTTATCGCCAAAGGCGGCGAGGGCGGGGCCGGTGAGCAGGGCTGACAGGCCGACGATAAGCACAATCCGTTGGGACGATCTGGTCTTCATGACGCTATCCCCTATCGTGTAGATGTATCAGGAGCCTGGATGAATTCCAGGCTCCGGTCCTGCCTCGATCAAGCCGCCATCGGCTTGCTCGATTGCGACTTTTTATGCGCCGCTTTCATGGCTTCCATTTCGGCGCCCAACTCTTCAAGCAATGCCTTGCCCAGCAGCTTTTTGGCCTGGGGGAACATCTCGGTTTCCTCTTCTTCGATATGGTGCTCGAGCAGTTCCTTGACCACTTTGACGCGGCCGGAAAACTCGGTGGTCGACGGTTCGGTCTGCTTCAGGTCGGGCAGCACCAAGGCGTCAACGGTGCGGTGCTCTTCCTTGGCCTCGTGGTACATGATGTCCTGTTCCTTGCCGCCGGCCTTTCTGAACGCCGGGTAGAGGATTTCTTCTTCCAGCCTGGTGTGCAGGCTGATTTCCGCTTCCAGCTTGGCCAGCAGCTCCGTGCGCTTTTTAACCCCGCGTTCGGTGGACTCACTCAATTGAGTCAACAGGGCCTTTACGCGTTCGTGGTCGGCTTTGAGCAGGTCAATGGCATTCATCGGTGACACCTCACGGGAAACTCAGGGCGCGTCGATATGCACGCCTAGTCCAGTGCAGTGGTGCATCAGGCGTACCAACTTGAGTGTTTTTAAATTGGCCTTTCAATTCAATTGGTTGAAGAGGATTGCAGAGAGCGCCTGTCGTGCAGGTTGCATGGTCTGCCTGGGGGCACGTTGCATTCCACCACCCAGGAAAATTTAAATGAACCCTCGCGGCCGATGCTTGAACTAACGCATACGACCTAGGAGGTGAAGCATGGAAATTCAATATATCTGGATTGCGTTGGCGGTGATTCTGCTGCTGTTGGAATTGTGGGCGATCAATATCGTATTGCGCAGCACCAGTGGCTGGGAGACCAAGGGCTTATGGCTGGTGATCCTGATCTTCGTACCGCTGGTGGGCTTGATTGCATGGGCCATGTTCGGGCCCAAGCGGGAGATGCCGGAACAGCGTAAAAGCTGAGTGGCAGGGGTAAAGCAAAACAGGCGCCGAAAGGCGCCTGTTTGCGTTCAACGTGGGTGGTTCAACCAGCGACAGCCTGGGCAATCGCCTCGTTGAAAGCAGGCAGATCGTCCGGTGTACGCGAGGTGATCAAGGTCCAGCCATTGGCCTGGCATTGCTTGACTTCGGTATCGACCCACCCGGCCGCGCCGGCGTTTTCCAGGTCGATGCGCACGCTTTTGTACGAGGTCAGGGTCTTGCCCTTGATCACGCCGGCGTCGATCAGCGTCCATGGGCCGTGGCAGATCGCCGCGATGGTTTTACCGGCTTGGGCAAAGTCCTTGATCAGGCGCAGCGCCGCCGCGTCCTGGCGCAGGGTATCGGCATTGACGGTACCGCCAGGGATCACAAGGGCGTCAAAGTCGCTGCTGGCTACGTCTGACAGCTGCACGTCGGATTCCACGGTTTTGTCCTTTTCAGTGTCGCCGACAAAGGTCTGGGTGGAGCCGCCTTTGCTGGACGCGTGGGTCACCGTGGCGCCATAGCCGCGCAGTGCTTCCAGGGGCTTGAGCAATTCGTCGCGCTCGATGCCGGTGTTGGAGGTGATGACCAGAATCTTCTTGCCGTTGAGTTGCGAACTCATGATCGAATGTCTCCTTGAGTCAGGAATGAATTAATGGTCGTGCTTGGCTTGCAGCTCCTTGGCCATTTTCAAATGGGCTTCAAGGGTTGGCAGCGTCTTGGTGGCGAAGGCTTTCAGCTCGGCATTGTCCGAGGAAGCAGCTTCCTTCTTGAACAGCTCGACGGTTTTTTCATGGGCGTCGACCTGGTTGTTGGCGTAGGCCTTGTCAAATGATTCGTCGCGCAGTTCCAGGATGGCTTTCTTGGCCTTGTCAGTCAGGGCCGCGTCATCCGGCACTTCGATGTCGAGTTTTTTTGCCAGGGCCATCAGTTCCTGATTGGCCTTGGTATGGTCGGTGACCATGTGCTGGGCAAACGTCTTCACGTCGGCCGAGCTGCTTTTTTCGAGGGCCAGTTTGCCGGCTTCCACCTCGGTGATACCGCCTTGGGCTGCGTCATCGACGAAGCTGTTGGAGGTGGCGGCCATGGCGTTGGATATTGCGCCGGCAACCAGTACGAAAGTCAGGCCCATTTATTTCATCAGCAGAGTGGTCATGATGGAGCTCCTTGAAAGTGGCGGGATGCTGTTACCTGACTGTTGAGCCGAGGCCGGGCCAAAAGGTTTAAATTTTTTTGTTCCTGTTTGTCCGCGGCAATTTCCTTGAACTATCGACATTCACAGGCCTCTGCTGCGTAAGTGCCCGCCGCTTTCGCGGGCCTTCAACTGCCAGGAGATTTCACTGTGACTGCCGATAAAACCCCAGACCCGATCAGTTCCGAACAGGCGCAAAAAGGTACTGATAAAGCCGCCAAGGGCCAGACGCTGGAACGCCCGAATCCCAGCACCGAAACCGTCGACAAAGTGCTGACACCCACCTCGATCAAGGAAACCGAACGCCAGGCCGACGCCATCAACGAACGGGCCGATGAGGCCGAGCGCAAGCTGGGGCACTGAGCATGGCCAAGGCTATTTCAGCGGCTGAACTGGGCATCGATCTCACGCCTGGGGATGACGCCAGCCTATTCAAGTGGCTTGTCGCCAGCTTCCTGATGGGCAAGCGCATCCAGGCGCCAATTGCGGCCCAGGCCTACAAGGTGATCGTTGAAGAAGAGGGGCGCGATACGGCGCGCAAGCTGCAACATTGCACCTCCAAGGAATTGGTGGCGATGTTGGGGCGGGCCCACTACGTGCGGTACGACGAAAGCACCGCGCAGCGCCTGCTGGACCTGAGTGCCAAGCTGAACGCCGAGTACGCCGGCAAGATCAGCCACATTCGCAGTGCCAGCGAAAACCGCCAGGCGTTCGAAAAGCGCCTGGGTGAATTTGACGGTGTGGGGCCCAAGACCATCGAGATTTTCATGCGCGATGCGGCCAAGGTGCTGTCGTGGTGAGCGGGCTTGTTGTGGCTAGTGAGCTTGCTGTGGTGAGCAAGCTTTTTTGGGGTGAGTGAGCTTGTTGTGGTGAGCGGGCCTGCTGTGGTGAGTGAGCTTGCTGTGGTGAGCGGGCTTGCCCCGCGCTGGGGCGCGTAGCGGCCCCTAATAAGGCCACCGCCATTATCCTGCCTGGCTGAACGCGGTGACTGGTTTTAGGGCCGCTTCGCAGCCCAGCGCGGGGCAAGCCCGCTCACCACAGCAAGCCCGCTCACCACAAAAAGCCTGCTCACCATAAAAAGCCTGCTCACCATAAAAAAAAGCTTGCTCACCACAAAAAGCCCGCGGGCCACAACAAAGCCTGCCAGCCACACCGCCATTTGATGCCCTGTACCTACTCGACCTCCACTCGCAACACCTCCAACCCTAACTGCTCATACGCCTCCACACTGGGCACATGCCACTCGGTGATCAACGTGTGAATACGGTTGCATGGCGCCACCACAAACGGTTCCACCGCACCGAGTTTGTCGGCCATGGTCACCGCCACCACATGGGAGGCGCTGTCGAGCAGGGCCTGCTTGACCGCGACTTCATCAAAATGCAGCGAGCTGATGCCCACTTGCGGATGCAGTGCGCACACCCCGGTAAACAGCAGGTCGGCCTTGATGCCCTGGATCAGGCGCACAGCCTCGTGACCGCTGGTGGACAAGGTGGCCGGGTTGAGTTGGCCACCGGCAAGTATCACCTTCACATCGCGATGGTCGGCCAGGGCGATGGCGATCATCGGTGACGGCGTGACCACCGTCAGGCGGATCGAGTGCGGTAATGATTGGGCGATCTGCAAGGTGGTGGAGCCGGAATCGAACAGCACGATCTGGCCGTCTTGCACCTGGTCGGCGGCGAGTTGCGCGAGTTGACGCTTGGCTTCATTGGTCTCGCCGACGCGGGTGAAGAAGTCCTTGCCGGTGTCCTTGGGCCGGGGCAGGGCGCCACCGTGCACGCGCTGCAACAGGCCGGCGGCGGCGAGTTCGCCGAGGTCGCGGCGGATGGTGTCCTGGGACACGGCGAAGTGGTCCACCAGCTCCGAGGCAGTGACTTTGCCGTCGCGTTCCAGCAGTAACAGGATCTTTTGTTTGCGCAGGGACGGCAGGTCCATGGCGTGATGGGTGTTATGCATGTTTGTGCGCTTTTTTGCGGGTTTGTGCGAGATTAGTCTGCGATCGATATAAACGCAATGGCTGGTTGCCCACTTGTGGGGCGGTTACTCTCTGTGCTCAGTTCAGGGAGAGGTGACCTAGATGTCGTTGATTACAACCATCGAAGATTTACGCAAGCTGGCGCAAAAGCGGGTGCCACGGATGTTCTACGATTACGCCGATTCCGGGTCCTGGACTGAAAGCACCTACCGCGCCAATGAAAGCGATTTTGCCCGGATCAAATTCCGCCAGCGCGTGGCGCGCAATATCGATGAACGTTCGATCCGCGCCACCATGCTCGGCCAGGACATGGCCATGCCCGTTGCCTTGGCCCCCACCGGTCTGGCGGGCATGCAGCATGCCGATGGCGAAATTCTTACCGCCCGCGCCGCCGCCGCGTTTGGCCTGCGCTACACCTTGTCGACCATGAGTATCTGCTCGTTGGAGGACATCGCCGAACACGTGGGCAAGCCGTTCTGGTTCCAGCTGTATGTGATGCGCGACCGTGGCTTTGTCGAGCAATTGATCGAACGTGCCAAGGCGGCCGGCGTGGACGCACTGGTGCTGACCCTGGACCTGCAGATCCTCGGGCAGCGTCACAAGGATTTGATCAACGGCCTGTCGGCACCGCCCAGGCTGACCTTGCCGAACCTCCTCAACATGGCCACCAAGCCACGCTGGGTGATGGGCATGCTCGGCACCCGACGGCGTGGCTTCGGCAATATCGTCGGGCATGTGAAGGGTGTGGCGGACATGCGGTCGCTGTCGTCGTGGACCGCCCAGCAATTCGACCCGCGCCTGAGCTGGGACGATGTGGAGTGGATCAAGCAGTGCTGGGGCGGCAAGCTGATCATCAAGGGCATCCTCGATGTGGAAGACGCGCGTCTGGCTGCCAATTCCGGCGCCGATGCACTGGTGGTGAGCAACCACGGTGGCCGCCAGTTGGATGGTGCACCGTCGAGCATCAGCCAGTTGCCGGCGATTGTCGACGCGGTGGGCGAGCGCATTGAGGTGTGGCTGGATGGCGGCATTCGCTCCGGCCAGGACGTGCTCAAGGCGATGGCACTCGGCGCCAAGGGCACCATGATCGGTCGCCCGCATTTATATGGTCTGGGCGCGATGGGCGAAGCGGGGGTGACCAAGGCACTCGAGATCATCGCCCGTGAATTGGACGTGTCGATGGCGCTGTGTGGCTATAACGATATACGCGATGTGAATCGCGAGATTCTGCTGCCGGGTACATTTCCAGAAACCGTTTAATCAGCAAAAAAATCGTAAAAAAATAAAAAGAGTTGTCCACGAAAACCGTGGGTATCTCTGTGGATAACTTTGCGAACGCCCGGCAGGGTTGGCGATTTAACCAAAGGTTAATATTTGATCAACTGCCGGCGAGGGCCAGTATGGGCAGGGTTTGCGCTTGACAGCCAAGCGCGAACCCAGTGCCGAAAAACGGATTTATGACTCGTTGTCACGGCCGGTTGCGTGGGTGACAACCTGGGCGGGCATCTTCGCTTGCATCAGGTTGTCGAGTGCCTGGCGATAGCTGCGACCGGCCAGGCTCATGCTGTTGTTGTGGCTGGCACCCGGCACCAACAAGAGGCGCTTGGGTTGCCGGGCCGCTTCAAATAGTTGCTCGCTGAAACGGGGCGGCACATAGCGATCATCCAGGCCATGCACCACCAGCAATGGCATATGGATATCGGCGATCTTGTCGATGGAGTCGAACTTCTGCGACAGCAACCAACGCACCGGCAGCGAGGTGTTGGCCACCGCCGTGGCCACATCGGCCAGGGAGGTGAAGGTGGACTCGATCACCAGCCCACGTACCGGCAGTGGCGTTTGCTTGCCCAGTTCGGCGGCCAGGTCGATGGCTACCGCGCCGCCGAGGGAGTGCCCGTAGATCAGGCGCTTGCCGGGGTCCGGTTGCAGTACCTGGAAGCGTTCCCAGGCGACGCGCGCATCTTCGTACACGGTGGTCTCCGACGGCAGTTCACCGTGGCTCTGGCCGAAACCGCGATAGTCGATGGCCAGCACCGAGAACCCGAGTGCATGCAACTGCTCGATGCGAAACAGCTGCCCGGTGAGGTTCCAGCGCACGCCATGCAGGTAGAGGATCGCCGGTGCGTCCTTGTTGGCTGCCGGGTACCACCAGCCATGAATGTTCTGCCCCGATTTGAAACTGGCGGGCTTGAGCTCGAATTCCTGCACCGCCTTGGGCAAGCCGCTGTACCAACTGGCGGTGCCGGGCTCGATGCGAAACACCAGCTCGCGCTCCTTGTGTTGCAGCACCGCGCAGCCCACGGGCAGGCCGACGATCAACAGTGCCATGCACAGCAGGGGAAACCAGCGCAGGCTCAGGCGCGATAGAAAACGAGAGGGCATGAAGATTCCAGGGCAAAGGTGAAGTGGGGGTTTTACCAGATGGCCTGCACAGGCAGGTATAAATTCGACGGCCGCGCAGGGGGATTGCTTGCAAAGTGTTACAGCATTTGACGCCATCGATGCCGGCGCGACATGCTCGTGTTCTTTTGAACAAAGGCCTGACCATGGACAACAGCCCCGTTCGCATCACCGCCGAAGAGACCCTCTCGGACAACTGGTACCTGCTGAAAAAATACAGCTTCGACCTGCGTCGCCGCGACGGCAGTTGGCAAGCCCAGACCCGCGAGGTGTATGACCGCGGCAATGGCGCGACTATCCTGCTGTACAACCGCGAGCAACGCACCGTGTTGCTGATTCGCCAGTTCCGCATGCCCACCTTCGTCAATGACTACCACGGCTATCTGATTGAAGCGGCGGCGGGGCTGCTGGACAACGCCAGCCCCGAAGAGCGCATTCGCCTGGAGGCCGAGGAAGAGACCGGCTACCGCGTCGGCCATGTAGAGAAGATCTATGCGGCGTTCATGAGCCCGGGGTCGGTCACCGAGCGGATTCACTTTTTCCTCGGCGAGTACCAGCCGGGGGACCGGGTCGGCCATGGCGGCGGCCTGGAAGAGGAGGGCGAGGACATCGAGGTGCTGGAGCTGGGTTTCGAGCAGGCACTGGCCATGGTGCAGAGCGGCGAGATCGCCGACGGCAAGACCATCATGCTGTTGCAGCACCTGGAGTTGCGCATGCTGAAAGAAGGCTGGTGAGCCCTTTCCAGCGATCCCCCTTAAACAGCACGTACATGCAATTTTCCTGACGCTGTCCTCGGCAAACTCCCCTCATCGCTGATATTTCAAGGCAGAGGGGCATCCCATGGACCCAGCACCACAGACAGGGCCCGACGAAGTCGTCACCCTGGTCGTCAAACACCTGATCAAGGCCGGCCGCGAAGCCGACTACGAAGCCTGGCTGCGCCGCACCGTGCGCATCGCCGGCGAGCGTCCCGGCCACCTGGGTGTCGATGTGGTGCGCAGCAAACAGAACGGCCTGGCGCTGTTCACCTGCGTATTGCGCTACCGCTCCACCGATGACCTGGACACCTGGCTCAATTCCCCCGAGCGCAACACCCTGATCGCCGAAGCCACGCCGATGCTGGCCGACGGCGACAAGACCGAAATCGGTGCGCTCAACGAGTTCTGGTTCACGCCCCTGGCCGACAGCGCCGCCAAGCCGCCACGCTGGAAGCAGGCGGTGGTGACCCTGTGCGTGATCCTGCCGCTGACCCTGCTGGTGCCGATCGTGTGGGCCCCGATCCTCGGCCTGCACCCGTTTCTCTCCAACTACGTGGTCGCGACCTTCCTGGTCACCGTGACCATCGTCCTGCTGGTGGTCTACCTGCTGATGCCGGCCGCCACCCGCCTGTTCGCTCCCTGGCTTGAAGCCTCTGTAAAGGAAACCCTATGAACGCCGATCTGATTCTGTTCAATGGCCAGTTCCACACCGTGGACCGAGAAAACCCGCGGGCAACCGCCGTCGCCATTCGCGAGGGGCGCTTCGTTGCCGTCGGCACCGATGGCGAGGCCATGGCCCTGCGTGGCAGCGGCACCCAGGTCATCGACCTCAAGGGCCGCACCGTGATCCCCGGCCTCAATGACTCGCACCTGCACCTGATCCGTGGCGGGTTGAACTACAACCTCGAGCTGCGCTGGGAAGGCGTGCCGTCCCTGGCCGATGCCCTGCGCATGCTCAAGGAGCAGGCCGACCGTACCCCGACGCCGCAATGGGTGCGGGTGGTGGGTGGCTGGAACGAATTCCAGTTCGCCGAAAAACGCATGCCGACCCTGGAAGAACTCAACCAGGCCGCACCGGACACCCCGGTGTTCGTGCTGCACCTGTATGACCGTGCCTTGCTCAACCGCGCCGCCCTGCGCGTGGCCGGCTACACCAAGGACACGCCGAACCCGCCGGGCGGCGAGATCGTGCGCGACAGCCACGGCAACCCCACCGGCATGCTGGTGGCGCGGCCGAATGCGATGATCCTCTACTCGACCCTGGCCAAAGGCCCGAAACTGCCGCTGGAATACCAGGTCAACTCCACCCGCCAGTTCATGCGTGAACTCAACCGCCTCGGCCTGACCAGCGCCATCGATGCCGGCGGTGGTTTCCAGAACTACCCCGATGACTACGCGGTGATCGAGCAACTGGCCAAGGATGAGCAACTGACGGTGCGCATCGCCTACAACCTGTTCACCCAGAAGCCCAAGGAAGAACTCAGCGACTTCAAGAACTGGACCGGCAGCGTCACCCTGCACCAGGGCGATGACTACCTGCGCCACAACGGCGCCGGTGAAATGTTGGTGTTCTCGGCGGCGGACTTTGAAGACTTCCTCGAACCCCGTCCCGACCTGCCGCTGACCATGGAGCAGGAGCTGGAACCGGTGGTGCGCCATCTGGTGGAGCAGCGTTGGCCGTTCCGCCTGCATGCCACCTATGACGAGTCCATCTCGCGCATGCTTGATGTGTTCGAGAAGGTCAACCGCGACATCCCGTTCAATGGCTTGCCGTGGTTCTTCGACCATGCCGAAACCATCACCCCGAAGAATATCGAGCGGGTCCGCGCCCTCGGTGGCGGTATCGCGATCCAGGACCGCATGGCGTTCCAGGGCGAATATTTTGTCGAGCGCTACGGCGCCAAGGCCGCCGAAGCCACGCCACCGATCAAGCGCATGCTGGCCGAAGGCGTGCCGGTGGGGGCGGGCACCGATGCCACGCGGGTGTCGAGCTACAACCCGTGGACTTCGCTGTACTGGATGGTCAGCGGCCGCACCGTCGGTGGCCTGGAGCTGCACGCCGAAGGCCTGCCGCGCCTGACCGCGCTGGAGCTGTTCACCCATGGCAGCGCCTGGTTCTCGTCCGAGCAGGGCAAGAAAGGCCAGATCAAGGTCGGCCAACTGGCGGACGTGGCGGCACTGTCGGCGGATTTTTTCAGCGTCGATGAAGAAGCCATCAAGTGGATCGAATCGGTGCTCACCGTGGTCGGCGGCAAGGTGGTCTACGGCGCCGGCGACTTCGAAGACTTTGCACCGCCACGCGTACCGGTGCTGCCGGACTGGTCGCCGGTGGTCAAGGTGCCGGGGCACTGGCGCCCGAGTTCGCCTGTGCAGGCTCAAGTACACCAATGCAGCGGCCCGTGCGGCGTGCATTCCCACAGCCACGAAAAGGCGCGTCTTTCCAGCGTGCCGGTCAGCGACTTCCAGGGTTTCTGGGGGGCGTTTGGCTGCTCGTGCTTTGCGTTCTGATACCTAAACCCACAAAGGAGTTAACCCATGACTTACAAGCGCTTGAACAAAGATGACGCCGTGGTGCTGTTGGTGGATCACCAGACCGGCCTGATCTCCCTGGTGCAGGATTTCTCCCCCAACGAATTCAAGAACAACGTACTGGCCCTGGCCGACGTGGCGAAGTTCTTCAACCTGCCGACCATCCTCACCACCAGTTTTGAAGGCGGTCCCAACGGCCCACTGGTGCCGGAACTCAAGGAGCTGTTCCCGGACGCGCCGTACATCGCCCGTCCTGGCCAGATCAACGCCTGGGACAACGAAGATTTCGTCAAGGCGGTCAAGGCCACCGGCCGCAAGCAGATCATCATTGCCGGCGTGGTGACGGACGTGTGCGTGGCGTTCCCGACCCTGTGCGCCCTCGACGAAGGCTTCGAGGTGTTCGTGGTCACCGACGCCTCCGGCACCTTCAACGAAACCGTGCAGCAGGCCGCCTGGGCCCGTATGACCGCCGCCGGTGCCCAACTGGTGAACTGGTTCGCCGTGGCCTGCGAGCTGCAGGTGGACTGGCGCAACGACATGGAAGGCCTGGCCAACCTGCTGTCGCCGCGCATTCCCAACTACCGCAACCTGATGAACAGCTACTCGGCGTTCACGGCCAAGTAAGCTGTTTTCAAGGCTGTCGGTAATTCCCTGTGGGAGGGGGCTTGCTGTGGTGAACCACAGTAAGCCCCCTCCCACATTTGATTTGTGGTGTGGCGACCTTCCAGTTATAAAACAGCCCATCGTCCACCGAGAAGCGACAATGAACCCCTTTGAAGACATGCGCCTGTTCTGCCAGGTCATGGAATCCGGCAGCTTCACCGCCGCCGCCGAACAGCTGGGCCTGTCCAAGCAATTCGTCAGCCGCCGCCTGATCCAGCTGGAAGATCGCCTCGGCGTGCGCCTGCTCAATCGCTCCACGCGCCGCCTGGATGTCACGCCCCTGGGCCAGAGTTACTACGAGTCCGCCTTGCGCCTGCTCGGTGAAGTCGAGCAAGTGGAGCAGGGCATCGCCGGCCAGAACAGTGAACCGCGCGGCACCATTCGCCTGAGTGCGCCGTTGTCGTTCGCCATGGCGCACCTGGGTTGCCTGTTGCCGGTGTTCCTGCAGCGCCATCCCCAGGTGTCGGTGGAAGTTGACCTCAGCGACCGCCCGGTGGACCTCATCGGTGAGGGCTACGACCTGGTGCTGCGCATCGGCACCCTGGAAGATTCCACCCTCATCGCTCGGCGTATCGCCAGCATCGAGCGCGTGTATTGCGCCAGCCCCGAGTACCTGGCACTGCGCGGTACGCCGCTTAAACCCGAAGACCTCGCCGAACACGACTGCCTGCCCTACGGCCATGGCCGCCAGGTGCAATGGCGCTTCAAAGGCAAGCTGCAAGCACTGAATGTCACCGGCCGTATGCGCGTGAATAACGGCGAGTTGCTGCGCGATACCGCCGTCGCCGGCCTGGGCGTCACCTACCTGCCGACCTTTATCGTCGGCGACGCCTTGAAGGACGGCCGGCTGGTCACGCTCCTCGATGATTTTGCCCCCGAAGCCCTGACCCTGTCGGCGGTGTACCCCCAGCACCGGCAAAGCTCACGGCCGGTGCAGGCGCTGGTGGAGTTTCTGCGCGAACGCCTGGCTAGCGGCTGTTGAACAGCTGGCGGATCAGGTTCGGGGTGCTGCCGGTCCAGCGCTTGAATGAGCGCCGAAAATTCGCCGCATCGTTGAAATTCAGGTACGCCGCCACCTCATCATTGCTGTAGCCCTTGACCTGGTACCGGTGCAACGCCACCTGCTTGCGCACCCGGTCCACCTGCTGTTGAAAACCGGTGTCGTGCTTGTGCAACTTGCGCTTGAGGGTCGCCGGGCTCATGGCGAAGGCCTGGGCCGCCTGTTCCAGGCTGGGCGGCTGGCGCACCTGGTCGCGCAGGTACTCGTAGAGGCAGTCGAGAAAACTGCCGGCAAAGCCCAGTTGCTCGATCTGCTCGCGGGCTTGGCGGCGCGCCACCTGGCCGGCGGTGGCCGAGGCGCCTGGCCAGGTGCTGGTGAGGTATTCGCGCGGGATCGTCATCATGTCCAGCGGGCGCTCGAAGCGCGTGTCCTCGCCCAGGTGCACCCAATATTGTTCGATATAACGCGGTTCGGCATGGCTGAAACTGCACGCCCACGGCAGGCGCTCGCCGCTGAGCCATTGGCTCATGGCAACCAGCGAGGTCATGCTGGCTTCCAGCAGGAAGCGCCAGTGTTCGCCGGCGCCGCAACTGTCCAGCCAGTACAGGTAGGCGTGGTGCTCATCCAGCTCCAGTTGCAGGGTGGCCAATGGGCTGAGCAGCACCTGTTGCTGGATCAGGATCTCCAGGGCCTGGTGCAGGTTCTGCGCATGGCCAAGGGCGTGGCTGGCGGCGCCGTAATAGCCCGGTAGCAGGCGCTGGCCAAACAGGAAACTGCTGTCGTCGGCGTCCAGTAACTTGCGGCTGTTGCCGATCAAGCCGAAAAACTGCTGCGGGCTCAGGTGCGCGGTGCCGGCCAGGATGTCCTCGTGAAACAGCCCGGTGCCGCGCAGCAGGCGATGGCTGTCGATGTCGCGAGACAAGGCCAGGTCGATCAGCGTGGCGGGTTGGTAATGCCCTGGAATGAAGCGGCTGTCGGCTTCATACCAGCTGGTTTTGACGGCCATCTCAGGCACTTTTCGCAAGGGGTTGCTTGGCCCTGGCCAAGGCCAGGTTCAGGCGCTTGAGCAAATCCTGGGGCGGTTCTTCAAGGGCCATGACCACGGCGGTGGTCGCCGCCAGTTGCAGGCGTTCGCCCTGTTGCCGGGTCTTGTGGGCCAGACCGCGCACCGCTTGCTGCAACTCCAGCGCCAGCTCCTTGGCCTGGCGTTCGCCGGTGTTGGGCAGCAGCACCACAAAACGGTCGCCGGCCAGGCGGCACACCAGGTCCTGGCGGCGCAGGTTGAGCAGCAGCAAATGGCTGAGGGCCTGCAACACCGCGTCGCCTTCGGCATGCCCGTAGGCCTGGTTGATGGCGGCGAAGTTGTCCAGGTCCAGGGCCAGCAGCGACAGTGGTTGTTGCTGCTCGCGGCTGTCCTGCAGGCTGTCGGCCAACTGGCGCTTGAGGTAGTCGGCGCCGGCCAGCGGTGTGAGTTTGTCGAACAACCGATGCTCACGGAACAAGCGCTCGCGCTTTTCCATCTGCGCGCTGATCGCCAGTTGTTCGCGGTGCCAGTGGTAGATGCCGATGGTCAGCAGGATCATGCCCACCGGCATCGGCCCGGATTCGAGCCAATGGTCCCAGGTGATACTGTCGGGCAGGCGGATAAATTCGTCGAGGCTGTCGATCCACCAGGAGAAAAAGATGCACGACAGGCCCAGCGCCAGGTAATTGGTAACGCGTCCGGCGGGGCGGCTTTTGAGCACCAGGCCCAGCCACACCAGGGCGAGCAGGGCGGAACCGCCTTCGCCAAAGATATCCAGCCACACCCATTCGCTGACGCTTTTCAACTCGCCGCAGGCCAGGTGCAGGATCAGCCCGAGGTTGGCCGCGATCAGCAGCAACGAGAGTTTCCAGCGGTGGGGCTTGAGCACGGAAAACATGGCCGCAGGTCCTTGGGCAAATGAGTGGTGGGCGCCAGCACAGCAGATGGATGTGACCGTTGGATGACGGTGGATGAGGGTCGAATCAGCTCAGCTCAAACACACTGGAGATCAAAAAATGTGGGAGGGGGCTTGCTGTGGTGAGCAGGCTTGCTGTGGTGAGCGGGCTTGCCCCGCGCCGGTCTGCGAAGCAGGCCCCCCGTATCCTCAGTGAACCCGTCGGGGGGACAAGCCCCCTCACCACAGCAAGCCCCCTCCCACAGGGGACCTACACAGGTCATATCAGCTCATTTGCACCTGCAGGACTGCTCTAAACCCCGGTTTACAGGCCTTCGCGCCGCCCCCTGTCACAGAACCGTCATCCCCCACCCCTAGCGTGCCCTCCCAGTTGCCGGGCCCCTTGCCTGGCGCCAACGGATTCTTGGGGAGGATTGCATGTACAAGCGCACCGGGCTCGTCAGCTTTACGCTTACCGCCTTGGCCCTGGCGATGGCCAGTGAACGGTTGAGTGCCGCCGAAGCGAGCGCCACCGAGCACGTTGAGGTGGTTGGCCAGGCCGCCGCCATCGACCAGGCGCTCAAGGAGCAACGCAGCGCCGACAGCATCAAGAGCGTGGTGCATGCCGACGGTGTGGCCCAGTTGCCGGATCAGAACGTCGCCGAAGCGGCGCAGCGCCTGCCGGGCATCAGTGTGGAGCGCGACCAGGGCGAAGGGCGTTTTGTCAGCGTGCGCGGCCTGGGCCCGGACCTCAACAGCGTCACCATCAACGGCACCCTGGTGCCCGCCCCGGAAAGCGCGCGCCGCGCCGTGGCCCTCGATGTGCTGCCCTCGGAGCTGGTGCAGTCGCTGTCGGTGATCAAGACCCTCACCCCGGACATGGACGCCAACTCCCTCGGTGGCACCGTCGATGTGCAAAGCCTCTCGGCCTTCGACCATAAAGGTTTGTTCTACACCGGCAGCAGCGAAGCCAGCTACGACAAGAACACCCGCCAGACCAGCCCGAAATTCTCCGGCGCCGCCAGTAACCGGTTCAGCCTCGGCGACGGCATCGACAACTTCGGCGTCGCCGCAGCGCTGAGTTGGCAGAAACGCGACTTCGGCTCGGACAACGTCGAAACCGGCGGCGCCTGGGACTTCACCGACGGCGCCCGGCTCAATGAGTTCGAACAGCGCGACTACGACATCAGCCGCGAACGCGCCGGCGGTGGCCTGAACTTCGACTACAAGCCCGATGACCTCAGCAGCTACTACCTGCGCACCCTCTACAGCCGCTACACCGACACCGAAACCCGCAACTCCACCAGCATTGAATTTGCCGACCCCCGGGCCCCGGGCCAACTGGGTGATGCCGAGGGCAAGCGCAAGCTGAAAAACCGTGAGGAAACCCAGGAAATCCAATCCTATGTATTCGGCGGCGAACGCATGCTCGGCCTGTGGACCTTAAGCGGCCAGGCCGGCTACAGCCAGTCCAGCGAAGACAGCCCGGCGCATATCGCCGGCGCCACCTTCGACGGCGGTGACTTTGCCAACAGCGGTTTCTACGACAAGGACAAACCCCGCCCGATCATCGGCAGCGGCTTCTACGACGCCAGTAATTTCAGTCTCGACAAGGTCGACTGGGAAAAACAGAACACCACGGACACCGAGAAAAACCTGCGCCTGGACCTGGCCCGCGACTATGACCTGAGCGGCTATGCGTCCCAGGTCAAGTTCGGCGGCAAGGTCAGCCGCCGCAACAAGGACAACGACCTGGAGGCCTGGGTCTACGAAGACTTCGACACCCTCGGTTTCAGCGCCGACCAACTCAACCTCAGCCGGTTCCAGAAGGGCAGCGTCGACTATCGCTTGGGCAACTACGGCCCCGGCATCAGCCCCAGCGCCATCAAGCAGCTGATCGGCAGCCTCAACCCGGCGGATTTCTATGACGAGACCGAATCGCGGGTCAACGACTTCACCATCCGCGAGGACATCAACGCCGGCTACCTGATGAACACCCTCGACGTTGACGACTGGCGCTTTATCGCCGGCCTGCGCTACGAAGGCACCGAGTTCGAAGCCAAGGGCACCGGTGCCACCGATGGCGTGTTCACGCCCACCGAGACCAAGCGCCGCTACCACCATTGGCTGCCGGGCCTGCATGCGCGCTACCAGATCGACAAGAACACCCAGGTGCGCGCGGCCTGGACCAAGTCGGTGGTGCGCCCGACATTCGGCCAGCTGGCGCCGGGTTTTGTGATCGACGATGACGAAGCCACCTTCGGCAACCCGGACCTCAAGCCCCTGGAATCGAGCAACCTTGACCTGGGTATCGAGCACTTCATGGGCCGCGCCGGCACCGTGTCGGCGTTTGTGTTCTACAAGGACATCAAGAATTTCGTCTACAACACCGACCTCGCCGGCACCGGCGCCTGGACCAACTTCGCCGAGGCCCACACCTACGCCAACGGCGACAGCGCCAAGCTCTACGGCCTGGAACTGGCCTACTCACAGAAGTTCGACTGGCTGCCCGCACCGTGGAACGGTTTGCTGATCGGCGCCAACAGCACCTTCAGCCGCTCCAGCGCCGATATCGAAGGCTTCGACGCCGCCAGCGGCACGAATCGCAAGCGCAACATCAGCCTGCCCAACCAGTCGGACACCGTCGGCAACCTGATGCTCGGCTGGGAGGACGACAAGCTCAGCCTGCGCCTGTCGGCCAACTACAAGTCGGCCTACCTGTATGAACTGGCCTCGATCAACGACAAGGCCCACGACCTGCACGTCGACGCGCAGACCTTCGTCGACTTCAGCGCGCGCTACTCGCTGACCAAGAACCTGCAAGTCAGCTTCGAAGCCCAGAACCTCACCGATGAGTCGTACTTCGTCTACACCGGCCACCGCAGCTACAACGGCCAGTACGAAGAGTACGGCCCCACCTACAAAGTGGGCCTGACCTTCACTCATTTTTGAATTCAACACATTTGATCTCCATTGTTTTTGAAGGATTTGCTTGTTCATGAGAATTTCCAAGCTGTACCTGCTGATTGCCCTGGTCACCAACAGCCATGCGTTCGCCGCCGACCTGGCGCTGACCCCATGGGCACCCAGCCTGAAGGCCGAAGCCGTGGCCTTCCTGCCCAATGGCACCGAGCGCGTGGCCGCCAGCAGCCGCGACGGCCTGCAACTGCTCGACAGCCAGGGCGCCGAGCTGGCGCGTTTCAAGGGTAACTTCAGCAGCCTCGACACCCGCGCCGCAGGTGCCCAGGTGCTGGTCGCCAGCCTCGACAACGAGCGCCAGCAGGCGCTGCTGATCAGCCTGGACAGCGCCAGCAAAAACTGGGGCAAGCCGCTATACCTGCCGACCCGCGACTACCCGGTAAATGGCCTGTGCCTGTACCGCGACGCCGCGGCCAACCTGTTTGTGTTCCTGGTGGGCGAAGAGGGCAAGGGCGAGCAATGGCTGGTGGGCAACGGCGCGACGCTGCTCACCGACCCCCAGCGTGTACGGGGTTTGCCACTGCCGCCGTCGGCGCAGTTCTGCCAGGTGGACGATGCCACCCAGCAGTTGCTGGTGAATGAAGAGAATGTCGGTTGGTGGGCCTACCCGGCGCACCCGGAAGCCGAGGTGAAACGCACGCCGGTTGCGCTGTTCGACACTCCCAAGCGCGAAGCCGGGGCCATGGCGCTGGTACCCGGTGGCCTGGTTGCGCTGGACCCGAAGACCGCCCGGTTACACCTGTTCCAGCACACCGGCGAGCGCTGGGTGGAGCAACCGAGCCTGGGCCTGCCGGGCCTGAAAGAGCCGGAACAATTGGCGATCAATGGCCGCCAGTTGCTGGTGCGCGATGATGACAGCGGCACGCTCTACCAGGCCAGGCTCGACTGGCAGCCCACGCCCGTCGCGGCGGCTGCAGTGCTGCCGGAAGTCGCGGCCTTGCGCCAGAGCGACCCGGTCGGCCGCCAGGGCGACGCGGCGGATGACCCAGCGATCTGGATTCACCCGCAAACCCCGGCCAACAGCCGTGTGCTCGGCACCAACAAGAAACAGGGCCTGCTCGCCTACGACCTCGACGGCAAGCTGTTGCAGGAACTGGCGGTGGGCCGCCTGAATAACGTCGACGTACGCCCCAACTTCAAGCTTGGCGCGCAAACGGTGGACCTGGCGGTGGCGAGCAATCGCGATCACAACAGCCTGAGCCTGTTCAGCATCGACCGTCAGAGCGGCGAGCTGCGTGAGGCCGGTGAAGTGCCCACGCCGCTCAAGGAAATCTATGGCATCTGCCTGTTCCAGCCCGCCAGCGGCGAGATCTACGCGATTGCCAATGGCAAGGACGGCACCTTCCTGCAATACCGCCTCAGTGCGCCGGACGGCCGTGTGCATGGCGAGCTGGTGCGTCAGTTCAAGGTCGACAGCCAACCCGAAGGCTGTGTGGCCGACGACCAGCGCCAGCGCCTGTTTATCGGTGAGGAGGACGTCGGCGTGTGGGCGGTGGATGCGCGCGCCGATCAACCGGCGACGTTGACCAGCGTGATCAAGGTCGGCCCGCAATTGCATGCGGATGTCGAGGGCCTGGCGCTGTACCAGAGCGATAAACATGACTACCTGGTGATCTCCAGCCAGGGCAATGACAGCTACCTGGTGGTGGATGCCGAACCGCCGTTTGCCGTGCACGGCGGCTTTCGCGTCGGCTTGAACGCCGCTGCCGGTATCGATGGCGCGTCGGAAACCGATGGCCTGGAAGTCACTGCCATCAACCTCGGCGGACCATGGAGCCAAGGCATGCTGGTGGTGCAGGACGGGCGCAAGCGCATGCCCGAGCAGACCCAGAACTTCAAGTTCGTGCCCTGGGCCGAGGTCACCCGTGCATTGAAATTGCCGTGAACCGTCATCAACCGGTCATCACTTTTTAATCGAATGGGAGATTCACCATGCACGCGACGATGGAACATATGACGATCTGGGGTTTGATCAGCGACGCCAGCCTGTTGGTCAAGGCTGTCATGGTCACCTTGCTGTTGGCGTCCTTGCTCAGCTGGTACCTGATTATCCAGCGCGGCAGTGTGCTGCGCCGCCTGGAGCGTCAGTTGAACGCTTTTGTGCAGCGCTTTCGCGCCGCGCCGGATTTGCAGGCACTGTCCCGTGAGATCCAGCAGGCGGGCGAGGGCGGCATTGCGCCGATCTTTATCGCCGGGGTCCAGGAATACCAGCACCTGCACAGCCATGATCCGGCGGTGCTCGAAGGCGTGGAGCGGGCCTTGCAGGTGGCGATCACCGAGCAGGAAATCGAGCTGGAAAAGGGCCTGCAATTTCTCGCGACCGTGGGTTCGGTCAGCCCGTACATCGGCCTGTTCGGCACGGTGTGGGGCATCATGAATTCCTTTATCGGCTTGTCCCAGGTGCAACAGGCGACGTTGTCCACCGTAGCGCCGGGCATTGCCGAAGCCTTGATCGCCACGGCCATCGGCCTGTTTGCGGCGATCCCGGCGGTGATCGCCTATAACCGCTTCGCGGCGCGCGGCCAGACCCTGCTCACCCGTTACTACGCGTTTGGCAATGAGCTGCAGGTACGCCTGCACCGCACCCTGCGCGGTACGTCGATCAACCTGGCCGTCGCCGCCTGAAAGGAGCAACTCCCATGTTAGTCAGGCCGCAACGCAAGCACGGGCCCAAGGCCGAGATGAACGTGGTGCCGTATATCGATGTGATGCTGGTGCTGCTGGTGATCTTCATGGTCACCGCGCCGATGCTGACCCAGGGTGTGAAGATCGACCTGCCCAAAGTCGCCGCCGAGGCGTTGGCCACCGACACCCGCCAGCAGATCCTCACGCTGTCGGTAAAGGCCGACGGCGGCTACTACTGGAACCTCGGCGGCGAACTCGATACCCAACACCAGACCGACAGCGCCGTGAGCCTGGATGAAATGGGCGCCAAGGTCATGCAGGTGGTGGCGGCGCGCAGCGACACCCAGGTTTATATCCGCGCCGACGACAACGCCGGTTACGGCCGTGTGGTCGCGGCCATGGCGGTGTTGCAGAAGGGTGGTGTCAGCAACCTGGGGCTGGTGACCGAGGCCCCGCAATGACGGCGATGATCATGCACAGTCCCACCCTGACGATGGCGCCCCGGGAGGCTTCCGGGTTTTGGAGAAACAGCCTCGCCGCCAGCCTGGCGGTGGCGCTGCACGTCGGCGTGCTGGCCGCGTTGATGCTGGGCTGGTCGACGCAAAAGCCCGTGGCGGATGCCCCGCGGGTAATGCACACGCAGTTGGTCATGCTGCCACCGGCGCCAGCACCCGAGCCTGAACCGGTGGTGGCTGCCCCCGCACCGCCGGAACCGGTGGTGATACCAGTGCCGGTGCCGGCAAAGCCCACGGTCGACCCGCAGGTCCAGGCGCAAAAACTCGAGAAAGCCGCCTTGGCGCGTAAACGCGTCGAAGACAAGAAGATCGAGCAGCAGCAGGAACGCCTGGCCAGCGAACAACGCCACCGCGAGCTGGAACAACAACGCCTCGATCAGCAACGCCTGGCCGCTGAAAAAGCCCGGGCAGCCACCCCCGCGCCAGCCCCGGCGCCGGCCTTCGACAGCCGCCAATACCAACCCCTGAGCAAGGAGGCACCGGACTATCCCGAGCGCGCCCTGGACAAGAACATCGAGGGCGACTGCACCTTGGAGTACAGCGTCAACACCCAAGGCCGCGTGGAAAATCCCAAGGTGCTGGACGGCTGCCACCCGTTGTTTATCCGGCCTTCACTGGCGGCGGCGAACACCTTTCGCTACCAGCCGAGGATCGTTGACGGCAAGGCCGTGGCCGTACCGGCGGTACGCAATACCTTCCACTACCGCATCAAGTAATGCACTCAGAGGTCATAGCGCACCGACAGCAACAGCGTGCGCGGATCGTTGACCGAGTAATAACGGGCGCCGCTGGACGGCACATAGCCCACCGATTGCGGGTAAGCGCGGTCCAGCAGGTTTTTCACCGCCAGGGTGGTGGTCCAGTGGCCGTCGCCGCTGATGTAGCGAGTGTTGGCGTTCCAGAAGGTTTGCTGCGGCACTTCCTGGATGTCGTCGTTCAGCGCGTTGGCGTAGGACTTGGTCTGGAACTGCGCATCCGTGCCCGCCAGCCAGGTGCCCGGCAGGCCTGCGGGAATGGTGTAGTTCAGGCCGACACTGGCGTTCCAGCGCGGCGAGAACACCAGTTGCTTGCCATTGGCATCGACCCCGGCACCGCTGGCGTTCTGGAAGTCGTCGTACTGGCTCTCCAGGTAGCCGAGGTTGGCGCTCAGTTGCAGGTCGCGGCTCAGGGCGGTGAGGGTTTCCAGCTCGACACCGTAGGTGTGGGCCTGGCCGACGTTGGTGCGCAGGCTCACCCCCAGCGCCGGGTCGTAGGCGTTGGTCTGCAGGTCTTTGTAGTCGTTGTAGAACAGCGCGACGTTGGCCCGCAGGCGCTGGTCGAAGAAGTCGCCCTTGAAGCCGGTTTCCCAGGTGGTCACGTCTTCCGGCGAAAACGCCTGCTCGGCGGCGGCGCGAGTCGGCGCACGGTTGTCGTATCCGCCGGCCTTGAAGCCCTTGGCGACATAGGCGTACTGGTTGAGGTGCGGCGTCCAGGCATATTCGAAGCCGATTTTCGGGCTGGTGGACTGCCAGGATTTGCTCGACTCGGCCGCGAAGTTGGTGCCGGTAATCTGCCGGTCGGTATTGATCGCGTAATTGGTGAACTCGAAGTTCTTGTGTTCGCGGGTAAAGCGCAGGCCGGCGATCAGCGACAGCTGCGGGGTGATCTTGTAGGTGCCCTGGCCATAAAGCGCGTAGCTTTCGGTGTTGGTGGTGCTGTACTGGCCCTGGCCGATCACCCGGTTGCGTGCGATGGAGTAGGTGAGGTTGTCGCGGTCGGCATCGAAGCGTTCGCGGTACAGGTACAGGCCGGTGCTGAAGCTGAAGTCGTCATAGTCACCGTTGAGCTGGAATTCCTGGGTGGCGTAGTTTTGCTTGTAGAGGATCAGGTTGTTCTGGATCAGCGCGGCCTGGCCTGAGTTGTCGTAGTCCACCGGCTGGTTGAAGGACGACCAGGCAGTGACCGATTTGACATTCAAGTGATCGTTGATCGCATAGATCGCGCGCAACACCGAACTGCCCTGGTCAAGGCGGTTTTTCGGATCGAGGCTGCTGTAGCTCTTGAACTTGTCGAAACGGCCGTTGGCGTCGAACGGCGAGTAGCTGGTGGTGTCGCCACGGTCAAAGGTGCCGGCCAGGGTCAACTGCACATCCCAGGGTGAATCCTCGGGCTTGTAGCGCAGCTTGCCGCGGTAGGACTGGATATCGACGTTGTTGACATCCTTGCCCCGGGTCGGGTTGGACACCGTGCCGTCGCGGCTCAGGCGGATCGCCGAAAAGCTGCCGAACAAGGCGTTGTCCACCAGCGGGCCGCTGATCAGGAAACGGCCGTTCTGCGCATTGTAATTGCCCGCACCGAGCTCGACGAAACCACGGGTTTCCTGGTTGGGGTCGCGGGTGATCACGCGGATCGCCCCGGCGCTGCTGTTGCGCCCGTACAGGGTGCCCTGGGGGCCGCGCAGCACTTCGACGCGCTCGACGTCATTGAAGTCGAGCATCGAGGAAATCGCCCGTGGGATGTACAAGTCGTCGGCGTACACCGCCACCGCGGCTTCCTGGATCGGGTCGGTTTCACCGATGCCGCGAATGCCATAGGTCTGGGCGCTGTAGGAGATCGACTGGCGGCTGAGGGTCAGGTTCGGCACCTGGCCCGACAGATCGCGCACGCTGCGGATCTGCTTGTCGTCGAGGCTCTTCTCGTCGAAGGCGGAAATCGCCAGCGGGGTTTTCTGCAAGTCTTCACTGCGGTGCTCGGCCGTGACATTGACCACCGGCAGCGCGGCGTCATCGGCGTGGGCGTACGCGCCGAACAGGGCGAGGGAGACGGCAAGGGTGAGGCGATTGGGCGCGGCGATGTGGCTCATGGTAGGTCCCTGAGAAAGTGGTGGTTCAGGCAAGGCCTCCACCTGGTCAGGGGTCGGTGCTGGACATAACAATATGGATAGGAAAGGCGTTCGTAAAAGTCCGTTTTGTTATATGTTAATTATTAAAAATATGCAGTTAATAGTTATTTATAATGCGCATATCTGATGATATTTCTTGCCTGGCCGCATAACCAGATGTGGGGCTTGCCCCCGTGGCGGCCTTCGGGCCGACCATGTCGTTGGCTTTGACCGAGTACATATCCGTTGCTGCGGTAACGGCTGCCTATGGTTCCGCTCTTACAGCGGCTCACTTTTGGAGGGACCCAAAAGTAAGCAAAAGGTCCTCGCCCCAACACTCGGCACCTCGCCTAGGCTCGGTGTGCCCGAACGAAGGCTTTGGAGCGTGGGCCGCCGCGATGGGCCATCCCTGGCCCAGCGCGGCTAACCCGGCGTCCTGCCGGGTTACCCACGCTCCAAAGCCTGCGTTCGGCCAGCGTGTTTGACGGGGCGATTTGAGATCAAAAGCCGAAGCGCGGCGGCCTTAGAGCCGACCGGTTTTGTGTCTGATGTACTCGGTAAATGTGGGAGGGGGCTTGCCCCCGATAGCGGTGAGTCAGTCAACCCAAGTATCACTGACCCACCCTCATCGGGGGCAAGCCCCCTCCCACATT
>NZ_MBDT01000035.1:0-314309 GCF_001702295.1 Pseudomonas sp. S3E12
GGGGCTTGCCCCCGATAGCGGTGAGTCAGTCAACCCAAGTATCACTGACCCACCCTCATCGGGGGCAAGCCCCCTCCCACATTTGGATCTCCATCCAGCAGGCAGACCTCAGCCTGCTTTTGCTCTGCTTTTGCTCTGCTTTTGATCCTAGGCGCCCCGTCAAACATGCTGGCCGAACGCAGGCTTGAATCCGTGGGTAACCCGGCAGGACGCCGGGTTAGCCGTCCTGGGCCATGGATGGCCCATGACGGCGGCCCACGGATTCAAGCCTACGTTCGGGCATACCGAGCCTAGGCGAGGTACCGAGTGGTGGGGCAAGAGCCCTTTTGGTTACTTTTGGGGCTCTTTTCCAAAAGTGACCCGCCGTAAGGGCGGAACCCTAAGCCGCCGTTACCGCAGCAACGGATATGTACTCGCTCAACTCCAACGACATGGTCGGCCCGAAGGCCGCCACGGGAGCAAGTCGAATCGTCGCACCGCCCCTCCGACATTTTTGAACGGCGTCAGGCGTTAGCCAGATTCGCCAGTGCGATCCCTGAAACGTAGCGCTCCAGATTCGCCAAGAACGTATCGGCAATCTCGTTGCGGCTATTGGTCGAAATCGCCGACGTATGGGGCGACAACCGTACCCGTGGGTGGCTGTACAACGGGTGCCCGTCCGGCAAGGGCTCCGGCTCGGTCACGTCGAGCGATGCCAGGCCGATCTGGCCGTTGTCCAGCGCCTCCAGCAACGCCTCCTGATCGAGCAGGCCCCCACGTGCGATGTTGATCAGGTGCAGGCCCGGCCTGGCGCTGCCCAGCACATCGCGGTTGATGATATGCCGCGTGGCGTCGGTCAGTGGCGCGGCCACCACCAGGTGGTCGGCGCGGGCGAACAGGTCGTGGATGTCCTGGGCGGCGTCCACGCCGGCGCCGAACGGTGCCTGGCTCTGACGCAGCGCGACCACCTTGATGCCCAGGCCCAGGGCTTTTTGCGCCAGGCTTTCACCAATCGCGCCAAAGCCGAGAATGCCCAGGGTGGTGCCCTTGAGGGGGCGCAGGGCGGTGAAATTCCATTGCGAGTCCTTCACCCAGATGTCCGGCAAATGCTTGGAGGCGGCAAAGATCGCTGCCAGGGCGAACTCGGCCAGGTTGTCGGCGGCGCTGCCTCGGGAGGTGGTCACCGGCGGGCCGTTGAACAGCCATTGCGGGTAGAAGTCGATGCCCGATGAGACCAGGTGCACCCATTGCGCGCCGTAGGGCCAGCCCGGTGGCGGGGTGTCCGGGGCGGTGTAGCCGCGCACGTTGATCGGGCGCAGCAGCAGGATATTCGCCTGGGGCGGCAGGTCGCTGGGTACGCCCTCCGGCACGCCGATGACCTGTGCTCCGGGGTGGATCGCGGTGACGCGCGCTCGGATCACCTCGTTGTAGTCTTCGCCCAGTTGGCTGGCAATGATCACCTGGCTCATGTGCGCTCCTTCTGGCGTTGGGCGAACACGGCTTTACCGACGCCCTGCAGCACCGCATCGTTCTGCGGAGTATGCACGCGACTGCACAGCACATCGCGGTAGTGGCGTTGCAGCGGGCTATGGCGCGACAGGCCAGGGTTGCCGGAGGCCTCGATGGCCAGCTCCACGGCACGGATGGCGTTGTGGGTGACCAGGTACTTCAACTGCGCGGCGTTGGCGGCCGGAGTGTGGCCGTCGGCGGCGGCGTCGAGCAGGCTGCGGTTGGCGAAGAGCAGGGTGTCGATATGGCCGACGGTTTCCTGGAAACGCGGTAATGTCGACAACGCCGCACCGAGATTGGATGGCTGGCGCTCTTCCAGCCAGTTCACCAGCCAGTCCCGCGCAGCCTGGGCCACAGCGTCATACACCGAGGACAGCAGCACCGACATCCACAGGAAACCCTCGGCATCCAGTTCCGGTTGCGGCGCGCTCCAGGGGCTGACGCTGACGGCGTGGTCCAGTGGCACCAGCACATTGTCGAGCACCACTTCATGGCTGCAGGTGGCGCGCATGCCGAGGTGGTCCCAGGTGTCGATGATGCTTACGCCGGGGCTGTCCTTGGGCACCAGCCAGGCGCCCACCAGCGGGTCGGCGTCATCGCTGCGCGCCCATACGCTGAACCAGCTCAGACCATGGCTGCCGGTGGAGTAGATCTTACGCCCGCTGATGCGCCAGCCCTCGGCAGTGCGCACGGCAGTCGTCGCCGGCAGCCCGCCACGGGCCGGGGTGCCGAGGTCGGGTTCGACGCGCAGGGCATTGATCAATGCACCGTCGCGCACCGCGTCCTCGGCCACTCGGGTACGCAGGTGGGGCGGCCAGGTCTTGCTGTCTTGCAGGCGGTTATGTTGCAGGTATTGCATCACCAGGATCAGTGCGGTGGACGGTTCGCCCTTGGCAATCGCACTGATCGCCTTGCGCGCCTGGGGCAGGCTGGCTCCACCGCCGCCGAGGGCCTTGGGCACGGTGAGGGCGACCAGGCCGTGGTCGTGCAGCCGCTGGAAGTTGGCATGGGGGAAGGCGCCGCTCTCGTCATACAGGTGCGCGGTGCCGGCCAGCTCGGCGCTCAAGTATTCGAGCAGGGCGTCGAAATCGACAACGTTCACAGTGCGTAGAGACGATTGAGTCATCAGTATGTGCTCGGTCAAGAATGTGGGAGGGGCGGTGCGACGATTCGACTTGCTCCCGATTGCGGTGTGTCAGTCAATCCATCTGTGACAGGCCTACCGCAATCGGGAGCAAGCCCCTTCCCACAGGGGATAGTGTTCAGGCCTGGGCCTTTTCGCGGGCTTCGATCACGCTGTAACGGTTGGCCGGCACGTCCAGGCCAAGGTTGTCGCGCAGGGTGTGCCCCGTGTATTCGCTACGGAACAGGCCACGCTGTTGCAGCACCGGCACCACCAGTTCGGTGAAGTACTGCAAGCCGTCCGGCAGCACCGAGTTGATGATGAAACCATCGCTGGCACCGCGTTCGAACCAGGTCTGGATCGCGTCGGCGACTTGCTCCGGGGTGCCGACAAAATCACGCTTGGGCCGCGAGAAACGCAGCGCCACTTCGCGCAGGGTCAGGCCTTCGTCCCTGGCCAGTTGCTTGATACGGTCGGAGCCGCCTTTCTGGCTGTTGGCGCCCAGGTCGCCGAGTTCCGGGAAGGGCGCGTCCAGCGGGTACTGGCTGAAGTCATGGTCGTTGAACGGGCGGCCGAGGGCGACGATGGCGTCTTCCACGGTGACCAGCTCCACCGCCTGTTGATAGCGGCTTTCCACTTCGGCCTCGTCGCGGCCGACAATCGGGCGGATGCCCGGCAGAATCGACAGGCTGTCGGCGTCGCGGCCAAAGCCCTTGGCGCGGCGCTTGAGGTCCTGGGTGTAGGCCAGGCCTTCTTCGATGCTCTCCACATGCACAAAGATGGCGTCGGCGTTCTGCGCCGCAAAGTTACGCCCGTCTTCGGAGGTGCCCGCCTGGAAAATCACCGGCTGGCCCTGGCGCGAGCGTGCAATGTTCAGCGGGCCTTTGACCGAGAAAAACTCGCCTTTGTGGTTCAGCGCATGCAGCTTGCCCGGGGTAAAGAATTCACCGCTTTGCTTGTTGTAGGCAAAGGCGTCGTCTTCCCAGGAATCCCACAGGCCCTTGACCGTGTTCAGGTGTTCCTTGGCGATGCGGTAGCGCACGGCGTGGGGTGGGTGCTCGGCTTTACCGAAGTTGTCGGCGGTGCCGCTGAGCCACGAGGTCACCACGTTCCAGCCGGCGCGCCCGCCGCTGATATGGTCCAGGGACGCGAACTGGCGCGCCACCTGGTAGGGCTCGGTGTAGCTGACGGTCACGGTGGCCACCAGGCCGATATGCGTGGTCAACGCGGCCAGGGCCGAGAGGATGGTCAGCGGTTCGAAACGGTTGAGGTAATGCGGGCTGGACTTGGCGTGGATGTGCAGGCTGTCGGCGATGAACACGAAGTCGAACTTGGCCGCTTCGGCGAGTTCGGTCTGCTGCTTGTAGAAGCCGAAATTCGTACTGGCATTCGGTTGCGCCTGGGGATGGCGCCATTCGCCCCAGCCGTGTCCGACACCGTGGACCATGGCGCCTAATTTCAAATGGCGGGGTTTCAATGGATGTGGCGTGCTCATGTTCTGCTCCTTCAGCGTGATGCTTGGTTGTTGGGGGCGCGCTTGGCGTTAAAGCTCGTGTCGAAGCCCTGGGACACGTCGATGTGCCGGGGCAGCAGGCCTTCTTGCTGGTAGGTGTCGGCGGTGGCCTGCAGGCCACTGATCACGCTGTCGTCAATCAGCACCGGGCTCAGGCGGGTTTCCTTGGCCACGGCCACATGCACGGCCAGCGGCAGCCCGGTGATTTTGGCCTGGGCGGCGGCGTACTCGTCGGGGTGGGTATTGGCCCAGGCGTAGGCGCGGTCGACGCGGGCGACAAAGTCGTCCAGCTGCGTGCGCTTGTCGGCGATGGCCTGGCCGGTGGCGGCGAGGTACAGGTGGTTGCTCAACAGCGTGTTGCCGCTGGCCAGGATCCGCGCCTGGCTTTGTGAGGTGACCACGGTGGTGTAGGGGTCCCAGGTCGACCAGGCGTCGACGGTGCCGTTATCCAGCACCAGGCGCGACTCGCTGGGCAGCAGGAAAATGAACTGCACATCCTGGGTGGTCAGGCCGGCGGTGGCCAGGGCCTTGATCGCCAGGTAGTGGCCGATGGAGCCGCGGCCGGTGACGATTTTCTTGCCCTTGAGGTCGGCCACCGTCTTGATCGGCGAATCCTTGGGCACCAGCAGGGCGGTGGTGTTACGCCCTTCGGCGTGGATGATGCTGACCACCTTGAGCGAAGCGCCGGCGCCAAGGGCAAACACGTAGGGCGCATCGCCCAGGGCACCGATATCCACGGCACCGGCATTCAAGGCTTCGCCCAGGGGCGAGGCGGACGGGAATTCCGACCACTGGATTTCATAGGGCACGTTTTTCGTTTCGCCGGAGACTTCCAGCAGCGTCTTGATCGTCGATTTCTGATTGGCCACCCGCAGCGGTTGCAGGTCGGCGGCGTGGGCGCCGGTGGCCAGGCCAAGGGCCAGGGCGGTGCCCAGGAGCAGGCGTTTGAACGGAGTGGAAAAGACCATGGGATGCAGGCTCCAGGCAGATCGATAAAGGGTTCGGCTACCTCCGCCTGGAGAAGGGGTCGGTGAGGAGTTCACGTTATGCCCATAAAAACCTGCTGTGAAGGTCTTTTTGGTTATATGGTAATTATTAAAATAATTGATTATTTTCGAATTAATTATTCTTTAATTTCATTTATTGGTGTTGAAGTAGATGCGGCCCATGTGGGAGGGGGCTTGCCCCCGATTGCGGTCTATCAGTATCAGATGTACTGACTGACACACCTCAATCGGGGGCAAGCCCCCTCCCACAGAGATCTGTGCTGGACCTGCAAAAAAGTGATCAGATCACATAGAACCCATGGGTCCCATCGCGGGCCAGTTGCTCCACCAGACCGAACTCCCAATCCAGATAAGCCTGCATGGCCTCCCTGGGGTTGTCGGTGCCTTCGTACGGCCGGCGGTAGCGGTCGATACGCGGCGAGGCCAGGTGGGTTTCGCCTTCTTCCAGTGGCAGTTGCGCGTTGATCCAGGCGGCGGTGCCGTCTTGCAGCAGGAACACTTGCTTGCCGGTGATCGCTTCGACTTCGGCCACCGCCAGGCGCGCCAGTTGGCTGCTGCCGCAGGTCAGCACATAACGCTGGGCGGCGGGTATCTTGGCCAGGGCCTCGGGCAGTTGCGCACGCAACGCCCACCAGGCACCGGGTATATGGCGCTTGACGTAGTTGGCGCTGGCGGTGAAATCCAGCACCACGGTGTCGCCATGGGTGAGCCATTCGGCGAGGGTGTGCGGGCTGATCAGTTCGGCCTGGGGCGGCGCGGGCACCGGGGCGACCCAGGCGCCTTTCGCGCTGAAATGCGCTGCCTGCAGGTCATCCAGCACATGCACCTCCCAGCCCAGTTGGGCCAGCCAGGACGCAGACATATTCGCCCGCACGCCATCGTCGTCCACCAGGACCAGGCGTGCCCCGCGCACGCTGGCGACATGGTCGGTTTCCTGTACCAGCTGGCCGCCCGGTGTGGAGCGTGCGCCGGGCAGGTGGCCAGCTTCGAATTCTTCCGGGGTGCGCACATCGAACAGGTAGGTGGTGCGCGCAGCGTCTTGCTGCCAGGCTTGCAGGTCGGCCAGGGTGGCGCGGCCGACGCGGGCCTTGTCGGCGACACGGCGGGCATCGACGGCGGCGATCTGGCGGTGTTCTTCCGACGTCGGGGCAAAGCGCCGCGACTGGCCGTGGGCGAGCTTCTGCCCGGCCAGGGTCCAGCCGATGGTGCCATTGCGCAGTGCAGACACCGGGTTGGCCACGCCGGCATTGATCAGCGACTGGGTGCCGATAATGCTGCGGGTACGCCCGGCGCAGTTGACGATGATGCGGGTGGCCGGGTCGGGCGCCAGTTCGCGCGCGCGCAACACCAACTCGGCACCGGGTACGCTGATGCCGGTGGGGATGCTCATGGTCTGGTATTCGTCGAAACGGCGGGCGTCGAGCACCACCACATCGGCCTGGCTGTCGAGCAGCGCCTGCACTTCTTCAGCGGCGAGGGACGGCGTGTGGCGCTCGCTTTCCACCAGCTCGCCAAAGGCCTTGCTCGGCACGTTCACATCGATAAACAGCTCGCCACCGGCCTGGCGCCAACCGTCCAGGCCACCTTCCAGCAGGCTGACCTGGGTATAGCCCAGCGCAACCAGGCGCTCGGCGGCACGGGCGGCCAGGCCTTCACCGTTGTCGTAGACGGTGACCTGGGTATCGCGGTGTGGAATGCGCGAGTACACCTCCAGTTCCAGCTTGGACAGCGGGATATTCGCCGCGAACAGCGGGTGGGATTCGGCAAACGGCGCTTCTTCGCGCACGTCCACCAGGGCGACTTCTTCACGGTCCAACAGGGCCTGGCGAATCCGGGCAAAGCTACGGGTCGATACGGTGGTCATAGGGCAGGGCTCTTTTCTTTGGACAAATCCCAGATATTCGGGAGGAAGGCGTTGGAATAACCGGAGATAAACAGTTTCTCGCTGCCGTCGGGCTGGTACACCGCACGGCGCACCGCGCCGATATTGGCGCCGTACACATGAATGCTGATCGACACCTGGTCGCTGTGGGCGTTGCTCACCTGGTGGATGTCGCCGACCTTGGGCGACACCGCTTCGACCTGGCCCGGCACCAGTTGAATCGGCTGGCCTTCGGCCACCAGGCTGCCGTCGGGCGCGCGTTCGAAGCCTTGGGAAAACTCTGCACCACGCAGCATGCCGATCAGCCCCCACACCCGATGGTCGTGGATCGGCGTGCGTTGCCCCGGCCCCCAGACAAAGCTGACGATGCTGAAACGCTGGCGCGAATCGGCATGCAGCAAGAACTGCTGGTAGCGCTCGGGGTCGGGTTGGGCAAACTCATCGGGGAGCCAGTCGTCATGGCTGACCAGTTGCGCCAGTAGCTTGCCGCCACGGTGCAACAGGTCGCCTTCCCGTGGATTGCCGTCGATCAGTTCCGCCAGGGCGCCTATGAAGGCTCTGAGTCTCTCGGGGTGTCGGGCCTGGGTCATGGCACTTCCATCGTGTGGTCGCAGGGATGGGGTTATCTAAGCATAATGTTTATAGTTAATATGCTATTTTTTAATGATTAGCTTATAGCTGAAGGTAATTTAGAACCCGTCTGAATAGCGTTAGACGTTATCGATTGCAGCACGGGCTATTCACGCCACGTTCCTGCAACTATGCTTCACACACATCTTAATGACTGTTCTCTATGTGCGGCCCAAATGAAAATTGACGATATCGATGCCTTTGTCGAAGTGATTCGTTGCCAGTCCATCAGCCATGCCGCCGAGTCGTTGCAATTGACCCAGCCGGCCATTACCCGCCGCGTGCAGAACTTCGAGCAGGCGCTGGGCGTGGAGCTGTTCGACCGCAACACCAAACCCCTCAAGCCGACGTTGATCGGCACCCGCGTCTATGAGCAGTGCCGGCTGATCCTGCGCGAGATGGACGCCCTGCGCGAACTCGTGGCCACCGACGCACCGCCCACCGGCCTGTTGCGCCTGGGTGTGCCGCAGACCATCGGCGATGTGGTGCTGCTGGACGCGCTCAAGCATCTGCGTAGCGAATACCCCGATTTGCGTGCCCAGGTCGCCACCGGCTGGGGCAGCCAGTTGGTGGGCAAGATCGAACGCGGCGAACTGGATGCGGCGGCGGCGCTGTTCCCGGCAGGCAAGATTTTCCCGGACAACATCGTCGGCGAGTCCATCGGCAAGATGGAACTGGTGGTGGTCTGCGCCAAGGCCCAACTGCCGAAGAAACCGTGCAAGCTGGCCGATGTGTACCAGAACGGCTGGGTCCTCAACCCGGACGGCTGCGGCTTCCGCGCCGGCTTGCAGCGCACCTTGTCCGATCAGGGCCTGGCCCTGCGGGTCAACCTGGAGACCTTCGGCACCGAACTGCAACTGGGCCTGGTGGCCGACGGCCTGGGCTTGGGCCTGGTGCCACGGCCGTTGCTGGAACGCAGTGCGCACCGTGAGCAGCTGGCGGTGATGCCGCTCAAGGATTTCAAGCCGGTGATGGACCTGTGGCTGATCTATCCGCACTTCCTGGGCAACCTGCAGGGGCCGGTGGATGCGTTTGGCAAGCGGGTGGCGGCGTCGCTGCATAAAGTTCGCGACGCAGCCTGATCCATGTGGGAGGGGCTTGCCCCTCCCACATTTGCCTTGTGTTGTTGGTGTTGGTTATATGAAAAAAAATAATAATTAGCTTAGATTAAAATGTGCTTTTTATTATTTTTGGCCATCCCCTAGGCTTGCCTGGAAGTCCTTAAGGCCATCCAGGAAGTTTTGCCATGAGCAGCGTCACCTCGATCACCAACCTCACCAGCAATGTTCGCCAGCGCGTTACCCCGCAAGAGTGGGAGGTGCGCGTCAAACTGGCCGCCGCTTATCGCCTGGCCGCCTTGTACAAGTGGACCGACCATATCTATACCCACTTCTCCGCCCGTGTACCGGGGCCGGAGGAGCATTTTCTGATCAACGCCTTCGGGCTGTTGTTTGATGAAATCAGCGCGTCCAACCTGGTCAAGGTCGACCTCGACGGCACTATCGTCGATGACCCTACCGGCCTGGGCATCAACTACGCCGGTTATGTGATCCACAGCGCGATCCACGGCGCACGCCATGACCTGCAGGCGGTGCTGCACACCCACACCCGCGACGGCATTGCGGTGTCGGCGCAGAAAGACGGCCTGCTGCCGATCTCCCAGCATTCCATTGGTTTTTCCGGGCGCGTGGCGTACCACGGGTATGAAGGCGTGGCCCTCGACCTGGACGAACGCGAGCGGCTGGTGGCGGACCTGGGCGACAAGAGCGTGATGATCCTGCGTAACCATGGCTTGTTGACCGCCGGCGTCAGCGTTGAACATGCGTTTGCGCAGCTGCAACAGTTGGAGCGCGCGTGCAATATCCAGGTGGCGGCGCAGGCGGCGGGGAATGCGGAGTTGATCTTCCCGCCGGCCGAAGTGGTGGCGAAAGTCGAACAACAGGCCAAGGTGTTTGCCAGTGGCGAAGGACCGGGGGTGGCGCGGCATTGGAATGCGCTGATTCGGCAGTTGGAGCGGACTGATACCGACTACAAGAACTGATTTCGAACCAGGTGAAAATCAAAATGTGGGAGGGGGCTTACACCCCCTCCCACATGGGTTTTGTGGTGTTCTTGCTTACGCGACCTGTTTGGCCTGCTCGCGTTCAGCAATCAGCTGGCGGGTGAGGGGGATCAACCGCTTGCCATAGTCGATCGCATCATTGAGCGGATCAAACCCACGGATCAGGAAGGTGGTGATGCCGAGGTCGTAATAATCGACCAATGCCTCTGCCACCTGTTCGGCGGTCCCCACCAACGAGGTGGAGTTGCCCTGCGCGCCCAGCAACCCCGCAATCCCCGTCCACAAACGCTTGTCCAGTCGCGAGCCTTGGGCTGCCGCCGCCAGCAACCGGCGCGAGCCTTCATTCGGCGGTTCACGCCGCACAAAGCCATTCTTCTCTGCCAACTCGGTGGCCTGTTGCAGGATGCTGTCGGCACGCGCCCATGCCTGTTCTTCGGTTGCGGCGAGGATCGGTCGCAGCGACAGGCTGAAGCGAATCGTGCGCCCATGCTTGGCAGCCTCGGCGCGCACCTGGGTCACGATCTCGCGTACCTGCTCATAGGTTTCGCCCCACAGCGCATACACATCGGCATGCTTGCCTGCCACTTCAATCGCGGCCTTGGAAGAGCCGCCAAAGTACAGCGGGATATGCGGCTGCTGCGGCGACTTCACCGCGGAGTGCGCGCCTTCGACCTGGTAGTAGGTGCCGGCAAAGTCGAAGGGCTGATCGCTGGTCCATTCCTGGCGGACCACGCTCAGGTATTCATCGGTGCGCGCGTAGCGTTCGTCCTTGCCGATATGGCTGCCATCGGCGCGCAGTTCGCGGTCGTCGCCGCCGGTGATGATATGCACGGCGGTGCGCCCGCCATTGAACACATCGAGGGTGGCGAACTGGCGGGCGGCCAGGGTGGGTTGGGCGAAGCCCGGACGGTGGGCAATCAGGAACTGCAGTTTTTTCGTCACGCTGGCGGCATGGGCGGCGATCAGCGTGCTGTCCGGGCTGTTGGAATGGAACGCCACCAGCGCGCGGTCGAAGCCGGCGTCTTCGTGGGCGCGGGCCACGGTTTCCACGTAGTCCGGTTGCAGGGTAGGGCCGCTGCGTGGGTGGATCTCGGAAGCGTGGTGACCGCCGATATAGCCGATGAATTCAATGCTCATGGTCTGTCCTTGTCGAGTAGGGGTGAATACCTCCGCCGGGCAGGGGGTCGGTCATGCTCGTCCACGGTAGGGGCCGCGACAGCCGCTGTAAAATGCCGTTTGGTTCTAACCTAATTATTAAAATATAGAATCATATGTATGTTTGGTGATCAGTAAATTGCATTTTGAGCGCGTTGCTGACCCTAGATAACGTTGTGTTTTTTTTGGGCCTGAGGTCTGATGAGCGCCGAAAACGGCACCTCGAAGGTTAAGCAGTGATGCGGGCAGAACTTGCGCAATATGGCGGCATTACCGTCATGATTCCGGCCGCACTGGTGATTGCTGTCTGGTTAAGGTATTCCGCGCCGTGGGCACTGCGGGCCTGGATAATAACCGTAGGTACGACTTATTCGATTGTGGCGGCCAGCAAGTTGCTGTTTAAAGGCTGGGGCTTATCGTCCCAGCACTTGGATATTGCTGTAATAAGTGGCCATGCCATGAACACCAGTTTGATGGTCACGGTGGCAACGAGTTTGCTGGCTCGCCAGTTTAACCTGGCCTGGCGCTGGCCGGCGGCGTTGGTGGGGGTAGTGATAAGTATCGGGTTCAGTGCTTATTGTGTCGCGCCTTATATACATCCGCTGAATGAAGCCCTGGCCGGTGCCGCACTGGGTGCGACAGCAGCCAGTGTATTTTTGTGGCGTATTGATGCCGCGCCCATCAAGGTATCCCCCGTGTTCATCGGCGGCGGGCTGGTGTTTTTGCTGGTCTGTGGGCTGGTGCCCAAGTACAACGCGGAGTGGCTGCTCAACCGCGTCGCAGTGACCCTCTCAGGTGCCGACCAGCCCCATCAGGAGCCTGCCTGGCGCCTGGAAACCGCGCACAGGAAGGCCGAGTAGGTCGCCAGGTCCAGCGCCAGGTTGCTTTCCACCATCAGCGCCAGCAGGGTCGTCTGCGCGTTGAACCGTTGCGCATTGCCACGGCGCCGCGCGCGTTTCATCTGCTGGAACAGCGCATGGGTGATCTGCTGGGGGGAGCTGCCGCGCAATAGGTCCAGCCAATGGCCGATGGCCCGGGTGTTGCGCTGGTACTGCGCGCCCTGCACCGGTTCGGCAAACCCCTCGAACATCCCCGTCAGCCTGCGCAACGCATAGCCGCGTCTCAAGCCCGCCCACAGGCTCATGGCCGCTCCTCGGTGCCGCAGATATTGGCCAGCAGTTCGGCCGTCTTGACCTGCATGAACTGGCTGTCGCCGCGACTTTCCACGCACAGGCATACCGACAACGGGTCACTGACCTGCAACTTGAAGCGCCAGTCGGCGAACACCATGGAAAACCCGGCACCGGACGCGTCGCTGTCCAGTGAGTTATCGGCATACAACACCTGCAGGCGTTCGACGACATGGGATGAATCATGCACTTCCACTTGAATATTTCCCGAAGAAGGAAATAGGCCAATACGCTCTACCAATAACTTTGACGTGTTCATGGCCGTCCCCTGTCTGGTGCATTCAAATCGCACTTTATTATGGGACGGTACAAAAATACCGGAATGTTAGTTTTAGTCGGTTAATGCCGGGATTGTTATTTTTTGTCTTGCGCGATAGATGGTCTCGGTTTGTAGGCTGTGGTCATAATTAGTCGGTCGTTAGTTGCAACTGATTAAATAAGGTCGTCCCTTTTGCCGAAGAATAAGTGTGCGGTGCGTGGGAGGTTGCCTTGTTCAAAAAGATATTGATTGTGTGCATCGGCAACATCTGCCGCAGCCCCACGGCGGAACACTTGCTGGGGGCCGCACTGACGTCCTCCGGAATCACGGTGAGTTCGGCGGGCTTGGCGGCGCTGCGTGACCATCCGCTGGAACCGACGGCCGGGCAAGTGCTGCAGGAGCATGGGCACGTTCCCCGGGCACACAAGGCGCGGCAACTCAGCGTTGAAGCCGTGAGTGAGGCCGACCTGATCCTGGTGATGGAACAACGGCACATCGACGGCGTGCTCGGCCTCGCTCCCGAGGCGCGGGGCAAGGTCTTCCTGTTGGGCAAGTGGCAGCACGATCGAGAGATCACCGACCCCTATCGCCAGGGCAAGCCCGCCTTTGTGCAGGCCTATGCCTTGATCGAACAGGCCGCACAGGCCTGGGCCCAGCGCCTGGCGCGCTGACGCTCCCTCTTTAAACGATTGCAAGGACGAAGACGCGATTTATGTATTCACCCCAGAACGCTTCCCCTGAAAGCCCTCACCGTGACGAGATCGATGTGCTCGGCATGCTTGGCACCCTGATCGATCACAAATGGCTGATCGCCGGGATCACCGGCACCTGCATGCTGATCGGTGCCGCCTACGCGATTCTGGCGGCGCCGGTGTTCCAGGCGAATGCGTTGATCCAAGTGGAACCGAAGAAGAACGACATGCTCGGTTTCTCCGACGTCAGCAGCCTGCTGGGCAAGGAATCGCCGGCGGTGACCGAGATCGAGCTGATCAAGTCGCGCACCATCATTGGCAAGACCGTCGATACCCTGGCGTTGGACATCACTATCACGCCGCAGCATTTTCCGTTGATCGGTGGCTTCCTCGCGCGGCGTTATGCGCCTGAACACAAGGGCGATATTGCGCCGCCGCTGTTCGGTTTCAGCCGCTGGTCGGCAGGGGGCGAGGCCCTGGCGCTGAGCAGTTTGAACCTGCCGACGGCGTTGCTCGGGACCACCCTGGTACTGGTGGCCGGCGAGGCCCAGGCCTACACGTTATTTGATGAGGACGGCGTCGAGATCGCCGCAGGAAGCGTCGGCGTGCCGTTTGCCGCCGACGGCGTCGAGGTGCTGGTCAAGGAGCTGCGGGCCAATCCGGGCGCGCATTTCAAGATCGTGCGCAAGCCGCGCCTGGACGCGGTGGCCGACTACCAGGACCTGCTCACCGTGATCGAACGCGGCAAGGAGTCGGGCATCATCAGCCTGTCCCTGGAGAGCACGCGCCCGGCCCTGGCGGTGCGGACGCTGAATGAAATCTCCAACCTGTATGTGAAACAGAACGTCGACCGCACCTCGGCCGAGGCGGCGCAGAGCCTGTCGTTCCTCAATGACCAGTTGCCCCAGGTGCGTCGCGACCTGGAGAAGGCCGAGAACGCCTTGAACCGCTTCCAGACCCGCAGCAAATCCATCGACATCAGCCTCGAAGCCAAGGCCGTGCTCGACCAGGTGGTGGCCCTGGACACCGGCATCTCCGAACTCAAGCTGCAACAGGCCGAGATGGACCGCAAGTTCACCCCCCAGCACCCGGCTTATCGCGCCTTGATCGCCAAGCTGGCGGAACTCAATGCCAAGCAGGCGCAGATGACCAAGCGCGTCGAAGGCTTGCCCACGACCCAGCAGGAATTGCTCAGCCTGACCCGCGACGTGCAAGTGGGCACCGAGATCTACACCCAGTTGCTCAACCGCTCCCAGGAGCTCGACGTAATGCGCGCCGGCACCGTGGGCAACGTGCGTTTGATCGACAGTGCCGATGTCAACCTGGCCAAGCCTGTGGCGCCGCGCAAGGTCATCGTGGTGCTGCTGGCGATGCTGCTCGGCGGCATGCTCTCGGTGGGTATCGTGCTGGTGCGCAGCCTGCTCAACCGTGGCCTGGAAAGCCCGGATGAGATCGAGAAACTCGGCCTGCCGGTGTACGCCTCGATCCCCTTCAGCCTGTTGCAAAAGGCCGAGGAAACCAACGCCGCCAAGGGCCGCTCCGGCGCACCGTCGCTGCTGGCGGTCAATCACCCCCATGACCTGGTGATGGAAGCCATGCGCAGCCTGCGTACCAGCCTGCACTTCGCCATGCTCGAAGCCAAGAACAACCGCCTGATGATCACCGGCCCGAGCCCCGAGGTGGGCAAGACGTTTGTCTCGGCCAACCTGGCGGCGATTGTCGCGCAGTCGGGCCAGCGCGTGCTGCTGATCGATGCCGACATGCGCAAGGGCTACTTGCACAAGATGCTTGGCAAGGCGGTGGAGGCGGGGTTGTCTGACCTGCTCGCCAAGCGCTGTGATCTGCAGGAAGCGATTCACCCGACTGCCGTGGAGCGCTTCGACTTTATCGGTCGTGGGCAGATCCCGCCCAACCCATCGGAACTGCTGATGCACCCCAACTTCGCCGCGTTGCTGGCGGAAGTCAGCGAGCGCTATGACCTGGTGATCATCGACACGCCGCCCTTGCTGGCGGTGACCGATGCCGCGATTGTCGGGCGCCAGGCCGGCACCAGCCTGATGGTCACCCGTTTTGGCGTGAACTCGGCGAAGGAGATCGAGTTGACCCTGCGCCGCTTCCATCAGAACGGCATCGAGCTCAAGGGTGCGATCTTCAATGGTGTGGAAAAACGCCGGTCCGCCAGCTACGGCTATGGCGACTACGGTTACTACAGCTACGCCTATCAGTCCGACAAGGCCTGATGACCATGAGCAAAGTGCTTGAAATGCCGCGCTCGTTGTCGCGACGGTTTCGCCTCAACGTGTTGAGCTACGGCTACACCCAACTGGTGACGCTGGCGGCGCAACTGGTGCTGGTGCCGTTCTTCCTGCACGCCTGGGGCACCGGGCGCTATGCCGATTGGCTGGTGCTCACCGGTATTCCGTCGATGCTCAGCCTGCTGGACCTGGGGGTGGCCCAGGCGTCGGCCACCAGCGCCACGCTGCGTGCGAGCCAGGGCGATGTGCCGGGGGCGCGGCGCAGTGTGCAGACCGCGCTGGCCTTTACCCTGGCGGTGGTCGCGCTGGTGCTGGTATTCGCCCTGACCTTGGGCCAGTGGCTCGACTGGGTGTCACTGCTCGGGCTCAAGACCTTGACCGCCGAGCAGGCCGGCCTGGTGGTGCTGTTCATGTCCGGCTACCTGTGCACGCGCTTGCTGGGTGGGCCGATCGACGCCTGGTTTCGCACCATCGACAGAACCGTCGGCGGCGTCTTCATCATGGCCAACCGCAGGACCCTGGACATTGTGCTGTCCATCGTCGTATTGCTGCTGGGTGGCTCCGAACTGCAATTGGCCCAGGGCATGTTTTTCAGCCAGGTGCTGTTCCTGGTGCTGGTGACCCTGTTTGTGCGGCGGATTTCACCCTGGCCGCTGCTGGGGCTGGCGTCGGCGTCCTGGACCGAGTTCCGTGGTATCTGGAAACCGGCGCTGGGCAGCGCGGCGATCCCGCTGGCGCAGGCGATCACCCTGCAAGGCGGCCTGCAAGTGCTCAACCAGATCGCCGGCCCGGCGGTGGTGGTGGGTTACACCATGGCGCGCACCCTGATGCGCCTGATCATCCAGTTGGGCATCACCTGCAGCAACGCCCTGACCCCGGAGATCTCGCGGCTGGCCGGGCGCGGCGAGTTCGAACAGGCGCGACGCTTTACCCAGCGCGCCAGCTCCCTGGTACTGGGCCTGTGCCTGCTGGTGTATGCCGCCGGGATCTGGGCCGGGCCGCAGGTCATCCTGCTGTGGAGCCATGGTCTGGTGCAGGTCGATCGCTTGTCATTGGCGCTGATCGGCTCCCATACGATTTTGAATGTGGCCTGGTTCATCCTCGCAGCGATGCTGATTTCCACCAATCGCCACACCCTCACCTCAGTGATCTATGCCGTAAGCAGCGTGATGGCCTTGCTGCTGTGGCTGGCATGCAAGGAGCGCATCGATCCGCTGCTGGGCGCGTCGCTGTTGCTGTCGCTGCCGGAACTGGTGGTGTTGGTGTACCTGCGGGTGATTCGCGTGGGGGAGGTCGGCCCATGATGCTGTCCCAGGCGCGCCTGACCCTCTACTTGCCGCTGACGTTCTTCGCCTTGCCCCTGGCGCTGAGCAACAACCTCTCGCAACCCTTGGCGCTGCTGCTGTTGCTGCCGTTCGTGGTGTACGCGGCGCGCGGCTTTACCCGCGCGCTGCCATTGCTGGCGCTGGTGGTTGCGTCCAGTGTGTTGCAGGTATTGGTGAGCAGTGGGGCGAACATCTCGCTGTACCAGTTCCTGCGTTCCGGCATTCCGTTTTTCTATTTTGTGCTGCTGCTGGCCGGGTACAGCTATGTGTTGGCCAATGTGGAAAAAATCGCGCTGGCCCATAGCGTCAACTACCGGCGCATCCTCGAACGCATCATCTACATCTTCGCCCTTGGCCAGTTGCTGCAGGTCAGCCTGTATGGCGTGGGCATCGACCTGACCAACGCCGCGTCCAAGTCCAGCGACGAAGTCGGGCGGATCATGTTGTTCCCCACCAGCTCGGCGGTGCTGCTGTTTTTCTATGCCTGTTGCCAGCGCAGGGTCGGCTTGATGCTGATCCTCGCGGTCACGTTGCTGGCAGCCGGGTCCAAGACCATCCTCGCGGCGATGGCGGTGATGATCCTGTTGTCGGCGATTACCCAGCGCAAGCTCAAGTCGTTGGCGGTGCTGGTGGTGGCCATCGGCGCGCTGGGCACGCTGACGTTCTATGCCAGCCCCTTGGCGGTGTCGCGCTTTGCCACGTACCTGTTCGAGGAGAAGGGCGAGGACGTGACCCGTGCGTTCGAGATCGCCCATGCCAAGGAATCGTTTCTCGACAACCCCGCCACGGTGTTCCTGGGCAATGGCCTGGCCAAGCAATTGACCCCCGGCGTGCCCACCAATGACGAGCGCTGGTTCGAGAACTCCAAGTTCGATATCGAGAACGGCTACTGGGGCGTGACCGCCAAGCTGGGAGTGCTCGGCGTGGCGCTGTTTTGCCTGCTGTTCAGCGGGTTGCCGCGCAGCCCGGTATCCCTGGCCGTGGTGGCGATCCTGCTGATTTTCTCGTTCAAGACCAGCTACCAGTTCTTCACCACCTTCGATGGCAGCTACCTGCTGGTGTGGTCGATGTTCATCGGCCTGCTCAACAAGGCTGCGCCTGCACGCCAGGCGGTTTACCCCAATTACTTACTGAAACAGGCTGGATCATGAACGCACCTGCTAGCCCCATCAGGGCCGGGATACTGACGTACCACTTCAGCGAAAACTTCGGCGCGGTGCTGCAAGCCTATGCCTTGCAGCGCTGGTTGCAGCAACAGGGCTTGCAGGTAAGCCTGATCAACTACCACCCGGCCTACGTGGAGGATGGCAGCGAGATCCGCCAGCTGTTCAACCCGCGCCAGCTCAAGGCCAACCTCAAGGCCCTGTACCTCAAGACCCTGGCGTTGAAAACCCGGGTGCTGGGGCCGAATGCCCAGTCGCGCCAGTTCGAGGCGTTCAAGACGCGCTTCCTGAATATCCAGGCGCCGCGTTACGCCCACGCCCACCAGCTCCACCAGGCGGTGGCCGGCCAGCAGTTGCTGGTGGCCGGCAGCGACCAGATCTGGAACCCCTCGGGCCAGACCGGCCTCGACCCGGCGTACTTCCTGGCCTTCGACTGCGACAAGGCGATCCGGCGCATCTCCTACGCCGCAAGTTTCGGCAAGGAATACCTGGAGCCGCAGTACCACGCCGAAGCCGAGGGCCTGCTCAAGCAACTGTCGGCGATCAGTGTGCGCGAGGAGAGCGGGGTGAGCATCGTGCAACAGGTCTCGGGGCTGGCTGCCCAGTGCGTGCCGGACCCGACGCTGCTGCACCGCGACTATTCGGCGCTGCTCGCCACGTCCACCCAGACCCGTACCGGCCACGTGTTCTGCTATGCGCTGCGCACCGGCGTGGGCGTGCGCGAAGTGGCCCAGGCGCTGTCGCGGCAGGTGGCCGGGCCGATTGTCTCGCCGTACAACGCGCACCGGCGCTGGCGGCAGATCGGCGAGACCGTGCAGGTGGGCCCGCAGGATTGGCTCAAGTTGCTCAAGGAGAGCGCCTACGTGGTGACCAACTCCTTCCACGCCACGGTGTTCGCGATCATTTTCGAGAAGCCGTTTATCGCCGTGGGGTTGCCGGGCAACAAGGCCTCGCTAAACGCCCGTGTGCGCAACCTGCTGGAGAAGCTGGAGCTGTCGCAACGCTTCCTGCCGGCAGACGATGCCGACCAGGTGCACGCCTTGATCGCGGCGCCCATCGACTGGGTGGCGGTGCGGGCCCGGCGCCAGGCCCTGCAACAGGTGGGCGAGCGCTACCTGTTGGAACAACTGGCGGCGATCCGGTCATGAGCGACTTCGCGCAACTCAAGTACGTCGACACCCTGCCGCGCAGCAACAAGGCACGCCGGCTGTTGTGGGGCATCGTCTACCAGCTGCTGTTTCGTCCCACGCCGCGCTGGATGCTGCACAACTGGCGGCGTTGGTTGCTGCGCTGCTTTGGCGCCAAGGTCGGCGTGGGCTGCCGCATCGCGCCCACGTGCAGCATCTGGGCGCCGTGGAACCTGGAGATCGGCGACTACACCGCCATCGGCGATGGGGTCGATGTGTACGCCATGGCCAAAATCACCCTGGGCTCCAAAGTCACCATCAGCCAGCGCAGCTTCCTGTGCACCGGCAGCCACGACACCCGCAGCCTGCTGCGGCCCCTGGTGACTCGCGAGATTGTGATCAAGGACCACGTGTGGGTCGCCGCTGAGGCCTTTATCCACCCCGGTTGCGTGTTGGAGGAGGGCTGCGTGGTCGGCGCGCGCTCGGTGGTCACGGCCAGCCAGCCGGCCTGGATGATTTGCGTCGGTGCGCCGTGCCGCCCCCTCAAAACGAGAGACATCGCACTATGAAACAGGTGAAACCCATGATGGATAAGGCATGGAAGTTGATGTATTTCGTCAGCGAGTTCTTTCGCGACATGCTCACGTTTATTCGCCACAACGGCTACTCGCCGCTGGAAAGCCGCAACAAGAAGCTGTTCTACAAAATCCTCATCGAAACCCACACCGTGGAAAAGGGCCTGTCCCTCAAGGAACCCAAGCCGCTGTTCGGCAAGGACAAGATCAACGGCATCATCCATATGCTCAACGAATACGACCGCACGTATTCGGCGCTGCCGGTGGAGATGGCCCTCGGCGCGTTCCAAGGCTACCTCGAGCTGCACCGCACCCTCGGCATCAGCGACGACTTCGTGTTTTACCTGGATGCCTATGTGGAGCACCTCAAGCGCGACGGCACCGCCGGCAGCGGTGGTATCAAGCGTGCGGCGCCGTGGCTGGGCAACGGCGGTCTGGATGCCAAGGCGTTCCTGCAATCGCGCTCCAGTTGCCGCATGTTCCAGGCCGGCAAGATCGACAGTGGCCTGCTGACGTCCCTGGTGGAATTGGCGCAGTCGTCACCCTCGCAATGCAACCGGCAGTCGTCGCGGGTGCATGTGTATCAGGACCGCGCGGTGATCGCGCAGCTGCTGGAGCTGCAAGGCGGCTCGCGCGGGTTTGCGCAGTCGGTGGACAACCTGTTTGTGGTCACGTCCGAAGTCACCGCCTGGGGCGGCGCCGGGCAGCGCAACCAGCTTTACGTCGACGGTGCGTTGTTTTCCATGGGCCTGCTGCTGGCCTGCCACGCCAATGGCCTGGGCGCGTGCCCGCTGAACCTGGCGATCCTCAATTCGGTGGAAAAGAAGATCCGTGGCATCGGCGCCATCCCGGCCAGCGAGCGGTTGATCATGATGATCGCCGTGGGGCTGCCCCTGGAAAGCCACTTCCGGGCCGCGCGTTCACCGCGCCGGCTCACCACCGAAGTCCTGCAGATGCACGGTGGCTGATATGAAGCGCGAAACCGTCAGTGTGATCATCCTCACCTACAACGAAAGCCTGCATATCGCCCGGGCCATCGAGTCGGTACGGGCCTTCAGCGACGAAGTGCTGGTGGTCGATTCGTTTTCCACCGACGACACCTGCGACATCGCCCGGCGCCATGGCGCGCTGGTGGTGCAGCATGCCTTCGTCAACCAGGCCAAGCAGTTCCAGTGGGCGCTGGATCACCTGCCGATTACCGGCAACTGGACGATGCGCCTGGACGCCGACGAAATCATCGAGGCCGACCTTGCCGCCGCGATCAATACCCGGCTGCCGACCCTGGCCCGCGACATCACCGGCATCAACTTCAAGCGCAAGCATATCTTCATGGGGCGCTGGGTGCGCCATGGCGGCCGTTACCCGTTGAAGATGCTGCGGCTGTGGCGCACCGGCCAGGGGCGCATGGAGGACCGTTGGATGGACGAGCACATCTCGGTCGCCGAGGGCCGCACCATCACCCTCGACGGCGGGTTTGCCGACCATAACCTGCATGACTTGACCTTCTTCACCCACAAGCACAACCAGTACGCCACCCGCGAAGCGATTGAAGTGCTTAACGCGCGGCTGGGGCTGTTTGCGATACGCGATGAACTGCATGCCGGGCAGAGTTCGTTCCAGGCCAAGGCCAAGCGCCTGGTCAAGAACCGCGTGTACAACCGCGTGCCGTTCACCCTCAGTTCCACCGCGTATTTCCTGTGGCGCTACATCATCCAGCTGGGGTTTCTCGATGGCCGCAGCGGCCTGGTCTATCACCTGCTCCAGGGCTATTGGTACCGCTTTCTGGTGGGCGCCAAAGTGCTCGAACTGGAAACCGCGATTGCGCACTTAAACGATAAGGAAGCCATTGTCCGGGAACTCTCAAAGTTGACCGGACATAACTTGAACCTGCCCACACCGAAGTAACTGAGCGTTTTTAACAAACACCCAAGTTTGGGTGTCGGCCTTCGCTCGCCTATCAATTGGGAGACAGACATGAATAAAGTCGCGCTTATTACCGGGATCACCGGTCAGGATGGCTCGTACCTGGCCGAGCTGCTGCTGGAAAAAGGCTATACCGTGCACGGCCTCAAGCGCCGTTCTTCGTCGTTCAATACCCAGCGCATCGATCATATTTACCAGGACCCCCAGGCCCTGCGTAAAAACCTGATCCTGCACTATGGCGACCTGGCGGATTCGTCGAACCTGACGCGTATCATCCAGCAGATCCAGCCCGATGAAATCTACAACCTCGGCGCCCAATCCCATGTGGCGGTGAGCTTCGATTCGCCGGAATACACCGCCGATGTGGATGCCCTCGGCACCTTGCGCATCCTCGAGGCGATCCGCCTGCTGGGCCTGGAAAAGAAGACCCGCTTCTACCAGGCCTCGACCTCCGAGCTGTACGGGCTGGTGCAGGAAACCCCGCAGAAGGAAACCACGCCGTTCTACCCGCGCTCGCCCTATGCGGTGGCCAAGCTGTACGCCTACTGGATCACCGTGAACTTCCGCGAAGCCTATGGGCTGTATGCGTGCAACGGCATCCTGTTCAACCACGAGTCGCCGCGTCGCGGTGAAACCTTCGTGACCCGCAAGATCACCCGCGCCCTGAGCAACATCGCCCTGGGCCTGGAACAGTGCCTGTACATGGGCAACATGGATGCACTGCGCGACTGGGGCCACGCCAAGGACTACGTGCGCATGCAGTGGATGATGCTGCAACAGGAACACCCCGAGGACTTTGTCATCGCCACCGGTGTGCAGTATTCGGTGCGCGACTTTATTCGCTGGTCGGCGGCGGAACTGGGGCTGCATCTGCGCTTTGTCGGCGAGGGCGTGGAAGAGGTGGCGGTGGTCGAGCGGATCGACGGCGACCTGGCGCCGGGCATCCTGGTGGGCGATGTGATTGTGCGCGTCGACCCGCGTTACTTCCGCCCGGCGGAAGTCGAGACGCTGTTGGGCGACCCGTCCAAGGCCAAGCGCCTGCTCGGCTGGGTGCCGGAAATCAGCGCCCAGGAAATGTGCGCGGAGATGGTCCGCGAAGACCTCAAGGTCGCCCAGCGCCACGCCTTGTTGCGCCTGCACGGGCATGACGCACCGATTGCCGTGGAGAACTGAGCATGGCACGTGACTTTGATGCGCGGATCTTCGTGGCCGGCCATCGCGGCATGGTCGGCTCGGCCATCGTGCGGCGCCTGTGGGCCTTGGGCTACACGCAGTTGCTTACCGCCGGCCGTGACGAACTGGACCTGCTCGACCCGGCGGCAGTGCAGGCGTACTTCGCCCGGCACCGAGTGGACCAGGTGTACCTGGCGGCCGCCAAGGTCGGCGGGATTCACGCCAACGCAACGTACCCGGCCGATTTCATCTACCAGAACCTGATGATCCAGGCCAACGTGATCCACGCCGCCCACAGCCATGGCGTGGAGAAACTGTTGTTCCTCGGCTCGTCCTGCATCTACCCGGTGCATGCCCCGCAACCGATGATCGAAGCGGTGTTGCTCGACGGCGCGCTGGAACCCACCAACGAACCCTACGCGGTGGCCAAGATCGCCGGGATCAAGCTGTGCGAAAGCTACAACCGCCAGCATGGCCGCGATTACCGCAGCGTGATGCCCACCAACCTGTACGGGCCGGGCGACAACTACCACCCGCAGAACAGCCATGTGATCGCCGCCTTGCTGCGGCGCTTCCATGAGGCGACGCAGCGCGGCGATGAGGAAGTGGTGATCTGGGGCAGTGGCAAACCACGGCGCGAGTTCCTGCATGTGGATGACATGGCGGCGGCCAGCGTGCATGTGATGGAGCTCAGCCAGGAACGCTACCGCGAGCAGACCCAGCCGATGCGTTCGCATTTGAACGTCGGCACCGGGGTGGATTGCACCATCGCCGAACTGGCCCAGGCGCTGGTGCGGGTCACCGGCTTCAAGGGGCAGTTGCGCTTCGACGCCAGCAAGCCCGACGGCGCACCGCGCAAGCTGCTGGATGTGAGCCGGATCAACGCCCTCGGCTGGGAAGCCTATGTGCCGTTGGAAGAGGGCCTGCGCGACGCCTACAACGCCTACCTCGCGGCCCTCGAACAGCCTCGGGGCCACTGATGAAGATCCTCCTGTACGGCATCAACTACAGCCCGGAGCTCACCGGCATCGGCAAGTACAGCGGTGAACAGGCGCGCTGGCTGGCAGGCCAGGGCCATGAGGTGCGAGTGGTGACGGCGCCGCCGTATTACCCGCAGTGGCAAGTGGGCGAGGGCTATTCGCCGTGGCGCTTTCGCACCGAGCAGGACGACGGCGTGACGGTGATTCGCTGCCCGCTGTATGTGCCACGCCAGCCCACGGCGTTGACGCGCCTGCTGCACCTGATGAGCTTTTCCGCCAGTTCGTTTTTGGCGGTCATGGGGCAGTGGCGCTGGAAACCGGACCTGGTGATCCTGGTGGTGCCCACGTTGTTTTGTGCGCCCCAGGCACTGTTGTTGGCCAAGCTCAGTGGCGCGCGCTCGGTGCTGCATATCCAGGACTACGAAGTGGACGCGATGTTCGGCCTCGGCATCGGTGGCGGCTCCCTTGTGCGGCGCCTGGCGTTTGGGCTTGAGCGCTGGCTGTTGCGGCGTTTTGACCGGGTCTCGACGATTTCCAGCGGCATGCTCGACAAGGCCCGGGGCAAAGGCGTGAACGGCAAGCGCCTGCTGTTCTTTCCCAATTGGTCGGAAACCGCCCGCTTTCGCCAGGTGCCCCGCAGCCCCGGGCTGCTGCAGCGCCTGGGTGTGGCGCCGGGCCAAAGGGTGTTGTTGTACGCCGGCAATATCGGCGAGAAGCAGGGCCTGGAACTGATCCTCGACGCCGCCCAGGCCTATGCCGATCGCCCGGAGTTGGTGTTCCTGATCGTCGGCCAGGGCACCGGCAAGGCCCGCTTGCTCGAGCGTGTACAGCGCGATGGCCTGCGCAACGTGCTGTTTGCGCCGTTGCAGCCCTACGAGGATCTGCCGGTGCTGCTGGCCTCGGCCGACGTGCACCTGGTGATCCAGAAGCGCGGGGTGGCGGACGCGGTGCTGCCTTCCAAACTGACCAATATCCTCGCGGTGGGCGGCCACGCCATCATCACCGCCGACCCCGGCACCACCCTCGGCCGCCTGTGCGAGGAACACCCCGGCATTGCGTTGTTGGCTGAACCGGAGTCTGTCGCCGCGCTGAACATCGGGATCGAGCGGGCACTGGCATTGCCCGCGCGCAACGAGGTGGCGCTGAACTACGCCAAGGAGTTCCTCGACAAGGAACGTATTCTGCAACGCTTTATGGCACAGGTCTGATGGGTATGTGGCTTGATTTACCGACCTTCAATACGGTCGTGGCATCGACGCCGCTGGTGGCGATCGACCTGGTGGTGAGAAACGCCCGTGGCGAGGTCCTGTTGGGCCTGCGCGTCAATCGGCCGGCCTATGGTTTCTGGTTCGTGCCCGGCGGGCGTATCCAGAAAAACGAACACCTCGACAACGCCTTCCGGCGCATCACCCGCGACGAACTGGGACAGCCGTTCGAGCGCGCCGAGGCGCGGCTGCTGGGGGTGTACGAGCACTTCTACGACGACAGTGTGTTCGCCAACGCCGGGGCCGGGCCGGACACCCATTACGTGGTGCTCGGCTATTGCCTGGACCTGGCGGAAGGCCAGACCCTGCAGCCGCCCACGGAGCAACACCAGCATTACCGCTGGTGGTCCGAGGACGAACTGCGCATCAGCCCGCGGGTGCACGAACACACTCGCGCCTATTTCTGACTCTCTCTCCCGAGGACGCTCTCATGTTGTTACCGGTGATCATGGCAGGCGGTTCGGGGTCGCGCCTGTGGCCGCTTTCGCGGCAACTGAACCCCAAGCAGTTCCTGCGCCTGACCGACGCGCACCTGTCGATGCTGCAGCAGACCATCACGCGGCTGGAAGGCGCCAACGTCGCGCTGCCGCAGTTGATCTGCAATGAGCAGCATCGCTTCCTGGTGGCCGAGCAATTGCGCCAGTTGGGCATGGAGCAGGCCAGCATCCTGTTGGAGCCGGTGGGGCGCAACACGGCGCCGGCCATCGCGCTGGCGGCGTGCAAGGCGCTGGCCGAGCACCAGGACCCGATCCTGCTGGTGCTGGCGGCAGACCATTTGATCGAAGACGTCCCGGCGTTTCATGCCAGCCTGGAAGTGGCGCTGCCGCTGGCCCGTGAAGGCAAGTTGGTGACCTTCGGCATCACGCCCACCAGTGCCCATACCGGCTACGGCTATATCGAACAAGGCGCGGCGGCGGGCGAGGGCGGTTATCGGGTCAAGCGCTTTGTGGAGAAGCCGGACGCCGCCACCGCTGCGGCGTACCTGGCCAGCGGCGGGTATTACTGGAACAGCGGCATGTTCATGTTCCGCGCCAGTCGTTACCTGGAGGAGCTGGAACGCTTCCAGCCGGCTATCCTCGAGGCCTGTCGCGTGGCGCTGGAAGGCGGCAGCCAGGATCAACCCTTCACCCGCGTGCATGCCGCGACCTTTGCCGCGTGCCCGGACGATTCCATCGATTACGCGGTGATGGAAAACACCCATGACGCGGTGATGGTGCCGTTGCAGGCCGGCTGGAGTGATATCGGCTCGTGGTCGGCGCTGTGGGAGGCCAGCGAAAAAGATGCCAGCGGCAATGTGATACGCGGCGACGGGCTGAGCCTGGACACCCGAGACACCTACGTCCACGCCGACAGTCGGCTGGTGGCCACGGTTGGGGTGCAGGACCTGATCATTGTCGAGACCAAGGACGCGGTATTGGTGGCCCACAAGGACCAGGTGCAGCAGGTCAAGGCCATCGTCGACCTGCTCAAGCAGGCCGGGCGCCATGAGCATCTCAACCACCGCGAGGTGTATCGGCCATGGGGCATGTACGACTCGGTGGACAATGGCCAGCGCTATCAGGTCAAGCGCATCACGGTGAAGCCGGGGGCCAAGTTGTCGGTGCAGATGCACCACCACCGCGCCGAGCACTGGATCGTGGTCAGCGGTACGGCGCGGGTGACCAATGGCGAACAGACTTACCTGGTGTCGGAAAACCAGTCGACCTATATCCCTATCGGCCAGGTGCACGCCCTGGAAAACCCGGGGGTGATCCCGCTGGAGTTGATCGAAGTGCAGTCGGGCTCTTATCTGGGCGAAGACGATATTGTGCGCTTCGAAGACAAGTACGGCAGGGCCTGAGGTTTTCCGACAATTAATAACGTTTTTAATAACTTCGCCGGGCGCAATGCATTGAAGGCCGGGGCTTGCCGGGAAAACGTTATTTTCAACTAAGTCGGTTGAATATTATCTGTCTGGTGTGCTGTTTAGTTGAATGGCACTATCGGTTTGCCTGCTCACTGATGATAAGGAGTCTGAAATGAGAAAATCACTGGCTATTCTGGTACTCAGTGTCTTGAGTACTTCGGCGATGGCCGACGAGTTACCGTTGGGGCTTGATACCACAGTGGCCGGAACCGTTACGGTGGGGCAATCGTTGTTGGTCGGCGCTGCCCTGGTTGCCGGTGTTGCCGCTGTTTCCAACAGCGGCGGCAGCTCCAATGGCGGCACCACCACGGGTACTACCGGCACCACCGGCACTACGGGTACCAGCAACTAGTCGTACACCTTCCGCTTTTAAGACCGCTTGGAATCCCCGCCCAAGTGGTCTTTTTTTCTTGTCGTCTATCGCGAGTGTCCTAGCACTATGATGCGTATTTTTTCTATTGCAGCCGTGGCCGCTGCATTATTGCAAGGCTGCATGTTTGCCCCGGGTCAATCTATGGACACGGCCTCCCTGACCGAAGAGGGCGGGCCTGAAAACAGTCGCGTGGATTTAATTCCGATTACCCCAAAGTTATTGGCCATGGACGCGGCAAGTCATGTGCCTTATTCCATCCCCGCAGAACTATTGAGTTATAAACCCGGGCCGTATTTGATCGGCGCCAATGATGCGTTGTATATCACGGTGTGGGATCACCCCGAACTTACCGCGCCGTCCGGCCCGCAGCAGCAGATCGATGCCAACGGTCGCCTGGTCAGCCCCGAGGGCAACCTGTTTTACCCCTACGTCGGCGAGGTGGTTGCCAAGGGTCGCAGCATTGAAGCGCTGCGCAGCGAGATCACCGACAAGCTGCGCCAGTACATCGACAGCCCCCAGGTGGATGTCAGCGTGTTGCGTTTTGCCAGCCAGAAAGTGGTGATCAGCGGCGCGGTGATCAAGGCCGGGCCGGTGCCCCTGACCACCATTGCCATGAACGTCAGCGAGGCCCTTGGCGCCGCCGGGATCGACCCGATCAACGCCGACCTGTCGAACCTCACCCTCACCCGTGGCGGCAAGCGCTACACCCTGGACCTCGACACGCTCAACCTTGAGCAGTCGCGCCTGAATGACATTTACCTGAAGGACGGCGACCAGCTGTACCTGGCCTACAACGACCGCAAGCGCATCTACGTGATGGGCGAGGTGATGCAACCCCGCGCGCTGAGTTTCAAGACCCGCAGCATGAACCTCTCCGACGTGCTGGGTTCAGTGGGCGGGGTCAACCAGAACACCTCCAACGCCGATGCCATCTACGTGATTCGCGGCGCGCAGAACATTGATGTGGAACCGGCCAAGGTGTTCCAGCTGGAAGCCGGCTCCCCTTCGGCCATGGCCCTGGCCACGCGTTTTGATGTGCAGCCCCAGGACGTGGTGTTTGTCGGCCCGGCGAATATCACGCGCTGGAACCGCTTTATCAGCCAACTGGTGCCGTCCGCGTCGATCATCGGCATTGGTGCATCCACCCAGAACAACCTGAGCGAAGCCAGCAGCCGATAGGGTGGTACCTGCGTGAACAGTCTGAAAATCGGTACGTACGCGGGGTTGGCGTGGCTGTTGGCTGGCTGCAATCCGCTGATGCAGGCCTCGCTGGATACCTTCAAGGCTGCCGTCGGCGGCCCGCCGCCGCTGGTGTTGAGCCAGGCCCAGGTGGATGCGGTGCCGTTCCCCCAGATCAAGGTCACCACGGTGTCCGGCGCAGGGGTAATGGCGTTGATCCGCCAGCGTGACGACCTGCAGTTCTGGGTGGCGTCCGGCAAACAGGTGCTGCTACTGCGCGATGGTCTGGTGGTGCGCACGGTGGGCCTGGGCACTGACCTGGATGGCACGCGCTGGCAGGGCCGGTCACCGTTCCAGCAAGGGTTGCATCGTGTCCCGGACGGCTATCGCAGCACGCGCCAGATCGACGTGGTGGACGGCTATCGCCTGGGCGTTACGGTCAACAGCCGCATGACGCGCCATGGGCTGGAGAGCGTCGAGATTCTCGACAAATCCTATGCCTTGCTGCGGGTGGATGAAGACATCGAGGCCCCCGGCTTTCACGCGCGTAACCGTTACTGGGTCGACCCCACCGACGGTTTTATCGTGCAGAGCGAGCAGCACCTGACGCCCGACCTGACGCTCACCATTACTCAGCTGCAACCGACTCGCAAGGATGCCCCATGATGCTGCGAAAATTGGCCGCGCTGGTGCTGTTGTGCAGTGGCGCCAGTGTGTCCCAGGCGGCGATGACCGTCAGTGGCGAGGTGCGCAATCCGGGGCCGATCCCCTTGGCGCCCGAGGCGCGCTTGCTGGATGTGATCACGGCGTCGCAACCGGATGCCCAGGGCTATTGGCTCGGTGCGGCCTGGCTGCGCCAACCCTTGCTGGCACAGCAGGCACGGCTCAAGGCCGGTGTGCTGTTTGACCTGCAAACCCTGCAGCGTGCGGCGTTGGCGGCCGGTCGCGAAGGTCGCGCGCATGTGGCGGCTCGGCTCTATCAACAGGTGCAGGCCTTGCCGGTGACCGGCCGCCAACAGGCGATGCTGGATCCGGTGGCGGTGGAAGTCGGCTTTGCGCCGAACCCGCTGGTCAGTGAGGGCGACCGCCTGGTTTATCCGCCGAGGCCGGACAGCGTGCGTGTCGTGGGGGCCGTCGCCGCGGCCTGCACGTTGGCATTCCAGGCGCTGCAGCGGCCCCTCGATTACCTCCACGCCTGTCCGGCCCTGGCGGAAGCGGACCGCGATTACCTGTGGCTGATCCAGCCCGACGGCCATGTCACGCGCCTGGGTATCGCGGCATGGAATCGCGAGGAGGGCACGCCTCCCGCGCCGGGCAGTACGTTGCTGGTGCCGATCCGCAGCGACGACCTGGACCCGCCCACCCCTGAGCTCAATCAGCAACTGGCCGAGTTTCTTGCCACCCAACCCCTGGCCGAGGTCACGCCTTGAAATTATGTATTGCAGCCGTGCTGCTGGTGCCCTGTGGCGTCACCCATGGCGATCCCCGTTACACCCAAAGCGATTTCGGCGGCGTCGGGCTGCTGCAAACCCCCACCGCCCGCATGGCGCCCGCCGGCGAACTCAGCGTGAATGCCAACCGCACCGAACCCTACAGCCGCTACAGTTTTTCGGCGCAACCCCTGGACTGGCTGGAGGGCACCTTTCGCTACACTGCGATCACCAACCGCCCCTATGGCGCCGAGTCCTTCAGCGGCGGCCAGAGCTATAAGGACAAGGCGGTCGACGCCAAAGTGCGCCTGTATCAGGAAAGCCACTGGCTGCCCGAGGTGGCGCTGGGGTTCATGGACCTGGGTGGCACCGGGTTGTTTTCCAGCGAGTACCTGGTGGCCAACAAACGCTACGGTGACGTGGATTTCAGTGCCGGCATCGCCTGGGGGTACCTGGGCAGTCGCGGTGATTTCGGCAACCCGTTGGGCGCCTTGGATGATCGTTTCAACCAGCGGCCCACCGCCGAAGGCTCCGGCAGTTTTTCCAACGGCTACTTTCGCGGCCGGCCCGCGTTGTTCGGCGGGATTGCCTATCAGACACCCTGGGCACCGCTGAGCCTCAAGCTGGAATACGAGGGCAACGACTATCAGAACGAACCCCGCGACAACAACCAGCGCCAGGACTCGCCCATCAACCTCGGCCTGGTCTACAAGCTGGCCGACTCCATCGATGTGAGTGCCGCCTGGGAACGTGGCAACACCGCCATGTTCGGCATCACCCTGCACACCAATTTCGTCAGCCGCAAGGCCCCGGTAAAAACCTACGACCCGCCGGCCCCCAAGTTGCCTGCCAAGGCCCCGACCACGCCGATGGACCAGGTGGATTGGGCCGCCGTATCCCGGCGCCTGCATGACAATGCCGGCTACAATGTGCAGCGCATTACCCAGCGCGGGCCGGAGTTGTTGGTGTACGGCGAACAGCAGCGCTATTTCTACAGCGCCAAGGCGGTGGGCCGCGCCAGTCGGATTCTCGATAACAGCGTGAATGACCAGATCGATTGGTTCACCCTGGTGAGCGAGCGCTACGCCATGCCGATCGAAGAAACCAGCGTGCCGCGCGAGACCTTTCGCGAGGTGGTCAGCCACCGCGAGGACCTGCAGAACCTGCATCGCCAGGTCGAGGTCAATCGCGCCAGCAACCGCAGCCAGACAGTGCTGTACACCCAGCCACCCAAACCCTTCACCTATGGTGTGGGGCTGGGCTACAAGCAGAACGTCGGCGGGCCGGATGGCTTGCTCTACCAGGTGTCCGCCGACCTTGACGGCGAGTATCGTTTCACCCGCACTACCTGGTGGAGCGGCCTGCTCAGCGTCAACCTGCTGAACAACTACGACGGATTTACCTACGATGCGCCCAGTGGCTTGCCCCGGGTGCGGACCGACCTGCGCCGGTACATGACCACCTCCGATGTGACCCTGCCGACCTTCCAGCTCAACCATGCGCAGCAGTTGGACCAGGACCTCTACGGCATGGTCTACGGTGGTTTGCTGGAGTCGATGTACGCCGGTGTCGGCAGTGAAGTGCTGTACCGTCCGATGGGCCAGCGCTGGGCGTTGGGGGCCGACCTGAACTACGTGCGCCAGCGCGGTTTCGAGCAGGATTTCAGCTTGCGCAATTACCGCACCGTCACCGGGCATATCACCGGCTATACCGATCTGCCGTTCAACATTCAGGGCGCCTTGAGTGTGGGGCGCTACCTGGCCAGGGACTGGGGCGCGACCCTGGACCTGTCGCGGGAATTCAACAATGGTGTGCGGATTGGCGCGTGGATCACCCGCACCACTGCATCCAGCGCAGAGTACGGCGAAGGCAGCTTCGACAAAGGCCTGTACCTGTCCATTCCGTTCGATGAGTTGATGAGCCTGTCGACGATGCGGCGCGCCAACCTGGTATGGGCGCCGCTGACCCGCGATGGCGGCGCACGCTTGAACCGCGCCTACTCACTGCATTCGATGACCGATGGGCGCGACAGTGAGCTGTTCTACAAGAACATCGACAAGATCACTGAATAGACCTAGCGTTGTCGCGCAGCAAACTGGGACCTTTGTGGTGAGCGGGCTTGTCCCGCGTAGGGGGGCGAAGCGCCCCTGATGAAGACGAATGCGGTGTATCAGGCACTCCTCTGGGCCTGGTTTTGGGGCTGCCACGCAGCCCCTCCCACATTTGAACTGTATTGATTGCCGGCTATCAGTAGATGTCCTTGGACAGCAGCGTAAACGGCGTCTTCAGCAGGATCTTGATGTCCAGCCACAGCGACCAGGTGTTGATGTAGCGCAGGTCGATGTCGACGCGCTGTTGCATCTTCTCCAGGGTCTCGGTCTCGCCCCGGCAGCCATTGACCTGTGCCAGGCCGGTGATGCCGGGTTTGATCCGGTGGCGGGCCATGTAGGCGCGGATTTTCCCCGAGTAGTAGTCGTTGTGTGCAATCGCATGGGGGCGTGGGCCGACCAGTGCCATGTGGCCTTGCAGCACGTTGAACAGCTGCGGCAATTCGTCGATGGAGGTGCGCCGGATAAACCGGCCCACCGGCGTAATGCGTGAATCGTTGCGACTGGCCTGGCGTACCTCATGGTCGTCATGCACACGCATGGAGCGGAATTTCCACACCTTGATCACCTCGCCATTCCAGCCGTGGCGGTCCTGCTTGAAGATCACCGGGCCGGGGGAGGTGAGCTTGATCAGCAGAGCGACCAGCAGCAGCAACGGGCTCAGCACGATGATCGCCAGAGCAGCCAGGCTCTTGTCCAGCAGCGACTTGCTCAGCGCCGCGGTGGGACGGCTGGTCAGCGGGCTTTCGTTGAGGTAGATCGCCGGCAGCCCATCCACTTCGGCCACGCAATGGTTGAGCAGCAGCATGTTATTGAGGTCGGGCACCCAGATTACATCCACGCTGATCTCCAGCAGGTTGAGGTACAACGCCTCAATGTGGGTGGCGTCCTGCAATGAATGGGTGATGTAGAGCCGACGGATACCGTGTTGCCGGATCAATTGGGGCAGTTGCGGCAGCTCGCCCAGGATCTGCGATTGCGCACCCTCCGCGGCGCCGGCAGGGTTGCCGACGAGCCCCACCAGGGGCGAACGCTTTTGACGGGAGAGGGTTCTGGCCAGGTCCACGGCAAGCTTGCCGGTACCCACGATCAATGACTTTTGGCGCTCGTGAAGTTGGCGGTGGTAATACCGGGACAGGCTATGTAAAGGGATATAGCACAGGGCCAGTAACGGATAACTGATTGCCGCCCAGAGTAATAAGGTTTCCCAAGGAAATAATGAACTTGCATTGCACGCCATGCCCACGATAAACACTATTGCGACGGTCAGCAGCCAGCCCATGAACAGTCGTCCCAGGCCCACGCCGTAGTCATCTTTTTTACTGTAGACGTCACACAGGCTATACGCCGGAAGGGATGCCAATATGGTAAATGCGGCCAGCGCTCGGTAGTTGTATTCAAGTTGGCCGGTCTTTAAAAAGACCAACATGAATAACGCTGTAACCACCAATCCCGATGCCAATGTCCACTGGCCCCAAAACGTTAAACCCTTGGGGGTCAGGTTGCGATGCATTCTAGTATTGTTCAACATAGTTCTGCTCCCGGTGGTGACCACGCACGTGGTGGCAGGGTTTAATCAACAGGCGGGCACGCGCACGCGCGTACCCTTGGATAGTAATGAACGGCGGGGGGCAGTGGCTGACGACTTATAACAAGGTCGCAAGGATGTTGTTATGGCGCTGATGTTATAAAAAGGCAGGTAGAAGAGGGTGGTAGTAGGCAGGGTGCGTGATAAGGTCTGATGTATTTATTATTTTAGCGGCGCGCTTGGGTCGGCTCTAATGGCTTCTTGATTTTCTGTGTCAGGCAATAACCGCGATTTCTGACGGCGCGAAATAAACGTTCGCCTTCGTTGGCCCGCTTGAACTTTTCCTGCAGGCGACTCAAGCACATCTCCAAGCCGCGATAGTATTCCGGCTCGCGCCCGATATTACGGATCAGTTCTTCTTTGCTGACCACACGGTCTTCGTGGTTCAGCATCTTTTTAATCAAGGCCGACTCAATGGCGGTCAGCGAAATGCGCAGGCCGCCTTTGACCAGCGTTCGGTCATGCTGGGTAAGTAACCAGAAATCCTGGGGATACAGTTGAGTTCTTTCCAGGCCGATGTCCATGGAACGAGAGTGGGGATCCCCCGGGTCGTCGGCAGTCTTGGGTGTAGGCATTCTTGCTTCTTGCCGCGCGGCGTTAAAAGGGTGTGAGAGCAAGGTGATGGAGTGCGTCGCCAGCGCGTTCAAATCGTAGTGGAACGTTTCTGCACTGGGGGTGAAGTCCTGCAGTGCGATAGCCGGGAGTGTCGGAGTGAAGGCGTATTTCTTGAGGGAGCTCATAGTGTCCACCGAGATCAGTGAGAGGCAGGTTTTTATAAGCGATCAGCTGGGGCGTAATACCCGCCCTGAAAGTATTTGAATGGCAGGTTTTTAGCCAACATTGCGCTGTCGCAAAACTCGACATGGTCGGCAATGAAACGCACCCCCGTGGCATTGATCAGCTCAAGCATGTGGTCGTAGAGCCGATCGAACAGGCCCGACCGCGTGTTCAGGCTCAGCCGGAGGGCGGAGTCGGGGAAAGGCATTTTTATGTAGTCGTAGAGGTCCAGCTCGATCAACAGGTCGCCACGTGTTGTATCGAGTGTGTAGCCACTGTAGGCCAGCTTGATACAACCCTGGTCTTTGAGCTTATACAGTTGGCGCACCATGCCTCGGCGCTCTGCAGGATCCGGGAGTGCGCCCAGCGGGTTATGGAGGCTGAGTGTCAAGGTCTGGCCGTGGGTTTTCAGGAGGTGGGCGGCTGCAATGATGTCCTTGACCAGAGGCTCCTTCATCAAGGCAGCCTGATCTATATTCACAAGCCGGTGGCCCACCTGCTGGAGGGCTTTGTGGCGTGGGTGGCTGCGTTGCAGCGCCTCACGGTAAGCAACCTCGAGTTGCTCGCGGTGGCCGCTGCCCACTACGCTGATTTCGCTGCCCCATAGAGCATGCGTACGCTCGACGATGGCCTGCCGGGCCAGTGTGAAGTCCACCGTGTATGCGGGTGATAGTTGCTCGTTATTCACGGTCCGACCGCTCCCTGGAACGTTGGAAATGGCTGGCGCAAATAAGACCGCTGCTGAGTTTGTAGCCGTAGCCGCGGATGTTCTGGATGATATTGTCGCCGTAGTGCGCCTTGATCTTACTGCGCAGTCGACTGATAGACTTTTCCAGTGCCCTGGAGTCGTAGTACTTGGTGTTAAGCCCCATGACCGCCGCAATTTCATTGTGACTCAGCAGTCTGTTCTGAATAAGGGCTTCGAGAACTTTCATCTCGACGAAGGATATTTCCAGCTTTTTACCGTCGCCATAGATGCACATGCGATCCTGATCCAGCACCAGGCCACAACGTTTCAGTCGAGCGCTTTCACTCAAAAAAGCATCAAACAGGCTTAGTTCTTTTTCGGGTGAGGTTTCCAGCGCTTTGATGCAATAGTCAGCACCGGCCAGATAATATTTTGTCTTGCTCAGTGTGGAGGCAAAGGTCACGACAACGAATATCGTGCAGCCCGGATTATCGCTGCGGGTCTTTCTGATAATGTCCAGGGTCTGATTGCTGGCAGAGGGTGTATCAATTTCTATAATAATGGCGCGGTAATGCTTATGACTTTCCAGGGACTCGGTTAGTTGCCCGTAGCATCGTGTATCGATTTTTAAATCATTCGGTACAGTGCGAACTATCAGCGCCCGAAAGTCCTCCGACTTCGATGGGGTCCGTGCAATAGCGAGGACATTGGAAAAATGCATCACCTACTCCCTTTTCTGGCATGCAAGGCCATCAGTTCAATCGCCGCTAGCATTTAGATACTAATCGAATTGAATACGCTCAAACGTGACAAATTTTAACATTCATCACGTTATTTTTGATGGCGAAGCGAGGGGGGAGGCGGTTGTTTCGAGGATCTTTACCTGAACTTACACATAGGCTAGTGCAAATTTGTAATGCGCGGTAAGTATTTTAGCCCTAACGATTTTTTGAGCGGGGCGGGGTTTAAGCCTTGCCCATTTATGCGGCGCTAACAGGGGCTGGGACGCTGGCATCCTCAGGTCAATTCCTCTTCCCGCAACTGCACGCTCATGTCATCGCAACTCTGCGCCCAGTCGATCAACCATTGCGGCATCGGCGGTGATGCCTCGTCCAGACCCAGTTCCCGCACGAACTCACCCGGAGGCAAAGTGCCCTTGGCCGAGCGGAACAGCCCACGCATCACCACCACGCCGACTACGCGACCGCGACTGATAAAACGGTGTTCCATCAGGCTCCACTTCGCGTCCCAGCCCAGCATGCGGGTGTGCACCTCGAACACCTCGAACAGCTTCAACTCCCGTCGAAACTTGCCCCAGGTGTCGCCCACGATGGGCAGGGCCTTGTGGCGCAGTGCGACGCGAAAGGCACCGGTACGCAAGACGAAATCCATGCGCGCGACATCCGCCAGTGAAAAGTACCGGCCATTGGTGACATGCCGGTTGATATCCAGGTCCAGGGGCCACACCCGCATGCGCACCACCGTGGTGGCCAGGCCGTGGGCGGGGGTTCGCCATGGGCGGCGGCAGAGCATGTACAGCAAACGCAACCAGAGATTCATAAGTACGCCCGTCAATTGCTCAGTGGCAGCACTTTAAGGACCTGGAGTCGGCCATGGTAGGTCCGTAAATGACTTATTTGCGCAGGAAAGCGCAATTCGGTGACTTCTCTGATAATGCAGACGAAAAAAAACCGGCTGATCAGGCCGGTTTGGGGATCTCGCAAACGCTGCGGTATCAAGCGTGGTTGTCCAGCAGGCGATCGGCACCGCCTTCGGCCAGGCCACGCTCCTGCAGACGGTCGGCACCGCCTTCGGCCAGGCCACGTTCCTGCAGACGGTCGGCACCGCCTTCGGCCAGGCCACGCTCCTGCAGACGGTCGGCACCGCCTTCGGCCAGGCCACGCTCCTGCAGACGGTCGGCACCGCCTTCGGCCAGACCACGTTCCTGCAGACGGTCGGCACCGCCTTCGGCCAGCCCACGTTCCTGCAAGTGATCGGCACCGCCTTCGGCTACACGATTGCCTTGCAGACGGTCAGCCCCGCCTTCGGCAACACGACTTTCGATCAGGCGATCCGCGCCGCCTTCAGCAACGACAGGGTGGGCAAATGCGTTTGCAGCGAGTACCGAGAAAGCGAGGCTAAGCAAGATTTGGCGTTTCATGAGGATGTGCTCCAAGTGTTTTAGTTGGGTGTTGCCGGGTATGGGTTTGATGTTACGCGTTGCATTTTTTAAGAGAACTTCATTGGGCTGATGGTGACTATCGATGCCAGCGATGGCCCGTTTCAAAGGGCCATCGCCGCGCCGGTCACGGCATCTGTGGCCGTTCCTGGGGGCGCAGGTCGAACACCAGCACCTCGGCATCCTGGCCCTGGCTCAGGCGGATTTGCCGCTCATCGCGCACTCGGGCACCGTCGCCTTCCTGCAAGCGCTGGCCGTTGATGTCCACGCTGCCCCGAGCCACATGGATATACACGTGGCGATCCGGCGGCAGGTCGAGGGTCGCGGCTTCGTCGCCGTTGAACAGCCCGGCGTACACCCGGGCGTCCTGGCGCACGGTCAGGGAGCCGTCGCTGCCGTCCGGCGAGATGATCAGTTGCAGGCGCCCTTGTTTCTGCGCCGCGCTGAAGTGCTCCTGTTGATAGCGCGGTTCGGCACCGGCCACGGCGGGTACGATCCAGATTTGCAGGAAGTGCACGCCACGGGTCTGGCTGTGGTTGAACTCGCTGTGGGCTACGCCGCTGCCGGCGCTCATCAGTTGCACATCGCCGGGGCGGATCACCGAACCGGTGCCCAAGGTGTCCTTGTGTTCCAGGGCGCCTTCAAGCACATAGGAGAAAATCTCCATGTCGCGGTGCGGGTGCTGGCCGAAGCCTTTGCCGGCCGCGACGCGGTCGTCGTTGATCACCAGCAGGTCGGAAAAACCCTGTTCATCGGGGTTCCAATAGTTGGCGAACGAGAAGGTGTGGAACGACTTCAACCAACCGTGATTGGCGGCGCCGCGTTCGGAAGCTTTGCGAAGGGTCAGCATGGTGGTGTCCTCAAGTGAGCGCGGGCTGCGAGATGCAGGGCGCTTGCGTTGAGAAGAAGGTTACTGGTAACCGAAATATTCATTAAGAAGATGAAATCTGAATAACTGTCTCCTTGAGATTGACAGTGAAGGGCATGCCATAATGCCTTTCGCTTTCTTACCCTCGATGGATGCTTCCCGTATGAAAACCGTGGCCATGGCGCTGTTCCCGGACTTCCTCCTGCTTGACATGGCCGGGCCGCTCGAAGTGTTTTCCATTGCCAACCGCTACCTGCCGGCGGCGGAGCATTACCAGATCCTCACCCTGGGTACCGAGCCCGGGCCGTTGCGCGCCTCCAATGGGGTGCTGGTCCAGGCCGACCTGCTGCTGGACCAGGCCCAGGCGGCTTATGACCTGCTGCTGGTGCCCGGTGGCCCGGGTGCCTATAACGAATGCCATCCGGCGCTGCTGCCCTGGCTCAAGGCGGCGGCGCCACGGGCGCGGCGCTTCGGCTCGATCTGCACCGGCGCCTTTGTGCTGGGCCACGCCGGGCTGCTCGACGAACGCCGCGTGACCACCCACTGGCACTACACCGAGCGCCTGATCAAGGCCTTCCCCAAGGCCATCGTCGAGACGGATCGCATCTACCTGCAGGACGGGCGGTTGATTACCTCGGGCGGGGTCACCGCCGGTATCGACCTGGCGCTGTCGATCGTCGCCCAGGACCATGGCAAGCAAGTGGCGGTGGATGTGGCCAAGGTGCTGCTGGTGGTGATGAAGCGCCAGGGCGGCCAGGCCCAGTTCAGCCCGATGACCGCGTCCGTGGCACCCCAGGAAACCGCGATCACCCGCGTGCAGAACCATGTGCTCGCCCATCTGGACCAGCCCTTCACCATCGAGTCCATGGCCGAACTGGCCGGCATGAGCCCGCGCCACTTTGCCCGGTTGTTCGCCAAGGACGTACAGATGACGCCCATGGCCTTCCTGCAGGGCGCGCGCATCGACCGCGCCCGGCAACTGCTGGAAACCACCGACCTGCCGCTCAAGACCGTGGCGTTCCACGCAGGCTTCGGCAGCGTGCGGCACATGCGCTTTCTATTCAGTGAAAAACTCGGCCTCAACCCGACCCAATATCGCCAGCAGTTCAGTTAACGACAGGATGTCCGTCTCGCGCACCCGATTGTCCGTATCGCTCCCCGTGCCAGCATTGCCCTGTCACGGGTAGCTGGCAAGATAACGTCGAGCCCATGGAAAAGGATGCGCGGAAGCCCAAGACCGGGTGTTCCAGCGCGATTGCAGACATGAATATGCCTCAGGCGATTGACGCGGATAGCACGGTGCGCTTCGGTGACTATGCCTTTCATCGGCAGCAGCGACTGGTGAGCAAGGCGGGTTGGCCGGTGCCGCTGGGCGGGCGGGCATTGGATATTCTGGCGGTGCTGCTGGAGTCGCCAGGGCAATTTATCAGCAAGGCCACCCTGATCGAGCGGGTCTGGCCGTGCAGCGTGGTGGAAGAGAACAACCTGCGGGTGCACATCGCTGCACTGCGCCGTGCCCTTGACGGGCAACGCTTGATTATCAACGACCCCCAGCGCGGTTACTGCTTCGCCGCCCCCGTGCGGGTCGCGGCTGCCGCGGTGCTGCCCCGGCATAACCTTGCCCCCCGGCTCAGCCCGCTGATCGGTCGCGATGAACTGCTGGGCGTGCTGGTGCGGCGTGTGTCCGGGCAGCGCCTGATGACCCTGACCGGTTGCGCCGGCGTGGGCAAGAGCACCTTGGCCCTGGCCCTGGCCGAGCGCGTGTTGCCGCGCTACCGCGACGGTGTGTGGTGGGTCGACCTGGCCACGGTGGAGGCGCCGCTGATGATGCTGCGCCACCTGGCCACGATCCTGCACCTGGAACCCAGCGGGAGTGTCACTGAGTTGTGCCGCCAGTTGGTCTCCCGGCAATTGCTGCTGGTACTCGACGGTGCCGACCTGCTGCTCGGTGCCTGTCGCCATCTTTTGTGGGCGCTGCGCGAAAATGCGCCCCAGGTCAGCGTGCTGGTCAGCAGTCGCGAAGCGTTACAGGCCCCAGGCGAATGGGTGCTGCGCGTCCCCCCGCTGGGCGTACCGGCACCGTCGGCGCTGGGCAGTGTTGAACAGGCGATGGCGTTCCCCGCCGTGCAACTGTTCGTCGCCCGGGCGTGTGCCGGCCAACAGGGCTTTGTGTTGCGCCGACAGGACCTGGCGCCGTTGCGGGACATCTGCCGGCGCCTCGACGGTATTCCCCTGGCCCTTGAACTGGCGGCCGCCCAAGTGGACGCGCTGGGCGTGCGCGGTCTACAGGCGCAGTTGCACAGTGGAGTGCAGGTACTGACCCGGGGCCGCCGCACTGCGGTGGAGCGCCATCAATCCCTGACCGCCGCCCTGGACTGGACCTACGAGCGCCTGAGCCTGCCGGAGCGCTGGCTGTTCCTGCAACTGAGCCTGTTCAAGATGGCCGTGACCTTGCCCACCCTGGGTAAGCTGGTGGCCGGCACCGAGCTGGAGCACGCCGATTTGTCGTACCTGCTCGGGCGGCTGGTCGGCACCTCGCTGTTGAGCCTCGAACCCGGTCCGGGTTATCCACGCTATCGTCTGCTCAACAGCACGCGCAGCTATGGCCTGGCACTCCTGCGCAACCCGCAGCAGGTGGCGCGTTTGCAGCAGGGCTATGGGCATTACCTGGGGACGTTCTCAGGCCGGCCGTTTGTCCTGCAGCTCGTCGAGCAGGCGGCGTACGCGGACTAGATCCTGGGTGGCGAAGCCTTCGCTGAATCGCGCGTAGACCGAACCCAGCAGGTCGCGGGCGGCCTGCACACGACCCTGCTGTTGCCACAGCCGCGCCAACGAGTCTGCACAGCGCAGCTCCCAGGCCAGCGCGCCTTGCTGGTGTGCCAACTCCAGGGCTTCGAGCAGCAGCGCCTCAGCCCCTTGGGGATCGGCCATGGCCTCGGCGCGCACGCGCAGGATTTCCGGGCTGCACCAGCCGGCCGCACCGCTCCGGGCGCGTTCGAACAAGGCCTCATCCACTGCACGGGCGTTGAAGGTCACCAGGATGTCTGCGACCAGCCCCAATCCCTGCATATCGGCGATCTGCGCCGTGCCTTCGTAGCATTGCGCCCAGGTGTGGAACAACTGCACCGAATGCTTTTGCGCCTGTTGCAGGAGGAGGTCCAAACGGTCGCGGGCCGTGAGGGTGTCGCCGTTGCAATGGGCGATGACCACCCCGGCCAGGGCCAGGGTGTAGCAAATCGACGTGCCGTGGTTGATCTGCAACGCCAGCTCCAGCGCCTGGCTGGCGGTGCGCCACGCACGCTCGGGAAAACCGCGCAGCCACAGGATGCGCGCGAGGATGGTCAACGAGGCCACGCTCTGGTCGTACTGCACGCCAAAGCCGTGGGTAAACCGGTTGAGATGGCCGCTCTGGGCCATGCGCTGGATCACCTGTTCGGCATTCTGCTGCGCCAGCACCTGGTTGCCGGCGAAGTGCTGCGCCAGCACCCTCAGGCGTTGGGCGCTGAGGGCCAGCAACGGCTCGGCCTGCGGCCCCAACCGGTCGAAATGCAGGCTTTGCTCCAGGGCCTCGCGGTAGTTGCCGCCGCACAGGCTGACCGCCATTTGCCCCGACACCGCGCGCAGTTGGCCAACCAGGTTGCTGTCGGCTTCGGCCAGGCGCCGCGCAAGGGCAAAGGCTTCGATGGTCTGCGGCGTACCGCCCTGGGTGTGATAGGAAAAACTGCCGAAGGCCAACTGCAAGGCCATGTTCAAGTGCGGGCTCGGCGTGCTCGATTGCCCCAGTCGCGCCAGGGCCTTGCCCACGTACAGGCCGTGTTCGCGCAGCAGCGACAGCTCCTGCCACAACGGCATGGCGCTGACGGTGAGACGAATGCCCAGCAGGTGCGCACCCTGGTCGCCCAGGCCCCAGTCGAGGGCGGCACGAATGTCTTCGCGCAGCGGGGCATAGCGGTCGATCCAGGTTTGGGTGGCGGTCTGTTCCCAATCGTCCTGCGCCTGGTTCATCAGCACCAGGCAGCGCTTGGCGTGGTGTTCACGGGTGGCATCGAGTTCATTGGCGACGCTGAGTTTTTCCAGGGCATAGGTGCGGGTGATGTCCAGCAGGCGGTAGACCACCTCGTCATCCCCGGCCTCCACCGTGAGCAGGGATTTCGCCACCAGCTGGGTGATCGAACCCAGCACCTCGGCCGGTGCAACCTGTTGCCCGGCGATTACCGCCGCTGCACTGGCCAGGCTGAAACCACCGCGGAACACCGCCAGGCGACGCAGGCAGATTTGCTCGCAGCCGGTGAGCAATTCGAAGCTCCAGTCCAGGGTGGCACGCAAGGTTTGATGGCGGGGCAGGGCGCTGCGTCGGCCACGGGTGAGCAGGCGAAAGTTGTCTTCCATCTGCACCAGCAGGCCGGGCAGCCCGAAGCGCTCGATCTGTGCGGCCACCAACTCGATTGCCAGGGGGATGCCGTCCAGGCGTTGGCAGATATCAATGGCCAGGGGCAGTTCGGCTTCGCTCAGTTCGAAGCTGTCCTGATGGGACATGGCCCGCTCGATCAGCAGTTGCAGGGCCGGATAACCCAGGGCCTGGGCGCGGTTACCGGTGGCGGGCGGGCAGGCCAGGGGTTCCAGGCGCTGCACCGACTCGCCCTCGGCGCGCAAGGCTTCGCGGCTGGTGGCGAGGATGTGCAATTGGGGCGCGTGGCGCAGCAGGGCCTCGCTGATCAGCGCGATGTCGTCCAGCAGGTGTTCGCAGTTGTCGATCACCAGCAGCAACTGGTGCTCCTGCAGGCGGCGTGCAAACACGGGCAACGGTTCATGCTCGGTGTGGGTGAGGTCGAGGAGCGCGGCGAGATTGGGCAGGATCATCGACGGCGCGCTGAGAGGTGCCAGGTCCAGCAGGCGAATACCGTCGCGGTAATGTCCGATCAACAATTCCGCAACGCGCAACGCGACGGTGGTCTTGCCGATGCCGCCGGCGCCGGTCAGGGTGATAAAGCGTTGCTCGGGCAGCTGCTGTACCAGGCTGTCGATCAGGGCCTGGCGGCCAAGCATGCGCGTGCGTCGCAGCGGCAGGTTGTGGCTCGGGCGTTGGGGGGCGCCTTCGGTCGGTAGGCTCATCGGCTCGATGCTCAGTGGCGCCACAAAACTGTAGCCACGCTGGGCCACCGTAACGATATAGCGCTGCCCGGCCTGGCCATCGCCCAGGGCCTTGCGCAGCGCCGCCATATGCACCCGCAGGTTGCCGTCTTCCACCACGCTCTTGGGCCAGACCCGGGCGATCAGTTCCTGCTTGCTCACCACCGTGCCGGCCTGCTCTAGCAGGATCAGCAGGATGTCCACGGCTCGCCGTCCCAAGCGCAATGGGCGACCGGCCTCCAGCACCAGGCGCTGGCGCGGGTGGATGCGGTAAGGACCGAAATGCACGGCCTGGTCGCGTGGGTCACTCATGGGTGGCCATGCTCTGGGAAAAGTAAGCGGCCAGCATATTCCAGGTGCGTGCCGACCACTAGGCAGCGATCTCCCGAGGCTTGTGACGCAGTTGGTGATTTCGCCAGGTCATCGGGTTGACGCCCTCGCTGCGCGTGAACATATGGCAGAAATGCGCCTGGTCGCAAAACCCGCACTCCAGGCTGATTTGCGTGAGGCTCAAGGAGGAACCGGTGATCAGCTCCTTGGCCCGCTGGATGCGTTGCTGGCGTATCCATTCCTGGGGCGACAGCCCGGTGGTGCACTTGAACGCGCGGGAAAAATGGCTGCGCGACAGGGCGCAGGCCTGGGCCAGGTCGGCAATCGCCAGGCTTTCACCGAGGTTGGCGAGGATCAATTGCTTGGCGATTCGCTCGCGCCGGGGGCACAGGCCGCCGGTGGCGGATAAGCGAGGAGCACAATACGCAGGTCGGGCCATGACGAATATCCGCAGTCGATGGGAGCGTTCCCGGTGAATGGATGCAGTGTAGACCGGCTCATTTTTGGCGCCGCACCGTCTGGCTGGCGAGTTAATCGTTGTTAATTTCGCCAGGTTCGGTCACGAAAAAGACAGCACAGGCATGCAATCCAGGCGGCGTCTTACCTGCTTAGCTGGCAGCCTGCTAACTGTTTGGATACCGTCATGAACCGCAATGACCTGCGCCGCGTCGACATGAACCTGTTGGTGATTTTCGAAGCGCTGATGTTCGAGAAGAACCTGACCCGGGTCGCCGAAAAGCTCTTCATGGGCCAACCGGCGGTGAGTGCGGCATTGGGCCGGCTGCGAGATTTGTTCGACGACCCGTTGCTGCTGCGCAACGGCCGGGGCATGGAGCCCACGCCACGCGCCGTGGCGATACTCAAGGAGCTGCAACCGGCCATGGACACCATTTCAGGCGCAGTCAGCCGCGCCAAGGATTTCGACCCTTCCACCAGCTGTGCGGTGTTCCGCATCGGTCTGTCCGACGACGCCGAGTTCGGCCTGTTCCCGCCGTTGCTCAGCCAACTGCGCGAAGAAGCCCCGGGCATTATCGTGGTGGTACGCCGCGCCAATTACCTGCTGATGTCCGCGTTACTGGCCAGTGGCGAGATCTCGGTGGGCGTGAGCTACACCACTGAACTGCCGGCGAATGCCAAGCGCAGGAAACTGCGGGACATTCCCTGCAAGGTGCTGCGCGGGGATGACGGGTTGGCGCCGCTCACCCTGGATGAGTACTGCGAGCGGCCCCATGCGATGGTGTCGTTCTCCGGGGACTTGAGCGGCAACATCGACCTGGACCTGGCGCGTATCGGCCGTGCCCGGCGGGTGGTGCTGGCGGTACCGCAGTTCAGTGGCTTGCGGGCGCTGCTGGCCGGTACGCAGATTATTGCCACGGTGCCCGACTATGCGGCGTGTGCGTTGACCGAGGGCACGGCGCTGCGGGCAGAGGATCCGCCGTTTGCGATCGACGCGGCGGAGTTGTCGATGGTGTGGAGCGGGGTGCATGACAATGACCCGGCGGAGCGGTGGTTGAGGGGCAGGATTGCGCAGCATATGGCGGGAGGGGGATGAGCTTGGCGGCTTCTGGGCCTCCCTCAGTTTGATCTGCATCCCCCCCCAACTCCGACTACCGGCTCTTGTAAGAAATTTCCCAGAGGAGTACAAATGTACTCCATGACGACCCTGACCCCCCGCCGCACCGCCATCCTAACCTTCATCCGCGACCGTATCGCGCAGCAAGGCCAACCCCCCAGCCTCGCCGAGATCGCCGAGGCGTTCGGCTTTGCCTCCCGCAGCGTCGCGCGCAAGCACGTCGTGGCCCTGGCCGAAGCCGGCTTCATCGAGGTCAACCCCAACCAGGCGCGCGGCATTCGTTTGCTCAACCAGCCCCCGCGCCTGGAGTGGCTGGATGTCCCGGTGCTCGGCCGAGTGGCAGCCGGCCGGCCCATCGGCGCGGATGCCGACGTGCACAGCCGCCTGCAACTCGACCCCGCCACTTTCGCGAAAACCCCGGATTATCTGTTGCGGGTGCAAGGCGATTCGATGATTGAAGACGGCATCCTCGACGGCGATCTGGTGGGCGTACGCCGCAGTGCCGAAGCCTTGAGCGGGCAGATTGTGGTGGCGCGCCTGGACGGCGAAGTCACCATCAAGCGTTTCGAACGCAGTGGCGAGCGTGTGCGTCTGCTGCCGCGCAACCCCGCGTACGAACCTATCGTGGTAGGCCCCGACCAGGACCTGGCCATCGAAGGGGTGTTCTGCGGCTTGGTGAGGCAAGGCTGATGGGCGCCGTGGTTGCACTGGATACGCTGTTCAATGGCGGCCGCGTCTGGAAAGGCCGGCCTGTGGCGCCTCCGGCCAGCGTGCAGCCTACGGGGCTGGCGGCGCTGGATGCGGTGCTGCCCACGGGCGGCTGGCCGGAGTCGGCCTTGAGCGAAATCCTGATGGCCAGGGACGGTATCGGCGAACTGCAACTGGTGCTGCCGACCCTGGCGCGATTATCGGCGGCGGGGGAGCGCATTGTGCTGGTGGCGCCGCCCTACACCCCGTACCCCCACGCCTGGCAGAACGCCGGGGTGGATTTGCGCCAGCTGTCGGTGGTCCAGGCCGAGGCGCGCGATGTGCTGTGGGCGGTGGAACAATGCCTGCGCTCCGGCAGTTGCGGCGCGGTGCTGTGCTGGCCGCGCAAGGCGGATGACCGCGCCTTGCGTCGCTTGCAGGTGGCCGCGGAAACCGGGCAGACCCTGGCGTTTGCCTGGCGCGCCTTGAGTGAAGCGATCAACCCTTCGCCCGCCGCCCTGCGCCTGGCCGTCGAGGCCAAACCTGCCCGGGTGCGGGTGCTCAAGTGCCGGGGTGGCTTGGCTCATCCGACGCCGATTGCACTGGCGGGGCACTGAGGTTGCCATGCGCTGGGTGTGTATTGTCTTCCCGCAATTGGCGCTGGACGGGGTGCAGCGCCTGCACCCCGAGCCCGACCAACCCCTGGCGCTGCTGGCCGGTACGCCGCAGCGGCGCGTGCTGCAAACCGTCAATGACGCCGCCCGCGCATTGGGCCTGCGCCCGGGGCAATCGCTGACGGCCGCCCATGCCCTGGCCAAGACCTTTGCCAGTGCCGAATACGACCCCGTGGAGATCGAGCGCTGGCAGCAGTTCCTCGCCGCCTGGGCCTACCGTTTCAGCTCCCAGGTCAGTGTGTATTACCCGCGTGCCTTGCTGTTCGAGATCGAATCGAGCCTGGGCCTGTTCGGGCCCTGGCCTCGGTTCGAGGCACGCCTGCGTCAGGAGTTGACCGAGCTGGGCTTTCGTCATCGTATCGTCGCCGCCCCCAACCCGGCGGCGGCGCGGGTGCTGGCCAATCTCTACGATGGCCTGGCCGTGGCCGATGAGGAGGGGTTGCTCCAGGCCCTGGCGCCATTGCCCATCGACCGCGCCGGCCTCGACCCGCAGGCGGCTACCGCGTTGTCGCGCATGGGCCTGCGTACCCTGGCCCAAGTGCAGGCGTTGCCTCGGCACACCCTGGCGAGGCGCTTTGACGCCAGCCTGCTCAAGCACCTCGATGCCTTGACCGGGCAGCGGCCATTGGCCCTGGCGTTCTATCAGCCGCCGGACCAGTTCGATGTGCGCATCGAGCTGAATTTCGATGTGCAATCCCACCAGGCCTTGTTATTCCCCCTGCGCCGTTTGACCGGCGACCTCTCGGCGTTCCTCTGCGGCCGTGACAGTGGCGTGCAGCGTTTCGACCTGCACCTGGAACATGCCGATGCACCGGACAGTGTGATCAAGGTCGGCCTGCTGAGCGCCGAGCGTGAGCCGGCGATGCTGTTCGAACTGGCCCGTGGGCGCCTGGAGCACGTGCAAGTCACCTCGCCGGTGCGCGGTTTTCGCCTGGTGGCCCAGGACCTGCCGGTGTTCGTGCCGCAACGCCAGGACCTGTTCGACGATCGCCCGCAACAGACCCTGCCGTGGGAACAACTGCGCGAACGCCTGCGTGCACGCCTGGGGGATGAGGCGGTGCAAGGCCTGCGCTTCCATGCCGACCATCGGCCCGAATGCGCCTGGCAAATGGCGGCGGATAAAAGCCCCTGCGCCACCTTGAGCAAGGTGCGGCGTCCCGGTTGGTTGCTTGACGAACCGACCTTGCTGGCCGAGCAGGGCGTGCAGATCCTCATGGGCCCGGAGCGCATCGAATCCGGCTGGTGGGACGGTGCCGATATTCGCCGCGACTACTACCTGATCCAGACCCGCGCCGGCCAGCAAGGCTGGGCCTATCGCAGCGTGGGGCAAAACGACGGGCTATGGCTGCAAGGCTGGTTCGCATGAGGCTGCAACCGGCCTCTGTAGGAGCGAGCTTGCTCGCGAAAAACGCAAGGGCACCGCGATGACCCAGGGCTCCCGCGTCATCGTTAACGCGCTTCGCGAGCAAGCTCGCTCCTACAGGCGGCGGTGGCCATGAGTTATGCCGAGCTGCACTGCCTGTCCAACTTCAGCTTCCAGCGCGGCGCCTCCAGCGCCCTGGAGTTGTTCGAACGGGCCAAGCGCCAGGGCTACAGCGCCCTGGCGATCACCGATGAATGCACGTTGTCCGGCATTGTGCGGGCCTGGCAGGCCGCGAAGGCGGTGGATTTGCCGCTGATTATCGGCAGCGAAGTGCGCATCGAGAATGGCCCGAAACTGGTGCTGCTGGTGCAGGACCTCAGCGGCTACCAGCACCTGTGCCGTCTGATTACCCTGGCCCGCCGCCGCGCTGAAAAGGGCGGTTATCGCCTGCTGCAAGAAGACTTCGACCGACCCCTCAACGGCCTCTTGGCGCTATGGATTGCCGAAGACAGCGACACCCAGGCCTCCATCCAATGGCTGCGTCGTACCTTCGTCGAACGCCTGTGGCTGGCGGTGCACCTGCACTGCGGCCAGGACGATGCGCGGCATCTGGAGCAACGCCTGCACCTGGCCGCCAGCCTGCAGATTCCGGCGGTGGCCTGCGGCGATGTGCATATGCATGCCCGTGGCCGCCGCGCCCTGCAAGACACCATGACCGCGATCCGCCATCACGTGCCGGTGGCCGACGCCGGCACGCGCCTGCACCCCAACGGCGAGCGGCATCTGCGCAGCCTCGACGCCCTGGCCACGCTGTACCCGCAGGCGCTGCTCGACGAAACCCTGGCCATCGCCCAGCGCTGTCACTTCGATCTTGGCCAGTTGCGCTATCACTACCCGCGCGAGCTGGTGCCCGAGGGCCACGATGCCGAATCCTGGTTGCGCGCCGTCACCGACGAAGGCATCGCCCGGCGCTGGCCCCACGGGGTCGATGCCAAGACGTTGCAGCAGATCCATCACGAGCTGACACTGATCAGCAAACTGGGTTACGAAAGCTACTTCCTCACGGTGCACGACATCGTGCGCTTCGCCCGCAGCCGGTCGATCCTGTGCCAGGGCCGGGGTTCGGCAGCCAACTCGGCGGTGTGTTTTTCCCTGGGCATCACCGAGATCGACCCGAGCCTGACGAGTACGTTGTTCGAGCGCTTCCTGTCAGAGGAGCGCAACGAGCCGCCGGACATCGATGTCGACTTCGAGCACGAACGTCGCGAAGAAGTGCTGCAGTACGTGTTCCAGCGCTATGGCCGTACCCGCGCGGCGCTGACGGCGGTGGTCAGCAGTTACCACGCCGCCGGTGCGGTGCGCGATGTGGCCAAGGCCCTCGGCTTGCCGCCGGACCAGATCAACGCGCTGGCCGAATGCTGCGGGCGCTGGAGTGACGATGCGCCGCCCCTGGAACGCCTGCGCGAAGGCGGCTTCGACCCGGACAGCCCGATCCTGCGCCGTGTGCTGACGCTCACCCAGCAACTGATCGGTTTTCCCCGGCACTTGTCCCAGCACCCCGGGGGCTTCGTGATTTCCGAATACCCGCTGGATACCCTGGTGCCGGTGGAAAACGCCGCCATGGCCGAGCGCACCATCATCCAGTGGGACAAGGACGACCTCGATGCCGTGGGCCTGCTCAAGGTGGATATCCTCGCCCTGGGCATGCTCAGCGCGATCCGCCGCTGTTTCGATCTGCTGCGCCGCCATCGTGGCCGTGACCTGTCGCTAGCGACGATCCCCAAGGAAGATCCGGCCACCTACGCGATGATCAGTAAGGCCGACACCATTGGCGTGTTCCAGATCGAGTCGCGGGCGCAGATGTCGATGCTGCCCAGATTGCGGCCGCAAAAATTCTACGACCTGGTGATCGAGGTGGCCATCGTGCGCCCCGGGCCGATCCAGGGTGGCATGGTGCATCCCTATCTGCGCCGGCGTAACAAAGAAGAACCTGCTACCTATCCGTCGCCGGAGCTGAAGGCGGTGCTCAAACGCACCCTGGGCATCCCGCTGTTCCAGGAACAGGTGATGCAGATCGCCATGGTCGCCGCCGACTACAGCCCCGGCGAGGCCGACCAGTTGCGCCGTTCCATGGCCGCCTGGAAACGCCACGGTGGCCTGGAGCCGCATCAAGCACGCCTGCGCACCGGCATGTTGAAAAACGGCTACACCGAGGCTTTTGCCGCGCAGATCTTCGAACAGATCAAGGGCTTCGGCAGCTATGGTTTCCCCGAGTCCCACGCCGCCAGTTTTGCCTTGCTGACCTACGCCAGTTGCTGGCTCAAGTGCCATGAGCCGGCGGCCTTCGCCTGTGCGTTGATCAACAGCTGGCCCATGGGGTTCTACAGCCCGGACCAGATCCTGCAGGATGCGCGGCGCCATCGCTTGCAGATCCGCCCGGTGGATGTGCAGGCCAGCGACTGGGATTGCAGCCTGGAACCCATTGATGGCCAGCAGCCGGCGATTCGCATGGGGTTGCGCATGATCTCGGGGTTTCGCGAAGAGGATGGGCGGCGCATCGAAGCCGCACGTCAGCGCCGGGCGTTCAGGGATATTGCCGATCTGGACGCCCGCGCCGGGCTGGATGCGCGCACCCAGGCGTTGCTGGCGGATGCCGGGGCCTTGCGTGCCCTGGCCGGCAACCGGCATACGGCGCGCTGGGCCGTGGCAGGGGTGCATAAGCAGCTTGGCTTGTTCGCCGGCCTGCCCAGCCCCGATGAGGCGCGGGTGGAACTGCCGAAACCGACGGTGGGCGAGGATCTGCACGCCGACTACGCCATGCTTGGCACCACCCTTGGCCCGCACCCATTGGCGCTGCTGCGCGCCGAGTTGCGTAAGCGGCGTTGCCGCAGCTCGAATGAACTGCAGGCGGTGGAGCATGGGCGCACTGTCAGCGTCGCCGGGCTGGTGACCGGTCGCCAGCGTCCCGGCACGGCCAGTGGCGTGACCTTTGTCACCCTCGAAGATGAATTCGGCAACCTCAACGTGGTGGTCTGGCGCGACCTGGCCGAACGCCAGCGCCAGGCCTTGGTGGGTTCGCGCCTGCTCAAGGTGGACGGGCGTTGGGAGGCGGTGGGCGAGGTGCGGCACCTGATCGCTGGGCGCCTGACCGACCTGACGCCGCTGCTGGACGGCATCACGGTGCGCAGCCGGGATTTTCACTGAGGCGGGTAGCGTTGGCGGTGATTAGCCCCTAATTTATACAAAATGAAACCATCGCCCCTTGATACGCTCCAAATTTTGCGACCGTCCTTTCTCTGCGCAGAGCCGAACGATGCAATTCTTATCCGACCCCCACGGCTGTGAAGGTTGGGCCGGCGAAATGGCCCAGCGCATTCGCGCATTTGACTGGTCCACCACCGACCTGGGCCCCCTTGATCGCTGGTCCACCAGCCTCGCCTGTACCGTGCAGATGATGCTGGCATCCCCCGTGCCCATGGTGATGCTCTGGGGGCCGGCGGGGCACATGATCTACAACGACAGCTATTCGGTGTTTGCCGGTGGCCGCCATCCTTATTTGCTCGGCACGCCGGTGGAGCTGGGCTGGCCGGAAGTCGCCGACTTCAACCGCCATGTGGTGGACACCTGCCTGGCCGGCGGCACCTTGTCGTTCAACAACAAAGACCTGGTACTGCTGCGCAACGGCCAGCCGGAAACGGTGTGGCTGGATCTCTATTACAGCCCCGTCGCCGGGGATAACCAGCAACCGGCCGGTGTGCTGGCGATTGTGGTGGAGACCACCGCCCATGTGCATTCCGAACGTGTGCGCCAGGAATTGACCCATAACCTGGAGCAACGGGTGGCCGCCGAAGTCCAGGCGCGTTCCGCCGCCGAAGACCAACTGCGCCAGTCGCAAAAGCTCGAAGCCATTGGTGGCCTGACCGGTGGCGTGGCCCATGACTTCAATAACCTGTTGCAAGTGATCGCCGGCAACCTGCACCTGCTGGCCCGCCATGAACCGGAGAATGCCCAGGTGCAACGGCGGGTCACGGCGGCCATCGCCGCGGTGGAGCGGGGCGCCAAACTGTCCTCGCAGCTGCTGGCCTTTGCCCGGCGCCAACCGTTGTCACCGGCCGTGTATAACCCGCAGCGCATCTACGCCGGGCTGGGCGAACTGCTGCAACGTGCGTTGGGTGAAACCATTCATATCGACGTGCAGCTGCCCCAGGATTCCTGGTGCATCAACGTCGATCGCAACCAGCTGGAAAATGCGCTGCTCAACCTGGCGATCAACGCCCGCGACGCCATGAAAGGCGAAGGCGTGATTCGCATCACCGGCGAAAACATCATCCTCAACCCCAAGGATTGCCGCGGCAAAAGCATCAAGCCAGGCGAGTATGTGCGCCTGGCCGTCACCGACATTGGCGTGGGCATGCCGGCGGCGATCCTGTCGCGGGTGTTCGAGCCGTTTTTCACCACCAAGCGCGATGGCCACGGCACCGGCCTTGGCTTGAGCATGGTGTTTGGTTTTGTCCGCCAGAGCGGTGGGCATGTGGACGTGTGGAGCGAGGAGGGCAAGGGCACCGTGGTGCAAATGTACTTTCCGCGCAGCCTGGGCGAAGAAGTCCAGGAGACTCACCCAGAACCCGTGCCCCACGACATGGGCCAGGAGACCATCCTGGTGGTGGAGGACAACGAGGATGTGCGGGTGACCGTGGTGGACCTGCTCGAACAGGCAGGCTACACGGTGTTGACCGCCGAAGACGGCGACCGCGCGATGCAAGCCTTGCAGGACGGCGTGCGGCCCGACCTGATCTTCACCGATGTGGTGATGCCCGGCCGTATCAAAAGCACTGACCTGGCCGAGTGGGCCCGCGTCCAGACGCCGCCGGTGGCGGTGCTGTTCACCTCAGGGCACACCCGCGACATCCTCTCCAGCAATCACCTGCTCAGCGCTGACATTCACTTGCTGAGCAAACCCTACAGCCCCGAGGCCCTGACGCAACGGTTGCGCAGCGTGCTCACCGCCAGACAAGGTTGTTCATGACGTCACAGCGCAACATGCCTCCGATCACTGCCCAGCACCTTGGATTCGTAAAGGTGCGCGGCGCCCGTGAACACAACCTGAAGAACGTCGACGTGGACATTCCCCGGGATGCCCTGGTGGTGTTTACCGGCGTCTCCGGCTCGGGCAAATCGTCCCTGGCGTTTTCCACGGTGTATGCCGAGGCCCAGCGCCGCTATTTCGAATCGGTGGCGCCCTATGCACGGCGCCTGATCGATCAGGTCGGCGTGCCCGATGTCGACAGCATCGAAGGCCTGCCGCCCGCCGTGGCGTTGCAGCAGCAGCGCGGCACGCCGAGTGCGCGTTCCTCAGTGGGCAGTGTGACCACCCTGTCGAGCCTGATCCGCATGCTGTATTCGCGTGCCGGCAGCTACCCGCCGGGACAGGCGATGCTGTATGCCGAGGACTTTTCGCCGAACCTGCCCCAGGGCGCGTGCCCGCAATGCCATGGCCTGGGCCGTGTGTATGAAGTGACCGAGGCGCTGATGGTGCCCGATCCGTCCCTGACCATCCGCCAGCGCGCAGTGGCGTCCTGGCCCCTGGCGTGGCAGGGCCAGAACCTGCGCGACATTCTCGTGACCCTGGGCTATGACGTGGATGTTCCCTGGCGCGACCTGCCGAAAAAGCAGCGCGACTGGATCCTGTTCACCGAAGAAACCCCCACCGTACCGGTGTATGCCGGTTTCACCCCGGCGCAAACCCGCGATGCACTGAAACGTAAGCTGGAGCCAAGCTACCAGGGCACGTTCAGCGGCGCGCGGCGCTACATTTTGCACACCTTCACCCACACCCAAAGCGCGCTGATGAAGAAGCGCGTGTCGCAGTTCATGCAGGGCAGCGCCTGCCCGTTGTGCGAGGGCAAGCGGCTGACCCGGGCGGCGCTGTCGGTGAAGTTTGCCGGGGTGGACATTGGCGAGTTGTCGCAACTGTCATTGACGCAATTGGCCACGTTGTTGCGGCCGGTGGCGGCGGGGCAGGACAAGATGAAGCTGTCGGTGGAAAAACGCCTGGCGGCCCAGCGCATCGCCGAGGATCTGCTGGAGCGGGTCAGTACCTTGATCGAATTGGGGTTGGGCTATCTGTCCCTGGAGCGCAGCACGCCGACCCTGTCGTCCGGGGAGTTGCAGCGCCTGCGCTTGGCCACGCAATTGGGTTCGCAATTGTTCGGGGTGATCTATGTGCTGGATGAACCTTCGGCAGGCCTGCACCCGGCGGATGGCGAAGCGTTGTTCAGCGCGCTCGAACGTTTGAAAGCGGCGGGCAATTCGTTGTTTGTAGTGGAACATGACCTGGAAACCATGCGCCGCGCCGACTGGCTGATCGATGTGGGCCCGGCCGCCGGCGAGCATGGCGGGCACGTGCTGTACAGCGGGCCACCGGCCGGTCTGGCGGACGTTGAGGCGTCGCAGACCCGGGCCTATCTGTTCGCCGACAAGCGCCCTGGGAACCCGGCGCGCCGTGAACCCAGCGGCTGGCTGAGCCTGGAAGGCGTGACGCGCAATAACCTCAAGGACCTGAGCGTGGATGTCCCGTTGGGTTGCTTTACGGCGGTCACCGGTATTTCCGGCTCGGGCAAGTCCAGCCTGGTCAGCCAGGCGCTGCTGGAACTGGTGGGCAGCGGCCTCGGCAGCCGGGTGGAAAACGACGAAGAGCCGAGCCTGGAAGACGACGCCCCGCAAATCAGCGGCGGGCGCATCAGTGCCGGCCTGGAGCACATCCGCCGCCTGGTGCAGGTGGACCAGAAACCCATCGGCCGCACCCCGCGTTCCAACCTGGCGACCTACACCGGTTTGTTCGACAACGTGCGCAAGTTGTTCGCCGCCACGCCAGCGGCGAAGAAGCGCGATTACGACGCTGGGCAGTTCTCCTTCAACGTCGCCAAGGGCCGTTGCCCGAACTGCGAAGGCGAGGGCTTTGTCAGCGTCGAATTGCTGTTCATGCCCAGCGTCTACGCACCGTGCCCGACCTGCCACGGCGCGCGCTACAACCCTGAAACCCTGGCCGTCAAATGGCAAGGCCTGAGCATCGCCCAGGTGCTGGGGCTGACCGTGGAACAAGCGGTGGAGGTGTTCGCCGAACAACCTGGGGTACTGCGTTCACTGCACGTGCTGCGGGATATCGGCCTGGGTTACCTGCGCCTTGGGCAGCCGGCGACGGAACTGTCCGGCGGCGAAGCGCAACGCATCAAACTGGCCACCGAGCTGCAACGCAATGCCCGGGGCGCGACGTTGTATGTGCTGGACGAACCCACCACCGGGCTGCACCCACGGGACGTCGACCGCCTGCTAAGCCAGCTCAATCAACTGGTGGATGGGGGGCATACGGTGGTCGTGGTGGAACATGAAATGCGCGTGGTGGCCCAGAGTGACTGGGTGATCGACATCGGACCGGGAGCCGGGGACCTGGGCGGCAAGGTGGTTGCCAGCGGGACACCGCAGAAGGTGGCCAAAAACAAAACCAGCCGCACCGCGCCATTCCTGGCCCGAGAGCTGTTCTAACAAGCGATGTTGTCCAAATGTGGGAGGGGGCTTGCTCCCGATGAGGGAGTGTCAGTCGCTAATAATTTGACTGAGCCACCGCCATCGGGGGCAAGCCCCCTCCCACATTTTGCTCAGCGTTAGGTCAGGTTGATCTGTGCCCTGGCCTGCTTCACCACATTCTCAACCGTAAACCCGAACTGCTCCTGCAACTTCGCCAGCGGCGCCGATGCGCCGAAGCTGTTCATCACCACCTTGGCGCCGGTCTGGCCGACATAGCGGTCCCAGCCCAAGGGGCCGGCCTGTTCCACCACTACCCGTGCCTTCACTGCCGGCGGTAACACGCTGTCGCGGTAGGCTTGGTCCTGGTCTTCGAACAGTTCCCAGCTGGGCATTGAAACCACCTGCGCGGCAATCCCTTCGCTTTTCAACTGCTCATACGCCGCGACCGCCAGGCTGACTTCACTGCCGCTCGCCAGCAGAATCACCTGAGGATCATCCGCCTTCGCCAGCACATAGGCGCCCTTGGCCGCCCCCGACGCCGCCGCGTACTGGGTACGATCCAGCGTCGGCAGTGGCTGGCGGGACAGTATCACGCAACTTGGCCGGTGGGTCTGCGCCAGTGCGACCTTCCACACTTCCAGGGTTTCATTCGCGTCGCCGGGGCGCAGGGTCAGCAGCCCCGGCGTGGCGCGCAGTTGGGTCAGGTGTTCGATGGGCTGGTGGGTCGGCCCATCTTCGCCCACGCCAATCGAGTCATGGGTGAACACGAACACCACCGGCAGCTCCATGATCGCGGCCAAGCGGATCGGCGGCTTCATGTAGTCGCTGAACACCAGGAATGTCGAGGTGTACGGCCGCAGGTAGGACAGCGCCATGCCATTGGCAATCGCGCCCATGGCGTGTTCGCGGATGCCGAAGTGCAGGTTGCGCCCGCTGTAGTCATCTGCGCTGAAGCGCCCGGCGCCGTCGAAGGTCAGGTTGGTCTTGGTCGAGGGCGACAGGTCCGCCGAGCCGCCGAGCAGCCAGGGGATGTGCTGGGCCAACGCATTCAGCACTTCGCCTCCGGCAGCACGGCTGGCCACGCCCTTGGCGTCGGGGTCGAAACCGGGCAGGTCATCCTGCCAATGCTCCGGCATTTCGCCGGCACGCATGCGGCGCAGCTCTTCGGCCAGTTGCGGCTCGTGCTGCTGCAGCTGCGCCAGGCTGTGCTGCCAGGCGTCATATAACGGCTGGCTGCGCTCCAGCAGGGCGTCACGCAACACCGTGCGGGCCTCGTCGGGGACCAGGAAGCTGGAGTCCTGCGGCCAGCCATACGCAGCCTTGGTCAGGCGGATCTCTTCATCGCCCAACGGCTCGCCATGGGCGGCGGCGGTGTTGTGTTTGTGTGGCGAACCGTAGCCGATCACGCTGTCGACCACGATCAGGGTCGGCGCGCCGGTGTTGCCCTTGAAGGTGTTCAGCGCTTCGCTCAAGGCCTGCAGGTCATTGGCATCGGTGACGTGCACGGTGTGCCAGCCATAGGCCTGGAAGCGCTTGATCACGTCTTCGCTGAAGGCCAGCTCGGTGTGGCCTTCAATGCTGATGGTGTTGTTGTCGTAGATCCAGCACAGGTTATCCAGCTTCAAGTGCCCGGCCATGGACGCGGCTTCACTGCTGATGCCCTCCATCATGTCGCCGTCGCCGCACAGGGTGTAGACGTTGTAGTCGAACAGCACCTGGCCGTCGCGGTTGAAACGCTTGCCTAGCCAGCGCTCGGCCATGGCCATGCCGACGCTGTTGGCGCAGCCCTGGCCCAGCGGCCCGGTGGTGGTTTCCACACCGGTGGTCATGCGGTACTCGGGGTGGCCGGGGGTCTTGGAACTCATCTGTCGGAACTGCTTGATATCGTCCAGGCTGATCGCCGGTTGCCCCGAACGTTTGCCGTGGGCATCGATCTCGACCACACCGGCCAGGTGCAGCAGCGAATACAGCAGCATCGACGCATGCCCCACCGACAACACAAAGCGGTCACGGTTGGGCCAGTCGGGATGCTCGGGGTGGTAACGCAGGAAGCGGCTCCACAGCGTATACCCCACCGGCGCCAGGCCCATGGGCGTGCCGGGGTGGCCGGAGTTGGCCTTCTGCACGGCGTCCATGGCCAGGGTGCGCAGGGTGTTGATGCATTGGGTGTCGACAGCGGTGGCAGCATGAGTCATGAAACCGTTCTCCCTCGGGTGGCGATTTACAGTGGAGGGCGGGGGGTGGCAAAGGTTTGATCCCAATGCCCGCGCCGCGACGAACGGGGATGGATTGACCCTGAACATGACAAGACCGGCTGGAATGGGCTAGCTTCAAGGGGGTAAGCCATTGATCAACTTGCGGAGGTACGCCATGCCAGTGAAACACGACCTGTATCAGGACTTGGGGTTGAGCAAGGAAGCCGTTCACGAACGCAGGGCGAACGACAAACGCCTGGACTCGCTGCTCACTCAATACGATGCGGCCGACGGGGAGGTGCTGAAGGCGGAATCGGCCAAGGCCAGCGATGAGGAGGTGGAGAAGCTGAAGAAGAAACGCCTGTTGGTCAAGGACGAGATTGTGGGGCGATTGGGTTAAATGAAAATCTTGACCCACCGGTAGGAGCGAGCTTGCTCGCGAAGAGCGTCAACGATTACGCAGCTCTTCTGATTTAACGCGGCGTTCTCAAGTTTTTCGCGAGCAAGCTCGCTCCTACAAAAAGCACGGCATATTTATTCAGGATTGTCTTAGGGGCATCATTCACGCCACTGCCTATGATCCCGCCCGGCCCTGGGGACTGTTGCGGCGCAAGGATTGCGCCGGTGAGCCGGGTGGGCTCTTTCCGTTTCTACACCAGCAGTGCCCGAGTGCATTCATCTATGGAGCGCTGCTGCGTCTCGCCATACACCTTCAATTCATCGACAGTCGTGCGCCCCAGGGCCTTCTCGAATTCGGCCTGGTTCGAATTGGCCGCGTAGTGACTCTGCGCCCCATCCCCCAGGTTCGACTGGAAAATCCCCGCCGCACTCACCGGCAGGAAATCCTCATACACCAAGGGTTCGACGGCCACATGGCCGGCGGCGACCAGTGCCTCCAGTGTGCGCGGTTGGTCGGCCTGGCCGCGTGCCGCCAGGCCTTTCTCCGTGGCGAAGTAGCGGAAGTAGGCCAGATCCTGCTCACGCATCTGCCCGTGGTTATCCGGGAAGGCCTGGAAGTGCTGCTCCATCAACTGCATGTAGCGCGCGGCGTTGCCCTCGTTGGGGAAGGCACCCAGTTCGTCGCGCGCGGCATTCAGCAGGTGGTCGTACAGCGCACGGCCTTTAGGCGTCAGCGCCACGCCACGCTGTTCGATTTCGCCGAAGCGCGCGCTGTGGCTGCCCTGGGCATCGGTGAAGGCGATGGGTTCGTCGAGGGCCTTGAAGCTGGTCTGGCGCAGCAGGATCGGGCACTGGCGGCGAGGCGGGCCTTCGATCACGGCCTTGGGGGTGATGCCCTTGCCGGGCATGGCGACCTGGACCTGGTCGATGTCCAGGGTGCGCGGGGTCAGGTGGTTGATGTGCGGGCCCTTGAAGGCCACCACGTCAGCGATCAGGCGGTGCTGGTCGCTGAGTTGCTGGTACTGCGCGGCGGTAACGGTCGCGGTGTGGTGCCAGCGGAAGGTTTCCAGGGCCTGGCGCACAAACTCATCGGCATCCGCAGCGTTGAGGCCACCGTCCTTCTCCGCTTGTTCGATCAGCGCCAGGGCGCGGGGGGTGAATATCGAGCGCTTGGCCAGGGCGGTTTCGGCAAACCCGCGCAGGTCGGGGTTTTCGATCAGCTCCAGGCGCAGCAGCGAGGTAAACACGCGAAACGGGCTGGTTTGCAGCGCGCTTTCGTGCACGGCGCGGAACGCCGTGGAATGCACCGGCACGCCGGCGGGGGTCAGGTCGTAGTAACCCACCGGCTGCATGCCCATCACCGCGAACAGGCGGCCGATGGTCGCCAGTTCCGCCGCGGTGCCGAGGCGGATGGCGCCATGGCGTTCCATGTCCAGGCGCTGGATCTCACCGGTGCGTTGCAGCTGTTGCGCCAGGTCCGGTTCGCTGGCGAGTACGCGGGCGTTGGTGGCGGCGACCAGCTCCATCAGTGCGCCATACAGCGGAACTTCATCTCGGTACATGTCGGACATGGCCTTGGAAAAGCCCTTGCGGATCTCGTCGGGGCTGACATGTGCGGTGCTGTGCATAGAAAAATTCCTGATCACGATGCTGATGGGCGCGGCCGATACCTGGATTTTGTTGGGCTGTGGGCGGGCGTGCAAACGAAGAATCCTCTGGACTTCATTCTGCAAATGAATGAAATGACGTGAATATGACAAAAAACGGCGGTAGGGAAATTTCATTTTCCAGGCCCTTTTCTAAAGAAAGCTTCACGAGGTCCGCCCTGGCCGGCATGAAAGAATCGTCACGTTTGCAGAGCCGACAGTGGGTTTGCACGCCAAACACGATAAAAAAACATTCAGGGGCCGCAGTTAATGAAAATTTCTACACTGGCGCTGTCGATCACCGCCGCCGTTCTTGCACAACAGGCTTACGCTGATGACTTCGGGCTCGGCGCGCTGGGCACGGGCAATGGCCACAGCGGCTTTCTCGAAGACAGCCATGCGTCCGTCAGTTCGCGGACCATGTACTACAGCGCAGATAACCGCTCGGGCACCAACAACGACTTGCGCGAAGCTGCTACCGCACTGCGTTTCGACTACAAATCCGGCTTCACCCAAGGCACCGTTGGCCTGGGTTTCGACGTGATGGCCTTCGGCGCCCTGCGCCTGGACGGCGGCGATGGTCACACTGCGGGCCCGGGCCTGGCGGGTAATGGCAACAGCTTCTTCCCGACCAAAAACAACGGCACCGAGCCGGCCGACTCCTTCGGTCGCGCGGCCGGTAACGTGAAGTTCCGCATTTCCCAGACCGAGTTGCATGTCGGTGGTGGCCTGGCGCCGGTGCTGCCGATCCTGGTCTCCAACGACAGCCGCGTGGCGCCGCAAACCTTTGACGGCGGCATCCTCACCTCCAACGATATTCCCAACGTCACCTTCACCGGCGGCGAGCTGAACCGCGCCGAAGGCCGTGCCTCCAGCAACTCCACGGGCTTGAGCGTGGCCGGCGGTACGCGCGACAGCGACAGCTTCAAATTCGGTGGGGTGGACTACAAGCCGTTTGGTTCGTCCGACAACGCCATCGCAAAAAACCTGACGTTGCAGTACTACTACGCCCAGTTGCAGGACTTCTACAAACAGAACTACGTCGGCTTGGTCCACGTGCTGCCCCTGGGCAACGACCAGTCGTTCAAGACCGACCTGCGTTACTTCGACAGCAGCAGCGACGGCAAGAATGGCGAGAGTGGCTACCAATTCAACAACAACGGCGGCTACGCCAAGCACGCCAACGAAGTGGACAACAAAACCTACAGTGCCGCGTTCACCTACCAACTGGGTGGCAGCAGCTTGATGCTTGGCCACATTGGCGTGGGTGACGATGGTGGTTTTGTCTGGGTCAACCAGGGCAGCCTTGCCGATCCCCACGCCCAAGGCGCCGGCGGCAGCGACTTCTACCTGTTCACCGATGCGGTGGTGGGCCAGTTCTCCCGGGCGGGCGAGCAGGTCAACTTCGGGCAGTATGCGTATGACTTCAAGGCCTACGTGCCGGGCCTGAAAGCGTCCGTGGCCTACCTGGACGGTACGGATATCAAGTCGAAGGTCGCCGGTGGCCCTGACCAGAAAGAAAACGAAACCGACTTCCGCCTGGACTACGTGGTGCAGGCCGGTCCTCTGAAAGGCTTCGGTACCACCTTGCGTACCGGCACCTATCACGGCAAAAACACCGGCACCGCCGACCAGGACCAGACCCGCCTGATCTTCAACTACACCTACGCCATCTTCTAAGTCTTCATGTGCACCCGGGCGTCATTGGGCTCTACACTGCTCCTCACCTGGTAGGCGATGGAGGACCCGATGACGGCCACACCCGACACCCGAATACTGGACACGATTGAAGGCCAACGCCTGGCGACGCCGGAGGCCGAGCGTTGGCGCGAGTGGGGCCCCTATCTGAGCGAACGCCAATGGGGCACGGTGCGCGAAGACTACAGCGCTGACGGCGATGCCTGGGCTTACTTCCCCCATGAACATGCGCGCAGCCGCGCCTATCGATGGGGCGAGGATGGCCTGGCCGGTTTCAGCGACAAGGCGCAACGCTGGTGCCTGGGCCTGGCCCTGTGGAACGAGCGCGACGCGATCCTCAAGGAGCGCCTGTTCGGCCTGAATAACGCCGAGGGCAACCACGGTGAAGACGTCAAGGAACTGTACTTTTTCGTCGACGGTGTGCCCAGCCATGCCTATATGCGCATGCTCTACAAATACCCCCATGCGGCCTTTCCCTACGCCGACCTGATCGCCGAAAACGCCCGGCGCGGGCTGGGCGATGCCGAGTACGAGATCCTTGATACCGGCGTGTTCGAAGACAACCATTACTGCGACGTCAGCATCGAATACGCCAAGCACCAGCCCGACGATATTTTCATGCGCGTCACCGTGCACAACCGCTCGCAGCAGCCGACGCGCCTGCAGGTGCTGCCGCAGCTGTGGGCGCGCAATGACTGGAGCTGGACCTCGGATGCGCCCAAGCCGCAGTTGAGGCTGGACGGCGAACACGTGCTGGCCCGTCATCATGCACTGCCCGATCTGCGCCTCAGCGCCTGGGGGCAGGAGAGTGTGGAATGGCTGTTCTGTGAAAACGAGAGCAACTTCCCGCGACTGGGCGGGCAACCGGCGCCGGGGCCGTTCAAGGACGGGATCAACGATTATGTGGTTGAAGGGCTGGACGCTGCGATTCGTCGCGACACCGGTACCAAGGTTGCCGCACGCTTTATCCTTGAACTGGCGGGCCTGCAAAGCAAAAGCCTTTACCTGCGCCTTGCGCCCGTGGACGCGCCCGAGGTCAACGCGCGCAAACTGTTTGAACAGCGGCGCCAGGAGGCCGATGACTTCTACGCCGCCTTGCAGCAAGGCATTGCCGATGACGACGCGCGCAATGTGCAGCGCCAGGCCCTGGCCGGCTTGCTGTGGTCCAAGCAGCTCTACTATTTCGATGTGAACCAGTGGCTCGACGGCGACCCCGCCCAGCCCGCGCCACCGCCCGAGCGCCTGCATATCCGCAATACCCATTGGCGGCACCTGTCCAACTTCGACATCCTGTCCATGCCCGACACCTGGGAATACCCGTGGTACGCCTCCTGGGACCAGGGCTTCCAGGCGGTGGCGTTTGCCCTGATCGATCCGGGGTATGCCAAGCAACAGTTGTTGTTGCTGGTGAAGGACCGCTTCATGCACCCCAACGGCCAACTGCCGGCCTATGAATGGCGCTTCGACGACGCCAACCCACCGGTGCATGCCTGGGCCAGCTGGCGCGTGTACCAGCAGGACAAGGCGCTGACCGGTGTGGGCGACCTGGATTTCCTCGAGCGGATCTTCCACAAGCTGCTGCTGAATTTTTCCTGGTGGGTCAACCGCAAGGACGCCGAGGGTCGCAACCTGTTCCAGGGCGGCTTCCTGGGGCTGGACAATATCGCCTTGTTCGACCGCTCGGCCGCGTTGCCGCCGGGGTATCAGCTCGATCAGGCCGACGGCACCGCCTGGGTGGCGGCGTATGCGCTGGACTTGATGCGCATCGGCCTCGAGCTGGCCAAACGCAATGTCGTGTACGTCGATATTGCCGTGAAGTTTTTCGAGCACTTCCTGTACATCGCCGGCGCCATCAACCGTGTTGACGACAGCGCCGAAGGCCTGTGGGACGAGCAGGACCTGTTCTTCTACGACGTACTGCACCGTCCCGACGGCCAGAACGAGCCGGTGCGCCTGCGCTCCATTGTCGGCCTGATGCCGTTGTTTGCCGTGCTGGTGCTGGAGCAGCGCGAACACGAGGGGCTGGAAGGGTTGCGTGAACGGTTGTTGGGTTTCATGCATCACCGGCCGGACCTGGCCAAACTGGTGTCGCGCTGGAACGAACCGGGCCAGGGCAATCGCCTGTTGTTGGCGCTGTTGCGTGGCGAGCGCACCAAGGATTTGCTTCGGCGCATGCTCGATGACGACGAATTCCTCTCGGCCTTTGGCGTGCGCTCCCTGTCCAAGGCGTTCGCCGAGCAGCCACTGGCGCTGAAGATGAATGGCGACACCCTGTGCGCCCGTTACCAGCCGGGTGAATCCGACTCGCGCCTGTACGGCGGCAACTCCAATTGGCGCGGGCCCTTGTGGATGCCGGTGAACTACATGCTGATCGAATCGCTGCGGGAATTTCACCGCTACTACGCGGACAACTTTTCGGTGGAATACCCCACGGGCAGCGGGTATCTGGCATCCCTGGAGGACGTGGCCGACAGCCTCAGCCAGCGCTTGACCCGCCTGTTTCTGCGGGATGAAAACGGTTCACGACCGTCGATGGCGGGGTATGCGCAGTTGGAGGCGGACCCGGCCAGTCGTGACCTGGTGTTGTTCCATGAGTATTTCCATGGCGAGACGGGGCGGGGGTTGGGGGCTTCGCACCAGACCGGATGGAGTGCGTTGGTGGCGTTGCTGCTACAGCCCAGGATCTGAATACCACCGTAGATCAAATGTGGGAGGGGCTTGCCCCCTCCCACAGAGATTCAGGGTTGCCCGTGAATCAGGAAGGGAACAGTTCGCTCAGCTTCATGGCCAGCATCATGTCGCCTTCGGTGCGCAGCTTGCCGCCCATGAAGGCCTGCATGCCGTCTGTGGAGCCGTCGACGATGCCCTCAAGGGTCTCGCTGTCCATGACCAGGGTCACTTGGGCGTCCGGGTTTTCGCCTTCCAGCAGTTCACAGGTCTTGTCTTTGACCACCAGGGAAAAGTTCTTGGTGTCGTCGATACGGAAACCGAACACCAGGTCCAAGCCTTCGGCAGCGCTTGGGTTGAATTTGGCTTTCATTGCTTCTACGGCTTTAGCTACGTCAGTCATGGTTTCGATCCTTTTATGGTGAGTCCAGTGACCTTGGGGTCACGGTTGGCCGCACTTCATCGGAAGGTGATGAGTTGCGGCGCCTTCAACAGTTGCAAGTGGGTGTGACTGTTGAAGGAAGCCAGTGCCACCTCGCGACCGCGGAATTTCAGCTGGTTGAGCGAGGTGTTAACAATTTGCCAGTTCAGTTCGAAGGCCTGGGCGGCAGGCATCCGGGTAATCAGGTGGAGCAGGGCGGTGATGGTGCCGCCGGAGGTGAACACCGCGATCTTCTGCGTGTTGTCCGCCGCTTCAAGAATGCGTTGCAGGCCACCCTGGACGCGCTCGACGAACCCCAGCCAGCTCTCCAGTCCCGGTGGGTCATAGGTGCCGGCCAGCCAGCGTTCGATGATCAGGGCGAAAATGCGTTGGAATTCGCTGCGGTTTTGCGCAGCGTTGCGCAGGATGTCCAGGGCGTCGGGTTCGCTGCCGAGCAGGTCGGGGAGCAGGGCGCGGATGATTGCGTCGGCGTCGAATTCGTTGAAGGCGCTGTCGGTTTCCAATGCAGGTACCGGCAGGCCGAGGGCGCTGTATTGATCGAAGGCGGCAGTGGCGGTGTGCTGCTGGCGGCGCAGGTCGCCGGCGATGCAGCGGTCGAACACCAGGCCCATATCCGCCAGGTGGCGGCCGAGCACTTGCGCTTGTTCCACGCCGACGGGCGACAGCACGTCATAGTCGTCTGCACCGAAGGAGGCCTGGCCATGTCGAATCAAATAGATGCTGCCCACGTCCGTTTTCCCGGTACGTTGAAAGTCTGGCGAGGTTATGAGGATGCCAGGGTGCTGTCAATGAAAAAACATACGCTTGTTTTAAAAGCTCGTTGGAGCGCGTTCCTGCTGGCGGTTTGAGCACTGGTCGCCCGGCGATCCCGTCGGTATGCTTGGGCAATCCGCGCCTGGCGCCGTGCATTGTTAAGGAGACACATGGATTTTTTGGCTGAATACGCGAGCTTTCTGGCGAAGACCGTCACCCTGGTGGTCGCTATTCTGGTGGTCTTGATCAGCTTCGCGGCACTGCGCAGCAAAGGGCGTCGCAAGGCCGCCGGCCAACTGCAGGTCAGCAAGCTCAATGACTTCTATAAGGGCCTGCGTGAGCGCCTGGAGTCGAGCCTGCTCGACAAGGAGCAGCTCAAGGCCCTGCGCAAGTCCGAAAGCAAAGCCGAAAAGAAGAACGGCAAGAAGAAGCCCGAGGCCAAGCCACGGGTGTTCGTGCTGGATTTCGACGGCGACATCAAGGCCTCGGCCACCGAGAGCCTGCGCCATGAAATCACCGCGCTGCTGAGCCTGGCCACGCCCAAGGACGAAGTGGTGCTGCGCCTGGAAAGCGGCGGCGGCATGGTCCACAGCTACGGCCTGGCGTCGTCGCAATTGGCGCGTATCCGTCAGGCGGGCGTGCCGTTGACCGTGTGCATCGACAAGGTCGCGGCCAGCGGCGGCTACATGATGGCGTGCATCGGCGAGAAGATCATCAGCGCACCGTTTGCCATCCTCGGCTCCATTGGCGTGGTGGCGCAGTTACCCAACGTCAACCGCCTGCTGAAAAAGCACGACATCGACTTTGAAGTACTGACCGCCGGCGAGTACAAGCGCACCCTCACGGTGTTTGGCGAAAACACCGAGAAGGGCCGCGAGAAGTTCCAGGAAGACCTGGACATCACCCATCAGTTGTTCAAGAACTTCGTCTCGCGTTATCGCCCACAGCTGGCGATTGACGACGTAGCGACCGGAGAGGTGTGGCTGGGTGTTGCCGCGCTGGATAAGCAACTGGTCGACGAACTGCAAACCAGCGACGAATACCTGGCCACCAAGGCCAAGACCGCCGAAGTGTTCCACCTGCACTATGCCGAGCGTAAAAGCCTGCAGGAACGGGTGGGCCTGGCGGCCAGCGGCTCGGTCGACCGGGTGCTGCTGACCTGGTGGAGCCGCCTGACCCAGCAACGCTTCTGGTAAGCCCCTTTGGGGGATAGCTAATACCTGTGGGAGGGGGCTTGCCCCCGATGGCGGTGGGTCAGACACAGTTGCATTTACTGACACACCCTCATAGGGGCATAGGTATCTACACAACGTTGGCTCAACGCTGAACGCCCGGCAGATAGGGCTGTTGTGGTGAGCGGGCTTGTCGAATCGTCGCACCGCCCGCTCGCCACAGTTACAGTGTTCCTCCTTAACTGACTGGTATTAGGGCAAGCCCCCTCCCACATTAGTTCGGTGTGGGAGGGGGCTTGCGCATCAGCCTCCCCACCACCAGCGCTCCGAGCAATCCCAATAACCCTGCCACCCACAACACCCCGCTGAACCCGTCCACAAACGCCTGCCGCGCCAGCGGTTGCACCATCGCCCGTGCCGGCTCCGGCAACAAGCTCATTGCCGCCGGCATGTCCCCGGCCACCACCCGTGAAGCAATCCCCGCCACCTGCGCCTGCCATTGCGTGTCGATACGTGCGCGCAACACATGCTCGCTGTGGCTGCTCAGCAGTGCGCCATACACGCCAATCGCCAACATGATCGCGCTGAACCGCATGGTGGTGCTCATGCCCGACGCCATCCCCGCACGGTCCCGTGGCACGCAGGCCATGATGTTTTTCTGGGTATCGCCATTGAGCAAACCCGCACCGGCACCGGTGACGGCAATCGCCAGGGCGAAGGGCAGATAGCCGCCGATACTCACCGCCCAGGCACTCAGCAGGTTGCCGCAGCCCACCAGGGTCAACCCGGCCGCCATCATCGTTGCCGGTGCGAAGCGCCCCGCCAGCCGCGCGCCGATCCGGGGGCAGACCAGCATGGTCAGGGCGAACGGCAGCATGCCCAGGCCCGAGGCAATCGCGGAGAAACCCAGGCCGTTCTGCAGATAGAACGGCAGCAGCGTCATCATCACTTGGGCGCAGCCAGCGTAGGCAAACATCCCGAGCAAGGCGCCGATAAAACGCGGGTGGCGAAACAGTTGCAGGTCCACCATGGGCCGCTGCTGCACACGTTCGACCCCTACAAATACACCCAGCAACACCGCACCGCCGATCAGGCGCGCATAGGTCAGCGGGTTATCCCAGCCGATACGGTTGGCCTCGATCAGGCCCCAGATCAGGCACAACAGGCTCGCGCTGAAGGCCAGGCTGCCCCACGGGTCGAGGCGGGCGGATTGGCTATCGCGGGATTCCGCAATCGCGTGCAGCACCAGGCTCATCAGCGCCACGCCCACGGGCAGGTTGAGGTAGAAAATCCAGCGCCAGCCCAGGTACTCGGTGATCACGCCGCCCAGGGTCGGCGCGGCCGTCATCGCCACGCCCATGCAGGCGCCCCAGAACGCCCAGGCCTTGGCCCGCTCGACTTCATCGTGGAAGGTGTGGCCAATGGAGGCCAGGGCTGACGTGAGCAATAACGCTGCACCGACGCCCTTGACCGCGCGGGCGATGTCCAGCCACAACGCACTCGGCGCCGCCCCGCAGCCAAGGGAGGCGAGGATAAAAATACTCAGGCCCCAGACCAGGGATTTCTTGCGTCCGAACCGATCGGCCAGGCTCCCGGCCGGCAGGAGCAAGGCGGCAAACGCCAGCATATAGGCGCTCACCACCCACTCGATATCGGCAAAGTTCGCCCCCAGGTCGCGAGCGATGCTCGGCAGGGTCACGGCGACGATATTGGTGTCGAGCACGATCAGCGAGCAGACACCGGACGCGGTCAGCAACGTCAGGCGTGGGCTGACCCGGCTCATGATTGGATTACCTTGCAGGCAATAGGGGGGATGCAGTTGACGGACATCACAAGGGCTCTGCAGTGTTGAGGAGCTTCGAGCTTATCCCTGGCAACTGCTGGTATTGTTAGCCGCTGTGGAGCACTTCATTACCTTTGAGCTAATCCTGTTATGGATATCCGCCATTTCCGCTACTTCCTCGCCGTGGCCCGGCAGCGCAACTTCACCCGTGCCGCCGAGCAATTGGGCATTGCGCCGCCGACCCTGAGCCGGCAGATCCAGGACATGGAAACCAGCCTGGGCACGCGCTTGTTTATCCGCCGGCAACGCGAAGTCAGCCTCACTGAAGCCGGCGCCGCCTTGCTGGTCGAGGCCGAAGCCACCGTGCGCCAGTTCGAATTCGCCCAGCACCATGCCCAGCGCGCCGGGCGTGGCGAGATCGGTCATATCGAATTGGGTTACGTCGCCTCGGCACTGTACGCCGGGCTGTTGCAGCGGCAGATGCGTGCGTTCGGCCAGGCATTTCCCGACGTCAGCGTGACGGTGCGCGAATGCGCCATGGCCACGTTGCCGAGTGCGGTGGCGGACGGGCGCTACGACATCGGCTATATCCGCTCGCCGATGACCTTGCCCGAGGGGGTGGAGGCGGTGCGCCTGGACGGCGAAGGTTTTGTCCTGGCGCTGCCCCAGGACTCCTGGCTGCTGGGGCTCGCGGCCATTGGCTGCGAACACCTGCAAAACGAGACATTTATCCTGCCGGAGCAAATCAGCGGCACCCTGCATGTCGCCGCGCAAGGCGGTTATGCCCCGCGCCTGGGGCCACAGCCGGGCGGGCTGGTCGCGGTGGTGGCGCTGGTGTCGATGGGGCAGGGCGTGGCGGTGGTGCCCGCGTCAATGGTCGGGCATGTGCAGTTGCCGGGCGTGGTGTATCGCAGCATTCAGGGCTGCGACGCGTCCTCGTGGCTGTCGCTGATTCACCGGCGCTTCGAGAAAGCGCCGGCGGTGGCGCGGTATATCCAGCAGGTCAAGCACTCAGGCGCGGCTGCACCGAATCCGCCAGGCGCGTAAGGATCAGGCAGCACGACACCGCCCCCGCATCCAGCACGCCCAGTGAGCGCTCGCCCAGGCGACTGGCGCGGCCGATCTTCGCCACCAGGTCCTTGGTGGAGTCGCGCCCCTGGGAGGCGGCGGTTTTCATTGCCTCCAGTGCATCGCTGAAGGACGCCCCCGAGGCGTGCGCGCGCTCGAAGGCTTCCACCGCCGGGATCAATGTGTCCATCAGGCACTTGTCGCCCACGCCCGCTTCGGTGATGTCCTGCAGCGAGGTCAGGCCGCCGCGCAACAGGTGGGCGAAGGTGGCTGCGTCGATGTCGTCACGGCCGCGCACTTCGTCGGCCATGCCGATAAACAGGCTGCCATACAACGGCCCCATGGAGCCGCCGATGCCTTCCATCAGGCTCAGGGTCAGCTCATCCAGGGCTTCGGCGAGGGGCAGTTGGCGACCTTCGATCATGCGCCCGCAATGGGCGAAGCCCTTGGCCATGTTGATGCCATGGTCGCCGTCGCCAATTGCGCCGTCGACTTCGCTGAGGTATTCACGGTTGGCCACGATCACGCTAACCAGGTCGGTGACGATGGCGCTGCCGTGGTGGCTGGAAAAATGCTGGCTCATGGTTCAGTCCGCCTGGGTCATGCCGATGGAGCGGCAGGGTTGGTCGATCAGGGTTTTCAGCTCCGCGTCGAGGCCGAGCAGGGTCAGGGTCACGCCCATCATTTCCAGGGAGGTGAAGTAGTTGCCGACGTAGCAGCGGTGAATCTTCAGGCCCTTGGCGTTGAGTTGGCGTTCCACCTCGGCGTAGAAAATATACAGCTCCATCACCGGCGTGGCGCCAAGACCGGAGACCAGCACCACCACGCTGTCATCCTGGCTGAAGTCACGGTCGGCGAGGATCGGCGCGAGCATGCGCTCGGCCATGGCGGCGGCGGACTCAATGGGGATGACCTCAATGCCCGGTTCGCCGTGATGGCCGATGCCCAGTTCCATTTGGCCGTCGGGGATCTGGAAGTTGGGCTTGCCCACGGCGGCAATGGTGCAGGGCGTGAGGCCGATGCCAATCGAGCGGCAGTGGTCGACGGTTTTCTGCGCGACGCGAATCACGCCGTCGAGGTCGTAGTGCTGGGCGGCGGCGGCACCGCCGATCTTCCACATGAAGATTTCCCCGGCCACGCCGCGACGCTTGGCGATCTCGGCCTTGGGCGCGGAGGCCACGTCGTCGTTGGCGACCACGGTGCGGATGCGCATGTCTTTGCTGGCGGCCATTTTCATCGCCAGCTTCACGTTCATATTGTCACCGGCATAGTTGCCGTACAGGCAGGCCACGCCGGCGCCATGGTCGGCGGCGCGGAAGGCGTCGAAAAAGCTCTTGGCGGTGGGCGAGGAGAAAATCTCACCGACGGCCACCGCGTCGACCAGGCCGGGGCCGACATAGCCGAGAAAGGCCGGCTCATGGCCGGAGCCGCCCCCCGTGACAATGCCGACACGCCCTGGCCCGGAAGGCCTGGCCTTGACGATCACCCGTGGGTTGCTTTCGTACTGGCGCAGTTCGGGGTGCGCGACCAGGATGCCGCGCAGCATGTCCTCGACCACTTGGTCCGGATCGTTGATGACTCGATTCATAACGCGGGTTCCTGTGTTCTTTTTGTAGGGGCGAGCTTGCTCGCGAAAAGCGTGAAGACATCGCGTTTACCCAGAAGCCCCGCGTTATCGTTGTCGACCTTCGCGAGCAAGCTCGGCTCCTGCAGTAAAGCGGTTGTGTATTCCTAGGGTTCGAGTACAACCTTGAGCGACTTGTCGCCACGCTCCATCACCGCAAACGCTTCCTTGAAGTCCGCCAGGGCGAACTTGTGGGTGACTACATCGCGCATATCGATCTTGCGGTTGCCGATAAAGTCGATGGCCCGCGGGTACATGTAAGGCCCCAGGTGCGAGCCGAGGATGTCCAGCTCCTTGCGGTCGCCGATGATCGACCAGTCCACCGTGGCCTCGTCGTTGAACACGCTGAACTCCACGAAGCGCCCCAGCTTGCGCAGCATCGCCAGACCCTGGTTCACCGCCTTGTGGTGCCCGGTGGCCTCGATATAGATGTCGCAGCCATAGCCGTCGGTGATCGCGCGGATGTTGGCCAGTACGTCCACTTCGGCCGGGTTCCACACTTCGTCGGCGCCCATGCGCAGGGCGAGGGCGGCGCGTTCGGGTTTCATGTCGAGCACGATGAGTTTTTTCGGGTTGCGCAGGCGTACGGCGCCGATGATGCCCAGGCCCAGGGTACCGGCGCCGGCGACCACCACGACGTCGTCATGGTCGACGTTGGCGCGTTCCGCCGCATGCAGTGAGCAGGCCAGGGGTTCGATCAGGATCGCTTCGTCGGGGGCGATGGATTCCGGCACTTTGTGAATGATGCCTTCCTTGGTGAAGATCATGTACTGGGCCATGGCACCCTGCACATTGTTCTGGAAGCCATAGAGGTCGTGTTTCTGGCACATCCAGTACTGGCCGTGGTTGCAGAAGCGACAGCCCCAGCACGGCACGATCTGCTCCGAGATCACCCGGTCACCGACCTTCACGCCGCGCTTTTCCGCGCCCGGGCCCAGGGCCACCACGCGACACACGAACTCATGGCCGGGGATCATCGGCGGCTTGACGTAGCGCGGTTGCTCGGCATCGCCCCAGAACGACGGCGCGCCGCGATAGGTCTTGATGTCGCCCATGCAAATGCCGCACAACTCGACCTTGGTGAGGATCTCATCGGGGCCGGGCGCGGGCACGTCGACGGTTTCCAGGCGATAGTCTTCCGGGCCATGGCAGACCACGGCCTGCATGGTTTTCGGGATGACCGGCAAGAGTTGTTCGGGTGTGCGTTCGGTGACAGTGGACATGACAAAACCTCACGACAGATAAATGAATTACTGAATGCTGTAGCCGCCGTCGATCACCAGGTTGGCGCCGGTGATCATCTGCGCAGCATCGCTGAGCAGGTACAGCGCCAGCCCGGCGATTTCCTCCGGCTGCGCAAAGCGGCCCGCCGGGATCTGCAATTTGGCCCGTTCGCCGACTTCACCGGCCCAGGCCTTCTTGCCCAGCGCGGTCTCGACGATGGTGGGGGAGATGGCGTTGACGTTAATGTGCGGCGCCCATTCCATGGCCAATACCTTGGTCATGCCGACGATGGCCGCCTTGCTGGCGCAGTAGGCGACGTGGCGGTCGAGGCCGATCACCGCGGCCTGGGACGCGAGGTTGACGATGCGCCCGCTGCCCTGGGCGAGCATGTGCCGCGCGCAGGCCTGGGCCACGAAAAAGCTGGCCTTGAGGTTGATGTCCAGGGTGGTGTCCCAGGCGCTTTCGCTGACATCGACGGCCTTGTCCAGCAGGGCCACGCCGGCGCTGTTGATCAGGTAGTCCAGGCGTTGGAAGTGTGCGAAGACCTGGTCGATGGTGTGTTGCACCTGGTTGATCCGGCTGAGGTCGACGGCAATGCCCAGATGCCCGGCACCCAGGCCTGCCGCCACTTCAACCACCGCCGGGTCGCGGTCGAGCAAAGCCACGCGAGCGCCGCGCTCCACCAGCAGGCTGGCACAGGCCAGGCCGATACCGGCGGCGCCGCCGGTGATCACCGCGCAACGGCCGTTGAGGTCGAAGGCTTGGTTCCAGAATCCAGACATTTACATGACTCCATTTTCGAAAACAGTGAAGATCTCATGTGGGAGGGGGCTTGCCCCCTCCCACACTTGACTGTATTTCAAGCCAATGACTACTTACCGCCACTGACCTGTTTGTACAGCGCATCGGCGTTGGCGTTAGTGACGGGCACCCACGGCAGGATGTAGGTCTTGGCCGTGCCATCGCCCCATTTCACGTCCTTGGCATAGCGCTCCCAGATCACCGACTGCGGCTTGTAGTCCTTGCCGGCCAGTGCGCGCAACGCCACGTCCAGTGCGCCCTGGGACTGGGCCTGGGCGTCCTGGAGGAAGGTGGTGACTTCGTCTTTTTTCGCCGCCTGGATCGCGTCCGGCATGCCGTCGATGGACGTGACGGGTACATCCTTGGAGGTCAGGCCGTGGGATTTGAGGGCCTGTACGGCGCCGAGGGCCATGTCGTCGTTCTGCGCGATCACGCCGTTGATGCCTTTGGGGTGGGCGTTCAACCAGTCTTCAGTCAGCGCCAGCGCCTGGGCGCGGTCCCAGTTGGCGGTCTTCTTCTCGATGATCTTGATGCCAGGGTGCTTGCCCAGCACTTCCAGCTCGCCTTTCTCGCGGTCGATCTGCGCCGACTGGCCAATCGGGCCCTGGATGATCACCACGTTGCCCTTGCCGTTGAGCTTGTCGACCATGGCCTGGGCCTGCAGGCGGCCACCTTCCACATCATCGTTACCGACGTAGGGCACCGAGGCGTCGGCGACCTTGGTGTTGGAGGCGATAACCACCACGTCGTTGCTCATGGCTTGCTTGACCGTGCCGACGCCGGCCTTGGTGTCGATCGGCACGAACAGGATCGCGTCGTAGCGCTGGGTCACCATGTTTTCGATCTGGTTGTTCTGGGTCAGGGCGTCGTAGTTGCCGTCGAACACGGTCAACTGCACGGTGCCATCCTTGACCGCCGGGTGTTCCTTGAGCTCGCGGACCCAGTTCTGCATGAATTGGCCCTTGAGGCCGTAGACGGCCGCGCCGACCTTGTAGGTCTTGCCATCGGCGGCCATTGCGATACTGCCGGCGAGCAGGGAGAGAGCCGCCGCGGCGGCCAGGGTGGTACCAAGTTTCATGGGGGGAACTCCGGTTATTGTTGTAGTGGTCGTTCTCTAGCGTTTTTTCTTGCGCCACACGTCGATCAGTACTGCAAACACGATGATCAGGCCCTTGGCGACCTGCTGGTAATAGGAGGACACGCCGAGCAGGTTCAGGCCGTTGTTGATCACGCCGATCAACAACGCGCCGAACAGCGTGCCGACGATGCTGCCGGTACCGCCCGACAGGCTGGTGCCGCCGATCACCACGGCGGCAATCGCGTCCAGCTCATAGGACACCCCGGCCTGGGGCAGGGCGGAGGTGGTGCGTGCCGACAGCACCACGCCGGCCAACCCGGCGAGCAGGCCGGACACCACGTACACCGAAAACATCACCTTGCGCACGCCGATCCCGGAGGTGCGCGCGCTTTTTTCATTGCCGCCCACCGCGTACACGTAGCGGCCGTAGGTGGTGTAGCGCAGCACCATCCAGAAGATCAGCGCGACCACCGCAAAGATGATGATCGGCACGCCAATCGGGCCGATCTTGCCGATGCCCAGGGCCAGGTAGGCGTCGGGCAGGTCGGTGATCGGGCTGCCGTCGTTGAGGATGAAGGTCATGCCGCGGGCAATGCTGAGCATGCCGAGGGTGGCCACGAACGGTGGGATCGACAGGTTGGCGACCATAAAGCCGTTGACCACGCCGAGCATCGCCCCGGCAAACATCCCCGCACTCACCGCCGCCAGCAGCCCGTAGCCCTGGGTCGCGACCATGGCGCTGCACAATCCGGCAAAGGCCAGGATCGAACCGACGGAGAGGTCGATGCCCTTGGTCAGGATCACGTAGGTCATGCCCACCGCGAGGATGCCGTTGATGGAGGTCTGGCGCAGGATGTCCATCCAGTTGCGCCAGGTCATGAAGTACTCGCTGGAAAACGCCATCACCACGCACAGCAGGATAAACACCAGCGGCAGGCCGAAGCGGTCGAGGGACAGGCGCAGGCGGTTGCGCGGTGCGGTGGTGATAGGGGCGGCAATGGTTTTGGCGTTCATGAGGCAAGACTCAACAGGGCTTCCTGGGAAAGGGCGGTGTCGGTGCTGATGGTCACCAGGCGGCCGCCCTTGAAGACGGCGATGCGGTCACTCAGGTGCAACAGTTCCGGGGCTTCCGACGACACCACGATGGCGGCGCCACCGGCGCGCACGAATTGATCCAGCAGGTGGTAGATCTCCTGCTTGGCGCCCTCATCGATACCCCGGGTCGGCTCATCGCAGAGCAGGCACACCGGTTCGGTCGACAGGCATTTGGCGAGCACCACTTTCTGTTGGTTGCCGCCGCTCATGGACGCCACCGGCAGTTCCAGTGAGGTGGTTTTGATCTGCAGGCGCTTGACCATGTCCTGGGCCAGTTGGGTTTCCTTGCGCGCATTGATCAGCGACCAGCTCGACAGGCGCTTGTAGGCCGACAGCGCAATGTTGGAAAGAATGCTGCCGGTGAGCACCAGGCCGCTGTCCTTGCGGTCTTCGGTGACCAGCGACATGCCGGCATTGATGGTCGCCTTGGGCAGGCCCACGGGCATGGGCTTGCCTTGCAGGGTGACGCTGCCGGAGTCGGCCACGGTCAGGCCATAGATGCAGTTGAGGAATTCACTGCGCCCCGAGCCCATCAGGCCGTAGATGCCGAGGATTTCACCCTGGCGCAGTTGCAGGCTGATGTCGTGGAACTCGCCGGCGCGGCTGAGGTTGTCGACTTGCAGGCAGGTGTCGGCGGCGCATTCGCGGCCGACCTTGTGGTCGATGCGGGTCAGTTCCTGGCCAACGATGCCGCGCACCAGGTGGTCGCGGTCGATATCGGCCATGCGTCCGCTTTCCACAAAGGCGCCGTCGCGGAAGATGCTGTAGTCATCGGCGATCTGCGCCAGTTCGCTCAAGCGGTGCGATACATAGACGATGCCGGCGCCCCGCGCGGTGAGGCGGCGAATCGCCTTGAACAGGGTTTCGGCTTCGCGCTCGCCAATGGCCGACGTTGGCTCGTCCATGATCATCACCTGGCAGTCATGGCTGAACGCCTTGGCGATTTCCACCAGCTGGATCTGCGCCACGCTCAGGCGGTGCATGGGGCTGCTGGCGTCCACCTCGAATTCCAGGCTTTCCAGCAGCTCGCGGGTGCGGCGGTTCAAGGCCTTGTTGTCGACGATGCAGCCGGCGCGGCGCGGTTCGCGGCCCAGCCAGATGTTTTCGGCGACGGTCATATAGGGGATCGGTTCCAGTTCCTGGGTGATCATCGCGATCCCCGCCGCGAGGGCTTCGCTGGGGCGATTGAACTGTACGGCGGTGCCGTTGAGCAGAATGCTGCCGGCATCACGCGGGGTGATGCCCATCAGGATGCTCAGGAAAGTCGACTTGCCTGCTCCGTTGCCGCCGCACAGGGCGTGGACGCTGCCGGCCCGTAGAGAGAGGCGCCCGTCACGCAGGGCAGGGATCCCCGCGTAAGCCTTGGCGACGTGTTCAGCCTGGAGCAGTAATGGCGTGGCCATCGGCGTGTCCTCGTGCTGTGAATTCTTATTAGGTCGCACAGTCATGTTTCGCTGTGATCATATGTGTATCAAATGAAATTCTGATCAGTCAATCTCTTTCATGTAAATGCGGTGATTCTGATCTTTTTCGCCAATTACCCTTTTTTAGAGCGCTTTGACTGACAGGTCAGTTAAATCTCGCTTGACAGAAGAGGGGTAACGCCTGCGAAATGAATGAGAGAAATTTCATTGAGTGATCAATTGATCAGTCGTAAGCACCCTCACGGCAGCGGAGCCAGACACCATGAACACACCTTTCCCGGTGGCTATCGGATGCGATGAAGCGGGTTTTGAGCTCAAGGAGCTGTTAAAGCGCCATATCGAGGCGCTGGGCTATCCGGTGACCGACTTCGGCACCCATTCCACCGCGCCGGTGTTGTACCCGGACATCGCCCTGGCCGTGGCCACCGCCATCAACGCCGGGCAGCAGCGCCTGGGCGTGCTGGTGTGCGGCACGGGGATCGGCATGGCGATCTCGGCCAACAAGGTGCTCGGGATTCGCGCGGCCCAGGCCCATGACACGTACTCGGCAGAGCGGGCGCGCAAGAGCAACGATGCGCAGATCCTCTCTATCGGCGCGCGGGTGATCGGCGCCGAACTGGCGAAAAGCATCGTCAAGTCGTTCCTGGAGTCGGAGTTCGAGGCGGCCCGTTCCGGGGCCAAGGTCGAGCGCATCAATGCGATCGAGCGCGATGGGCATCAATAGTGGACGTAGCAGGGCAAGAGTCGGGAGAATGCGCCTTTGACGCCGAAACGGAAGCCCGTCCCCATGAGTGACAGTACCCAGCGCATGGCCAGCGATATTGATCAGATGACCGAAGTGGCGATGCTCTATTACCTCGAGAACGTCACTCAGGAAGCCATCGCCAAGCGCTTCGACCTGTCCCGGGCCAAAGTCAGCCGATTGCTCAAGCGCGCGCGGGATGAAGGCATTGTCGAGGTGCGCGTCTTGCAGCATCCGGCGATGAACAACGAGCTGGAACAGGCCTTGGTGGCGCGCTTCAAGCTGGATCGCGCGTTGATCGCGGTCGACCACAGCGACCCCGATACCCAGCGCTCGGCCGTCGCCAGCCTGGTGGCCAACTACCTGAACAAGACCTTGAGCGACGGCATGATCGTCGCCGTGGGCATGGGCCGCAACGTCGGCGCCGTGGCCGATAACGTGTTCCTGCCGGTGACGCGCAACTGCACATTTGTCTGCGCCATTGGCGGTTCGCTCAAGGCTGGCGAATACATGAACCCCGACCATATCTGCCGGCGCCTGGCCCTGCGCTTTGGCGGCGAGAGTGAAAGCCTGTACGCCCCGGCCCTGGTGGCCAACCCGGAGTTGCGCGGAGTGTTGATCAACAATGACACGGTGCGCTCGACCCTCGACCGTGCGCGGCGGGCTGACATGGCGCTGATCGGCATCGGCGACATGAGCGAGAACAGCAATATGGTGCGCATGGGCTGGTTCTCGCCCCAGGAGATCGCCCAGGCACGCCTGTCCGGTACCGTGGGCGACATGATGGGCTATGACTTCATCGACATCCACGGCCAGCCGGCAGTCAACGCGATCCAGGGGCGAGTGATCGGGCTGACGGTGCAGGAGTTGTTCCGCATCCCGGACGTGGTGGCGATTGCCAGTGAGAACACCAAGGCGGCGGCGACGTTGGGGGCGTTGCGGTCGGGGGTGATCAATACCCTGGCGACGACGGTGACGAATGCCCACACCATCCTGGCGCTGGACGATGCAACCCGTAAAACCTGACACGCCCTTATCTGGGCATAGGTATCTACACAGCGTTGGCTCAATGCCGGACGCCCGGCAGACAAGCCCGCTCACCACAGAGATTTGGCAGGATCTTAAAAGTTGTGCAGATACCCATGCTCATCGGGGGCAAGCCCCTTCCCACATGATTTTGTGTGGGGTTCGAAGACAGGTTTTGTAATAGTTTTGCGTTGTAGGGAATTTGTATTTCGCCTGTAGGATTCAAGTCCTTTTGTTATTTCAGGACCTGCATGAACATCCTCTTGGAGCCTCCCAGTCGTCTTTCCCCAAGACATCCGCTGCCGCTGTTCCCGCTGAAACACCTCGTATTCCGACTGCCAGCCTTGTCCCGGTCCACTGACCGCGCCTTGCCGTGCCCGGCATTCTGAAACCTGTAGAGAGATTTGTATAAATGGAATGGTTAGCGGATCCAACGGCCTGGCTCGGCCTGTTGACCTTGATTGTGCTGGAACTGGTGCTGGGCATCGACAACCTGGTGTTTATTGCAATCCTGGCCGACAAGCTGCCGCCGGAGCAGCGCGACCGTGCGCGCTTGATCGGGTTGTCCCTGGCGTTGCTGATGCGCCTGGGCCTGCTGGCGAGTATTTCCTGGTTGGTGACCCTGACCCAGCCGCTGTTCGAGGTGTTCGACAAGAGCTTCTCCGGCCGTGACCTGATCATGCTGTTCGGCGGTGTGTTCCTGTTGTTCAAGGCCACCATGGAATTGCACGAACGCCTGGAAGGCCATGTGGCCCAGCGCACCGGCAATGTGGCATACGCGATGTTCTGGCCGATTGTGGCGCAGATCGTGGTGCTCGACGCGGTGTTCTCCCTGGATGCGGTGATCACGGCCGTGGGTATGGTGGATGAGTTGGCGGTGATGATGATCGCGGTGATCATTTCCATCGGTCTGATGATCGTCGCGAGCAAGCCGCTCACACGCTTCGTCAACGCCCACCCGACGGTGATCATGCTGTGCCTGGGCTTCCTGATGATGATCGGTTTCGCCCTGACCGCCGAAGGCCTGGGTTTCCATATTCCCAAGGGCTACCTGTACGCAGCGATTGGTTTCTCGATCCTGATCGAGGTGTTCAACCAGATTGCCCGCGCGCGTCGCAAGAAGTCGGCCCAGGGCGTGTTGCCGGTGCGTGAACGCACGGCCCATGCGGTGATGCGCTTGCTCGGCGGTCGCAGCCTGGCGGTGGAGGAAGTGGGTGAAGAGGTGGCTGACCTGTTGGGCGAGACGGATGCCGCCCAGGGGCCGCTGTTCGACCGACGCGAGCGGGTGATGATCAGCGGTGTGCTGCAACTGGCCGAGCGGCCGATTCGCAGCTTGATGACGCCGCGGGCCAACGTCGACTTTATCGACCTGGCGGACGACCCCGACACGATTCGCTTGAAGCTGATGCATTCGTCCTATTCGCGCCTGCCGTTGATCCGCAATGGCGCGGTGGATGAGCCGCTGGGCTTTGTGCACAAGAAGGAATTGCTCAAGGAATACCTGGCCGGCAACGAGCCGAACCTGGAGCATCTCGCACGTCGGGCGATCAACCTGCTGGAGAGCTTTTCGATCCTCAACGCCCTGGAGCAGATGCGCCAGGAATCCACCCATATCGCCTTCGTGATCAACGAATTCGGTGACTTCATGGGCGTACTGAGCATGACCGACATTCTTGAATCCATTGCCGGTGAGTTGCCGGATGCCAGTGAGATCGAAGGGCCGGATATTGTCGAGGAGGGCGCGGGTTTTCGTGCCAATGGCGCCCTGAATCTCACCCAGATTCGTCAGCGTACCGGCTTCAAGGCCGTCGCGACCGAGGATTATCAGACCCTGGCCGGTCTGGTAATGAGCCTGCTCGACCGCCTGCCGGTGGTGGGCGATGACCTGGAGCATGAGGGCTGGCGCCTGACGGTGGCTGCGGTGGAGGAGCGGCGGGTGACACAGGTGCTTTTACATCGTGGCCAAGGGCATAGTGATTGAAGGTGTTCTCTAAGAACAATGGTTGCTCGGCCTTTGGACCGAAGCTCTTGATTTTTTCCTTCAAGGCGCCGTCGCGAAAGACCAATAGCGTGGGGGTGCCCGTGACTTCCGGGTGCCTTGGGGTGCGCGCGCAGTCCAGTATCAGGCTGACCACGGACGGGTATTTTCCGGCGATCCGTTTAAACAAAGGTGCCGAGCCTGCGCAGGCAGCGCAATGCAGCGAGACAAACAACATGAACACCGGGTGTGAAGTGCTGAGCACCCGTTGATAGTCCTCGGCATTGGCGATGGTACCGTTGGTGTACCCCATGACAGTGTTCCTCCCGGACAGCGCTGGTGTGTGCCAACGCTAGGTCGGTAGGTCGCTGTCGTCTACTGTCAACCTTCACAGGTCTGCCTCACGCTCCACACGTTCCCGGGCCTTGCGCGCCTGGTTTGCGCACTTGCGGTATTCCTCATTGTCCCGGGAGGCCTTGGCCCGGCGGTAGTCGTGGTGGTTCTGGCTGGTGTAGTTGGTGTCGAAGGCTTCCTTGAGCCTGCGCAGTTCTTCCTTGCAGTCGCGGCGGTCGTTGCTGGCCGACGCGTTGCCGGCTGCCAGCAAGGTGAGCACCACCAGGGTAAGACATGACTTCATCAGGGCAGGGTCCTTGTCGGCAGGGATGTGCCAAGGCTAGTCCAGCGTGGGAATTTTTCCACGCTGCACGCGCACTGCAACGGTGCGCGGTAACGCTGTTGCAGTGCGTCCGCCGAGACCTGTCACCGCCTTATGGGGCCCTGGGTAGCAAAGTGATTGCAGGTGCTGGCGTAGCGCCTTGTCTCCCAGAAATATTTATCTATCTGATTTAACAAGCCTTTATCCCAGGCATGTTTTTCTGCGGGTGCGTGTGGCACACTTTCTGCTGTCTATTCCGTTGTTACATACTAAGTTCCGGTATAGCGGAATACACAACTCCTGGAGTGCTTGTCATGCATCACCGACCTTCCGTGTTCAAAGCGTGTGTTTTTCTCTTCGCCGCATCGGCTTCCCTCGCAGGCATCGTGCAGGCGGCGGACAGCAAGCTCGATGATGTGCTCAAGCGTGGGCACCTGATCGTGGGTACAGGCAGTACCAATGCGCCGTGGCACTTCCAGGGAGCGGATGGCAAGTTGCAGGGGTTTGATATCGACATCGGCCGCATGGTGGCCAAGGGGTTGTTCAACGACCCGAGTAAGGTCGAGTTTGTGGTGCAGTCGTCCGACGCACGCATTCCCAACCTGCTGACCGATAAGGTCGACATGAGCTGCCAGTTCATCACCGTCACCGCCAGCCGTGCCCAGCAAGTGGCGTTCACGCTGCCGTACTACCGCGAAGGCGTGGGCCTGCTGCTGCCGAACAACAGCAAGTACAAGGAAATCGAAGACCTGCAGGCAGCGGGCGATGGCGTCACCGTGGCGGTGCTGCAGAACGTGTATGCCGAAGAACTGGTGCACCAGGCGCTGCCCAAGGCCAAGGTCGACCAGTACGACAGCGTCGACCTGATGTACCAGGCGGTGAACTCCGGTCGCGCCGATGCCGCCGCCACCGACCAGTCCTCGGTCAAGTACCTGATGGTGCAGAACCCCGGCCGCTACCGCAGCCCGGCCTACGCCTGGAGCCCGCAGACCTACGCGTGTGCGGTCAAGCGTGGCGACCAGGACTGGCTGAACTTCGTCAACACTGCGCTGCATGAAGCCATGACCGGTGTGGAATTCCCCACCTACAAGGCGTCGTTCAAGCAGTGGTTCGGTGTGGACCTGCCGGAACCTGCCATCGGCTTTCCCGTCGAGTTCAAGTGATTCGTGAAAACCGGGGCGCCGCCAACGGCGCCCCCATCAGGTACTGCTGACCATGAACTATCAGTTGAACTTTGCCGCCGTGTGGCGCGATTTCGACACCTTGCTGGCGGGGCTCGGCCTGGGCCTGCAACTGGCATTGCTGTCGATCGCCATCGGCTGCGTGATCGGCCTGTTGATGGCGTTTGCCATGCTGTCCAGACACCGCGCGTTGCGAATCCTGGCCTCGGTGTATGTGACGGTGATCCGCAATACGCCGATCCTGGTGCTGATCCTGTTGATCTACTTTGCGTTGCCCAGCCTGGGTATCCGCCTGGACAAGATCCCGTCGTTCATCATCACCCTGTCGCTGTACGCCGGTGCCTACCTGACCGAAGTATTCCGCGCCGGGCTGTTGAATATTCCCAAGGGCTTGCGCGAAGCCGGACTGGCCATCGGCCTCGGCGAATGGCGGATCCGTGCGTATATCACCGTGCCGGTGATGCTGCGCAATGTATTGCCGGCGCTGTCGAACAACTTCATTTCGCTGTTCAAGGACACGTCCCTGGCCGCCGCCATCGCAGTGCCCGAGCTGACCTATTACGCCCGCAAGATCAACGTCGAAAGCTACCGGGTGATTGAAACCTGGCTGGTCACGACCGCGCTCTACGTGGCGGCCTGTTACCTCATTGCCATGCTGCTCCGTTACCTGGAGCAGCGTCTGGCGATCCGTCGTTAAGGAGGGTGTCCATGTACGAGTCCCCCAGCTGGCTGCATGAGTTGTGGATCGCCCGGGATACGCTCTGGGCGGGGTTTCAGGCCAGTGTCGCGGTGTCGGCGCTGGCGATTATCTTTGGCACGCTGATCGGTATCGTCGCCGGGTTGATCCTGACCTACGGCAAATTCTGGATGCGCGCACCGTTTCGCCTGTATGTCGACCTGATCCGTGGCACGCCGGTGTTTGTGCTGGTGTTGGCGTGTTTCTACATGCTGCCGGCGCTCGGCTGGAAAATCACCGCGTTCCAGGCCGGCGCCGTCGGGCTCACACTGTTCTGCGGCTCCCACGTGTCGGAAATCGTGCGCGGTGCACTGCAAGCCATTCCCCGTGGGCAACTGGAAGCGGGCAAGGCGATTGGCCTGACATTCCGGCAATCCCTGGCCTATGTGCTGCTGCCCCAGGCGCTGCGGCAGATCCTGCCGACCTGGGTCAATTCCTCGACGGAAATCGTCAAGGCCTCGACCTTGCTCTCGGTGATCGGCGTGGCCGAATTGCTGTTGAGTACCCAGCAAGTGATCGCGCGTACCTTCATGACCCTGGAGTTCTACCTGTTCGCCGGGTTTCTGTTCTTTGTCATCAACTACGCCATCGAGTTATTCGGGCGCTACATTGAAAAGCGGGTGGCCTTGCCATGAACCAACCTCAAACAACCGAGCCGCTGCTGGACATCCGCGGCCTGCGTAAACAATACGGTGAGGTCGAAGTGCTCAAGGGCGTCGACCTGTCCATGGAACGCGGCAACGTGGTGACGTTGATCGGCTCCAGCGGCTCGGGCAAGACCACCTTGCTGCGTTGCGTCAATCTGCTCGAAGAGTTCCAGGGCGGGCAGATCACCCTGGATGGCGAGTCCATCGGCTACAGCGACATCGGCGGCAAGCGCGTGCGTCACCCCGAACGCGTGATTGCCCAGCACCGGGCGATGACCGGCATGGCGTTCCAGCAGTTCAACCTGTTTCCCCATCTGAGCGCGTTGCAGAACGTCACCCTCGGCCTGTTGAAAGTTAAGAAAATGCCTAAGGACGAGGCGGTGGCACTCGCGGAAAAATGGTTGGACCGTGTAGGACTTCTGCAGCGCCGCGATCACTTTCCCGGCCAGCTGTCCGGCGGCCAGCAACAGCGTGTGGCGATAGCCCGTGCCATTGCCATGAACCCGAGCCTGATGCTCTTCGACGAAGTCACTTCGGCCCTCGACCCGGAATTGGTGGGCGAGGTGCTCAGTGTGATCAAGGGCCTGGCGGAAGAGGGCATGACCATGTTGCTGGTCACCCACGAAATGCGCTTTGCCTATGAAGTCTCGGACAAGATCGTCTTCATGAACCAGGGCCGGATTGAAGAGCAGGGCTCGTCGAAGGACATCTTCGAGCGGCCGCAATCGCCGCGCCTGGCGGAATTTCTCAAGAACATTCGTTTTTAATCAGGAGCATCGTTTTATGAGCATCACTCGTTACGGAGCCGGCAGTACGGCCGGCGGTGGCCAGCCGCGTCCCTTCGCCCGCGCGGTGGAAGCGGACGGTTGGCTGTACGTCTCGGGCCAAGTGCCTGCGGTGGACGGCGAAATCATCACCGGCGGGATCATCGAGCAAACCCGGCAGACCATGCGCAACGTGGTAGCGATCCTCGAAGAAGCCGGCTACGAGTTGAAAGACGTGGTGCGGGTCGGCGTGTGGCTGGAAGACCCGCGTGACTTCTGGAGTTTCAACAAGGTCTTCGGCGAATACTTCACCCCGGAACACGCCCCGGCGCGGGCCTGTGTGCAGGCCAACATGATGGTGGACTGCAAGGTCGAGATTGATTGCGTGGCCTACAAGAAAAAGGGCTAAATTGCCCCACTCTTAAGCCCACCAGAGATCAAATGTGGGAGGGGGCTTGCCCCCTCCCACAGTGGACCTGCGCCAGCCCTACCATTTCGACCGGACTGATATCGCCATGACCGAAGACACCATCAAACGCCGCGCCAAAGGCCTGGACCGTGCATTCGATATCCTCGATTTTCTCAAGGAAATCGGCCAGCCCCTGCGCCCGAATGATATTGCCAGCGGCATCGGCAGCCCCAAATCCACGGTCTACGAACTGGTCGCCTCCCTGTTGGAGCGGCGCATCCTCGAAACCGTGGGCAAGGACGGTCACGTCTACCTCGGCCGTCAGTTGTACTTCCTCGGCCAGGCGCACCTGCGCCATTTCGACCTGACCCGCGAGGCCGATCACGCCTTGCAGGAGATCGTCAGCCAAACCCACGAAACCGCGCAGATGTGCCTGCTCAACGGGCGCAAATACACGGTGGCGCTGATGCGCGAAGGCGAGCGGCATTTCCGTATTTCCTCGGACATCGGTGAAGACGCGCCGATCCCATGGACCGCCTCCGGGCGCCTGTTGCTGGGGCATTTGAGCGACCAGCAGATCATCGACCTGATCGACCACGACGACTTTATCCTGCCGGACGGCCAGCGCCTGCCGCTGGAGACCTTCCTCGCGCAAATCCGCCAGGCCACCCTCGATGGGTTCTTTTCCTTCGACAGTGTGGCCGACACCTTTACCCACTGCTTTGCCGCCCCGGTCCGGGACGCGCAGGGCGTCAGCATTGCGACGCTGTGCATCGTCGCCCCTCGGGCCGATGCGAGCAAAAACTACAACGACTATCGCCGGGTGTTGATCGACAGCGCCAACAACCTGGCCCGTCGCATCAACGAATAGGAGTTTTCCATGTCAGCCATCAATGCCGTTGAAAAGGGCGCCGCCGCCGTCGGTGCCTACCTGGTCCGTGACGTCAGCCTGCCCGCCCTGGTGCTGCACCGCGACGCCCTGGAACACAACATTCGCTGGATGCAGGATTTCGTCAGCAACAGCGGCGCGGAACTGGCGCCCCACGGCAAGACCAGCATGATGCCGGCGTTGTTCCAGCGCCAGCTTGCCGCAGGCGCCTGGGGCATCACCCTGGCCAACGCGGTGCAGACCCGCGCCGCCTATGCCGGTGGCGTGCGCCGGGTGCTGATGGCCAACCAGTTGGTGGGCGCACCGAACATGGCGTTGATCGCCGATCTGCTGGCCGACAAGGATTTTGACTTCCACTGCATGGTTGACCACCCGGACAATGTCGCCGACCTGGGCCTGTTCTTCGCCGCCCGTGGCCTGCGCCTGAACGTGATGATCGAATACGGCGTGGTCGGCGGCCGTTGCGGTTGTCGCAGCGAGCAGGAAGTGCGCGACCTGGCCAAGGCGATCAAGGCCCAACCGGCCCTGGCCCTCACCGGTATCGAAGGCTACGAAGGGGTGATCCACGGCGAGCACGCCATCAGTGGCATCCGCGACTTCGCCGCGAGCCTGGTGCGCCTGGCCGTGGACCTGCAAAACAATGGGGCCTTCGACCTGCCCAAGCCTATTATCACGGCGTCGGGGTCGGCCTGGTACGACCTGATCGCCGAGTCCTTCGAAACCCAAAACGCCGCCGGCCGTTTCCTCAGCGTATTGCGCCCCGGCAGCTATGTGGCCCACGACCATGGCATCTACAAAGAGGCGCAGTGCTGCGTGCTCGACCGTCGCGGCGACCTCCAGGAAGGCCTGCGTCCGGCCCTGGAAGTCTGGGCCCATGTGCAATCGTTGCCTGAGCCGGGGTTTGCGGTGATCGCCCTGGGCAAGCGCGACGTGGCCTACGACGCCGGTTTGCCGGTGCCGCTTAAACGCTATCGCGCCGGGATCCTGCCGGCGGAAGGCGATGATGTGAGCGCCTGCACCGTCACCGCCGTGATGGACCAGCACGCGTTCATGACCGTCGCGGCAGGTGTCGAGCTGCGCATCGGCGACATCATTTCCTTCGGCACCTCGCACCCTTGCCTGACCTTCGACAAGTGGCAGGTCGGCTGCCTGGTGGATGAGCAGTTGCGGGTGATCGAGTCCCTGGAAACCCGTTTCTGAGTGTAAAGCCATGACCACCACCCACCCCCGCATCGCCCTGATCGGCGAATGCATGATCGAATTGCAACACCGCGCCGACGGCAGCCTGCAACAGAGCTTCGGCGGCGACACCCTGAACGCGGCGGTGTACCTGCGCCGTGAGCTGGGGGATATCGGTACGGTGGACTATGTCACCGCCTTGGGCGATGACAGCTTCAGCGACGCCATGTGTGCGCACTGGGCCGAAGAAGGCCTGGGGCTGGAGCGGGTCCAGCGCCTGCCCGGACGTTTGCCCGGCTTGTACTGCATCCAGACCGATGCCAACGGCGAGCGCAAATTCCTCTACTGGCGCAACGAAGCGGCCGTGCGCGACTGCTTTACCACGCCGGCGGCTGCCCCGATCTTGGCGTCATTGCCGGACTACAACGTGGTGTATTTCAGCGGCATTACCCTGGCGGTGCTGGGTGAAGTCGGGCGCCAGCGCCTGCTCGAAGTCCTGATCGAAACCCGCCGACGTGGCGGTGCAGTGGTGTTCGACAACAACTACCGGCCGCGACTCTGGGCCACGGTGGGCGTTGCCCGCGAGGCTTATCGCAGCGTACTGGCCGAGGTGGATATTGCCTTGCTGACCGAGGATGACGAACGCGCGCTGTTTGGTTATGCCGACAGCGAACAGGTGTTCGCGGCGTACCCGGCGATTGCGGAAGTGGTGCTCAAGCGCGGTGCGGATGCGTGTTTGATCCGTTGCGACGGTGAGCGCCTTGCCGTGCCGGCGCTGAAGGTAGAGAAGGTGGTGGACACCACGGCGGCGGGGGATTCGTTCAGTGCGGCGTACCTGGCCAGTCGGCTCAAGGGCGGTTCGCCCCAGGAGGCGGCGTTGGCCGGGCATCGATTGGCGAGCCGGGTTATCCAGGTGCCGGGTGCGCTGATCCCCAGGGAGTAGGTGAATGGCCGCCTGCGGCGGATCGGGAGCAAACCCCCTGTGGGAGGGGGCTTGCCCACGATAGCGGCCTTAAGCCAAAGCCTCAATCCCGGTAAAACACCTGCACCAGGTGATACCCGAACTTGCTCTTGATCGGCCCGTGCACCACCTTCACCGGTTTCTTGAAGATCACCGCATCGATCACCCCGACCATCTGCCCCGGCCGCACTTCACCCAAGTCGCCGCCGCGCTTGCCGGAGGGGCACGTGGAGTACTTCCTGGCCAGCACATCAAAGGCTTCGCCCTTGGCAATGCGCTGCTTGAGCTGTTCGGCTTCTTCGCTGGTTTTCACCAGGATATGGCGGGCTTGGGCTTTCATCGGTCTCTACCAGGTGTGCGACGGCGCGCGATTATGCCTGAACTGAATCATCGATGCTGATCATGCTGCGGATTTTGGTCGCCAGCAGGTCGATGGAAAACGGCTTGGCGACCATGTCCATGCCGTCCTCCAGGAAGCCCTGGCGTTCGGCGGCTTTCTCCGCGTAGCCGGTCATGAACAGCACCTTGAGCCCCGGCCGATGCTGGCGGGCGATCTCCGCCAGTTGGCGGCCGTTCATGCCGGGCAGGCCGACGTCGGTCACCAGCAGGTCCACGCGCAAATCCGACTCCAGCAACGGCAGCGCCGCACGGGCATCCGCCGCCTGGTGCGCGGTATAGCCCAACTCGTCGAGCACATTGACCACCAGCATGCGCACCGCCGGGTCATCCTCGACCACCACCACCGCTTCGCCGGCAAGGGCCAGCGGGACTTCGCCCAGATGGGCGGGCTGGCTGCTTTCCAGGGAAGTGCCGTGCAGGCGCGGCAGATACAGGCGCACGCAAGTGCCGTGGCCCGGTTCGCTCTGGATGGTCACGTGGCCACCGGACTGCTGGGCAAACCCATAGATCATCGACAGCCCCAGGCCAGTGCCCTGGCCGATGGGCTTGGTGGTGAAGAACGGGTCAAACGCCTTGGCGAGAATCTTCGGCGCCATGCCGCTGCCGTTGTCACACACGCCGAGCATCACGTAGTCGCCGGCCCTGACCGGTTCGAGGGTGGTGATATCGGTGCCGTCCAGGTAACTGTTGGCGGTTTCGATCAGCAGTTCGCCGCCATCGGGCATGGCGTCGCGTGCGTTGATCACCAGGTTGAGCAGGGCGTTTTCCAGTTGGCTGGCGTCGGTGTTGACCGGCCAGATGTCGCGGCCCAGTTGCACCTTGAGCGTGATATGCGCGCCCTTGGTGCGCTGGAACAGCTCCTCCAGGGACGCTACCAGTTGGTTCGGATCCAGCGGGCGAAGGTCCAGCGACTGGCGCCGCGAAAACGCCAGCAGGCGGTGGGTGAGGGCGGCCGCGCGATGGGCCGAGGACACGGCGGCGTCGGTAAAGCGGCCGATCTCGTCGCTGCGCCCGGCGGCGATGTAGCGCTGCATCAGGTCCAGGCTGCCGATGATGCCGGTGAGCATATTATTGAAATCGTGGGCGATACCGCCGGTGAGCTGGCCCACCGCTTCCATCTTCTGCGCATGGCGCAGGGCATCTTCGGCGCGCTCGCGCTCGAACATCTCGTTTTGCAGGCGTTCGTTGGCTTCGGCCAGCGCCTGGGTGCGCTGGGCCACGCGCTCCTCAAGGTTCTCGTTGAGGTGGCGCAGGGCTTCTTCGGTGAGTTTGCGTTCGGTTTCATCGATGACAAAGATGTAGAAACCGTTCACCGAGCCGTCATTGCTGAAGCGCGGCAGGTATTTCATCAACGCATGGCGCGGGCGGCCATCGCGATGGGGGGTGACGGTCATGAAACTGCAGGCCTTGCCCCTGAGCGCAGCGGCGATCTTGTCCTCGCGCCCGGCGTACACATCGTCGCCGAGCACCTCGCGGATGGTCTTGCCGTACAGCTCCTGGGGCGTCAGGCCGTACCAGTCGAGGTAGGCACTGTTGTTCAGGCGAAAACGCTGCTCGTGGTCGACGTAACTGATCAGCACCGGCATGGCGTTGATGATCAACTGCAGTTCGGTCTGGCTCTGGCGCAGGGCCTGCTCGGTGTTTTTGCGCTCGGTGAGGTCCAGTGCCGCGCCGAGGAAGCGCGCGGGGCGGCCTTGATGATCCTTGTAGCAACGGCCCCGGGCGAACACCCAGCGCACCTGGCCGTCGGCCTGTTGCAGGCGATATTCCTCGGCGTATTCAGTGCCGAAGGTGATGCAATGCTTGATGCTGCGCGCCACCATGCCGCGGTCTTCGGGGTGTACGCCTTGCAGGTAGTCGCTGATCGGCAACCGGCTGGCGTCGCTTGGATCAACCCCGTGCAGGTAGGCGAAGTGCGCGTCGGCGATAAAGCGGTCTTCGCCAATGTCCCAGTCCCAGGTGCCCACCGCATCGGTGGCGGCCAGGGCCAGTTGCAGGCGTTGTTCGGTGTTGTGCTGGGCCTTGCGCCGTTCGTTGGTTTCGATGGCCGTGACCAGGATGCCGGCCACATTGGCGCTTTCATCGCGGATCGGGCTGTAGGTCAGGTCCAGCCAGATTTCGGTGTCGCGATTGTTGCGTTGCAGGACAAAACGCTGCTCGCTGAAGGTGCGCACCTGGCCGGTCAGCACGGCGTCGTAGATCGGCGCAGTGAAGCTTTCGAGTTCCGGCCAGGTCTGGTGCGCCGGCTGGCCCATGGCGTCCGGGTGTTTATTGCCCGCCAGCAGGGCGAAGCCGTCGTTGTAGAGCTGGGTGAGTTGGCTGCCCCACAGCAGGAGCATCGGCATCGGTGAGTGGATGACAATGTCCACGGCTGTGCGCAGGCTTTGCGGCCAATCATTGGCCTCACCGAGGGGGCTGTGCGCCCAGTCCAGCCGCGCAATCAATGCAGCGGCTTCGCTGCCGGTGGTTGTTTCCTTCATAAAAAGCCCTGAGCGTAACGCTTTGAAAAATGACAACACCCATTATCCCGTGGGACACCGATGGGTGACTACCCTCGAAAAATAGCATGCATTGAGGGTTTGTCTTCAAATGAGTGCGGCAGGGCTGAAACCTTTCATCTTTCCGCCAGTTCGGGGCGGTTGCGGAATTGCTCCAGGGCCTGCGGGTTGGCCAGTGCGTCGGTATTCTTCACCGGCTCGCCGTGCACCACGTTGCGCACCGCCAGTTCGACGATCTTGCCGCTGATGGTGCGGGGGATATCGCTGACGGCGAGGATCTTCGCCGGCACATGGCGCGGCGTGGTGTTGGCGCGGATCACCTGGCGGATCTGTTGCGCCAGGGCCTCATCCAGTTCGATGCCGTCATCCAGGCGCACAAACAACACCACGCGCACATCGTCCTGCCAGCGTTGGCCGATGGCCAGGCTTTCCAGCACCTGCGGGACTTTTTCCACCTGGCGATAAATCTCCGCAGTGCCGATGCGCACGCCGCCGGGGTTGAGCACTGCGTCGGAGCGGCCGTGAATCAGCAGGCTGCCGTTGGGGCGTAGCTCGGCGTAGTCGCCCTGGGCCCACACGCCCGGAAACTGGCTGAAATACGAGGCGCGCAGCTTCTTCTGGTGCGGGTCGTTCCACAAGCCGATGGGCATTGCCGGGAAATGCCGGGTGCACACCAGTTCGCCTTTTTCCCCGACCAACGGTTGGCCCTGGTCGTCCCACACCTCGATGGCCATCGCCAGGCTCTTGCATTGCATTTCCCCGCGCCGCACCGGCAACACCGGATTGCCGATCACAAAGCAGGAGACGATATCGGTGCCACCGGACATCGAGGACAGGCACAACTCGGCCTTGATCTCGCGGTACACGTAGTCGTAGCTCTGGGGCGACAAGGGCGAGCCGGTGGAAATAAGGCCCTTGAGGCTGCCGAGGTCGTGGCTCAGGCGCGGTTGCAGCCCGGCCTTTTCCAGGGTGGCGAGGAATTTGGGGCTGGTGCCGAACACGCTGATCTTTTCCGCGTCGATCAGGTCGATCAAGCGTTCCGGGCCAGGGTGAAACGGCGAGCCGTCATACAGCACCGCCGTGGCGCCGATGGCCAGCACCGAAACCAGCCAGTTCCACATCATCCAGCCGCAGGTGGTGTAGTAGAACAGGCAGTCCTCGCGGGAGATATCCGCGTGCAGGCCGTGTTCCTTGAGGTGGGTGAGCAGCACGCCGCCGGTGCCGTGGATGATGCATTTGGGCACGCCGGTGGTGCCGCTGGAATAAAGGATATACAGCGGATGGTCGAACGGCACCGCGACGAATTCAGGCGCGCCGCCGGGTTGGTAGAAGTCGTTCCACAGGGCGACGCGGGCCTGGGTCTGATAGTCCTCGACGCAGGCCTGGGGCCGTGCATACGGGACGATGATCAATTGTTCCAGGGACGGCAGGCGTTCGAGGATTTCATTGAGCTTGACGCTTTGATCGATGGTTTTACCGGCATAGCGGTAGCCGGCGCAGGTGATCAGCACCTTGGGCTCGATCTGGCCGAAGCGGTCGATGACGCCTTGGGTGCCGAAGTCTGGCGAGGAGCACGACCAGATCGCGCCCAGGCTGGTGGTGGCAAGCATACCGACCAGGGTTTGCCAGGTATTGGGCATGCACGCGGCGACCCGGTCCCCCCTGCCGACACCGGCCGCCCGCAGGCTGTCCTGCAGGCCGGCGACGTGGGCGGCCAGTTCGGCGTAGGTCAGTTGTTCGCGCTGGCCGTCCTCGCTGATCGCCACCACCGCCGGGTGATCGTCGCGTCGGCGCAGCAGGTGTTCGGCAAAATTCAGGGTCGCGCCGGGAAACCACTGGGCGCTGGGCATCTCGACGTCTTCGATGAGCACTGCACTGGGCGGGCTGCGAAACTGCACATCGAAGAACGTGACGATCGCCTGCCAGAAGTCCGGGCGCTGGTCGATGCTCCACTGGTGCAGGGCCGGATAGTCGCTGAGCTGCACGCCGTGGCGATCATTGATAAAGCGCCGGAACTGGTCCATCCGCGTGGTGCGGATGCGTTCGGGGGAAGGTTGCCAGAGGATTTCGGACATCAGCACGGTCTCTTGTTCTTCTGCAGGTTTTCCAAACTATAGAGTTCTAATGTGTCTGGCCTTATTGGGCCAGCCAGCCGCCATCAATGTTCCACGCCGCCCCCCGTACCTGGGCCCCGGCCTCGCTGCACAAGAACAGCACCAGCTCACCCAGCTGCGACGGCGTCACGAACTCCAGGGACGGCTGTTTCTCCGCCAGCAGATCATGTTGCGCCTGCTGCGGATCGACGCCGTTGGCCACGCGATCATCAATCTGCTTCTGCACCAGCGGCGTCAGCACCCAGCCGGGGCAGATCGCGTTGCAGGTCACGTTGCTGGTGGCGGTCTCCAGGCCCACCACCTTGGTCAAGCCGATCACGCCGTGCTTGGCTGCCACATACGCGGCCTTGCCCACCGAGCCGACCTGGCCGTGCACCGAGGCGATGTTGACGATACGCCCCCAGCCCTTGGCCTTCATGCCCGGCAGGCTCAAGCGCGTGCTGTGGAACACCGAGGACAGGTTGATCGCGATGATCGCGTCCCAGCGTTCCACCGGGAAGTCCTCCACCGCCGCCACATGCTGGATGCCGGCGTTGTTGACCAGGATGTCGACACCGCCGAACTCACGCTCGGCGTAGGTCAGCATGTCGGCAATCTGCGCCGGGTCGCTGACGTCCGCCGGGTGGTGGCCGACCTTGCCGCCAAACGCCTGCACCTGGGCGACCACCGCGCTGGCGTCGCCGAAGCCGTTGAGGATCAGGTTGGCACCGGCCTTGGCCAGGCTCAGGGCGATACCCAGGCCGATGCCGCTGGTGGAACCGGTGACCAGGGCGGTCTTGCCGTTCAATCTCGTCATGAAAACCTCACACAATGCCGGTGGCGTAGAAAGTACCGATCACCACGAACACCGCGAGGGTCTTGATGATCGTGATGCCGAAAATGTCCTTGTAGGCTTCGCGGTGGGTCAGGCCGGTCACCGCCAGCAGGGTGATCACCGCGCCGTTGTGGGGCAGGGTGTCCATGCCGCCGCTGGCCATGGCCGCGACCCGGTGCAGCACTTCAAGGGGAATATTGGCCGCATGGGCCGCCGCAATAAAGCTCTCGGACATGGCCGCCAGGGCGATGCTCATGCCACCGGACGCGGAGCCGGTGATACCGGCCAGCAGGGTCACGGTAATCGCTTCGTTGACCAGCGGGTTGGGGATGCCCTTGAGCCAGTCCGCCAGCACCAGGAAGCCCGGCAGCGAAGCGATCACCGCGCCGAAGCCATATTCGGAAGCGGTGTTCATCGCCGCCAGCAATGCGCCGCTGACCGCGCTTTTGCTGCCGTCGGCGAGCTTACTTTTGATCGCCGACCAGCCAAATACCAGCACCATGATGATGCCCACCAGCAACGCCGCCTGCACCGCCCAGATCGCGGTGAGCTTGGCGATTTCGGTGGTCACCGGTGCGCTCATGCCTGGCAGGCTGAGGCTGTGGGTCTTGCCGTACCACTGCGGGATCCAGTGGGTGAACAGCAGGTTCATCACGCCCACCAGGATCAGCGGCGACAGCGCGATCCACGGGTTGGGCAGGGCAATGTTCTCGGCGGTCTCAGGCTCGTTGCGCAGCTCGGTGCCGTAGCCTTCACCCGCGCGCTGGGCCTTGTTGCGCTGGCGTGCCAGGTAGAGCATGCCGGCGCAGAACACGAAAATCGTGCCGATCAGCCCCAGCCACGGCGCCGCCCAGGCGGTGGTGTTGAAGAAGGTGCTGGGGATGATGTTCTGGATCTGCGGCGTGCCGGGCAGGGCGTCCATGGTGAACGAGAATGCACCGAGGGCGATGGTCGCCGGGATCAGGCGCTTGGGGATATTGCTCTGGCGGAACATCTCTGCCGCAAACGGGTACACCGCAAACACCACCACAAACAGCGACACGCCGCCGTAGGTGAGCAGGGCGCAGACCAGCACGATCACCAGCATCGCCTGGCGCGTGCCGAGCAAACGGATCGCCGCCGCCACGATAGAACGCGAGAAGCCCGACAGCTCGATCAGCTTGCCGAACACCGCACCGAGCAGGAACACCGGGAAATACAGTTTGATAAAGCCGACCATTTTCTCCATGAACACCCCGGTAAAGGCAGGGGCGACGGCGGAGGGGTCGGTGAGCAGCACGGCGCCGAGGGCGGCGATGGGGGCAAACAGGATAACGCTATAGCCACGGTAGGCAGCCAGCATCAGCAACGCGAGCGCTGCCAGGGCAATGATCACACTCATGGTGTGTCTCCATCGGATTGTTATTGTTGTGGGTGAAGCAGTGGGAGGGCTATAGCGAGATGTGTGCCATGTTTTCAAGTTATTGAAATATATGGATATTTTTTAATTTCTTTGGAGTGTTTTTGAATCCTGTCTCTATTTGGAGACAAATGAAGATCAAATGTGGGAGGGGGCTTGCTCCCGATAGCGGTGCATCAGCCAGCACATGTGTTGACTGATGCACCGCTATCGGGAGCAAGCCCCCTCCCACATGGGTTGTCTTTTTATGGAGAATTTTGTCTCTATTTTGAGACTAGGCGATTCCCAGTGCTACCATCTTCTTGTACAACGTCGACCGACCCAGCCCCAATCGCCTGGCCGCCTCCACCACATTCCCACCACACGCCTCGAGCGCCGCCGCAATCACCTGCCGATCAACCCGCTCCCGCGCCGCCGCAAACGTCTCACCCTCAGCCGTGTCCACCGCGCCGCGCGTCACCGGGCTGACCGTGCCAATCGCTGCACGAATGTCCCCAGCGTTCAACACCAAGTCATCGCTCAGCAACGCCGCGCGCTCCAGCACGTTGCGCAGTTCGCGGATGTTCCCCGGCCACGCATGCTGTGCCAACAGCGCCAGGGCTTCGCGGTCCAGTTCATGCTGGCTGCGCAGTTCCTCGAGGATCGCTTCGCTCAGCGCCGGAATGTCCTCCAGCCGCTCACGCAGCGGCGGCACCTGGATCGGCAATACGTTCAGGCGGTAATACAGGTCCGCACGGAACTCGCCGCGCTTGATCGCCGCTTCCAGGTCCATGGAGGTGGCCGCGATCACCCGCACATCGCTGTGCAGCATTTCGTTGGAACCCACTGGTTCGAATTCCTTTTCCTGCAACACCCGCAGCAGCTTGCTTTGCAGCGGCAGCGGCATATCGCCGATTTCATCGAGGAACAGCGTGCCGCCCTGGGCAATCTGGAACTTGCCCGGGCGGCCCTTGCGATCGGCACCGGTAAAGGCGCCCGGCGCGGTGCCGAAGAATTCGGCTTCCAGCAGGTCATGGGGAATCGCCGCACTGTTGATGCTGACAAAGGCTTTGTGCGCACGCGGTGAGGCGCCGTGGATCGCCTGGGCGAGCAGTTCCTTGCCGGTGCCAGTCTCACCGAGCAACAGCACCGGCGACTCGGCGCTTGCGCTGCGCCGTGCACGGCGTTTGACTTCCAGGCTGGCGGCGCTGGTGCCGATAAAGTGCGCGAAGTTGTACTTGCTCTGGCGTGAGCGCAGTAACGAGCGGGTGGAGGCCAGTTCCTGCTGCATGCTCAGGTAACGTTCGATCAGCGGCGACAGGTTGCGCAGTTCATCGAACAAGGCAAAACCAATCGCGCCAATCACGGCACCGGCATCGTTGTGGATCGGCAGGCGCATCACCACCAACGGGCCTTTGGGGGTGTCCTGGATGTCCAGCAGAATCGGCCGGTCGGTGCGCACTACCTGGCGCAACAGGCTGTTGGAAATCACCCGCTCGCACGGCTGTCCGATGGCTTCATCGGCACTCTTGAGGCCGAAGCGCTTGGCGTAGCGTTCATTCATCCAGACGATATTGGCGTCGCGGTCGACAATCACCGTGCCTTCGCTGGACTGCTCGATGATCTCGAACAGCGACTGGATCGCCAGGCCGCGAACCTGTTGGTAGTCCTTGAGGCTGGTACTCATGCGTGCAGAATCCTGTAGGAGCGAGCTTGCTCGCGAAAAACGTTAACGATGACAGTGTGTCCGGAATATACGCGGCGCCCCCAGGTTTTTCGCGAGTAAGAACTAGGCGTCCCCCTCGCTCCTACAAGGGGATGTGCGCCGCTGCCAGAAGCTCCTTGGTGTAGGAATGCTGCGGCGCTTCGAAAACGTCATGGCTCGGTCCGCGCTCGACCACCTTGCCGTCCTTGATCACGATCATGTCATGGGCCATGGCGCGCACCACGGCGAGGTCATGGCTGATAAACAGGTAGGTCAGGCCGTACTTTTCCTGCAATTCACGCAGCAACGCTACGACCTGCTTCTGCACCGTACGGTCCAGTGCCGAGGTCGGTTCATCCAGCAGCATCAGCGCCGGCTTGAGCACCAGCGCGCGGGCGATGGCGATGCGTTGGCGCTGGCCGCCGGAGAATTCATGGGGGAAGCGATGGCGGCTGGCGGGGTCGAGGCCCACGTCCTTGAGCACCTGGATCACTTGCGCATCGCGCTCGGCCAGGCTGCACGGCGCATGCACCTCCAGGCCTTCGCTGATGATCTGCTGCACCGACATGCGTGGGCTGAGGCTGCCGTAGGGGTCCTGGAAGACCACTTGCATCTGCTTGCGCCACGGGCGCATCTGCTTGTGGTTGAGCGGGTCGAGGGCCTCGCCCTGGAAGCGGATGCTGCCGGTGGAATCCAGCAGGCGCAGGATCGCCTGGCCGAGGGTCGACTTGCCCGAACCGGACTCGCCGACAATCCCCAGGGTCTTGCCGCGCTGCACGCTGAGGCTGATGCCATCCACCGCGCACAGGTAGGTCTTGCGCCGGAACAGACCGCCGCCCAGGGGGAATTGCACGCTCAGGTCGTGCACGTCCAGTACGGTCTCCCGTGGCTCGCTGCACAGCACATCGCCGGACGGCTCGGCGTCCAGCAGCAGGCGGCTGTAGGGGTGTTGGGGGGCCGTGAACAACGTCTCGCAGTCGGCCTGCTCGACAATCTCGCCGGCACGCATCACGCACACCCGCTGGGCAATGCTGCGCACCAGGTTGAGGTCATGGCTGATCAGCAGCAGCGACATGCCCAGGCGGTGTTGCAGGGACTTGAGCAGCAGCAGGATCTTGCGCTGCACGGTCACGTCGAGGGCGGTGGTGGGCTCGTCGGCGATCAGCAGTTCCGGCTCACAGGCCAGGGCCATGGCGATCATCACCCGTTGGCGCTGGCCGCCGGAGAGTTGGTGCGGATAGGCCTTGAGGCGTTCCTGGGGTTTCTGGATACCCACCAACTGCAGCAACTCGAGGATGCGCGCCTGCGCCGCCTTGCCGCCCAGGCCCTTGTGCAGCAGCAAGGTTTCGCCGATCTGTTTTTCGATGCTGTGCAGCGGGTTGAGGGAGGTCATTGGCTCCTGGAAGATCATCGCAATGCGGTTGCCGCGCAGTTTCTGCAAGGTCGACGCCGAGGCGCCGACCAGTTCCTGGCCGCGATATTTCACGGAGCCACGGGTTTCAGTACCGGCTTCGGGCAGCAGTTGCAGAATCGAATGGGCGGTCACCGACTTGCCGGAGCCGGACTCACCCACCAGCGCCAGGCACTCGCCGGGGCGTACATCCAGGTTCAGGTTGCGTACCACGGTCTGGCCGCTGAAGGCGACGCTGAGGTCGCGGATTTCGATCAGGTTCATACGCAGTCACTCATGAGCGTGGGTCGAAGGCATCACGTAGTGCCTCGCCGATAAAGACCAGCAGCGACAGGATCAGTGCCAAGGTGAAAAACGCCGTCAGGCCCAGCCACGGCGCTTGCAGGTTCTGCTTGCCCTGGGCAATCAGCTCGCCCAGTGACGCACTGCCCGCAGGCATGCCGAAACCGAGGAAATCCAGGGCGCTCAGGGTGGAAATCGCCCCGGTGAGGATAAACGGCAGGTAGCTCAAGGTGGCGGTCATGGCGTTGGGCAGGATATGCCGGCGAATGATCTTGCCGTCGCTCAGGCCCAGGGCCCGTGCGGCCTTGACGTACTCCAGGTTGCGCCCGCGCAGGAACTCGGCGCGCACCACATCCACCAGGGCCAGCCAGGAAAACAGCGCCATGATCCCCAGCAACCACCAGAAGTTCGGCTCGACAAACCCCGACAGGATGATCAGCAGGTACAGCACCGGCAGCCCGGACCACACTTCAAGGATGCGTTGGCCGAGCAGATCCACCCAGCCGCCGTAATAGCCCTGCAAGGCCCCGGCGGCGATGCCGATGGCGGCGCTGATCGCGGTGAGTGCCAGGGCAAACAGGATCGACACCCGCGCACCGAAGATCACCCGCGCCAGCACATCCCGCGACTGGTCATCGGTACCCAGCCAGTTAACCGTCGAGGGCGGGCTGGGGGCCGGGCGGGTCAGTTCGTAGTTAGGCGTGTCGTCGCTGAACGGGATGGGCGGGAACATCATCCAGCCGCCGTCCTGCTTGATCAGCTTTTGCACGTAGTCACTGCGGTAATCGGCCTGGAACGGCAGTTGCCCGCCGAACTGCTGCTCGGTGTAGCGCTTGAATGCCGGGAAATACAGCTCGTTCTTGTAGCTGAGTACCAAGGGCTTGTCGTTGGCGATCAATTCGCCGCCCAGGGTCAGGATAAACAGCCCGATAAACAGCCACAGCGACCACCAGCCGCGACGGTTTTTCTTGAAGCGTTCGAAACGTCGACGGGCCACGGGAGACAGGTTAAGCATCAGGCGTTCCTCGCGGCGAAGTCGATACGCGGGTCCACCAGGGTGTAGCAGAGGTCGCCGATCAGTTTTATCAGCAGGCCAAACAAGGTGAAGATGAACAGCGAGCCAAACACCACCGGGTAGTCCCGGGACACGGCCGCTTCGTAGCTCATGCGGCCGAGGCCATCGAGGGAAAAAATCACCTCGATCAACAGCGAACCGGCAAAGAACACACTGATGAACGCCTGGGGAATCCCCGAGATCACCAGCAGCATGGCGTTGCGAAACACGTGGCCGTACAGCACCCGCCGTTCGCTCAGGCCCTTGGCGCGGGCGGTCACTACGTACTGGCGCGTGATTTCATTGAGGAACGAGTTTTTGGTCAGGATGGTCAGGGTGGCGAAGCCGCCGATTACCAGCGCGCTGACCGGCAGCACCAGGTGCCAGAAGTAGTCGGCGATCTTGCCCACGGTGCTCAGCTCGGCAAAGTTTTCCGAGACCAGCCCGCGCACCGGGAACCAGTTCAATGACGTGCCTCCGGCGAACACCACGATCAGGAACATCGCGAACAGGAACGCCGGCATCGCGTAGCCAATCACAATGGCGGTGCTGCTCCACACATCAAAACTGCTGCCATGGCGCACCGCCTTGCGAATGCCCAGGGGGATCGACACCAGGTAGGTGATCAGCGTGGCCCACAGGCCGAGGGAAATGGTCACCGGCATTTTTTCCAGGATCAGGTCGATCACGGTGGCGCCGCGAAAGAAGCTGTTGCCGAAATCCAGCTGGGCGTAGCTCTTGAGCATCAGCCACAGGCGTTCCGGCGCGGGCTTGTCGAAGCCGTATTGTTTTTCGATGTCCTTGATCAGTTTCGGGTCCAGGCCACGGCTGGCACGGGAGCCGCTGCTGACACCGTCGCCGGATGAGCCGCCGACCGCGCCGCTGCCGATGCCCTGCAAGTGGGCGATGGCTTGTTCCACCGGCCCGCCGGGGGCAGCCTGGACGATCACGAAGTTGACCAGCAGGATGATCACCAGCGTCGGGATGATCAGCAGCAGGCGCCGCACGATATAGGCAAACATCAGCGAGCTCCTGCGCGTTTTTTCAACTCGGCATTCATTTGTTCATTGGTCAGCGGGGTAGGGCTGATTTCCCACCAGGTTTCCAGGGCTTCATCATTCCTGGCCTCGATGGCCGGACGGCCGAAGCGGTTCCACCACGCGGCGGAGGTGCCGGGCGGGTAGTAATTGGGGATCCACAGGTAATTCCATTGCAGCACCCGGTCCAAGGCATGGGCATAGGTAAGCATCTGCGCCTGGGTGTCGGCCTTGACCAGGCCCTTGATCAGGCTGTCGACGGCCGGGTCCTTGAGCACCATGTAGTTGTTGGCGCCCGGATCGAATGCGGCGCTCGAGCCGAAGTAGTTGTACAGCTCCATGCCGGGCGAGGTGGTGACCGGGAAGCCGGTGACGATCATGTCGTAGTCGCGAGCCATCAGGCGGTTGACGTATTGCGAAGAGTCGATGCGGCGGATGTTCAAGGTAATGCCGATCTGTGCGAGGTTGCGTTTGTACGGCAACAGCAGGCGCTCCAGGCCGTTCTGGGCATTGAGGAAGGTGAACTCCAGCGGCTCGCCCTCGGCGTTGACCAGTTTGTCGCCGTCTGGCTTCCAGCCGGCTTCTTCCAGCAGCGCCAGGGCTTGCAACTGTTTGTCGCGGATCATGCCGCTGCCATCGGTGACCGGGGCCTTGAACACCTGGGTGAATACCTCGCCGGGAATCTGCCCGCGCAAGGGTTCGAGAATCGCCAGTTCTTCCGGGGTGGGCAGCTGGGTGGCGGCCAACGGGCTGTTGGAGAAGTAGCTTTGCTGGCGGATGTACAGGTTGCGCATCATCTGCCGGTTGGCCCATTCGAAGTCCCACAGCATGGCCAGGGCCTGGCGCACGCGACGGTCCTTGAACATTGGTTTTTGCACATTGAACACATAACCCTGGGCCGGTTGCGGCATGTCCTTGGCCAGGTGCGCGCGTTGCAGGCGGCCATCGTCCAGGGCCGGGCCGTTGTAGCCGATGGAATAGCCGGTGGCGGAAAACTCTCGGTTGAAGTCGTAGGCGCCACCGCGCAGTACCTGGCGGGCCACTTCGGTGTCGCCGAAGTACTCCAGGCTCAGGTGATCGAAGTTGTACAGGCCGCGGCTGACGGGCAGATCCTTGCCCCACCAGTCGGGGTCGCGGGTAAAGGTGATGGTGCTGCCCGAGTCGATCTTGCCGACCTTGTACGGGCCACTGCCCAGTGGGGCTTCGTAGCCACCGCCGTTGGCGAAGTCGCGGGTTTTCCACCAGTGCTCGGGAAACACCGGCAGGGTGGCGACATCCAGGGGCAGGGTGCGGTTTTCATTGCTGGAGAAATCAAAACGTACCTGGCGCGGGCCTTCGACTTCGACGTGCTTGACGTCGGCGAACAGCGTGCGAAAGCGCAGGCTGCCTTGGGTCATCAGCAGGTTGAAGCTGTAGCGCACGTCTTCGGCGGTGATCGGCTTGCCATCGGCAAAGCGCGCCTTGGGGTTGAGGAAGAAGCGCAGGGACAGGCCGTCCTCCGCGCGTTCCATCTTCTCGGCCACCAGGCCATACACCGTATAGGGCTCATCCAGGGAACGCAGGGCCAGGGGCGCATACAGCCAGCCGTCGACCTGGGAGACGCCGATGCCTTTGTCGATATACGGCAGCACATGGTCGAAACGCCCGATCTCCAGCGCCGAGCGCCGCAGGCTGCCGCCCTTGGGGGCGTTGGGGTTGGCGTAGTCGAAATGGCTGAAACCGGCGGGATACTTGGCCGGTTCGCCGTACACGGTCATGGACGGTTGGGGCGCCGCGATCACGGCGCTGCTGGCCAGCAGCAGGGCCAGGGAGGTACTGAACAGTCTGGAAAAAGCCAATCGCATTGTCAGCCTTGAACGCCGGGTGGAGAAGAATAAGGATTTGTACGCTAACGGCATCAGCGTCGCCAGTCGTCACATGCACAACGGCCCACCAAGAGGCGGGCCGTTGTTTCAAGCAGCAGCGCGGACGGGATCAGTCCTGGCGGCTGGTGACTTCCAGCAGGTGGTAGCCGAACTGGGTTTTTACCGGGCCTTGCACGGTGTTGACCGGGGCGCTGAAGACGACGGTGTCGAATTCCTTGACCATCTGGCCTGGACCGAACGAACCCAAGTCACCGCCCTGGCGGCTGGATGGGCAGCTGGAGTTGGCTTTGGCGATTTCTGCGAAATCGGCGCCGCCTTCGATTTGGGCCTTGAGTTCGTTGCACTTGTCTTCGGTGGCAACGAGGATGTGACGGGCGGTGGCTTTGGCCATGGGGATTAACTCCTTGAGTAAAAACGGTGAGCGTACCGGATTCAGGCGGTTATTTCCTGGCAAAGTTCCGCTGGGGGTCAGGTTGGGGCGCTGAGCTTGGGTATTGGCGTGATGGAGTGAGACCCAGAGCAGGCTGGTATCTACCTGATGCATAGAGATCACATGTGGGAAGGGCGGTGCGACGATTCGACTTGCTCCCGATGGCGGCCTGACAGCCGACCAGGATGTTGGATTAGATCGAGTGCATATCGGTTGCTGCGGTAATGGAGTGAGATCCAGAGCAGACTAGTATCTACCTGATGTATGGAGATCAAATGTGGGAGGGGCGGTGCGACGATTCGACTTGCTCCCGATGGCGGCCTGACAGCCGACCAGGATGTTGGATCAGACCGAGTACATATCCGTTGCTGCGGTAACGGCCACCTATGGTTCCGCTCTTACAGCGGCTCACTTTTGGAGGGACCCAAAAGTAAGCAAAAGGTCCTCGCCCCAACACTCGGCACCTCGCCTAGGCTCGGTGTGCCCGAACGCAGGCTTGAATCCGTGGGCCGCCGTCATGGGCCATCCCTGGCCCAGGACGGCTAACCCGGCGTCCTGCCGGGTTACCCACGGATTCAAGCCTGCGTTCGGCCAGCGTGTTTGACGGGGCGCCTGAGATCAAGAGCAAAAGCCACAGCCACAGCCACAGCAAAAGCAAAAGCAAAAGCAGTGTTACGTCTGACGTTGTCGGAGTTATCTGATGTCAGGTCGAATAAGCCTCCATCAATTCAAGACGATATAGTCGTTCTGCTGAATGATCGGCCGATGGGTGCCTTGCACCAGGTGCAGGTAGCGGCCGTCTACCAGGTCGATGGGCAGGCAGTCGTCGATATCCATCACGCCGTCGGTGTGGGCCTGGGACCAGTGGCGCAGCACCTGTTGCTTGCCCTTGCTGGTCGCCTCCCGTTTGTTGCGGGCCACCACCAGCAGGTAGTGGTGGGCCTCGCCAAAGCTATTGGTTTCATAACCGCCAAGGTTGATGAAGTACAGGTGATGGGCGTCGGCAGCGGGGGCCAGGTGGCTGAGTTCGACTTTCCAGCCGTCGACGCCATCCACCGCCATCCACGAATCAATATGCACCCCCTTGGGGGTGCCAAACCAGCCCTCGCGCAATTGCGGATAGGTGCCTTCCAGGGTGTCTGCTACGGCGAACACCACATCGTGCACTTCAATTCTTGCCCGTGGGTGCTTGCCCCCGAGCATCACGACAAACAGCATTGCAGGTCCTTCCTGGCGACTTGGCAAAGGGCAACCATACTTCGATTGAACCCTTTTGTCCGGTCAATGCCACACTGTTAATTCGCGAACTCATCAGGAGGTTGTCATGCGCACCATTGATCTGGCGGGCGTTCCCGTCCCTGTCATCGGCCAGGGAACCTGGCGCATGGGCGAAGACCCGGACCGGCGCCGCGCTGAAGTCGCGGCATTGCAACTGGGGATCGACGAGGGCATGACCCTCATCGACACCGCCGAGATGTATGGCGAGGGTGGCGCCGAGGAAGTCGTCGGCGAAGCCATCAGCGGCAGGCGCGACCAGGTGTTCCTGGTGAGCAAGGTCTACCCGCACAACGCCAGCCAAAAGGGCGTGCCCCGTGCGTGTGAAGCCAGCCTCCGGCGCCTGGGCACGGACTACATTGATCTGTATCTGCTGCATTGGCGCGGCCAGTACCCCCTTGAAGAAACCGTCGAAGCGTTCGAGCGCCTGCGTGAGGCGGGCAAGATCGGCCGCTGGGGTGTCTCCAATTTCGATGTGGCCGACCTGCAGGAGCTCGCATCCCCGGCCTGCGCGACCAATCAGGTGCTGTACAACATCGAAGAGCGCGGGATCGAATTCGACCTGTTGCCCTGGTGGCAACAACACCATTTGCCGCTGATGGCGTACTGCCCGATTGCCCAGGGTGGGGCGTTGCTGTCCAGCCAGACCCTCAAGCAGATCGCCCGCCGCCACGAGGTCACGCCCGCCCAGGTTGCCTTGGCCTGGGTGCTGCGCCAGGACGGTGTGATCGCCATTCCCAAGGCGGTCACCCCGGAGCATGTACGGCTCAATGCGGCCGCCGCCAAGGTGGTGCTCGATGAGCACGACCTGGATGCCATTGATCGGGTGTTCGGCGCACCCAAGCGCAAGCATCCCTTGGCGATGGTGTAGTTGCCTGGCAGAAACGGTGCCGTCCCTGGCTCCCGTTCCTGCTCAGGTCCGACTTAGCCCGCTACCGGGCTGCGCCAGTCATCCGATCCGGATGTGCCCGACACTTCGTGGGTCCACACGATCTTGCGATAGGTGAAGTACACATCCTCAAGGTGAGTGAAGTGGGCATTGTCCGGGTCCTGGCAATTGGGCATGCGGGACTGGATGTCCACGAGCGTCGCGCCCTCCAGTTCTATCGTGAAGTAGTGCTCCTGGGTGCCGGCCGATGATGTGCGGAACCACTCCAGTCGGCATTTGACCTCTTCACCGCTGGTCAATGCGCTGAACAGCAAGGGCGATGACTTATCGAAGACCTTGCTGATCATCAGCGGCTTATGGACCCTCTGGCCTGTCGGCTGACCCGACTGCGGATCGCGGGGGATGATTACTTGATGAGCAAAGGCCTGGACCAGAATCTGGTCTTCATGACCTTCCTGATAAATGTTGCCTACCGAGTCCTGGGTAAATGTGCCTGCCGTAATCAAACCTTGTTTGACACCGGTGATGGAAAGATACGCGGGTGTTGGCATGACGGGTTTCCTTGCCTGATTGATGAGTTGTTCCAACCGGTCATGGTGCCGGTCGGGCAACTCTCATTAACAAGAAGCGTGCCCGAAAGTATCAGGCTCAATAAAAACACTGGCGTCAGCGGTTAACGGAGCGGCTTTTTGCTCGGGGGAGGGTGATTTAATCGAATATATGCAGAATACGTTGCGCATAAGTGCGCATTTAGTTGCTCATGGAATTGGGGTTGTTGGTATTGGGCTAGGCAAAGATGCTCGGGGCCAGATGAAGGTTTAACTGCGCAAAACCCTGCGCAGGCCTCGAATTATGGTGGTTGTAGGAAACGGCTTAAGTGTTGGGGCTCTGCTTGTTGAATGCTGTTTGCATGGCTAAGGTTTACGAACTTTGCAGCGGTGGGGCGAAGGTTAGATGGCGATTTGATAGATGGTTTAAATATTAATGCTCTGACTTTTTTGTTTTGGGTAATTGTGCCGAATGTCTTATTCAGAAAAACTTTATAACGACTACCTTGAACTTGCACGGTCGCCCTGCACGCTGACGAGTTTTGCCGGCAGCGATATGCGCTATTCAAGTGAGTATGAAATTCTGGAGTTCGAATTGGGCAAGGCGCAATCCATTCATGGGGGCGTCCAGACCGACTGGCAGAAGGTCCTGGAAACCGGTGAATACCTGTTGCGTCAACAATCCAAGGATCTGCGGATTGTCGTCTGGCTGACCTGGGCATTGCATCAACAGAAGTCCTTTCCAGGACTGTTGGCCGGCCTTGGGTTATTGCGCTATCTCTGTGTGCATCATTGGTCCGCGGTCTATCCCGAAAAACCGCGTACTCGTGGCGCAGCCTTCAGTTGGCTGGCGGGGCGCCTCGAGCCCCTCTTCGCGCAAAGCCTGTCGCTGCAGGACCAGCAGCCCTTGTTCGAATCCGTGCTTGAACATCTGGTGTGTCTCGATGAGTGTTGTGTCGAGCGCCTTGAAGATAGCGCGTCGCCGTTCCTGCCGATTCGCAGGCAACTGGCCCAGCGGTTGGAGCGTGCTGCGCAAGGCGATTCTCCGGTCGCGACCCTGGGCGGTGTTGCCGCGCAGGAGCAGGTCAAGCAGGTGACCACCCTGTTGCAGAATGCCGAGGTCGTGGTGAGCACCGAGAAAGATGCCCACAAGTTGCTGCGCGCCTTACAGGATCAGGCCCGTCCTCTGTGTGCCTGGTGGTTACGCCAGAACGCCACCGACCTGCGCGCGCTGCGTCTGAACCGGGCGCTAACCTGGCTGACCCTCGTCAGCTACCCGGACGCTGACAGCGAACGGATCACCACCTTGCGCGGGCCTGCACCCGACAAGCTCAAGCGTTACCAGGAGCGGCTTGCCCAAGGTCATTACACCGACTTGATGCTCGAGCTCGAGGCCAGCCTCGCCGGTGCGCTGTTCTGGTTCGACGGGTTGTACATGGTCTGGCAGTGCCTGGAAGCCCTGCAGGCCGACCTGGCCATGACTGAGCTGGAAGTGAACTTCGCCCTGTTGCTGCAGCGCCTGCCCCACCTGCCCGAGTTTCGTTTTCACGATGGCGCTCCTTTTGCCGACGGTCCCACGCGTGACTGGATCGCGCAGCAGGTTGCGCGTCATCTGCAATGGCCCGAATCACCGACCGTGGCGGATGCCGACGCCGAGCCTTGGGAGGTGGCCTTGCAAGTGGCACGGCTGCGGCTGCGCCAGGACGGGCTCAAGGCGGCCGTCCATGAACTCAAGCAAGGCATGCATGCGGCTCATAGCGATCGTGCCCGTTTTCATTGGCGACTTGCCCAGGCGCGCCTGTGCGGGCAGGCGGGCAAACACGAGTTGGCGAAGATCCAGCTCGAACACCTCGACAACGAGCTGCAACGCAGGGGCCTGGAGCACTGGGAGCCGGAGTTGGCCTTGCAAGTCATCCAGTTGCTGCACCGTTGCTGTGACGTGTTGCCACAAAACCAGGCCGTACGCGAGCGTAAGGAAGACACCCATCGCAGGCTGTGCCTCTTCGATCTTGAAGCGGTACTTGAATAGGCTTTCGAGCCACTTGGAAAAGGAGAAACACGATGGCCAAAGAAGGTTCGGTAGCGCCCAGGGAACGTATCAATATCACCTTCAAGCCTGCCATCGGCGGTGCGCAGGATGAAGTTGAACTGCCGTTGAAGCTGCTGGTGCTGGGTGACTTCACCCAGCGTGAGGATGTACGCAAGCTTGAAGACCGCAAGCCCATTGCCATCGACAAGAACACCCTTGATGAAGTGCTGGCCAAGCAAGCATTAAGCCTGACGCTGAACGTACCCAATCGCCTGCAGGAGTGTGCTGAAGTCGAGGAGCTGGCCATTGAGGTGCGGATCAATGCCATGAAGGACTTCAATCCCGCGAACCTGGTGGAGCAGATACCCGAATTGCACAAGCTGATGGCATTGCGTGAAGCACTCATGGCGCTCAAAGGGCCGCTGGGCAATACACCAAGCTTTCGCAAAGCCATTGAGCACGCCCTGGCGGATGACGAGTCCCGCGCCCGGGTATTGGCCGAGTTGGAGCTGAGCGACCACACCGCCTGACATTTCAGTAAAAGGACACTGACCGCATGACCACCCGACAGAATCCGATACCGGAACACACCAGTGAGGATTACAGCATCCTCGACAACATCATTGCCCAAACACTGCTGAGTGCGGATGACGAGGCCTATGCCATTGCCAAGCGGGGTGTCTCGGCCTTTATCGAGGAGTTGATCAAACCACAGAACCACGGCGAGCCCGTCAAGAAGCGCCTGGTCGACCGAATGATTGCCGAGATCGATATGAAGCTCAGCCAGCAAATGGATGAAATCCTGCACCATCCGGAGTTCCAGGCCCTGGAAGCTTCCTGGAAAGGTTTGCAATTGCTGGTCGACCGCACCAATTTTCGTGAAAACATCAAGATCGAACTGTTGAACGTCTCCCGGCAAGATTTGCTGGAGGATTTCGAAGATTCACCGGAAGTGACTCAATCCGGGTTGTACAAACATGTCTACAGCGCTGAGTACGGTCAATTTGGTGGTCAGCCCGTGGGCGCGATCATTGCCAATTACTTTCTGTCCCCCAGCGCGCCCGATGTGAAACTGATGCAATACGCTGCCAGCGTCGCGTGCATGGCGCACGCGCCTTTCATCGCAGCAGCTGGGCCGGCGTTCTTCGGGCTGGAAAGCTTCACAGGACTGCCTGACCTCAAGGATCTCAAGGACCATTTCGAAGGGCCGCAATTTGTCAAATGGCAAAGCTTTCGCCAGAGCGAAGATGCGCGTTATATCGGCCTGACCGTCCCGCGCTTCCTGCTCCGTACGCCCTATGATCCCCTTGAGTGCCCGGTCAAGACCTTTGCCTACCAGGAAAACGTGGTGAGCAGCCACGAGCATTACCTGTGGGGCAATACCGCCTATGCCTTCGCCACACGCCTGACCGAAAGCTTCGCGCGGTTCCGCTGGTGCCCGAACATCATCGGTCCGCAGAGCGGAGGGGCCGTGGAAGACTTGCCGTTGCACCACTTCCAAAGCATGGGCGAAATCGAAACCAAGATTCCCACCGAAGTGCTGGTGTCCGATCGCCGCGAATATGAACTTGCGCAAGAGGGCTTCATTGCCTTGACGATGCGCAAGGGCAGTGACAATGCCGCGTTTTTTTCCGCCAGTTCGGTGCAGAAACCCAAACAGTTCGGCATCAGCGCAGAGGGCAAGGACGCGGAGCTGAACTATCGCCTGGGGACCCAGTTGCCCTACATGATGGTTGTCAACCGGCTGGCCCACTACCTGAAGGTATTGCAGCGTGAACAGCTGGGTTCGTGGAAAGAGCGCACAGACCTCGAGCTGGAGCTCAACAAGTGGATTCGCCAGTACGTCGCCGACCAGGAAAACCCCAGCGCCGAAGTGCGTGGGCGGCGCCCGTTGCGAGCGGCGCGCATCGTTGTCAGTGACGTAGAGGGCGAGCCTGGCTGGTACCGCGTCAAACTGAGTGTGCGACCGCACTTCAAGTACATGGGGGCGGACTTCACCCTGTCTCTGGTTGGCAAGCTCGACAAAGAATGAAAGAAGGTCAGGGAATGCCCCACAAACATAGCCTTTTCGAGCGCCTCGAACGCCCGGCGGCCGTACATGCCTGTGGCGTGACGTCCATTGCCAGTCACCTGGGGAAAATGCTCAGTATCCGTGCGGGCAGTGTTCAGACATTACCGGACTACGGCTTGCCCGATCTTAATGACATGAACCAGAGCCTGCATGAGTCATTAAGCCAGTCGCGCTTGTTGATAGAGCGATTCATACGGGCCTACGAGCCACGATTGAAGCAGGTGCGGGTTACGGCATTGCCGCGCGATCACGACCCTCTGGCCCAGGCGTTCTCCATTGAGGCCACGCTGATGGCGGCGGGTGTCAAGCAGCCTGTGGTGTTCGTTGCACGACTCTGCGAGCCCGGACGGGTTGAGGTTTTGCCGGATGTCCTTTAATCGCTATTACCAGAGCGAGCTGAGTGCGTTGCGCCAACTCGGGCGGCGTTTCTCTGAACGCAACCCTGCGCTCGCGCCGTTTCTTGCCGACCCTGGCCAGGACCCGGACGTGGAGCGTTTGCTGGAGGGCTTCGCGTTTCTCACCGGTCGCTTGCGCCAGAAACTGGATGATGAGCTGCCTGAGCTGACTCATTCCTTGATGCATTTGCTATGGCCCAACTACATGCGGCCGATGCCCGCGTTCAGCATCTTGCAGTTTGATCCGTTGAAGCACGTCGGCCCTGGGGTGATGGTCGCGCGGGATACCCCGGTCGAAAGTGCCGCCGTCAAGGGCGAGCGTTGCCGCTTCCGTACCTGTTACGCCACCCAAGTCCTGCCGCTGCAACTGAGCGCCCTGGATTACAGCGTCCAGGGTGAAGATGCGCTGTTGAGCCTGCGCCTGGGCATGAGTGCCGAGGGCAACTTCAGTGAATGGACGTTCGATCAACTACGCCTGCACCTGGCGGGTGACCGCTACATCGGCCAAGGGTTGTACCTGAGCCTGTTGCGTCATCTCGAGGGTATCGAGTTGCTACCTTTGGGCCGCGATGGCCTGCCGGTCATTGGCGAGGATGGGCAACCCCTCTCGTTGCGATTGGGCGCCGACCCGGTACGTCCCGTGGGATTCAGCGAGGAGCAGGCGTTGATTCCGTATCCAATGAATACCTTTCATGGATATCGTCATTTGCAGGAGTACTTCGCCTTTCCTGACAAGTACCTGTTTGTCGACGTGGTGGGGCTGGATGTACTGCACGGTTTGCCCCATGAGTTGCTCAAGCAGGTGCGTGCAGTGGTGCTGCGTTTCAAACTGCGCAACCCATGGCGTGAGCCCCATCACCCCACCCTGGACAACGTGAAGCTGTACTGCACGCCCATCGCCAATTTGTTCAAACATGACGCCGTACCGATCCGCCTGGACGGCAAGCAGGACGAATACCTGGTGATACCGGGGGAATACTCACGGGAAAACGCCTGTGTATTTTCCGTGGACAGTGTCACCGGTTGGCGTCCCGGCGGGTCGGGATATCGGACCTACGTACCGTTCGAATCCTTCGAGCATGACAGCGATAACGCACTGTCGGCGGCCTCCGCCAGCTACAGCATTCGCCAACATGCATCGGCACAGCACGCGGGCCTCGATACCTGGCTAGGTTTTTCCAATGCACCGGAGCTTGGCCCGGAAACCCTGTCGGTCGAGCTGACGTGTACCAACCACGACCTGCCTCGGCTGCTTCAGATCGGGGAGATCAACCAGGCTTGCGAGCAGACACCGGAAGGGTTGTCGTTTCGTAATATCTGCACGCCGACCGCGAGTTTTTCGCCGCCCCTGGAGCAGGATTTTCTCTGGCGGCTCATCAGCAACATGTCGCTCAACTACCTGTCATTGAGCGACATCAATGCCTTGCAGGTCATCCTCGAAACCTACGACCTGCCGCGCTACCACGACCGACAGGCGCAGAAAGTCAGTGAGCGAAAGCTTGGCGCAATGCGATCCATCAGGCACTCGGCTGTTGACCGACTGCACCGTGGCTTGCCGGTCAGGGGCTTACGAATCGACCTGACGATTGATCCACAAGGTTTTCTTGGCCAGGGCGAGGTGTTTGTGTTCGCGTCGGTGCTCAACGAATTCTTCGCGCTTTACGCCAGCCTTAATACCTATCACGAATTGCGAGTCATCAGCACACAAGGAGACGTGTACCTATGGCCACCCCGGATGGGCCAGCAGCCCCTGCTTTGACGGCACTGTCCAGCGTCATCCGCGAATACTCGCTGTTCCAGGCGGTTTTGCAGGTGATCAGGCGTTTACGCGATGCTCATCCGATGCTGGATGACGACGCGCTGTATGACCAGTTGGAGTTTCAAGCCAACCCAGGTCTTGGTTTCCCCGGTCATGATATTGAACGGGTGGAGTTTTTTGTTGAACACGGTCAATTGCGCGCGCGTCTTTGCCTCAACGTGCTGGGGCTGTGCGGCTCAGGTTCGCCATTGCCGGCATTTTATGGCGAGCAGGCGATTGTTGACGGTGCGGGAGGTCAGGCTACCCGGGACTTTCTCGACCTGTTTCATCATCGGTTGCAGCGGCTGATGCTGCCGATCTGGCGCAAGTACCGCTACCGGGCGTGTTTCCAGGCTGGCGCCCGGGATGTCTTTTCCGAGCAGATGTTTGCCCTGATCGGGTTGAAGGGCCATCACCTGCGCGCGACTGCCCAATTGAACTGCAAACGGCTATTACCCTACCTGGGGTTGCTCAGCCTGCGGGCCCATTCGGCAGCCTTGATCGAGACGGTGCTGCGTTACTACTTCAAGCACACCCGCTTGTTCGTCGAGCAGTGGGTGGAACGCTCGGTGGTCATTGCCGTCCCCCAGCAGAATCGGCTGGGTGCTACCAACAGTGTGCTCGGTCATGACCAGGTGCTGGGTTGTCGGGTCACCGACTGCAGCGGCAAGTTCAGGGTGCATGTGCAGGACCTGGGCTGGCAGCGTTTCCATGAGTTTCTACCCACGGGTGTGGACTACCCGTTGTTGTGCGCATTGCTACGGCTGACGGTGCGCGACCCTCTGGCCTATGACCTGCGTCTGGTACTGCTCAAGGAGGAGATTAGGCCGTTGCACCTCGGCGAACACAACGTCTGCCGCCTCGGCTGGACCACTTGGCTGGCCCATGGGTGTGCCGACGGTGTGGTCATTGTGGCCAGCAACGCTGATTAGGGATGAATGATTATGAAGAATGTGGACCTGCAGCAACTTATCCAGAAATTAACTCCCCAGGCGCGCCGAGACCTTGAGCGCTCGGCGGAACGTTGCGTGACCCGCGGCGGCAGGGAAGTGTTGGTGGAGGACCTGCTGTTGACCCTGCTGGAATACCCCCACGGTACTCTGGTAAGGGCGTTGGTGGATGCAGGTGTCGAGCCAGGCGAACTGCAGGCGGCCCTGCACCCCAAAGCTGGCACGAATGCCTCGTGTAATCCGGTGTTTGCCCAGGCCCTGGTGCAATGGCTGCAGCACGCCCTGATGGTGGCCCGCCTGGAGCTTCGGCAGGCGGACGTTGATCACGGCGCTCTGTTACTGGCGCTGTTGCGTTACCCGTTACAACATGCCGACAGTGGTTATCAGGCGGTACTGAGTCGGTTGGATGCACAGCGTGTGTGCAGTTATTTGTTGAGCCAGGTGCCTGAACTCGACCCTGTGCCGGGCGGCGATGCGTTGCTGGCGCGTTTTACCCATGACTTGACCCGCCAGGCCCGGGAGGGCGGTATCGACCCGGTGTTTTGTCGCGATGCCGAAATCCGCCAATTGATCGACATACTCGTGCGCAGGCGCAAGAACAATCCAATCCTGGTTGGCGAAGCCGGGGTGGGTAAAACCGCTGTGGTTGAAGGGCTTGCCCTGCGTATCGCCAGCGCAGAGGTGCCGGAGCCGCTCAAACACGTACAGGTGTTGACCCTGGATATGGGCCTGCTCCAGGCCGGCACCGGGATCAAGGGGGAATTCGAACGGCGCCTCAAAGGCGTGATCGATGAAGTCAACGCCTCGCCAACCCCGGTGATCCTGTTTATCGACGAGGCGCATACACTGGTGGGCGCAGGCGCCCAGGCAGGTGGGTCCGATGCTGCCAATCTGCTCAAGCCCGCCCTGGCCCGTGGCGAGTTGCGTACCATCGCCGCCACCACGTGGTCGGAATATAAGAAGTACTTCGAAAAAGACCCGGCATTGGCGCGGCGTTTCCAGCCCGTGCAGGTCGGCGAACCCAGTGTTGAACAGGCGGTTTCGATCCTGCGCGGCCTGGTTCCGGCGTATGAGCGCAGCCATGGCGTGTATGTGCGGGATGATGCCATTGTCACGGCAGCCCACATGAGCGCGCGCTACCTGGCTGGGCGGCAGTTGCCCGACAAGGCGGTGGATGTGCTGGACACCGCCTGCGCCCGCATGAGAACCAGCTGGGAGACGGCGCCCGAGGCATTGCAACGCCTTTACGCCGAGCAGGCGGAAGGCGCGCGACAGCGCCAGGCGTTGAATCGCGACAGGGACGCCGGGCTGCCGGTGGACGAGCAGGCCTTGCACGCGTTGAACCTGCGCCTGGAGACCGTGGAGCGCGAGCGTGAACATCTGGAGCAACACTGGTTGGAACAGCGGGCATCGGCGCAGCAGGTGCTCGCGCTGCGCCAGCAATTGGACGCTGCTCGTGGTGCAGGGCAGAACACCGACACCCTTGAACATGCCTTGGCCCAACAGCGCCAGGTACTGCACGCGCAACAAAACGGCCAGCCATTGGCCGGCCTTGAGGTTTGTCCACGTCTGGTGGCACAGGTCGTCAGCGCCTGGACGGGTATTCCTGTCGAACGACTGGCCCTGGAAAGCAGTGAAAGGGTGTTGGGCTTTGCCGATGCATTGCGTTCGCGCATCCTCGGTCAGGAGCACGCCGTGCAGATACTTGAACGCAACCTGCGCGCGGCTGCCACCGGGCTCAATAAGGCGGATGCCCCGGTCGGCGTATTCCTGCTGGTTGGCCCAAGTGGTGTGGGCAAGACCGAGACGGCCCTGGCCCTCGGTGACCTGCTGTACGGCGGTCGGCGTTTTGTCACCACCCTTAACATGTCGGAGTTCCAGGAAAAGCATTCCCTTTCCCGGCTGATTGGCGCTCCACCCGGTTATATCGGTTTTGGCGAGGGCGGCGTGTTGACGGAGGCCGTGCGCCAACGCCCGTATTCGGTCGTGCTGCTGGACGAGGTCGAGAAGGCTGATCCGGAAGTAGTGAACCTGTTCTATCAGATTTTCGACAGGGGACTGGCCAATGACGGGGAAGGGCGGGAAATCGATTTTCGCAACACGCTGATCCTGATGACCTCCAACCTGGGCAGCGAGTGCATCGGTCAATTATGCGCAGGTGACCGGCGACCTGCTGAGGCGGTCCTGCAAGAAGCCATTCGTCCGTTGCTGCGCAAGCACTTCAAGCCTGCCTTACTGGCGCGAATGCATGTCGTGCCGTATTACCCGATCACGGGCGAAGTCCTGCATGACCTGGCAAGGCTCAAGCTGGAACATCTGGGGCAAAGGCTGCAACTGCGCAAGCTCACCTTCAGCTATACGCCCGAACTGGTTGCCTGTGTCGCCGAGCGTTGCGCTGACGGTGACAGCGGTGCCCGCTCTATCGATCAATGGATCGACGCACACTTGCTGGCGCAGGTGACGGATCGTTTGCTGGAGGCCATGGCCGGGGGCGAATCGCTGTCCCGGGTGCATGCCGGCCTGGATGGCAGCGGTTGTCCTGTCTGTGAGGTCAGCCAATGACGGAAGATGCTTTCAACCGGTTGCCCCATCTCTCGGGGTACGCCGACGCGATGCTGGGTTGGTTCACCCGCCTGGGGATCGATGGTGACGCGACAACCTTGCCGGACCTGTGTGCCGCGGCGGTAGCCCAATTGAGCCAGTGCGAACTCAGCCAGTTGTATTGGCGCGACGAGGCGACGGGTCGGCTTGCACTGATTGCCCAGCATTTGCCAGAGGAGCTGCCATCCGGCGAGCTGGCTTCAGGCGTGGATTTCCAACATGAGCAGCTGTTGCAGTATGTGCTCAGTCAGCGCACAGCCTTGAGTCTTGAGGACCTGGAAAACAGCGTCTATGAAAGCCGGTTCCTTCCGGCGATGGCGACGCCTTGGCAATCGTTGACGTGCATGCCGTTGTTCGGTCGGCACAAGACTCTCGCGGGCGTGTTGCTGTGCGCCAGCCGGCGTCCGAAACAATTGGAGCACTACACCCGCTCATTGACTCAACTGGGCAGCTTTGCCTTGAGGCAGCTTGCACTGATGCAGCGTCTGAGTCCTGGGGTGAATGTCACGCCGCCTACGTGTCGCACGCCGGGATCCTGTGCCAGGTTCGGATTGATCGGCAACAGCAAGGCCATGGATGAAACGTGCCGCTTGATCGGCAAGGTGCTGAATACGCCCTACACCGTGCTGCTGCATGGCGAGACCGGTACCGGCAAAGAGGTGGTGGCGCGCGCCATCCATACCGCCGGCCCACGCAGTGGTAAAGCCTTCGTGGTGCAAAATTGTGCAGCCTTTCCCGAAGGGTTGCTGGAAAGCGAACTGTTCGGCTATCGCAAGGGGGCGTTCACGGGGGCTGAACGCAACTACACCGGTTTGTTCGACACCGCTCATGGCGGCACATTGTTACTCGATGAAATCGGCGATATGCCGTTGTCGTTGCAGGCCAAGTTATTGCGGGTTTTACAGGAGGGCGAGATTCGCCCATTGGGTGCCAGTACGGCCCATAAGGTCGATGTACGCATTATTGCCGCGACGCACCGTGATCTTCCCGCGATGGTCGCCCAGGGCAGCTTTCGCGAGGACCTGTATTACCGGCTCGCGCAGTTTCCCATTGAGTTACCGGCCTTGCGTGAGCGTGATGGCGATGCGTTGCTGTTGGCTCGGCATTTTGCGCAAAAGGCCTGCGTTGCGCTGGGTCGCGTAGCGGTGGCCTGGTCAAGTGCGGCGTTGGATCAACTGTCCAGCCATGGCTTCCCCGGCAATGTGCGAGAACTCAAATGCCTGGTGGAGCGCGCGGTACTGCTCTGTGACGACGGTGTGATCCTGCCGGCGCACCTGCCCCTGTCACCGGCACCCGCCAACGATGCTGTCGATGCAACGTTGCGTCAACGCCTGGAGCGAGTGGAGCGGGTGTTCCTGATTGATTGCCTGCACAAGAACCGTGGCAATCGTACCCGTACCGCGCGGGAGTTGGGTGTCGCACGACGCACGCTGCTCTACCGCCTGGCACGCTTGAAGATCCCGGTTGGCGATGTTCGAGAGGAATGCTGAATAGCGTATGCGTGGACACCTTACTTTCATGGGAGATTCCTGATGCCTCTTCGTCCGTGGCAAGCCGTGGCGCTTGTGCTGTGTTTGCTGGGTGGCTGTAACGCCAATTATGTCTTTGACGATGCTGACTACCGTCCACTGGGTGACCCCCAGGCGAGCCGTCGTGGCCATTGAACAGGGGAGCCTTGCCATGCAGTTAGTGCTTGAAGTGTGCTCCGCCAGTGGCGAGCCGCCAGCCCGTAAAACCTTTGATGGTGTCGGCGGTGTGATCGGCCGTGGGACGGCGTGTGACTGGGTCATCCCCGACACCGCACGCTTGATATCCAGCCACCATGGCTTGGTCAGTTTTCGCGGCGGCCATTACTTTTTGACGGATATCAGCAGCAACGGTATCGGCGTATCCGGCAGCCTGGAGCGCTTGCGCAAGGGGCACGCGCGGCAGATCAGTGATGCAGACGTATACCAACTGGGGGCGTTGGAAATTCGTGCCCGACTGATCGAGCATCAACGACCGCCGCTCGGGCGGAGCGAGGTGATTCCAGACGATGCTTTCCTGGGGCTGGACCCGATTCAGGCACTGGATCGCGAACAACGACGCGGCGAGTCGTCGCAAGAGCTGGAGGCATTGAACACGTTGACGGAATCGACCGCCCAAGCGTTCTCTCCGGGAACCGTGGACCAGGACCACCTGGTCGTACCGCAATGGGCTGAGCCTGTCAGTGACGTAGTACCTGCGCAGCCCGTTGTGGCTGCATCCGCAGTCCCTGAGACGTTCTGGGCGCAGTTCGGCGAGGCGTTGGGCATGGAGGTGGGTGCGCTCGATACGTCGGGTCGCGAGGCCCTTGCGATCAAGGTGGCCGGGTTGTTCAGGCAAGCCATCGAAGGTTTGCAGCAAAGCCTGCGAACTCGCGACGAGTTGAGCAGTGAGGTGCACCTGGGTTGGACCTCCCCGGCGCTTATGCGGCAGAACCCCTTGGTGGATTGTCCAGACGCCCAGGCGGCCTTGACGGCGCTGTTGGGGGACGGTGAGTTGGGGCATCTGCCGCCCGAACGGGCGGTGGCCCACGCCTGCCGGGACCTGCAGATTCATCAGTTGGCCTTGGTGGTGGCCTGCGGTGCCGTCGTTCGCAGCGCGCTGGCGGCCTTTGCTCCAGGTCATCTGCTGCTGTGCTTCGAACGCGAGGGCAAGCCGCCCAGGCTCCTCACCGATGGCGCTCATTGGCGGGCGTACCAGCGCTATTACCGACGGCTGACCGACGAGGCGTCGTTGGGCGATCAATTATTACGCAACGACTTTTGCAAGGCCTACGAAGAGCAGGTGCGCCTGGTCTCCAGCCTGCATGCGGCTTACCCGGGATGACGTTCATGTATCTAACCACCGTTGCATCAACACTGCTGGCACTGGGCATGTTGACCGGCTGCAGCAGCGTTTCACCCTTTTCGACCTTGACCAAGCTGGACCTGGCGTTGATGGCCAGTGACGAGGTCAACCCCGACCTTCATGGCCGTCCTTCACCGGTGGTGGTGCATTTGCTTGCGCTGCGGCACCCCGTGGCATTCGAGAATGCCGACTTTTTCAGCCTCTATGGACGGGCCGAGCAGGCCCTGCCCAAGGACTGGGTCAGCAGCGAAGAGCTGGAGCTGCGGCCCGGTGAACGGTTGATGCTCAAACTCAGTGTCGAGCCCCAAAGCCGCTATGTCGGCGTACTGGCGGCCTATCGCGACCTGCCCCATGTGCAATGGCGACTGGTGCTGCCTGTTGCCCCCCAGCAACGGACGCGGGCCAGAATAATGCTGGACCAGAACGGTATTCGCATGGCCGCCCCGCAGACCGGTCGGACGGAGGATTGAGATGCACATTCATAACGTTATCTGGCAGGAAGGCATGTTGCTGCGGCCCCAGCACTTGCAGCACAGCGACCGCTACTATCATCAGCAGCTCAACCGAACGCGCTTGCTGGGCAGCGACGCCTGGGGGTTCCTGACCCTGGACATCGATGTGCAGTACCTCAACCTGGGCAAGGTGGTCGTCAACCAGGCCAGCGGCCTATTGCCGGACGGTAGCCTGTTCGAACTCAATGGCGCGATGGAACCTCTGGTATTGCAAGTGCCTGCCAACGTCGGTCGGCAAGCCGTGTACCTGGCGTTGCCGCTGGTTACCGACAATCAGATTGAAGTGCGCAGGTCGGAGCAACACGAAATCCTGGCGCGCTATGTTGCCTGTGAAATGGAGATCGGGGACTCCAATGCCGGTGTCGATGCCCGTTGCCAGATCAGCTGTGCGCGTCCGGACCTGCGCCTGATGCTGGGGGAGCATTCCGGTGATCCGTTCCATGTGAAGCTGCAGGTCGCTCAGGTGCTGGACTGCACCCGTGAAGGCGGCGTGCGACTGGATACCGATTTTGTGCCGACGTTCATCTTTTTGCAGGGTTCCGGGTATGTGTCGTCGTGCGTCAAGGAGGTCATCAGTCTGTTGGCCAGCCGTGGAGACGCGATTGCCGCGCGCATCCAAGGTAATGGCGCGTCGGCCGGTGCGCAGGTGGGCGATCTTCTGATGCTGCAACTGATCAATCGCGCTGAATTGATGTTGCGCCACTTTATGAGCCAGGCCCAGGTGCGCCCGGAAACGTTGTATCGCGAGCTGCTGTCGATCCTTGGGGAATTGGCCACGTTCGCCACCGACAGCAAGCGCGCCCAATTGGAGGTGCGTTACCAGCATGGTGATCAAGGCGCGAGCTTTCGCGGATTGATGGAGCGCCTGCGCGCGGTGCTGTCGATGGTGCTGGAGCAGCATGCCATTGAGTTGACGCTGCAACCCCGTCAGTACGGTGTGCTGGTATGCCCGGTGAGTGACCTCAAGTTGCTGGGGACGGCGACGTTCATCCTGGCGGCAACCGCCCAGTGTGATTCGGAAACGCTGCGTCACCGGCTGCCGGCGCATCTCAAGATTGGACCTGTGGAGCGCATCCGCGAGTTGGTCAACCTGCATCTCACCGGTATCAGGATCAAACCGTTGCCCGTAGCGCCGCGACAGATTCCGTTCCACGCGGGCAAGACCTATTTCATGCTCGAGCTCAGCGCCCAGGACATCGCGCAGTTGGAGCAGTCAGGTGGATTCGCCCTGCATGCCAGCGGCGAGTTTACCGAGCTGGAACTCAACTTCTGGGCTATCAGGAACTGAACCCTATGAGGATGGACAGTGAATACCCGCAGGACGAAAAAACCGTCTTGCTTGATCGCGAGGGACGCGGTCCGGCGCAGGGGGCGGTGACGGATTTCCCATCGCCGCCGCGTTTCGAGCAGCTGGAGGACAGGATGATCTATACCGCCCGGCTGCACAGCGCGCAGAGTCTGACTGTGGGCCCCAACATCCTGGTGGCGGCGGCTTGGGACCTGTTGTCGCAGGTGGTGCAGCTCAAGGGCAGCTCCGGCCGTGAGAGCCTGCAGACCCTCAACGACCGGTTGTCTTCGGGCATCACGACGTTTGAAGCGCACGCCCTGCACCTGGGGGGTGAGGAGGGTCAGGTGATGTCGGCGCGCTATGTGCTGTGCAGCGTCATTGACGAGGCGGTGGTCACCACCGCGTGGGGCCGTTGCAGCGACTGGTCCAGGTCAAGCCTGTTAAGTCGCTTTCACAACGAAACCTTTGGCGGCGAGAAGTTTTTCCTGCTGCTGGAGCGATTGTCCCGTGACCCTGTCAAGCACGTGGCCATGCTGGAGCTGATGTACCTGTGCCTGTCACTGGGGTTCGAAGGCCAATACCGCGTGATGGAGCGGGGAGGTGCTCAGCTGGAAGGGGTACGCGACGCGCTGTACCGGCAGATCAGGCATGTGCGGGGCGATCGGCTCTCGATGGCCGCGCCATCGGTGGCAGGCAAAGTCCGCGCCGTGCCGGTGCGCATGCTCTGTGCCAAGTGGCTCATTGCTGTTGGACTGGCCTGTTTGCTGGCGATGTACTCAGGGTTTGCCTGGGTGCTGGGCACGGAGCGCATGACGGTGCTGCAACCTTTTCAATCGTTGGCGTCGGACCAGGCTCGGACGCCCTTGTAACGCTGGGAGCAATGAATGAACGCATTCTTCAAGGGCGCGGGCACGCTGCTGCGCAAGATTTGGTTATGGAGCCTGTTGCTGGTGCTGTCCAGCGCATTGCTGGTGTGGTTTTTCGGACCATTGCTGGCAGTGGATGACCATCGGTTCTGGCAAAGCGCGACGGCTCGCTTGCTGACCATCTGTGGCCTGTTCCTACTGTGGGGACTGGCAATGGTGGTGGTAGGCGCACGGCGCGCCACGCGGCTCAACCAGCCGGAACACCAGGCGCATCATCAGCGCCAGGGGCTGATCCACGATGAGCAAAGTCAGGTACGCGGGCGATTCAAGGAGGCGCTGCAAACCCTGAAAACCTCCCGCCGCTACGGTGAGCGCAGTGAGCGTTGGCGCAATGCGCTGCCCTGGTACCTGTTGATCGGCCAGCAAGGCAGTGGCAAGACCCATCTGCTGGCCGCCAATGGATTGCAGTTCCCACTCGATCGGGCCGAGTCGCCAATACCAGGTGCAACGGCCTACTGCGACTGGTACTTCGCCGATGACGCCGTGCTGCTGGAGACTGCCGGACGTTATCTGGACCAGCCTGACCGTACGGTGGATGCGGCGGGATGGTCGACGCTGCTCGGTCTGCTCAGGTCGCGCCGTCGGGCTCGCCCGCTCAACGGCGTTGTGGTGACGTTGTCGGTGGATACGCTTTGGGGGGGCAATGAGCATGACCTGGAACTCCACGCGCGTCATGTCCATACTCGCTTGCAGGACATCCAGCAGACGCTGCATGTGGATGTGCCGGTTTATCTGGTGTTGACCCGGGCCGACCGTTTGCCAGGGTTCGCCGAGTTTTTTGATGCGCAGCAGGGCGACGGCACGGAAGACATATTGGGCGGGCACCTGGTGGCGGGCACGTCCGGATCCGACATTGCCCAGGTGCGCGAGGCCTTCGAGGCGCTGCTCCAACGCCTGGGGGCGGAGCTGATCCCGCGCTTGCATCAGGAGCGTAGCGGCGAGCGCCGCGATCGCATGCTGGATTTTCCTCGGCAGGTCGCACGCCTGGGCGACCGCTTGGGCCTGTTTGTCGAGACGGCTTTTTCCGCTCAGCGTTATCAGCGTATCAATGGCCTGCGAGGGTTCTACCTGACGTGTGCGAACGTGGGCGATACGCGCTCGCAGTTTGTCCAGGGCTTGTTCCGCCGGGTGATCTTCGCCGAGGCCGATCTTGCCGGGCTGCATACCCCCGAGCGCCGCCGCCTGCATCGACGCCAAGGAGGGCTGGCGCTGGCCACGGCGCTGGTCATCGGTATGGCGGGGTGGTTATGGGGGCACAGTTATTCATTCAATCATCAGCGTCTGATGCAGTTGCAGGCGCTGAACACGCCGGCGCCTGCCCAAGCTGATGCGGACGAGAGCCGGGCATTGCTGGCGCTGCTGGACAGTCGTCTGGCAGCGACCCGCGTGTTTCCACCTGTCACTGAGGTCCGCTGGGTTGATCGAGCCGGCTTGTATCAAGGGCAGGTGAGTCGTCCGTTATTGACCGATGCCTATCACGAGAGCCTGCGCCATCAGTTACTGCCGCACGTGGCAACCCTGCTTGAAGAACAGGTGCAGGCCAGCCTTGGCGAGCGCGAGCGGTTGCTGGACAGCTTGCGGGCGTACCTGATGCTCAACCTGCGCGAACGGCGTGATAACGCGTGGTTGGCGGAGTACATGGCAGGCCATTGGTCTGCGCGTTATGCGGGGGACACTTCGACGCAGACGCGTTTGAACGAACACCTTGGGCGATTACTGGAGCAACCGTTCGCAGCCCCGTTGAACGATACACTGGTGGCCCAGGCCCGCCAGGCATTACGCGGCGAGTCGCTGGCAGAGGTGGTCTACCGTGCACTGCGTGAACAAGCCCGCAGCCTGGAGCCTCTGCGACTGGCCGATGGCGGCGTGTTCGCCAACCTTGAGCCGCCCATACCCGGTTTCTACACCAAAAGGTACCAGCAGTATTTCGAAAAGCAGGGCCCTGCGCTGGTCAATGCCATTGCCCAGGATAACTGGGTGCTTGGGGAAGGTACCGACCTCAGCGCCATGGATATGCGCCGGTTGCTGCAGGCACTGGAACAGCGTTATTTGAGTGAGTACGCCGATGCCTGGAGTGACGCCCTCGGTCGTGTCCGCCTGCAGGAAAGTGACAGTTTGCGGCACAGCGCCGACCAACTGGCGAGCCTGATATCCGCCCAGTCGGCGTTGATGCGCCTGTTGCAGCAGGTTCGCGAAAACACCCGGCTGTTATCGATCCATGATCGGGTCGAGGCGCTGAGCCAGCAGGCCGGCGAGTCAAGTGCAACGGTGTCCGGTGCGTTGGTCAAACCGTTACAGGGCCAGATGCTGCCTGACACGGCCCGGCGTGCGTTGCAGCGCCGCTTCGAACCACTGCACCTGCTACTTGATGAAGAACAGAACCCGGGTGCTGAACTGACCCAGGCATTGCGGCTGCTCGATGAATTACACCTGCAATTGTCGTCGCTGAGCCGGGAGAGTTCCCCGGAGCAGGCAGCGTTTACATGGGTCAAGCAGCGCATGGAAGGGCAGCAGCCTCTTCTGGCCAACCTGCGTAATGCCGCCGCCCGCTTGCCGCTGCCGCTCAAGGGCTGGCTCGAAGACATTGCCGACCACGCCTGGCGTCATCTGCTCGATGGCACCTATGTCTACGTGAACCAGCGTTACCAAAGCGAGCTCTATGGTTTTTACGCCAGGGCCATCCAGCGTCGCTACCCGTTCAATGCGCATGCTACCAGTGACGTTGCCCTGGGCGATTTCCAGACGTTTTTTAAACCTCGAGGTTCCATGGCGCGCTTTTATGAAACGTACCTGCGGCCTTTTATCAGCGCTGATGGCAACCGGTATCGACTGCGGGGCCTGGACGGTCGCAGCCTGCCGATATCGCGCTCGCTGTTGGACCAACTGGCCAGGGCCCAGATGATTCGGCAAGGCTTTTTCACCGAGGAACAGGGTGAATGGGCCGTTCGATTCACCTTGGCGCCCTACAGTCTCGATCAAGCCGTCAGCCGGGCGATCCTGCGAGTGGGTGACCAACACTTGGAATACCGTCATGGGCCGATTGTGCCTATGGCCTTCCACTGGCCAGGCGAGACGCCTGGCAGCCGCAGCAGCCTGGTGCTGGAACGGGGTACCGAGCGACCGCTGGGGATCGAAAAAAACAGCGGCGAGTGGTCGTTGTTCCGCTTCTTCGACCTGATGCAGAGTGAGCCGGCAAATGGCAGGGATGCGCACATTCTCAAGGCCGACCTGGCCGGGCTGCGCGCCAATTACCTGCTCACCAGCCAGCGCAACCCGAGCCCGTTCCAGATGGCGGCATGGCGCACCTTCCGCCTGCCGGAGCAACTGTGAACACGGCGCACACCTGGCGCAGCGCCGGGCGCACGGTTCAAGGCAAGTTGCGTTCGCGCAACGAGGATGCGTTCCTCGATTGCCCCCAGCGTGGGTGCTGGGCGGTCGCCGATGGAATGGGAGGCCATCAGGCCGGGGATGTGGCCAGCCGATGGGTAATCAGCAGTCTTGCATCGCTGCCGGATCAGGGCAGTTTTGATCAGCGTGTCGAGGCCGTCCGGCGCTGCCTGCGCGGGCTCGACAGCCAACTGGGGCAGGCGCCGACTGACGGTCCGGCGGGCATCATGGGCAGTACCGTGGTTGCACTGTTGCTCGAAGACCAGCGTGCGGCCTGCATTTGGGTGGGCGACAGCCGTTGCTATCTGTGGCGCGGGCAGCGGCTGTACCAGCTGTCCCGTGACCATACCGTGTTGCAGCAACTGATGGATACGCAGCAGTTGAGCCTGGAACAGGCTCGGGTCTATCCGGGCGCGAGGGCCTTGACCCGTGCGATCGGCGCCCGACAGGCACTGAGTCTGGAGGTACTGGAGCTCAGTACTCAACCCGGGGATGTATTTTTGTTGTGCAGCGACGGCCTGTACCAGGGGCTCAGCCATGGCGAGCTGGGCAGCGCCATGAGCGTAGGCACACCATGGCGGGTGGTGGAGCGATTGTTCAACGACGTGTTACGCGGGCCGGCGCGGGATGACCTTACGGCCGTCGTGATCCAGCCATGAGCGAGGAGGCAAGCTCGCCGAACTTGCTTGCCGGGCGCTATCAGCTTGAACGCAAGCTGGGCACAGGCGGCATGGGAGTGGTCTATCGCGCCCGGGACCTGCTGCATGAGACGTTCGGTGAGCCCGCCTCCAGCGTGGCCCTGAAACGCTTGGACGAAACATTTTCCGCGTGCCCTGACGCCCCTGTACTGCTGTACAGCGAGTTTGCCCTCACACGCCGCTTGCGGCATGAGCATGTGGTGCGGGTGTTTTCCTTCGAAGTCGACACGCTGCACCAGGTGGCATTCTTCACCATGGAGTTGCTGCACGGCATGACCCTCGATCGGCTGCTGATGGAATGTCCACAAGGAGTGCCCTGGCAGGAACTGCAGCCCATGGCCTTGCAGCTGTTGGACGCGCTGGCGTACACCCACCAGCAGGGCATTCTCCATGGCGATGTGAAGCCCGCCAATATCATCGTGGGTGAGCAGGGAGTGCGTTTGTTCGATTTCGGCCTGGGCCGGTCGAAAGTGCAGCAGACAGCCGGGCTGCCGGGCTTGAACCGCAGCCGTTTGAACGCCTGGACGCCCGCGTATGCAGCGCCGGAACTGATGGCGGGTGGGGGCTTGTCAGCGGGCGCCGATTTGTATGGTGCGGCCTGCGTGATCTATGAATTGGCCCAGGGCCAGCGCCTGGGTGAGCGCCAGCCCGATCGACCACTGCCGCGGCCGCGCCGATTGCCCAGGCATTGCTGGTCGGCGCTGCACTCAGCGTTGGCCATGGATCCGCAGCGGCGCAGCGTTTCCGTCGCCGAGTTGCGCGAGGCACTGGATGGCCGGCGGCGGTACTGGTGCCTGCCATTGGGGTTTCAGCCGGGCAAGTCATGCAATTGACAGTACTCGGCCCAGCTCAGGCCGGCCATCTGCGCCACTTCCTTATGCACTTCAAGACGCTGGGCCTCAAAGGCTTCGCGGGAGTCCGCAGTCAGCTTGAGGGTCAATTCCCAGGCAAACAGGCCCTGGCGCTCGGCTTCGGCTTCGAAGGCTTCATGCAGGCGTTCATCGCGGTACTGCGCCAGGGTTTCGCCCTTGGCTTGGGCCGCAAGCGGGTTGAGGGTGTTGAGTTCAAGAGCCACGTCCGGATGTTCGCTCAGGAATCTATCCAGGGCGCGCTGGTGGTTATCGCCAGGTGGGGTCAAAGGTTTACTCCTGAAAGGGAACGGTATCGGAGCCCTCGGCAGGTTCTCGGCGTCGGGGCGCCGATCGTCCACAAGGGCCTAAATTGATTTGGAATAATGACGGGTAGTGTGGCAAAAGTCTTTCGCTCACGGCATCAGGGCGTGTAGCGTGACAAGGGTTTTTGGGCCTGCCCCTTGGGGGCAGAGAGCGATGGCAGAGGGATGGGGCATGGCGCAAACGCTATTCAAACTTTTCCTTACTCAGCGCCTGGCGGCCTTGGCCAGTACCGAGTCATTGCGTGCGATCCGTGAAGGGCTGCTGTGGATCCTGCCCTGCCTGCTGGTGTCGGCAGGGTTTCTGATCCTGTCCGAGTGCGCCCGAGCACTGGGCTTCGCCCCACAGGTGGTGACATTCCTGGCCGGGCTGCACAACCAGATCAGCTCAGTGATCCCGCTGCTGGTCGCCGCTTCCATCGGTTACATGCTGGCTATCCAGCACCGCCTGCCACAACTGCCGGTGGCATTCCTGTGCCTGGCCCATGTGGTGGTGGCGACGTTTATCCTGCGCGAATACCCTCGGGCCTCGGCGACGTTCGTGCTGTTCATCGCTATCGCCTCACCGTTGCTCAATGTGCCGGCCATTGCCTGGCTGCACCGTTTCCGTTGGACCCGCCTGGTCAACGAGGACCTGGTGGGGCACAACCTCAGGGGCACGATCAATATGGTGGTGCCAGGCCTCATCACGGCCCTGTTGCTCGTGGCTGTGTTGTCCTCGCTGTTGCAGGTTCCGTATGTGGCGCAGCTTCAGGGGCCTCAGGTACTGGATGCCCTGGAGTCGCCCTATGGCAGCGGTTTGTTCGTGACCCTGATGAACTCATTGCTGTGGTTTTTCGGAATCCACGGTGTGTACGCCATGCAGCCGCTGTTCGATGTACTGGACCAGGCCGTGGTGCTCAATAGCGCAGCGTCGGCGGCGGGCGAGCCGATCAGGTATGTATTGAACAGCGGCCTGCTGGGCAGCTTTGCTTTTATCGGCGGCTCGGGCGGTGCGTTGTGCCTGCTGCTGGCGATCCTGCTGTTTTCCAAGAGCCAGTCCATGCGCCTGGTGGCGATGGCGAGTTTGCCGCTCTCGCTGTTCAACGTCAGCGAGGTGCTGCTGTTCGGCTTGCCGATCATTCTCAACCCGCGCTTGTTCCTACCGTTTCTGTTAGTGCCCGCCGTCAATGCCATGGTGGCGTTGACGGTGGTGCAGGTGGGTTGGGTGTCGCCGGCGGTCGCCAGTGTACCGTTCACCGCACCGATACTGCTCAATGCCTACCTCAGTACCCATGGCGACCTGGCGGCGGTGGTGCTGCAACTGGGGTTACTGGGCCTGGGCACGCTGGTGTATGCGCCCTATGTGCGCGCGATCCATCGCCAGCCCGCCGAAGGCGGTACGGTGTACCTCAAGTCCCTGGACATGACCTTTCACGGCCTGGAAGAAAAAGGTCGGCTGCGCGAGCTTGACCCCGTGCTGGCGTCGCACCGGATCCAGTTGCGCCAGGCCAATGAACTGAGCCGCATCCAGCAGATCAGCGACTATGAGTTCTATCTTGAATACCAACCGCAGGTCTCGACCCGCACCGGGCTGTGCACCGGTTGCGAAGCGCTGATGCGTGCCCGCGACGCCCACGGTACGGTGCATTCGCCTTGGGAGTTCCTGCAATGGCTGGCCCAGGCGCGGTTGATGCCGGACGTGGATATGTGGGTGGCATCCCAGGCGATTCGCCAGTACCAGAAATGGCAGAAACTCGGCTTTACCCTGCCGATGACGATCAATATTTCCAGCGCCACCCTGACCGACGCCGCCTACGGCGAGCGCCTGGTGGCGATCCTCGCCCAGGCCCACGGCCAGGTGTCGGTGGAGATCACCGAAGATGCACTGGTCAGTGATATCCCGGCCACGCGCCAGAACATCCAGAAGTTGCAGGCCATCGGCGCCAAGGTCTATATCGATGATTTTGGCACCGGGTTTTCGGCCTTGAGTTACCTGCACCAGTTCCCGGTGGACTTCATCAAGATCGACCGCAGTTTCGTGGTGGCGCAGCACGATCCCAAGGGCGCCCAGGTCCTGACTGGCATGCTGCGTTTCTGCGAAGCGCTGAACCTGGGCGTGGTGGTGGAGGGCGTGGAGACCGCCGAGCAGTTGGCCTTCTTGAACACCGGCGACGAGCTGATTATCCAGGGCTGGTATTTCAGCAAGGCACTGCCGGGAGACCAGCTGGAAAGCTTTGTGCGCCAACGGGTGGCCATGGCGCAGGGCTAGTAGCCGCGTTGGGTTTGTTCGATCTCCTCGACCAAGCTATCGATACCCGTCAGGCGTGCACGGTTGTCGTGATCCCAGGGGTGAAAGCCGGGTTTGAAATAGTGCAACCACGGCCGCAGCATGCGTGGGAAGACGCCCTTGGGGCCATAAAGAAATTTCAACATGCGCCAGAAGCCTTTGAGATGCCCACCCGCCTTGCGGTCGGCAATCAACAGACGCAGATGAAAATCCAGCACCACCAGCCAAAAAAACACCGTGGTGGTGAGCATGGCGCCCGTGCGCAGCAGGTAGCGTTTGGGGCCAGGCTCGATCACCGTGTTCCACACATCAAAGGCCACGGCTTTGTGTTCGGTTTCTTCCAGGGCGTGCCAATACCACATCTGTTGGTAACCCTTGAGCGAATCGCCAAAGCGTGACGGATCGCTCAGCAGGATCTCCGCGAGCATCGCCGTGTAATGCTCCAGGGCAATGGTGATCGCCAGGTTGAAGGCGGGCGGGAAATGTTTTTTCTGCAGGTCGAGGATGAACTTAAGCCGACGGTCCAGGGTGTGCGCCGGAAGCCCGGCTGCTTGCATCAGGTCGTTATAGGCCACATGTTCGCGGCTGTGCATGGCCTCCTGGCCGATAAATCCCTGGATCTGTTTCTTTAGCGCCGGGTCGTCGATGCGTTGGCGGTAGTGGCGCACGCTGTCCATGAAAAACAGCTCGCCCTGGGGGAACAGCAGCGACAAGGCATTGAAGAAATGCGTGATGAACGGGCCCTGTTCGTGCCAGTCGGTGATGCGTTCGGCGGGCAGGGCAAAGTGGAGGTCGCGGCGGATCGGCAACATGATTCGTGCTCCTGTTCAGAGACGGGGCTTGTCGTTGGTTTCAAACACTGGCCTGCGTTGCTTGGGGGCCATGCGCTTGGTGGCCAGCACCACCAGCGCTTGATAGGCGGCCGGCAGGCAACGGGCGAGCAGGTCGAGGAAATACGCATCGCGGCCAATCAGCACGCGACGCTTGTTGTTGCGCACGCCTTGCAGGATCACCTTGGCGGCCTGGTCGGCATCGGTGATGAAGAGTTTTTCGAAGTCGGCGCGGGCCTGCTGTTCGCTGTGGATCAGGAAACCGGTCATGTTCGCGTCGATGCGGCTGCTGCGGCAGATATCGGTGCGGATGCCGCCGGGGTGCACGCAGGTGGCCGAGACGCCGCAGCGTTGCAGGTCCAGCTCCTGGCGCAGGGCTTCGGTAAAGCCGCGCACGGCGAATTTGGTCGCGTTGTAACCGCTCATGCCGGGCTGGGCAAACAGGCCGAACACGCTGGACGTGTTGATCACATGGCCGTCGCCACTGGCCTTGAGGTGCGGCAGGAACGCCTTGGTGCCGTGGACTACGCCCCAGAAGTTGATGCCGACGATCCACTCCAGGTCGGCGTAGTCCACGCCTTCGACCGTACTCGACAGGGCCACGCCGGCGTTGTTGAACACCAGGTTGACCTGGCCATGCTCGGCCACGCAGCGCGCCGCCCAAGCCTCCATGGCCGGGCGGTCGGACACATCCAGCACCTGGGTGGTAATTGTCACCGGCGCCAGGGTCGAGGTCTTGATCAGTGCCAGGGTCTGCTCCAGGCCCTGGGCGTTTTTGTCCGCCAGTGCCAGGTGGCAACCTTCGCGCGCGAGTGCCAGGGCCAATGCACGGCCCATGCCGGATGCCGCGCCGGTAATCGCCGCTACGCGGCCGTTGAATGACTTCATGAGAGGCTGCCTTCTGCGGTGGAGTGGGGCGCCGTGGCCGGACGGGGCGGCGCAGCGAGGGGCAACAGGTCGACCGCATAGTCCTTGAGTGCGAACTGCCGGGTGACCCGCTTGAAGCGCCATGTCGAAGCGGGCCACAGGGTGGTGTTCTTGCCGGTACGTGGGTCCAGGTACCAGCTCTGGCAACCGCCGGTGTTCCAGATGGTGCGCTTGAGTTGGTCTTGCAATTGACGGTTGTAGGCCTGTTCCACCGTCGGTTTGACGTCCACCGTGGCGATGCGATGGCGCTGCATCTGCCTGAGCGCGTCGAGGATGTAGGTCACCTGCGCCTCGATCATCAGGATCATCGAGTTATGGCCCAGGCCGGTGTTGGGCCCGATGATCAGAAACAGGTTGGGATAGCCCGGCACCGTGGTGCCCTTATAGGCGTGTGCACCGTCGCGCCAGGTGTCCATCAGGTCCACACCGTCGCGACCGATGATGCAGTCCCGGGGCAGCGGGTCGGTGGCCTGGAAACCGGTGCCGAAAATCAGGCAGTCGGCCGGGTGCTTGATACCGTCGGCGGTGATCACACCGTCGGCTTCGATACGCAGGATTTTGTCGGTCACCACCTCGACATTGCTGCGCGACAGCGCCGGGTAGTAGTCATTGGAGATCAGCACACGCTTGCAGCCGATGGTGTAGTCCGGCGTCAGGGCCTTGCGCAGGGAAGGGCGCGGCACTTGTTTGCGAAGGTGGCGCAGGGCGACTTTCTGCACCATTTTCATCAGCCGCGGATGCAGCGCAAAGCCCAGCACACGGCCTTCCAGTGCCCAGTAGAAGGCGCCACGCACCAGGCGCTGGGTAACAGGCAGGTGCTTGAACAGCCAGCGTTCGAACGCTGAAATCCCGCGATCCGGCTTGGGCATGATCCACGGTGGAGTGCGCTGGAACAGATCCAGGTGCGCCACCTGCGGCGCAATCTGCGGCACGAACTGGATGGCACTGGCCCCCGTGCCGATCACCGCCACGCGCTTGCCTTTCAAGGCGTATGCGTGATCCCACTGCTGGGAGTGGAAGCGCTTGCCCTTGAAGGTTTCCAGCCCCGGAATCTCCGGCAGCGCCGGGCGTGCCAGGGCGCCCATGCCCGACACCAGCACCCGCGCACTGACGTGGCGGCCATCGCTGAAACTCAACTGCCAGCGTTGTAGTTGTTCATCGAACACCGCGCGCTTCAGGCCCATGCCGAAACGCAGGTAGGGCGTCAATCCGAAGCGCACCGCGCAGTGTTCCAGGTAGGCGCGGATTTCCGCTTGCGGCGCGAACTGACGTGTCCAGTCCGGGTTGGGCGCAAAGGAAAACGAATACACATGGGACTGCACATCGCAGGCGCAACCTGGGTAATGGTTGTCCCGCCAGGTGCCGCCGAGGGTGTCGGCCTGCTCGGCGATAAAGAAGTCGGTGAACCCCGCTTCCTTGAGCTTGATCGCCATGCACAGGCCGGCAAAACCCGAACCGATGATGGCGATGTCGATGGAATCACTGTGGGCATTCATAGGCGGTCCTTCATGGGCATCGGATGTGCTCCTGTTTTTGTTGTGTCTTTTAGATAGAACACCATTGCAAAGAAAAATTGAATTAATTATTTTAAAAAAGATTTTAAATAATCTACCTGAAAATAGCGCCTACGCTAGGACCTTGTGCCTTATGTGCGACTTGTCCGACGGACGAGCGTGGTACGCACGCCGTTCAGGTCCAGGGTGTGGACGTTGGCCGAGGCCTTGATCAATTCCGGTCAGGTCGCCGGTCACAGGGAAGCTGAGGACGAGCTATGGCTGTGCAATGGGTGATTGCTGCAGGTGTGCTGGTGGGGGCGAGTGCGGTGCTATGGAGTTTCAGCGCCTGGATGACACGGCGCATCGAAGCCGCCGTTCCGATCAACGGGCGCTTCGTGGAGGTGAATGGCGAGCGCTTTCATTATGTGGAAGAGGGCAAGGGACCACCGCTGGTGATGATCCACGGGCTGATGGGCAGCAGTCGCAACCTGACCTATGCCTTGTCCGGCCAGTTGCGTGAGCACTTTCGGGTGATCACCCTCGACCGTCCCGGGTCGGGTTATTCCACGCGTCATACCGGCACCGCTGCGGACTTGCCGGCCCAGGCGCGGCAAGTCGCGGCCTTCATCAACCAGCTTGGCCTGGACAAACCCTTGGTGCTCGGCCATTCCCTCGGCGGGGCGATTTCCCTGGCCCTGGCCCTTGATCATCCTGAGGCTGTATCGGGCCTGGTGCTGGTGGCACCGTTGACCCATCCCCAACCCAGGTTGCCGCTGGTGTTCTGGTCGCTGGCGGTGCGACCGGCCTGGTTGCGACGCTTTGTGGCCAATACCCTCACCGTGCCCATGGGCCTGTTGACTCGACGTTCGGTGGTCAAGGGCGTGTTTGCGCCGGACGCCGCTCCCGAGGATTTCGCCACCCGGGGCGGCGGCTTGCTGGGGATGCGCCCCGACAACTTTTACGCTGCCTCCAGCGAGATTGCGCTGGTCAACGACTGCCTGCCCGGGATGGTCAAGCGCTATCCCCAACTGACCCTGCCCATCGGCCTGATCTATGGCGCGCGGGACAAGGTGCTGGACTTTCGCCGGCATGGCCAGGCCCTCGCCGATAAAGTGCCCGGCCTCAAGCTGCAAGTGGTGGAAGGGCGCGGCCACATGCTGCCGATCACCGCCACGGCGCGGGTGGTCGAGGCCGTGTTGCACGTGGCCAAGCGCGTGCGCCCGGTGGAAACGGCCACGGTCCTGCATCCGCCCTTTGCCTTGGCGAACAAATAATCGTGGCCCTCATCGCCGGGTCGAGCGTCGCAAATGCCTGCCCTAGAGACCTGACCAAACAGCTGAAAAACAGACTGTCCAGTCACGTAAAAAAGGCCTCGAAAAAGTAGTTGACGACCTAACGATTCCGCGCTATTTATTTAAAAAAAATATTTCAATATTTATTTTGAAATGATTTTTGAAATGCCTAAGAGCGAATAAAAATGAAAAAAACGTCTTTTATCGCATGGTTGATTTCCCGGAGCATCCAGCGCTCCCTGAACCTGTTTACCGCCTGCCTGCCAAGGAGGCTGCCATGAACCAGACTCTGGCAGCGCCAAGCATTTGGACCGACGGCAAGCGCCACCTGTGGTGGTTGGGCATCCTGCCATTGGCCACCCCTCTGTTGTCCGGCGCACTCGCCATTGCCACTGGTATCCAGCAACTGTGGTGGGTCGGTGTACTGGTGATCTTTGGCCTGATCCCCCTGATCGACGGGCTGCTCGGCGAAGACATCAGCAACCCGCCCGAATCCGCCGTCAACCACCTGGAATCCCAACGCTACTACCGCTGGATCGTCTACACCGGCGTGCTGTTCGTCATCTCGTCGGTGGTGATTACCGGTTGGCTGGCCGCCGGCGGCATCGACTGGATCATCCGGGGCGGCCTGCTGCACGCCACCGCCAACCTTGAACCTTCCAGCTGGTTGGCCCACGCCGCCGGTTACATCACTGAGCGTGCGCAACTGCATGGTCAACCAAGCTGGTTTACCTACCTGGGAATGGCCATGTCCACGGGGGCTGCCACCGGTATCGCGATCAACACGGCCCATGAATTGGGGCACAAGCCCAATACCCTGGAAGTGTTCCTCGCCAAGGTCACCCTGGCGCCGACGTTTTACGGGCACTTTTATACCGAGCACAACCGCGGCCATCACGTGCGCGTCGCCACGCCGGAAGACCCGGCCAGCTCGCGGCTGGGTGAGAGTTTCTGGGCTTTCCTGCCACGCTCGGTGTGGTTCAGTGCTCGCTCGGCCTGGAACCTGGAGCGCGAGCGCCTGCGCAAACTCGGCCTGCCGGCCTGGCATTGGAAAAACGCTGTGCTGAGTGCCTGGATGTACAGCGTGGTGTTGTGGGGGGCGATGATTGCCTGGCTGGGGGCTGCGGTGATTCCGTTCCTGGTTATCCAGGGCATCTACGGCTTCTCGTTACTGGAAGTGGTGAACTATGTGGAGCACTACGGCCTTAAACGCCAGAAGTTGCCCAACGGTCGTTATGAACGGTGTTCGCCTCGGCACTCCTGGAACAGTAATCGAATTGTCACCAATATCTTTCTGTTCCAACTGCAGCGGCACTCCGATCACCACGCCAACCCGACGCGCAGTTATCAGTCGTTGCGTCATTTCGATGAGTCGCCGCAACTGCCTTATGGTTACGCGAGCATGATTGTCTGGGCGTATGTACCGTACTTGTGGCGGCGGCGCATGGATCATCGAGTGCTTAATCATTATGCCGGGGATATCACCCTGACCAATCTTCAACCTTCACAGCGTTTGAAGTACCTGGAGAAGTACAGCGGCAGTGCCAAGCCGTTTTGATCTGAAGTAACACTGAGTGTTGTCGTGTGCTCGGGGCCTGATTGCCGCGCAGGATTTTATCGCCCCGAGAAAGTGCTTTGACCCGAACAACAATAATTAAAGGGAAGGACGTACACCATGCAAATACCTGCCAAGTTCACCACCCATATCGTATTGGCCGTGCTGGGCCTGATCGCCTATCACCAGGCCCAGGCCGCGCGTATCGAACCGGCGGGCAGCGCCTTTACCGCCCAGGGCCCGATCAGCTTCTCCAAAGGCGCGCTGATCAGCGCCGATTGCACCATCAAGGTGGCCGGCAAGGTCGCTGCGGACGGTTCCTCGGTCAATGTCGACAAAGTCGAATTCGACGGCGGCCTCAAGTGCAGCCGGGTCGAAGCCATCAACTTGCCGTGGATCCTGGTCGCCAAAGATACCAGGAGCGGTTCCATGTCGAAGATCAGTGTGGATGTTCACGCCTTCGGCCTGGGCGGCAAGTGCGGGCCTTCTACCGCCGATGGCACCTGGGATAACGCCACCGGCAAGTTGGAAGCCGCCAATGTACCGATTGGCGAAGACTGCAAGATCAAGACGGTGTCGATCAAGATGCCGCCGAACTTCAAAGTTGTTGAATAGCGTGCTGCGGTAATTGAATTGAAATTTGGCTGGAAAGGGAAGTTCTGCAGTTTCACCGTGACCTCTCGTTCATGGCCATTACCCCCTGGCGAAATGACTCGCCATAACATGTGAGGAAAAACAATGAAAAGCTTGAAAACCCTCGTATCGTTGTCTGCTTTGGCTGTTTGCATGGGTGCTGCTTCGATGGCCAATGCCTATAGCATCACCCCGGTGAACTCGAGCTTCACTGCGCCAGGCACCATTTCGGTGAAGTCGCCATCGTCGTTCCAGGCCACTGTTAACTGCGGCGCAACTTTTACCGGGAACGTCGATGCCAGCGGTGTGGCAAAAATCACCGGTGTGGCGGTGACCGGCGGTGGTCTTTGTGCGCTGCCGAAAATCACCGGTCTGCCATGGACCTTGACCGCCACCGGTGCCGCTGCGGGCTCGGTCAGCAACGTCGGTTACACCATCGCCGCGTCGGTTCTGTATCCGGCGTCCAATTGCGGTCCGTCCACCATCACCGTGGGCTACAGCGGTGGTGTACTGACCGCCTCCAACCAGACCCTGAGCGGCAGCTGCACCGTGGTGAGCCTGAGCGTTACCCCAAGCCCGACATTTACCATCGTGCCTTGATGGGTAACTGACACACCGGGCTGATCACCTGTTGAAAGACTGGCGCCTCGATCGGGCGCCAGTTTGTGAACTGCCGGAAGCAAAACGAACCGGTGGGGCCGGCTCAGAGAAATAACAATAAGGAGTGCCGCATGAATAATAAGAAACAACACGTGCAGGTTTTGCTGGGGCTGGCACTGATAGGCGGGGCGATGGTGAACGCGCCTGCACAGGCCGGCGGTTTTTCAACTCCGACCTACGGTGCACCCGGTTGGGGCCGGGCATTTGCCGGTGGCTCGTTGTTCAAGAACGATCCCAGTTCCGCATACAACAACCCGGCGGCCATGGCGTTTGTCGAACACAACGTGGCGCAATTTACCGTCGACTACGCCCGCATCAAGATCAAGTACAAAGGTGACGCCTCTGATTATGCAGGCAACCCGATTTCCAATACGCCCTTGGACGCCAATGGTTTTCCCGACGTCGCATCGACCACGGTGAATAACAACGACGGCGGTCAAGGCGGGTTCACTGCCTGGTTGCCAACCGGTTTCATGGTCATGCCCCTGGGGGATCGGTTCGCTTTCGGCCTGAGCCAGGTTGTGCCGCAAGGTATGCGCTCCACTTGGGATCAGGACTCGAAACTGCGCGACTTTGCAGTGGACACCAAAATTGAAACCGTAGGATTGACCGGATCCCTGTCCTTTAAGGTGAATGATCAATTTTCTATCGGCGGTGGCGTGATCGTGCAACACAGCAAGGGCTTCGTCAGCCAAAACGTGGACTTGTTGTCTGCCGCCGCGGTGTCCGATTCCGTGCTGGGCGGGATCAATTTTCCATCTGATGTCGGCAATGCCTTGATGCGTGTGAAGGTCGACAACATTTCCGCGGGCTGGTTTACCGGCATTGTTTGGAAACCCACGGAGCGAGACACCCTTGGCTTGAATTACCACGCCAAGATCAAGAACAAGATGACCGGCAAATATAATATTTACGCCGATCAGTTTTCCTACAACCTGATGACCCAGCCAAGTCCGTTTGGCGGTAGCGGTACGTTGGTGAATACCGCTTATCCAGGGTTAGAGCTGGCACCGGACGGCGCCCATGCCAGTGTCCAACTGGACATTCCTGCCACGGCCGGCCTGGACTGGGTACACCAGTTCAACGATCGCTTCACGATGGGGGCCAGTGTGACCTGGACTGAGTGGTCCTCTTTCAAAGACCTGACGCTCGAGTCCGGTGGCACCACCATTGTGTCCATTCCCTACAACTACAAGAACACCTGGATGTACTCTCTCGGCGGTGACTACCGCTTGACCGATGAGTTGACCTTGCGTGCAGGTGTAGCCCTTGACCAGACACCTACACGCAATTCGACCCGCGACCCACGAATCCCGGATGGCGACCGTACATTCCTGTCGTTGGGGGCTGGTTACGATGTGAAAGCAATCAAGGGCCTCAGTCTTGACCTGGCCTATTCCCACCAGTTCGTGCAAGAGGTCAAGCTCAAGACTCAAAACGTCGATCGCCTGGGTGGCGCAAGCCTGAATGGCAAGGCGGAGTCGTCGGGCGATGTGGTGAGCGTGTCGGCCACCTACGCGTTCTGATATTTCATAGAGGGTGATGGAAAAGGCACCAAGCGCATCTTGATGCCTTCACCCTCATTCCACGTCGACAGTTCCTTGAGTATTGGCATTCCAGGCTGATTCATTCAGCCGCTATTTTTTCGCCCAGGCATTAAATAAAAATTTCAAAACAAAATTTGAATTTGTCTTTCCAAGTTTGTAGTGTGGTTTTACGCCGCAGGTCGATCCGACCTTTCGCACGTAAACCACGCCCTGAATCGAGTAGAGGTATCCCCATGGTTATCTGGTTATTGGTAGGTGTCGCAGCCGCGATTGCCCTGGCGTATCGACAAGCTGCCGCCACCCTGTGGTTGGGCGCTGGCCTGATCTGGCTGACAGCGGGTTACCTGTTCAATGGGGTGGCGGCTTTCGGCGCCACCGTCGCGGCCGTGCTGGTGGTATTGCCGGCGTTGTTGATGAGCCTCAAACCGCTGCGCCGCGCGCTGTTGACCGGCAAGGCCCTCAATCTGTTTCGTACGATCATGCCGGCGATGTCCGACACCGAACGCGCCGCCATCGAGTCCGGCACCGTGTGGTGGGACGCTGAGCTGTTCAGCGGCAAGCCCGATTGGCAGCGCCTGCTGCAAGCGGCCCCGGCGAGCCTGAGCGCCGAGGAGCAAGCCTTTCTCGACAATGAAGTGGAAACCCTGTGCGATATCGCCAACGACTGGGAAACCACCCAGGTCTGGCAGGACATGTCCCCCGAAGGCTGGCAGTACACCAAGGACGCCGGCTTCCTTGGCATGATCATTCCCAAGCAGTACGGCGGCAAAGGCTTCTCCCACTACGCCCATTCCCAAGTGGTGATGAAACTGTCGACGCGCTGCTCGGCGGCGGCGATTTCGGTGATGGTGCCCAACTCCCTGGGCCCGGCCGAACTGCTGCTGCATTACGGCACCGACGCCCAGCGCAATTACTACCTGCCACGCTTGGCCCGGGGCGAAGACATCCCGTGCTTTGCCCTGACCAGCCCGTATGCCGGCTCCGATGCCGGGGCGATTCCCGATGTGGGCATCGTCTGCAAAGGCACCCATGAAGGCCAGGAAGTACTGGGTTTCCGTGTGACCTGGGACAAGCGCTATATCACCCTGGGACCGATCGCCACGGTGCTCGGTCTGGCGTTTCGCGCGGAAGATCCGGACGGATTGCTGGGGCCGAAAGGCTCTCTCGGCATCACCTGTGCCCTGATCCCCACCTCCCATCCCGGCGTAAACAGTGGTCGCCGGCACTGGCCGCTCAACGCCGTATTCCAGAACGGGCCGACCACCGGCAAGGACGTGTTCATCCCGCTGGAATGGGTCATCGGCGGCCGCGAGCAAGTCGGCAACGGCTGGCGCATGCTGATGGAATGCCTGGCCGCCGGCCGCGCGATTTCCCTGCCATCGGCCAACGTCGGCCTGGGCAAGGTCGCGGTGCGCGGCACCACGGCCTACGCGGCGATGCGCAAACAGTTTGGCTTGCCCATCGGCAAGTTCGAAGGGGTGCAGGCGCCGCTGGCGCGCATGGCCGGGCACCTGTATGCCTGCGATGCGGTGCGCAAGGTCTCGGTGGCTTCATTGGATGCCGGTGAGAAGCCCTCGGTGATCTCGGCCATCGCCAAGTACCACGTCACCGAACGCGCGCGGATGATCGTCAATGACGGCATGGACATCGTCGCCGGCAAGGGCATCTGCATGGGCCCGAATAACTTCCTGGCCCGTGCCTATCAGCAAAGCCCCATCGCCATCACGGTGGAAGGCGCGAACATCATGACGCGCTGCCTGATCATCTTTGGCCAGGGCCTCATTCGTTGCCATCCCTATGTGTTCCGCGAAATGGAAGCGGCGCGCAACCCGGACCGGCGCCAGGCGCTGGAAGATTTTGATAGCGCGATGTTCGGTCATGTGAGCTTTGTATTGGCCAACACCGTACGTGCGGCGGTGCATGCCCTGACCGGCGGGCGTCTGATTTCCGCACCGGCCAAGACCGACCCGGCGCTGGCGTCCTACTATCGCCAGGCCAATCGTCTGTCGGTGGTGCTGGCGCTGATCTCGGATATTTCCATGGGCGTGCTGGGCGGTGCCCTCAAGCGCAAGGAAAGTATCACCGGGCGTTTGGGCGATATTCTGTCGCAGCTGTACATCCTGTCCTGCGTGCTCAAGCGCTTCGAGGATGACGGCCGGCCCCAGGCAGACCTGCCGCTGGTGCATTGGGCGGCACAGGACGCATTGCTGCGTGCCCATGAGGCCCTTGCCGAAGTGCTGGACAACTACCCCTCCACCGCGGCGGCGGCGGTGCTGCGTGGCTTGACGTTCCCGTTCGGCATTCCCCTGCACAAACCCTCGGATCGCCTGCTGGCCCAGGTGGCCGATGTGGTGCAGACCCCCGGCGAAACCCGCGACCGTCTGCTGGCCAACTCCTACATTCCACGTCCGGAAATCGACAAGCTGGCCTACGGCGAATTGGGCTTCCGCCTGTTGCCGCAGGTGGAGTTGATCGACGCCCGACTCAAGCCGGCCATCAGGCAAGGCCTGCTCGAACCGATGCCGATCGCCGCCACGGCCTTCACCGCCTGGCGCGTCAAGGCGCGGGCGCTGGACCTGATCAGCGACGACGAAGATGCCTTGCTGGCGCGCTATGTGGAATACGCCGACCACGCTATCCAAGTGGATGACTTCCCCCAGGACTTCGGTTTGCTGGAGGCGTTGCAGCAGCGCAGGCAGGCGTTGGAGCCAGCGCCCAAACGCCGAACCGCCCAAGGTGAAAACGCCCCGGTCAACTAGGACAAACGCGGTCAATGTGGGAGGGGGATGGGTTCAATGCCAGTCATGTAGGAGCGAGCTTGCTCGCGAAGAACGTCTAAGCAACGCGTTCATTCTGGAGAAACGTGGTGGCCCTGAGTTTCTTCGCGAGCAAGCTCGCTCCTACATGACTGGCATTAGGGCTTGCCCCCTCCGACATGGATCGGGTTTACAAGGTCAGAATGTGTTGTGAGTGAATGCTGATATGAGTGACAGCTACCTATCGTTCGTCAATTCCCCCTGGGGCCGTCGCCTGGCCCAGGTGGTAGGCTTGCCCCAGCCCGTGCCGTTGCAGCGCCATCGCAGCGGCCAGCCAGGCCTGGCCAACCCGGTGATTGTCGCCGGGGCAGGGCGCCTGGCTGCGCAGGTGCAACAGGTGTTCAGCGCCACCGACACGGTCACCGCCACCCCGGCGACGCTCAAGGCGCCGTCCACGGTCAAGGTGCAGGGCGCAGTGTTCGATGCCAGCGGCATAACCGGCCTGCAACAACTGGACGAGCTCTATGAGTTCTTCCATGCCAACGCTAGACGCCTGGGCCAACACGGCCGCGTTGTGGTGCTGGGCACCGCGCCGGAACACTGCACCGAGTTGCCCCAGGCCATCGCCCAGCGTGCGCTCGAAGGCTTGGTGCGTTCATTGGCCAAGGAGTTGCGTCGGGCGATCACCGTGCAGTTGCTGTACGTGGCGCCGGGAGCGGAAGACGCACTGGACAGCAGCCTGCGTTTCTTCCTGTCGCGGCGCTCGGCCTATGTGTCGGGGCAGGTGGTGCGCCTGGAAAAACCGGTGGATGGGCAGGTCGCCGTCAATTGGGACAAACCCTTCGCCGGCCGACGTGCGCTGGTCACCGGCGCTTCCCGAGGCATTGGCCTGGCCATCGTCCAGGTCCTGGCCCGCGAGGGCGCCCATGTGGTCTGCGTGGACGTCCCTCAGGCCCAGGACTCGCTGCAACAGGCGGCCGCGAGTGTGGACGGTTCGGCGCTGCCGTTGGACATCACGGCAGCGGACGCCGCTGCCCAGTTGCATGCCCATGTCGACCAATACGGTGCCTTCGATGTGGTGGTGCACAACGCCGGGATCACCCGCGACAAGACCATCGCCAAGATGCCTGAAGCGGCCTGGCGCAGCGTGCTGGCGGTCAACCTCGAAGCACCGTTGCAGCTGAGCAATGCCTTGTTGGACAGCCAGGGCCTGAATCCGGGTGGGCGTATCGTGTGCGTGTCGTCGATCTCCGGTATTGCCGGCAACCTCGGGCAAAGCAACTACGCCACCTCCAAGGCCGGCGTGATCGGCCTGGTGCAAGGCCTGGCCCCGCGTGCGGCGGTGCAACAGGTGACGGTGAATGCGGTGGCACCTGGATTTATCGAGACCCAGATGACCGCCAAAATCCCTTTGATGATTCGCGAGGCCGGGCGGCGCATGAACTCGATGTCCCAAGGCGGGCAGCCGATCGATGTGGCCGAAACCATTGCCTGGCTGGCGCACCCGGCGTCGGGTGGGGTCAACGGCCAGGTCGTGCGCGTGTGCGGCCAAAGCCTGCTGGGAGCCTGAGCCATGGACTACGTGACGCAGATCATCGACCCTCCGCCATCGCGCACGCGCCTGCTGCTGGACGGCGTGCGTGGCCTGCGCAAACCCAAGCTCGACGGCGCACCGCCGTTGCCCAAGGAGCGCCTGGTGCGCTCGGCGGTGGAATTGTCCGCCAGCGGTATCGCCGCCTATGGCCGTGCCTGTGGGTTTCGCCGCGAACAGGGTGTGCCGCTGTCCTACCCCCATGTGCTGGCGTTCCCGCTGCACCTGATGCTGCTGACCCGTCCGAGTTTTCCGTACCCGGCCAGCGGCATGGTGCACCTGGCCAACCGCATCCGGCAGCACCAGCGCCTGCATGAAGGCCAGGCGTTGCGCCTGGAAGTCTTTTGCGAATGCTGGGTGGCCCATGCCAAGGGCCAGGCGCTGAGCATCGCCACCCGCGCCTACAGCAACGGCACCTTGGTGTGGGAAAGCGACAGCCTGTACCTGCGCCGCGAGGTGAAAAATCCCGTCGGCGAGCCGTGGGAAGACGCGCTGGCGTTGCAGGAGGAGGGCCTGTTGCGCACCCAGCGCTGGGTGTTGCCCGCCGATCTGGGGCGGCGCTTCGCCAAGGTCTCGGGGGACTTCAACCCGATCCACACCTCACTGATCGGCGCCAGGCTCTTTGGCTTTCGCCGCGCCATTGCCCATGGCATGTGGACCCTTGGCCGCGCATTGGCCGCTCAACAACCCCCCGGTGGCCTGGATCAGGCCGAAGCCCATTGCGACTTCAAGCTGCCGATCTTCCTGCCCGGCCAGGTCGCCCTGTGGCAACACCCCGTGAGCGGCCCGCGGCGCGAATTCGAAGTGCGCAATTTCGCTGGCGACAAACCGCATATGCGCGGGCTATTTGTCTGGAATGAGAGCCCTACATGAGTGACTACAGCTTCAACCCGGCCCCGACCCGCCGCGTGGCGATCATCGGCGGCAACCGCATTCCGTTTGCCCGTTCCAACACGGTGTACGCCCACGACAGCAACCAGGACCTGCTGGTGGCGGCGCTGCAAGGCCTGGTCGACCGTTACAACCTGCACGGCCAGCGCCTGGGCGAGTTTGCCGCCGGCGCGGTGATCAAGCATTCACGGGATTTCAACCTGGCGCGTGAATCGCTGCTGTCGACCACCTTATCCCCGCAGACCCCGGCCTACGATGTGCAGCAAGCCTGCGGCACCGGCCTGGAAGCGGCCTTGCTGGTGGCGAATAAAATCGCCCTCGGCCAGATCGACGTGGGCATCGCCGGTGGCGCCGACACCACCTCCGACGCGCCCATCGGCATCAATGAATCCCTGCGCCACACCTTGCTCGCGGCCAACCGCGCCAAGGGCATGGGCGACAAGGTGAAGGCACTGCTGAAGGTGCGTCCGTCGATGTTGTTCAAGCCGCTGTTGCCGCGCAATGGCGAGCCGCGTACCGGCTTGTCCATGGGCGAACATTGCGAAGCCATGGCCCAACGCTGGCAGATCAAGCGCCTGGCCCAGGACGAGTTGGCCCTCACCAGCCACCAGCGCCTGGATGCCGCGTATCAGCGCGGTTTCTTCGACGACCTGATCAGCCCCCATCGCGGCCTGGCGCGGGACAACAACCTGCGCGCCGACGCCAGCCTGGAGAAACTCGCCGGCCTGTCCCCGGCCTACGACCGCCAGCACGGTACCCTCACGGCGGGCAACTCCACGCCACTGACGGATGGTGCCTCGGTGGTGCTGCTGGCCAGCGAAGACTGGGCGGCGGCCCATGGCTGGCCGGTGTTGGCCTACCTGCGCACGGGCGAGACGGCGGCGGTGAATTTTGTCGACGGCAGCGAAGGCCTGCTGATGGCTCCGGCCTACGCCGTACCGCGCATGCTCAAGCGCGAAGGGCTGAGTTTCGCCGACTTCGATTTCTTCGAGATCCACGAAGCGTTTGCCGCCCAGGTGCTGTGCACGCTCAAGGCCTGGGAAGACGCCGATTACTGCCGCGAACGGCTCGGCCTGGAGGCGCCGCTGGGGGCCATCGACCGCGCCAAAATGAACGTCAACGGCGGTTCTCTCGGCTGCGGCCACCCGTTTGCCGCCACCGGTGGCCGGCAATTGGCGGCGCTGGCCAAGACCATTCACGAGCGGGGCGGCGGTCGCGGTCTGATTTCCATCTGCGCGGCGGGCGGGCTGGGTATTACCGCTATCGTCGAAAAATAGCCCCATCAAAAACAACAATAAGGAGACCGCCATGAACGCTATCAGCCTGGAACACACCGAACGGGTCTGGTTGAACGCTTACCTGCCCGGCGTCCCGGCGGACATCGATGCCGGTATCGAGGACTACCCGTCGTTGCGCGAGGTGTTCCTGGAGCACCTGGAGAAATTTCGCGAGCGGGTCGCCTACGTCAGCATCGGCACCGAGATGACCTACGCCGACTGGCAGGTGCAAGGCATTGCGTTCGCCGCCTGGCTGCAGGGCCAGGGTGTACAGAAGGGCGACCGCGTGGCGTTGATGATGCCCAACTGCCTGCAGTACCCGATCTGCCTGCTGGGCACGATCCTGGCCGGCGCGGTGGTGGTCAATGTCAACCCGTTGTACACCGCCCATGAGCTCAAGCACTTGCTCAAGGACAGCGGCGCCGAAACCGTGGTGATCTTCGAAAACTTCGCCCACACCCTGGAAAAAGTCATCGCCGGCAGCAGCGTCAAGCGCGTGGTGGTGGCCGCCATCGGCGACCTGCTCGGCAGCTTCAAGGGGGCGGCGATGAACTTCATCCTGCGTCGCGTGCAAAAGCAGGTGCCGGCGTTCAACCTGAGGGGCTCGGTGCGTTTCAACCAGGTGCTGAAACAGGGCCGCGCGCTCAACCACTTCCCGGTGGACATGCACCTCGACGACCTGGCCTTCCTGCAATACACCGGCGGCACCACCGGGGATGCCAAGGGCGTGATGCTCAGCCATCGCAATATCATCGCCAACCTGTTGCAGGCCAAGGCCTGGGTCGGCGACCAGCTGGACCAGGACAAGCAGGAAACCAACGTCACCCTGCTGCCGCTGTATCACATCTTTTCCCTGACGGTGAACTGCCTGATGTTCATGTGCCTGGGCGGGCGCAACATCCTTATCGCCAACCCGCGGGATGTGAAGCGGGTGCAGATGATCCTGCGCAAGGAGCGCTTCAATGGCATTGCCGGAGTCAATACGCTGTTCAACGGCTTGCTGGAGAATAAGGAGTTCTGCGCCCGGGACTTCTCCGACCTGCGCATGGTGATCGCCGGCGGCATGGCCACGCACACGGCGGTGGCCAAGCGCTGGAAGGACGTCACCGGGCTGCCGATCATCGAAGGCTACGGCCTCACCGAATGCTCGCCGGTGGTGAGCATCAGCCCGATCGACATTGCGCGCATGCGCGAAATGGAGTTCACCGGCAGCATCGGTGTTCCTTTACCGTCGACCTGGGTGCGGTTTATGCGTGAAGACGGCGAGCTGGCCGATATCGGCGAGCAAGGCGAACTGCAGGTGCGCGGCCCGCAGGTGATGCAGGGCTACTGGAAACGTCCGGACGCCACCGCCGAAGTGCTCGACGCCGAGGGATGGTTGTCGACCGGTGACATCGGCGTGATGGATGAACGCGGCTATATCCGCCTGGTGGACCGCAAGAAAGACATGATCCTGGTCTCGGGCTTCAACGTGTACCCCAATGAAATCGAAGACGTGGTGGCGCTGCACCCTGGAGTCGGTGAAGTGGCGGCCATCGGGGTGGAAGATGGCGTGACGGGGGAGAAGGTCAAGATCATCGTGGTGCGCAAGGACCCGAATCTGACCCAGGAGCAGATCCTCGCCCATTGCCGCGAATACCTGACGGGTTACAAGGTGCCCAGGTATGTGGAGTTTCGCAGTACCGAGTTGCCCAAGACCACTGTGGGTAAAGTACTGCGCCGAGCCTTGCGCTGATTTAAATGTGTGTAGGTGATCTAAATGTGGGAGGGAGCAAGCCCCCTCCCACATTTTCAGAGCGAGTTCACTTTGACCCAGCGTTCTTCCTGGGCAGCCACACGAATCGCCGTCGCCAACCGCTCCACCTCCCACGCCGCTTCAAAGTCGGTGCCATCCGCGCCTTGCCCCGTCACGGCCATGATCAACTCCTGCACCTCCAGGGTCTTCAGCTCGTTGTACCCCAGTTGATGCCCCGCCGCCGGGCTGAACGCCGCGTAGCCGGGCAGGGCAGGACCTGCCAGCAAACGCTGGAAACCGTCCTGGCCGACACGGCACAGGCGCAGTTCATTCAAGCGTTCCTGATCGAACGCCAAGGTGCCCTTGGTGCCGCTGATCTCGAAACTCAGGTGGTTCTTGTAACCGTGCTTGAGCCAACTGCTGCTCACCGTGCCGCGCGCGCCGTTGGCAAAGCGCAGCAGGGCGTGCACCTGGTCGTCCACGGCGATGGCTTTCTGCTCGGCGCTGCCTTTGACGGCCGGGCGTTGGGCGTGAACGGTCTGGGTGTCGGCACACACGCCGGTCACATCGCCCACGAGGTAACGCGCCATCGACAGCAAGTGGCTGCCCAGGTCTGCCAGGGCGCCACCGGCATGCTCCACTTCACAGCGCCACGACCACGGTGACGCCGGGTCGGCCATGAAGTCTTCGCTGAACTCGCCCTGGAAGCTGATGATGTCGCCGAGGTCACCCTCGGCAATCAGTTGCCGTGCCAGGCCGATCATCGGGTTGTGCTGGTAGTTGTAGCCGACCCGCGTCACCACCCCGGCTTCGCGGGCGGCCTGGCGCATGGCATCGGCCTGCTCCAGGCTGACCGCCAGGGGTTTTTCGCAGTACACCGCCTTGCCCGCTGCAATGGCCGCCATCGCCATGGGAAAGTGCAGGTGGTTCGGCGTGGTGATGGCCACCACATCCACGGCGGGGTCGTCGATCAGCGCCTGCCAGTTGCCGTGGGCCTGGGCAAACCCCCAGGCCGTGGCACAGCGCTGGGCGCGTTCGGTGTCGGCATCGGCCAGGGCGGCCAGCTTGAGGTGTACCGGCAGTTCAAATACCGTCCGGGCATTGTTGAATGCCAGGGCGTGGGCGCGGCCCATGAAGCCTGTGCCGATCAAGCCGATTCCGAGTTCACGCATAGCCGTGGTCCTTTGGATTATTGTTTTCAGGAGGGCTATTAATGGAATAAAAATTCCTAAATTTCAATAGATGGAATAAAAATTCATTAATCAGCCTGACTAATACCCGCCTATTCAGGCATGGCCAAACGCCGTCAGTTAACAAAAGATAACGTAGCACCGATTGTCAGACGATTCGAAAGCCCGATAGGATGGCCCCTGCTTCCTCCAGGCGCTCTAGATTGCAGGTTTCAGGGCCCGGGAAGGCGAGACGACCTAACAATAATAAATGGGAGAAAGGTCTATGAGTGAGCCTGTCATGGGTTGGGTTGTTTGCCGCCCACGCGCCGCACGCAGGGTTGCGTTGCTGGCCGCAGCGCTCTCGCTGTTTGGGACTGTCGCAATGCCGACCGTCGTCCAGGCCGCCAGCGATACCTCTTTTGCGATTGAATCCCCCAAGGCCGCCAAGGGCCTGATGATCGATGTCGTGCATGCCGGCAAGCGCCTGGTGGCGGTCGGTGATCGCGGGCACATCCTCTATTCCGATGACCAGGGCAGCACCTGGACCCAAGCCAAGGTCCCCACCCGGCAACTGCTCACGGCGGTGTATTTCGTCGATGACAAACAGGGCTGGGCGGTCGGCCATGATGCGCAAATCCTCGCCAGCACCGACGGCGGTGCCACCTGGACCCAGCAGTATCAAGACCTCAAGCGTGAAGCGCCGTTGCTCGATGTGTGGTTCAACGATGCCCACCACGGCCTGGCCGTGGGCGCCTACGGGGCGCTGATCGAAACCACCGACGGCGGCAAGACCTGGGAAGACGTCAGCGACCGCCTCGACAATGAAGACCAGTTCCACCTCAACGCCATCGCCCGGATCAAGGACGCCGGCCTGTTTATCGTCGGCGAGCAGGGCAGCATGTTCCGCTCCAGCGACGACGGCCAGACCTGGGAAAAACTCGAAGGCCCCTACGAGGGTTCGCTGTTTGGCGTGATCAGCACCGCACAACCCCAAACCCTGCTGGCCTACGGCTTGCGCGGCAATCTTTACCGCTCCACGGATTTCGGCAGCACCTGGGAACAGGTCGAACTCAATGCCGCACGCGGTGCCCTGGAGTTCGGCCTGTCGGGGGCCACCGTGCTCGAAGACGGTTCGCTGGTGGTGGTCGGCAATGGCGGCAGCGTGGTGGTCAGCCATGACGACGGCCAGACCTTCAGCGTGTTCAATCGCCCCGACCGTATTTCATTGTCGGCCGTCACGGCAGCAGGCAACGGCAACTTGATTCTGGTCGGGCAGGGTGGTGTTCGCGTCGCCACACCCACTGGCGCCGAACCGACAAAACAATAAGAAGGCGGGGAACGCATGAGCAGTCATCACAACGATAAAGCGACTTTTCTTGAGCGCCTGATCTTCAATAACCGCCCGGCAGTCATCGTGATCTGCCTGTTGGTGAGCATTTTCCTGTTCTGGCAGGCGACGTTGATTCGCCCGTCCACCAGCTTTGAAAAGATGATCCCCCTCAAGCACCCCTTCATCGAAAAGATGATGGAACACCGCAACGACCTGGCCAACCTGGGCAACACGGTGCGTATCTCGGTGGAGGCCAAGGACGGTGACATCTTCACCAAGGAATACATGGAGACCCTGCGCCAGATCAACGACGAGGTGTTCTACATCTCCGGCGTCGACCGCTCGGGCCTTAAATCGCTGTGGAGCCCAAGCGTACGCTGGACCGAAGTCACCGAAGAAGGCTTCGCCGGCGGTGAAGTGATCCCGCAGAGCTACAACGGCTCGACGCAAAGCCTCGATCAACTGCGCAACAACGTGCTCAAGTCCGGCCAGGTCGGACGGCTGGTGGCTAATGATTTCAAGTCGAGTATCGTCGACATCCCGCTGCTGGAGTCCTACCCGGACCCGCAGGACCAGGGCAAGTTGCTGGCCCTGGATTACCGCAAGTTCTCCCATGAACTCGAAGACAAGATCCGCGACAAGTTCGAAGCCCAGAACCCCAACGTCAAGATCCACATCGTCGGCTTCGCCAAGAAGGTCGGCGACCTGATCGACGGCCTGGTGATGGTGGTGCTGTTCTTCGGCGTTGCGTTCGTCATCACCCTGGTTCTATTGCTGTGGTTCACCAACTGCCTGCGCAGCACCGTCGCGGTGTTGAGCACCACCCTGGTGGCGGTGGTCTGGCAACTCGGCCTGATGCACTTCTTCGGCTTCGGGCTGGACCCGTACTCGATGCTGGTGCCGTTCCTGATCTTCGCCATCGGGATTTCCCACGGTGTGCAGAAGATCAACGGTATCGCCCTGCAATCCAGCGAGGCGGACAACGCCTTGACGGCCGCGCGGCGCACCTTCCGGCAACTGTTCCTGCCGGGGATGATCGCGATCCTGGCGGATGCGGTGGGTTTCATTACCCTGCTGATCATCGATATCGGCGTGATCCGCGAACTGGCCATCGGCGCGTCCATCGGCGTGGCGGTGATCGTGTTCACCAACCTGATCCTGCTGCCGGTGGCGATTTCCTATGCGGGTATCAGCAAGCGTGCCATCGCCCGGAGCAAGAAAGACGCGCACCGCGAACATCCGTTCTGGCGCCTGCTGTCGAAATTCGCCAGCCCCAAAGTCGCGCCGGTCTCGGTCCTGCTCGCGCTGGTCGCCTTTGGCGGCGGCCTCTGGTACAGCCAGAACCTGAAGATCGGCGACCTCGACCAGGGCGCGCCGGAGCTGCGCCCGGACTCGCGCTACAACAAAGACAACAACTTCATCATCAGCAACTACTCCACCAGCTCCGACGTGCTGGTGGTGATGGTCAAGACCAAGGCCGAAGGTTGCTCGCGCTATGAAGCCATGGCGCCCATCGACCAGTTGATGTGGAAGATGCAGAACACCGAGGGCGTGCAGTCGGCGATCTCGCTGGTGACCGTGTCCAAGCAGATGATCAAGGGCATGAACGAAGGCAACCTCAAGTGGGAAACCCTGTCGCGTAACCCTGATGTGCTGAACAACTCCATCGCCCGTGCCGATGGCCTGTACAACAACAATTGCTCCCTGGCGCCGGTGCTGGTGTTCCTCAACGACCACAAGGCCGAGACCCTCGACCGCGCGGTGCATGCGGTGCAGGACTTCGCCAAGGAGAACAACAAGGACGGCCTGGAATTCATCCTCGCCGCCGGTAACGCCGGGATCGAGGCGGCCACCAACGAGGTGATCAAGGAGTCGGAACTGACCATCCTGATCCTGGTGTACCTGTGCGTGGCGACCATGTGCATGATCACCTTCCGTTCCTGGGCGGCAACCCTGTGCATCGTGCTGCCGCTGGTGCTGACCTCGGTGCTGGGCAATGCGCTGATGGCGTTCATGGGCATCGGCGTCAAGGTCGCGACCCTGCCGGTGGTGGCCCTGGGCGTGGGGATCGGCGTGGACTACGGCATCTACATCTACAGCCGCCTGGAAAGTTTCCTGCGTGCCGGTTTGCCGTTGCAGGAAGCCTATTACCAGACGCTCAAGTCCACCGGTAAAGCCGTGCTGTTTACCGGCCTGTGCCTGGCGATCGGCGTGTGCACCTGGATCTTCTCGGCCATCAAGTTCCAGGCCGACATGGGCCTGATGCTGACCTTCATGCTGCTGTGGAACATGTTCGGTGCACTGTGGCTGCTGCCGGCGCTGGCACGCTTCCTGATCAAGCCCGAGAAGCTGGCGGGGCAGAAGGGTAACTCGTTGTTTGCCCACTGAGCCTGGCTAAAGAGCAGCGAGCGGGCTTGTCCCAATTCCAGGTAGGAGCGAGCTTGCTCGCGAAGCACTCAGGGCCATCGCGGTTATCGAGAATGAACGCGTTGCCTGGGCGTTTTTCGCGAGCAAGCCCGCTCCTACCTGGCATTGTGGCAAGTCCCCACGCTACAACAAGCGGGCCTGCCACAGTCTTATCAGCGGGCCAGCGGCAGGAACCAGCGCTGCGCCAGCGCCTTGCCGATCAAGCCGCGATGCACATCCACCACGGCCTGTGGGCTTTGGGCCCTGGCCAGTTGCGAGTAGTAACTGACCCGGCGCTGTTCGCGGGTCTTCAGGTGGGCGGCGGTGTAGGCCTGCTTGGGCGTGTCGGCTGCCGGATAGTGGAAGTGGGCGTACCACAAGGGGTAGCCACCCTGGTCGTTGATCGCATATTCCTGGACAAAGTCCCTTCGTTCACCGCTCAGCTGGATACGCTCGCCCAGCAGCGCCATGTTCGCGCGCTTTTGCTCGATCAGGAACTCCAGGCTGCCGTGGGTAGGGGGGAGCTCAAGGCACAGTTGAATACGCAGGGCCAGGCCGCGCTCACTCAGGCGTGCCGCCGCCTGGCGCATGTCACGCTCCAGGTTCTGGTCCGCGAGCGTGCGGGCCTCGGCCGATTGGGCCTGGATGGCCTGGTGCAGTTCGGTCGCCAACTTGTCGTAGCGTACCGACTCATACTGCAGCACCTCCTGGACCTCTTCTGGATGCCGGGAGATTTTCTTGTATTGATCGCCGCGTTTCAGGTGTTCTTCCAGCATGCCCAGCAGTTTGCGCGCTTCTCCCCTGACCAGGCTCAGGCTGCGGGCAGTCGGCGCGGTGGGTGAGGGCGGCGACTCCTTGAACTCGATCCATTGTTCGCCCCGTTGCGAGTAGGTGCCCAGCACCTCGCCCGTGACTTCCGAGCGAACCTCCACGGTTTCTAGCGTACCCAGCGGTTTGACCTCGCCGATAAAAGTGCCTTTTTTCGAGGTGCGGATGACCTTTTTCTGCGGTCTGCCCACCGCCGTCGGGCTACGCCGGCTCGGGCGCGGGGCGGGTTGGGCAAGCGGCTTGATTTCACTGGCCAGCTGCCTGGCGGCCTCCTGGTACAGCTCCTCCACCAACTTGACCAGCTTGGCGAAATAGTCGCCGTCGAACTCATCGGCGTTGACGATGCCAACCCCCTGCAACGAGTCCAGCCCCCGACCATAGTGCTCCACCAGGCTTTCCAGCACGTTGACGCGTTCCTCTGCCGACAGTTCCAGGTCGTTCAGGTCACTGTGGGTACGCAAGTGCTCCTGGAGCGGCTCAAGGATATCGATCAGCACGCCCACCAAAGGGTGATCAGGCTGTTTATGGGTCATCAGCTCATAGTTGCGCATCAGCAGGTCCTTGACGGCCAGCACGCTGATTTCCTGCGGGCGTTCCGCGGTCAGGCGAATGTAGTCTTCCGCGCTGGCGGTGCCGAGGTTGAACAACTGCTCGAGGTAGCGATCGCGCAGTTCGAGCCAGTACGCCGAGCGTTCATTGATGGCAATCATTGCGCGGATGAACTGGCGGTAGGCCGGGAAATCGGTCAGCACCGCTTCGGCCAGGCGGCCTCCCTTGGTGGTGAAGCGCGGGTGGTTGCGGTAGAGCGCTGCGCGGTCTTTTTCGGCCACCACCACATGTTTGCGCGCGTTGTTGACAATGTTTTCCAGCAGGCTCGCCACCGACCGGGGCGGCAGGGCAATCCCCAGCCTGCTGCGTTCCGGCAGGCTGTCCAGTTGCTGCTGGTAAGCCTGGGTCTGTTCCAGCAGTGCGGTATCGAATCGTTTACGACTGTCGGCTTGCTGCGCTTCGGTGAAACGTGGGTCCTCCGCGGTTCTGGTCATCACCGCCAGGATCACGTCGAGCTGACTCTGCACGGTCACCTGTGCCTGGACGAACTGTTCGAAGCTCTTCTTCAGTTCGCTGATGCGCTGTGCCTGGCGCTGGCGTTCGGCGGCAATCCGTTTGGGCGGCATGCCGCCACGCAGGCGCAGGCGGGTGTCAACCGACCACACCCCGTGGCCGTCAGTGCGCAAGTAGGGGCCGCTCTGGGGCGCGTCGCCAGGCGTCACCACACGGATATCGCCCGTTGGCTCCAGGGCAACCTGCAGCCACGCGTCTTCCACCAGGGCATACCAGCTGTTTTCGACGGGGTAGAGCCCCCGACGTGGCCCGTTCAACACCGGCTGGGGCAGGGGCGTTGGGCGAGGGGTACTGAAACTGGCGAGGCGGCGGCGCTGGATCGTGGTCAGGCGCGGGCGAGCCTGGGTAAAACTCAAGTCCAGCACGCTGTTGTCCACCCGCTCCAGCGCACCGGGCAGGATAACCGCGCCTTCGCGGATGGCGGGCGGGGGCGGTTGCGGCCACTGCTCGGCGATCCACGGGGCCAGGGGCGGGGGCAACGCTTGGTCCTTGAGCCCGGCCGCCAGCTCGGGGGACGCGGGGGTGACTACGGGCACGGTTTCGAACAACAGCAACCCCAGGTTGAGCAGCAGGTCGACGCTGGCCAATTCGCGCGCTTGCGGGTCTTCGGAGGCCAGCGCCGGAATGTCCTCGCCCAGGCTGGCCATCAGGCCCCACAGCCAGCCGGTCAGCATGGCCGGCCCACGCAGCAGCGGAAGCAACAGGTTGCCGAACAACAGGCTGCTGCCCTCGCGCAGCACCTGCCAGCGGCTTTCGCTGTTGGACACCGATTCGCGATTGGCCTGTTCGACCAGGGCCCGGGCGTGATCACTGTACAGGTACGTCATCAGGCGCCCGGTCACCAGGCACTGCTGCAACTCGTCATTGATGCCATCGGCGGCCAGCGTGGCCGGGGCCGGCCTGTGCAAGGGGGCAAACTCGTCGCCCTGGCCAAAGCGCAATGAGTGGGGCTCGCGGAACCCGCCATTGGCGTAGATCGGCCGGGCCCTGTCATTCAGCCAGGTCAGTACGCTGTCCTGCAGCGGCCCGGTTTCGGCGATGGCCTCCAGCAGCGCCTCACGGCTGGCAAACTCCTGCAGCGCTTCGGCATACAGCGGGCGATACAACAAATGGGGGCCGCCGCCGATGTCCTGCGGCTCGATCAGGTACATGGCGCTGACCGTGTCCGGATGGGCACCGGGCGCCGACAGCAGGGCCAGGTGACGGATCACCACCGGCTGTTGGTCGACCTTCTGGTTGGCGGCGTCCGGCTCCATCAATGCAGCCACCAGGCGTACGCCTTTGGCGCTCAGGCCGGCTTGTTGCTTGAGGGCCAATTCGAGGGCCAGCAACGGCAATTGCACGGCCTGTTGTTCGGCGAACAGGGTTTCGCGCTGGCGTGCCTCGGGGCTTTCACCCAGCCAATGGGCTTCCAGCAGGCGCGGGTAGTGCTGGCCGATGTCCACGCGCGCCACCGGGCCGTCGGCTCCCATCAGGTAGTCGGTGGTCAGCCACGCCGGCAATGGCAGGCCGTGACGGTGGGTGAGGGTCACGCTGCCGCTGGGGCGGCTGGACAAGTTGTCGATGGCCAGGTCGGTCAAGCTCATGCGTTCATGGCGGATGATCCCGGAGGTGCCTGGGTAGCCGGCGGCGATGGTGAAGGTCAGTTGCAGGTCATCGGGGTGCAAGGCGCCGACGGAGGGCGGTGCGAGGGCCGAGCTGCCCAGGGTCACGGCATCCTGCTGCAAGGCCTGCAACAACGCCTTGACGGTGTAGGTGCGCAGGTCATCGATCTGGCTGAAGGCCGTACGCCCCGCCGCGCGCCGTTTGGCGCCGGCCATGGCGAGGGCGTAGCGCCGATACGTGGCCTGGTCGTCGGCGTCGGCGTCGCGCAGCCAGGCCGGCAGGTGCTGGCGCAGGGTGTCCAGGGCCTGGGGCGGGGCGGCGGGCGTGTCGCGGAAAAACCGCCCCGGATCGGTGATCTCGGCGTACAGCGCCTGCCAGGTACTGAACGGCTGGCCGGTGGGCAGGCGCAGGTTGCCGAGGTCTTCGAGCTGGCGATCGAGGATCATCGACGCCTGGTGCTCGAAGATATCGCCATCGGGCTCGTAGCGTTGAATCAGGATGTCGTCGACCTGGTACTGGCGGCTCAGTCGCTGCCCACAGGCCTGTATCAGGGCGTCCATGCTCGGGAAAACCTCGGCGGTGCGCTGCGGGTCACACAGCACCACCGAGACCTTGCCGTTGACGGCGCGAATCAATGCCAGCTGCGGCCCCATCCGTGTGACCGAGCGTTCAGCGTGGGTGAGGGTGGCTTGCAGGGCGTAGGCAAACACCGCATTCACGCCATGCCGCGCAAGGCGGGCCTCGCGGTCAGGGCAGTCGATCAATTGTTCCAGGGTTTCCCTGGCGGGTTGGTCCAGGCCGGCCTGGCCCAGGGCGCCGATGCGCAGGGTGTCCCGCAAGACGCCGGCCAGCCAGTGCCAGGGGCCGGTGTCCCAATACGCCGCCAGCGCATTTTGCAGGGCGATGGGCAGCGTTTGCGGCAGTTCGCCGACCCGCTTCGCGATGACCTGCATGTCGAGTTTTTCCTCGGTCAGGCCGGGCAGTTTCAGGCGTTTGGGCGGCTCGTCCGAGAGGTACCAGGGCGAGCCGTTGACCTCGCTGAAATCCAATGGCGCACCACTGGCCAGGGCATCGTGGACCACCGGCATAAAGGGCTGCAGCAGCCAGCCGCGGCGTTGTGGCCGGGCCAGGCGGGTGTGGCGCAGGTCCAGGCTGAGGCTGGGGTACGTGTCGCCGATGGCCGTGGCGAGTTGCTCGCGGATCACGGTTTCCAGCGCCGGGCGCTGGGTGAAGCGCGCACTGACGGCGTGGGCAATAGGGTCAGGTAGTTGCATAAAAATCCTTTCAGGCGATGCGATGCCATGCATAGCGGGGTTTCAGGCGGGAAGCAGGCTCAGGAACAGACGCTGATCCAGCGGTGCCGTGATCGGGTTGTACAGGTCGCGCACGATGCTTCGGTTATCTGCCCCGGCCTGGGCGATCAGGTCCCGGAGGGTGACAAACCGCTGTTCGGGGCGCTTGAGATGGGCCGCCGTATAAGCGCCCGGCGGGCTGTCGGCCTGGCTGTAGTGAAAGTGCGCATACCACAGCACCGTGAGGCGGTTTTTCTCGCGCACGGCGAACTCCGACACATAGTCCTTGGCGGCGGTGCGTTGCGGCCCGTGGACCAGGCCGATGTCGACGGCGGCATGGGCGCGCAGGAACTCGATGTTTTCCTGGCGCGGGCGCTGGGCCTTGTAGCCTTCGATGCAATGCTGGCGGCCTTGGCTGCGCAACTCGTCGGCGCGCAGGCGCAGGCGCTCGACGGTCTGGAGCACGTCCGGCTTGTCGGCCGCGTGGCTGGACAATTCTGTCGCGACCCTGTCGAGGCGCTCGGCCTGGTGCGCGAGCATGTCGTGCCAGTCACGCGGGTTGAGGTCATCGCGACGCGTGGGGTCGCTGAGTTTGCGTTTCTGGAATTCGATGGAGCGCTCGATGGCCGGCACTTCTTCCTGCAACCGTTGCGCCTGGGCGCGCAGTGTGGACAGCGCCGGTGCCTGGGATGGCTCGGCGGGGCGGCTGGGCCTGGCCTCGACAATTTCCACCCAACCCTCGTTGGGATGCTCCATGAAACGCCCGCTGACCTGCTGGGTAATGGGGTTGCGGGTCACGATGGTGGGGAAGGGCTGGTCACGCTGCGCCGGCTCCAGGTCACCCACCAGGGTGCCCTTGTCCCGCGACTTGAACACCCGTTTGGTTCTTGACGCGACCCGCACCGGTTTGAAGGCCCCCGGTTGCGGCGGCAGGAATTCATCTTCGCGCAGCAGCGCCGCCAGGTCGGCCTCGGCGCTGTCGCGCACGGTGTTCAACCGCTCGATCAGCAGCGGCATGTAGCGTGGGTGCGCCAGGGGCGAGTCGAGTTCCAGCAGGCTCTGGTAAATCTGCAGGCGCCGGTTGTAATGCCTGACCAGGTTGGTCAGCACCTCCTTGCGTTCGGTCGTAGTGAAACCTTCGGTGGTCAGCAGGTCCAGGTGGGAGTCTTCCAGGGCAGACAGGGAGGATTGCAGGTGCTCATGGCGCGCGAGGAAATAGTGCTCCTGCGGGGTAGTGGCCGGGATCGTTTGGTCGATGCTCAACTCGGTGAGCACATCCAGGGATTCGAGGGTGGCATTGAGGCGGTTGTAGAACCGGCGCTTGGGATGCCCGTTGAGGTAATTCAGGCGCTGGGCCGCGCCGGTTTTCAAACGTGCGGCCATCGCCTCCAGGGTGTCCTCGATGGCAATCATCGCCTGGGCATGGCGCTCGGACACGGCAAAGTTGGTTTCCAGCAGGTCGTTGACATAGCGCAGCGCCTGCACATCCTGGGCGCTGCCTTGCAGCTCGATCAGCGATTCGCCCTGCTCGGACACAAACGTGGCCAGGTACAGGGACGACAACTGGCTGACGCGAATTTCATCGGTGGCCAGGATCGACTGGTATTGCTCCACACACTGCCCTTCGTAGTCGAAGCGGCTGTCCACGGCTTTCATCCGCCCGTAGGCCTCGATCAAGGCGCGCCGCTGTTGCAGCAACTCGGCGGCGGCCGCGTCGAAGCGCTCCTGAAACACCTGGAACCCGGCCCTGGCCCGGGAGCGCTGGGCGACGCTGGCGAGGTGCTCGGCCACCCGCGCCGGGTCGTCAGGTGCGCCGCGCAAGCGGGTGCGGGCCAAACCCAAGGCGTTATGGGCCTGCTCGAACTTCTGCCGGGCGGCATCCAGCACCTGGTCGATAGGCTGCAGGCGTTTGATCAGGCCGCTGACCTCATCACTGATGCGATTGATCTCCTCCGACGCTTGGGTGCGCTGCTGGTCGATGTGCGCCAGCTTGGCCTTGAGGCGGTTTTTCGGCCCGCCGCCGCGCAGTTTCAGACCCAGGTCCAGGCCCCATTGGCCCTGGGCATTGCGCACCAGCACGAAGCCTGGATGCTGCGGTTTTTGCGGATGGATCAGCCACACCTCACCCAGGTCCGCTGCGATGTTTACCCGAAACAGCAGGCCGCCCACCGAGGCATGCCATTGCTGGTCGATGCGGTACAGCCCTTTGAACACACCGGCGTCCAGCGGCTCGGGGGCCGGCACCGGCCATGGCACATGCAGTTCGCGCAGGGCTTCGAGCAGGCGCCGGCGGCTGGCGTCGCGGGCGTTGGAATGGACAAAGTCAACCAGGGTGCGGTCGCCGGCCGGCGGCTCCGCGGGCAGGCCCACCGGCCCCAGTTCCACTGGGGTGACCGGAAGTGGCGCAAGGCCTGGCGGGCGCTGCAGGGCCGCGAGGGTGGCCGGCAAGGCGGGCTCCGAGGGTAACTCGAGGGTCGGGTGTTGCCGGGGGGCCATGTGCAGCAGGATCAGGCCGATGTTGAGCAGCACGTCGACCCAGGCCAGCTCGCGGGCGGCGGCGTCGTCGCCGTGCAGGGCGGCCATATCGTGCCGCAGGCTGACCGCCAGTTGCACCATCCAGCCTGCAACCAGCGCCGGCCCGCGCAGCAGCGGCAACAGCAGGGCGTTGAACAGCAGCCAGCCACCCTCGAGCAACACCGCCCAACGGCTTTCGGCATTGGACACCGCGTCGCGGTCCGCCAGGTCCACCAGCGCCCGGGCGTTGCTGCCGTAGAGGTACTGGGTCAGGTTGCCGGTGGCCAGGCATTGCGCCAGGGAACCCTCGACTTCGCTGCCATTGAACTCCTGTACCAACTGCGCGGGCGGCGGCGCCGGCCACTGCACCGTGTCGTCGCCCTGGCCGAAGCGCAGGATATGCGGGCTGCGGAAGCCGCCATGGCTGTAGATCGGCCGGGCCTTGTCGCTCATCCAGGCCAGCACGCTGTCTTGCAGTGCACCGGGCTGGGCGATGGCGTCGAACAGGGCCGCGCGGCTGGCGAATTGCTGCAACGCGTCAGAGTACAGCGGGCGATAGAGAATCGACGGCCCGGCGTCGATGTCACGGGGTTCGATGATAAACATGTTGCCGACGATATCCGGCACGGCAGCGGGCTTGCGGGCGAAGGCCAGCGGGCGCATCACGATGTCGAGGGTGTCGACCACGCGCCCCGCCGCGCTGGCGTGCAGCACCGCCTTGACGTAGCGATACCCCAGGAAGCTGAAGCCCTGTTGCCCTCGAATCGCCAATTCCAGGGCCTGGTGCGGCAGTTGCACGGTCAGCGCCTGGCCGAACAGCGTCTCACGCCGGCGCACCTGCGGGTTGTCGCCCAGCAGCAGGTCGCGCAGTTGTTGCGGGTAGCGCCGGCCGATATCCACTTGGCGGATCAGGCCGGGCGTGCTGTGGAACAGGCCTTTTTCCCCGAGGATATAGTCCTCGGTCAGCCAGGCCGGGAGGGCGGCCCCGGACGTGTCCTGCAAGGTCATGCGGCCGTGCGGCGCGGCGGCGAGGTTCTTGATCGCCAGCTCGGTCAGGCCCAGGGTCACCGGTGCCAGGTAGCCGCTGTGCAAGTCACCCACCGGGACATGGAAAGTCAGCCGCAGGTTGTCCGGTTCCACGCTGGAGTCGGGGTGGTCGCGGCGCATCTGCTCGCGCAGGGTGCGGGAGGCAAAGGCCGGCAGGCTCTCGACCCCGTCCAGGAACGACGCCCCGGCCTGTTGGCGCTGCAAGCCTGCCTGTTCCAACAGCCCTTGGCGATAGGCGAAACGCTGCTGGGCATTGGCGCTCTGCAGCCAGGCGGGCAACGCCGTCTGGATGGCGTCCCGATGTGTCGGGTCGGGTGCCGGCGCAGCGACAAAGACGGCGCTGGGGTCTGTCGCCAGGGCAAAACGCTGCTCCAGGCTGCGCACGCCGTCGGAGGCGGGCAGGGCGATGGCTTCGAGGTCATCCAGTTGCTGGTTGAGCAACAGGGCGGCCTGGGTATCGAAGAGATTGCCATCGGGCTCGTAGCGCCTGACCACCACCTTGTCGACCTGCAACCGCTGGCTCAGGCGTTGGCCCCAGGCCTGGGTGAAGACCTCCAGTGAGGCGAATGGCTCGACGCTGCCCGACGCCTGGCACAGCAAGGCCTGGTGGCCTTGCACCAACAGCAGGTCGCTGCTCAGCAGGCGGGCTTCACGGCCGTGTCGGATCACACAGGCTTCCAGGCAGTAAGCATGCACAAACCACTGGCCCCGGCCTGGCGTTCACGCCGGTCAGGCTGGCGGGTCACGCTGTCCAGCATGTTCCGAGGTGTGCCGGCGGGCAGCAGGCTGGCGCTGCTTTTGAGGGTGTCCGCCAGTAGATCGCCAAGCCATTGCCAGCGGCTGGTGCCGGTGTCGGCAGCGCCGTTCCAATAGGTGGCCAGGGCTTGCTGAAAAGCGATGGGCAGGGTGAAGGCCAGGTCCAGGATCAGCCGTTCGATCACCGCCATGTCCGGCTCGCGGGGACCATTGGCCTCATAGGTCAAGCGCGAGGGCGGGCGCTGGGACAGGAAGCAGCGGCGTTGGTCGACCACCTGGGTCAGGTTCAGGGCCGTACCATTGCCCAGGTGCTCGAGGACCACATCGGTCAAGCGCCTGAGGTCCCAGCCGCGCCGCTGGTTGGGGGTGGCCAGCTTGAGGGTGGGCACGTCCAGGGGCAGCGCCGGGAACTGTTCCTGCAGGCGTTCGTGCAGGTGCCGTTCCACCACCTGGCGTAACGTCGGGCGTGTGGCGAACTGCTGGGCGACCGCCAGGGCCGGGGTGTTGCTGCGGTGTGCGAAGTACAGCGGCCCCGCCGGCGGGGCGTTTGAAGTGTCTGGCATAGGAGATTCCATTCTGTGGGGGAGTTCGCCCCCAGAATGGCAAGCGCCGGCCGCTGCCGTGCGGTAGCCCGCTATCGCGACACGACGGCGTGGCCGGATTGGCCTATCATCAGCGTTTTTTCCAGCGATGAATGAGCCTGATGACTGCCGCTTCCCTGCTTACTGAACTCCACACCAGCGACATGCTCGAAATCGATGGGCTGCATGCCTTTGATTTCAGCCTCGACGATCAACAGCTGCTGATCAAGAGCATGGACGGCCGGGCCGAGAAACGTTGGTCCTTCAGCCTGGCACAGGTGCAGGCCGCGACCTTTGATGATGCCTTGCAAAGCTGGACCCTCACCGGTGATTCGGGCGAGCACCGCCTGGTGTGCATGGCCGCCTTCACCGGCAACAATAACGACGAGGAAGACGAGCATGATGATGCGTAAATTCTGGCCGCTGCTGATGGCCGGCAGTGTGGGGGCGATGTCGGTGCAGGCTGCACCGGCGGACACCTATGAGTTGCTGGTGGGCAGCTACACCGCCGGCTCCAGCGAAGGCATTTATCGCCTGCAATTCGACAGCCGCACCGGGCAGTTCCAAGGCAAGCCGGTACTGGCGGCGAAGTCCGCCAACCCTTCGTGGCTGACCGTCTCCAAAGACCAGAAGCACCTGTTTGTGGTCAATGAAAACGGCCCGGGCCAGCAAGACCCGGTCGGCCGCGTCAGCAGCTACCGCATCGACCCGAAGAATCATCAGCTCACCCTGGTCAATCAGGTGCAGAGCCTGGGCAACGAGCCGACCCATTCCAGCGTCGCGGCGGATGGGCGCTACCTGTTTGTCGCCAACTATTCGGTGCTGGAAGATCCGGGCGGCAGCCTGGCGGTGCTGCCGGTGGATGCCGAGGGCAAGCTGTCGGCACCGGTGCAGTTGAGCGCACACCCGGCCAGTCGCGTGAACCCTGAGCGCCAGGCCTCCAACCATGTGCATTCGGTGGTGTCGTCGCCGGATGGCAAGTACGTGTTTGTGCAGGACCTGGGCGCGGACAAGCTGTTCGCCTATCGCTACGACCCCAAGGCCAACCACGAGCTGCCGCTGACCCCGGCCGATCCGGCCTTTGTGCCACTGCCACCGGGCAGCGGCCCGCGTCACCTGTTGTTCAGCGCCGATGGCAAGCATGCCTGGCTGACCACCGAGATGAGCGCCCAGATCGCGGTCTTCGATTACACCGATGGCAAGCTCAGTCAGACGCAATTGGTGGACTTCGCCGCCGGCCAACCGGTATCCGACAAGGCCGGCGCCGCACTGCACGCCTCCAGCGATGGCAAGTTCCTGTACGTGAGCAATCGCGGCACCGCCAACCAGATCATCGTATTTGGCGTGGACCCGGCCACCGCCCACCTCAAGGAGCTGCAGCGCCGCAACGTCGAAGGCGACCACCCGCGGGAGTTCAGCCTCGATCCGAGCGGCAAGTTCCTGCTGATCGCCAACCAGAAGAGCAACGAAATCGTGGTGGTCGAACGTGACCCCAAGACCGGCCTGCTGGGTAAAACCGTGCAGAAACTGCCGATCGATGCCCCCAGCGACCTCAAGTTCCTGGTGCGTCAATAAGCCACAGGCCCCGCCATGCGGGGCCTGACCCTTAGTATTAATTGTATTAATAGCGGCTACTGTTTCAAAGCATTTCTAAGGTTCAACCCTCGGGCGTAAGTTGGGTTCCAAGGCCTTCCCCGGCCACCCAACCGAACGAACATAAGGGTTACCGACATGAACTTGAATCTCTTCTCCGTCATCGCCGCCTCCGCCGTTTCCGCTACCGTGGCCCTGCCTGCCGCCGCGAGCGTGGAAGTCAGCGGCAAAAAATCCAGCACCAGCGCCTACACCCAGAAATACCTGCAACAAAGCGCCAACTTCTACGCCGCCCTGGATCACAAGACCCAGCAATGAGCGCTGATTGACCCTGCACACAAGCAGACGCCAAACCACTGGAACGTAAACGCGCGTTCGAGTGGTTTGGCGTTTGTGCATCTGTCGAAGTAAAAATGAGGTAATGGCGCATTGCCATATGTTTAAATTGACGCTTAAATATTGACGCGCTCTTTTATGGAATCGACAGCATGGCACTTCGACTCGCCGCACTTATCCTCGCCCTTTATTCCACCCCGATCCTGTCATCCGTGCAATTGACGGACGGCGAACCGGAGATCGCTCGGGAGCGGTTGTTGAGCCTGATCGAAGGCTAAGCCTTCGCCATCACGCCGATAAACAGTGGCGATTGCAGGAATTCTTCCAACCAGCGTTGCAACGCTTTGTACGGCGTACCGGCAAACCATTCGCGGTCCACGTGGGCAAACTGCCGTATAAACGGCGCCAGCGCCATGTCCGCCAGGCCAGGGTGGTCGGCCAGCAGATAGGCGCGCTGGGCCAGCAACCCCTCGAGCTTCTGCAAGAACACCTCGCCTTCGGCTCGATAGTGTTCCATCGGCTGCTCGGGATAGCGTTCGGGGTACTTGTATCGATTCAAGTGATGCTTGAAGGTTGAATCGTTCTCGGCGATCAGCTCAAGTACCGCCGGATCGCCCTGCAATAACCAGTTATCCGGGTCGTGCCGGGTCAAGGCCCATTGCATGATCGCCAGGCTCTCGTCGATCACCGCGCCATCCACCACCAGCACCGGCACCGTGCCCTTGGGCGACAGTGCCAGCATCTCCGCCGGCTTGGCCTTGAGGCTCACCTCGACAATCCGCACCGCCACCCCCGAGTAGCGCAGCGCCAGGCGTGCGCGCATCGCATAGGGGCAGCGCCGGAACGAATACAGAAGCGCCAAGCTCACTTGACCTCCAGGGTGCTCAGGCCATTGCCCTGGCGCTTGACCTGGATCTGCACCGGGATGCGCTCGTGCATTTCCTGCACGTGGGAGATCACCGCCACCTTGCGCCCCTGGGCCTGCAAGCCGTCGAGGGCGTCCATGGCCAATTGCAGGGACTCGGGGTCGAGGCTGCCAAAGCCTTCGTCGATAAACAGCGATTCGATTTTCAAGGTGCTGGAGGCCATCGATGCCAGGCCCAGGGCCAAGGCCAGGGACACCAGGAACGTCTCGCCGCCGGACAACGAATGCACCGAGCGCAGTTCATCGCCCATTTCCGTGTCCATCACCAGCAGGCCCAACATGCTGCCGCCGCGCTTGAGACGGTAGCGGCGCACCAGTTGGCGCAGTTGCACGTTGGCGTGGTGCACCAGCAGGTCGAGGTTGTAGGCCTGGGCGATCTTGCGGAAGGTGTCGCCGGTGGCCGAGCCGATCAGTGCGTTGAGGCGTGCCCAGCGTTGCCACTCGTCATAGGCCTTGGCGATCTGTTCGGCCAGGGCACTGTTGGCGTCCTGGCGACGCTGGTCTTCGGACTGACGCGCGCGCAGTTCGGCGCAGTGTTTTTCGCCGTCGGCCAAGTGTTGATTGAGCGCAGCCAGGGCGCCGTCGAGTTGTTCGGCGTCCAGGTTGCCGTTGTGCAGGGCCTGGTGTTCGGCGAGGCGTTGTTCGCGTTCCTGCAGCAATACCTTGGCTTGCTCGACGGCTTTTTCGCTGCTGTGCAGATGCTCGCGCAGCGTGGCGATGTGTGTGTCATCGAACGCCAGCAGACGCGCCAGGCCGTCGTCGTCCAGCTCGGGGTGCAGGGCGCGCCATTCGGTGGTGCGGGCATCCAGGCTGTGCTGTTCGGCTTCGAAAGCGTGCTCGCGCTCCTGCTGGGCCTTGAGGTCGGCGGCCAACTGGATCAGTTGGTTGCGGATGTCCTGCAACTGCTGGTTGGCGTCCGTCTCGCTCTGGCGTGCCTGCACCACGGCGTGTTCCAGTTGTTGTTGCCAGTGTTCGGCGCTGGCGTGCTCGCCCAGCAAGGCCCCGAGCTTTTCCTGGGCGGCCTGTTGCTGCGCGGCCAGCTCGGTAAATTGTTGGTTCAGGGCCTCGAGTTGCTGTTGGCGATGCTGCTGGTGCGTGTGCTCTTTCTCGATGGCCTGGTGGCGTTCCTGCTGCTCGGCCAGCTCATCCTTCTGATGGCCCAGTTGTTCAAGGCGTTGGCTGACCTGCTGGTCCAACTGCATAAAGGTCGCGGCCGGGTCGCTGCGCAGGCCTTCCAGGGTGTCGGCGGGGAGCAGGCTGGCGAAGGCGTTGAGTTCTTCATCAAGACGCTCGCGGTCGTTGGACAGCTCGCGTTGCTGGTCCACCAGCAATTGGCGCGCCTGCTGGCTGGCGTCCTGGGCGGCTTGCAGTTGTTGCTGCAAGCGCCCGGCGTTTTGCTGCAGGTTGAGCAGGGCGCCCTGGCGTTGTTCGTCCTGGGTGATGCTTTGGCTCAGTTGGCTGAGTTGCTGGGCCAACCAATGGCTGCGTTTGGCTGCGTCCTGATTGAACAGCGAGGCCGCCAGTGGGTGCGCGTCCAGGCTGGGCTGGAGCGCCTGCTGTTGGGTGACCAGGTGTTCCTGTTGTTGCAGGAATTCTTTTTGCTGGGCGATCAGGCCGCCGACTTCACCGCGCAGTTCGGTGAGTTTTTCCTTGAGGGTATCGACCGCTTTCTGCGCCGTGGCCTCTTCGTTGTCGTCGTGGCGCCCGAGGCTCTGCAGCAGGGCTTCGGGCTGGTGGTACGGGTGTTCATGGCTGCCGCACACCGGGCAGGGCTGGCCGTCCTGCAATTGTTCGCGCAATTCCTCGACGCTGGCACTGCGCGCCAGGCGCTGGCGCTCCAAGAGTTGCTTGGTCACCGTCAGGGTCTGTTCAGCCACGGCCAGCTCGGCCTTGGTTTGCAGGCCGGTCTGGTTCAGATGGTCGCGTTGCCGGGCGGCATCGGCGAGCTTTTGCGTGAGGGCAACGGCTTGCTGTTCCAGCTGCTGCTGGCTGTCCCACAGGCGTGACAGGTCTTCGAAGGCGCGCTGCTGCTTGCGATTGTCCTGCAACAGGCTGGCCAGCAGTTGCACCTGTTCGGCCACGGCATGGGGTTCGGCGCCGGCTTCTTGATACAGCAGGTCGAGGGCTTCGCGTTGCTGGGCAAATTTTTCTGCGGCGCTGGTAGCACGCTGTTCAAGGTCTGGCAGTTCGGCCTGGCCTTTTTTCAGGCGATTACCGATCAGCATCAACTGTTGCAAGCGATCGCGGTAGGCGTTCCAGGCATCGCCCAACGGCGCGAGGGCGCTGCTGCGCTCCAGTTCGGCGGCGAGGCGTTGCAGGCGCTCGTCGACTTGTTTTTGCTTGTCGAGCAAGCCATTCAAGTTGGCTTGACCTTCAGTGCAGGCGGTTTGCGCCAACTGTTTTTCAGACGCAAATTTGCCCAGGCTCTCGGTCAGGTGGGCGAGGGTGTTTTGCGCATCGAAGGCTTGGCGTAGCAGGGGCGCGGCGGCAGTTTGTTGCTGCTGTGCGTCAACCAGCGCGGTCTGGGCGGCGGTCTGCTGTTGTTGCAGTTGCGCCTGGCGGGTCTGCAGTTCAGCCTGTTGCTCGGTGTGCTGCTGAATCTGCGCGGCCAGTGGCGTCAGCAAGGTGAGCAGTTCAGCCCTGCGCGCAAACTGATGGCGCTGCGGCGCCAGTTGGTCGAGGCGGCTCAGGTCCTGGCGCTGTGTGGCCTGGTTGTCCCACTCCGCTTGCGCACGCTGGAGCTGCTCCGTGGCACTGCGCTGGCGGTCCTGCCATTCGCGCAGTTCCTTGAGCCAGGTGTGCTGCAACTCCAATTGCTTGAGTTGGGCCTGTTGGGTCTTGAGCTGTTGCTGGGCCGCGTCGAATTGCCGGTCCAGTTCGGCGCGCGCCTCGGGGGCCAGGGGCACCACGCCGGTGGCCTGGTCCTGCAGGTGTTTGTGCGTATCCTTGGCCTCCTTGGCCTTGTCGAATGCGCGGCGGCCGAGCTGGGTGTACAGCGCTGTATCGGTGAGCTTTTCCAGCAGTTCACTGCGCTCATTGTCGTTGGCCTTGAGAAAAGCGCTGAACTCGCTTTGCGCCAGCAACACGGCGCGGGTGAACTGCTCGAAGTTCAGGCCCAGGGCCAGTTCCAGCTGGGTCTTGTATTCGGTCTTCTGGCTGGCCAGCAGTTGGTCGCTGTCCAGGTCGATCAGGCTTTGCCGACTGTTCTGCAACTTGCCGCTGGCCTTGTCGCGGGCGCGATTGGCTTCCCAGCGCGCACGGTAGCGACGGCCGCTGACACCGACAAAATCCACCTCGGCATACCCGCCACCGGTGCCGCGACGGATCAGGGTGCGTGGATCGCCGATGGAAATATCGCTGTCGGCATCCGGCATCTTGGCCTGGCCGGTATCGCCCAGGCGTGGCACGGCGCCAAACAACGCCAGGCACAGGGCATCGAGCAGGGTGCTTTTACCGGCGCCGGTCGGCCCGGTAATCGCGAACAGCCCGGCACTGGCCAGGGGCTCGGCGGTAAAGTCGATCTCGAACGGGCCGGCCAGGGAGGCGAGGTTTTTCAGGCGGATGGCAAGAATCTTCATGGCTGTTCACCTGCCTGTTGCACTTCCTGGAGCAGCACGGCGAAATCCTTCAAGGTCTGTTCATCTACTTCACTGCCGTAGCTGTCCTGCCAGGCACGGCTGAACAATTCCTGGGGCGTGAGCTGGTCGAGTTCGATCAGTGCGTCTTCGTTGCTGTCGTCTCGACGGCCTTGGCCGGCGTATTCGGCGGCGATGCGCACCAGGCGCACGGCCTTGCCTTGCAGGGCGGTTTCGATCTGTTGGCGCAGGTCCGGTTGCGGCTCGTCGAGGCGTACGCGCACTTCCAGCCAGGGGTGACGCTGGGTTTCGGCGAGCAGGTCGATGTCGGGCAACTCTGCCAGGGCCTTGAGGATGTCGGCCAGGGGCGCGGCTTCCAGGCGTTGCAGGTTGACCGAGCGGGGAATCAGCAGCGGTTCGACGCTGACCAGTCGTTCCCCCTGGAACGTCACGTCGAGGATCTGGTGCTTATAGCCAATTTCGGAAAATGACAGCGGTATCGGCGAGCCGCTGTAGCGAATGCGCTCCTCGCCATTGACCTTTTGCGGCTTGTGCAAATGCCCGAGGGCAACATAGCCGACACTTTTATCGAACAGTTTGGCCGGCAGCGCCTCGGCATTGCCGATGATCAGGCTGCGCTCGGAGTCTTCCGATACCGAACCGCCGGCCATGTGTGCATGGCTGATGGCAATCAACGCCTGGCCTTTCTTGCGTTTGGCGTTGGCCGCCGCGATCAGCCATTCATGGACCTGGCCGATACCGTGCAGGTAGTCGTCACCCAGGTGGGCACCGGTGACTTCCGCCGGGCGCAGGAACGGCAGCGCCAGGCACCACGCGGCGACCTTGCCCTTGGCATCCGGCAGGGGAATCAGCAGGCGTTCGGCGTCCAGCTGGCCGTCGTCCAGCCACAGCACGCGGCCCAGCGCATGGGTGCGCAGGCGCCGCATCAACGGCGCGGGCAGCTCGATCCGCGAGCCGGAGTCGTGGTTGCCGGCGATCATCACAATGGTCAGCTTGGGGGTTTGTTCGTGGGCGCTGATGATGAAATCGTACAGCCGTTCCTGGGCCTTGAGCGGCGGGTTGACCGTGTCGAAGATATCGCCGGCGATCAACAGCACATCGGGTTGCTGGGCCGCGATCTGACGCAGCAGCCACTCGAGGAAGCAGGCGTGTTCGAAGTCGCGTTCCTGGCCGTGGAGGTTTTGGCCAAGGTGCCAGTCGGAGGTGTGAAACAGACGCAAGGCGAACTCCGTGGGGAAGGTGAAAAAGGAGGGAGTTTACCTGTAAACCTGAAGGAGGGGGCTGATCGTTCCCGGGCGAGCTGGGAACGATCAGTTGTTTCAGTTAGTTACCGTTCCTTCATCGTGACTTGCCCGATGTAGAAGTCATTCCCGTCGCCACTGGCGATCGTGTTGTATAGACCAAGCCTTACCGACCCTGTGGTCGACGCAGTATAGACGCCAGTACCGGTGCGCCAGGTCGTTTGTCTTTGTGTGTTCACGGCTGAGCCGATAGCGCTGCCATTGACGGTGAGATAGATATTGGTTGCGTTTGCGCCCGTGGCTCGTATGGCGCGCAGTGAAAAGCTCAAGTCATAGGTCTTGTTGGCTTGTACCTGGACGGTATACGCGATGACCGGCCCGGAAAAGTTGTAAGGCCCGTCGGTATATGAGCCAATCCCAAGCCCTACGCCTTCATTGGCGATGTTGTTTGTGTCTCTGTATTGTCCATCTGGGCTCCAGCCGTGCCAGCTGCCAGTGGTGAAAGGCCATTCCATCGACAGCTTGCTCCGTTGCACAACGGTGTATGTCGTGATCGGAAAGGTGACGATGCTCTCGGCATCCAGGGTGCCATCGAATGTTGCCTGGAACGTCACATGGATGGGACTGTTGTTGGGGATCGACTCCAGCCAACTGCGCAGTACTGGCAGGTTATGCAGCCCATTCGCCGCCTCCGTTGATGTGAGCGGGTGTGCCGTCAACAGGTTCAAGTCATCTACGCCTGCGCTGCTGCAGGTCAGCCACACCCAATCGCCCGCCGCACTCAGGGGCCACTTGGCCACGGCGGCGGTCGCATCGCCGGCAATGGTGTTGAGGTTCAGCGTTCCGCCGGGAGCGATGTCGTTGATCCTTGGAAAGGGAAGTGGATTGGGCGTCAGCTCATCAAACGCCAGTACCCGCAAGCCCAGTATCTCGGAGTTTGTGAGGGCTCCCTGGCGGTGGACGCTATAGCCCACTCTGAGTACCTGCCCCAGATGAGCTGCGATATTCCTGCCGGAGGCATAGAAATCAACATACCCCAAGGACGGGTCGCCCGGCTTCGGTTTGATGGCCGGTATCGCGAAACCGGGCTTGCCGAACAGGAAAACGGTGATGTCATCGGTATAAAGCATCGGCGCATACCTCACGCGGATGGTGAACACCGCGGTTTGATCGATATGCAACGGATTCATCTGCGCAGTCGTCGGGCCTGTCTTCGTGGCTTCCAGCACTTCAGGTACATCCAAGGTCAGCATGGCACCGACTTTCATCACGACGGGATGGGATAACCGCGTGCGTGCACCCGTACGGGTGAGGGTGTAGTAAATACGCGCCGATCCGTTGAGATTGGCCAGAACATACTGGCGCTGGACGGTAAATGGCACGTCGCGGCCAACCCAGTGCGGCAATACCTGGAAGATGATGGGGGGCGCACTGCCGCCGCTGGCGCTACCTTCGAAGTACAAGGTGATGATGTCGCCGTCTTGTATATCGGTGTGTGCCCGGACCAGGATGCGTGCGTCACCGCTTGACTGGTCTGGATCGAACACATACTCGGGAGGCGGTGCCTGTTCCACGAATGGTTCAGGCAACGAGGCCTGGGGTAATCCGATATCGAGCAGCAGATCCTGCGAGGGGCGAGTTCCTTGGGCGTTAGTGACGGTATAAGAAAACCTGAGGGTACCCCCTTCGAGTTTGGCGATATCGCCGTTGATCCCGTTCACCAACCGGAAGGTGATAGGCCCCTCACCGGCCGCGTTGTAAACCTCGCGGTAATACCGCGAACCGTTGGCATACACGCCAACCAGGAACAGGGTGACCAGGTCGAAAGGGTCCTGGCCTGTGTATTCGTCAATTCTTACGGTGACATATGCCGATTCCGGCGGCAGGGTGGCGCCGTCCGGCGCCTCGTCCACGCGAGGTGCTGGCAAGCTGATGTTGATCGGTGTGCCGGTGACCTGCACGATAGTCGTGTGCGAGCGCCGGTTTGGAACGCCAGCGCGTATGCGCTCATAGGACAATTGCACACGCCCGCCCACCAGTGGCGCAAAATCCTCGAACGGGAAGGGGATGCGGGCATTGCGCCCGGTAACCGTGACGCGGTGTTCGTAGTAGGTGGTGACGCTCACCCCCTGCGCATTGCGGCCAATAGCCCTGACCCGAATCAGATCGCCGACCACATAGTCAAAGCGATGAACGGAGACTTCGATGGTGGCGTCTGCCCCCATCTGCTCGTCCACATCAAGGACGTCCGCAGGTGCTTCGTAGATGTAGCACTCAGGCAGCAGCGGTTCGGCGCCGTCATCCAGCTCGACCTCGATCAGCACCGCCGGTGACCAGCCTGGGGAATAGTTACCCACCTCATCGACGACTTCGTACTCGCAGACGTGGGAGCCGCTGCCGATCTGCGCCCAGGTGCCCGCATACACCCAGATTACAATCGGCTCGCGGCCGTCTGCCTCGCCTTCGGTGACCCGGTGGTTGAGGATAAATCCGCCAATGCTCAGGCGAATGCGGTCCCGCACCGTGCGGTAGGTGTTGGCGGGCCTGTTGATGTCGAGGGGGTAGAAGGGAATTGCCACCTTCACTCCCAGACCGGCTGCTGTTTCATCGACGAAGTCGGTATCCGGCTCGGGCGCGCCCAGGTTGGAGTGCCACGGCTCGCTAGGTATCGGATCCGGCCCGGCAGGCGCTACAGTGTCGATTTTGAGCCTGAAGCGGCGAGTCTCCTCCGTTCCGCCGAGCACTCGCGTAACCCGGAAAAAAACCGGTTCCACGGGGCCGTCTGTAAACCGCGTACGGGGGATGTACAACGGGATCTGTATGCCCTTGTCGGCTTGTTCCTTGGTCACCGTGTGAGTCGCCACGGGCGTGATGACATTGCGGTAGAACAGCTCGATGAAATCCAGTTGCGTCATGTCCAGATAGGGCAACAGGATGCACAGCAGACCCTCGTCGCGATGGTTGTCCAGGGCGGCCAGGTTGATCCCACCGTCGAAGCCGACCACAGGCGTGGTCATGCCGGGGATGTAAAGTGGGAGCTCGGAAAACGGCACGGGTGCGTGGTATTCGGGGGTGGCCAGGTCGAAAATGTCGTCAGACCCCGGTTCAGGATGTAAGGGCGGGCATACGGCGGGCAGCCGCGGGTTGGAGAGCTGTTCTTGATCCATGATCAGGCGTCCTGTGAGTAGCGAAATGACCCGTACTGGCGAGTGCGCGCGGCAGGTCGTACACAGGATTTAGCGTCAAATAGATGCGATTCAGCACCTGTCAGAATTGACAGTAGCGACGAGTGGGCAGTCATGAATGGAAGACACCTGTCGATGCCCGCACGCAGACACGTGGCGATGCACATCAACATGCAGCAGATTTTTACCGACAGACCGCCTTCGTGGGCAAGCCCGCTCCCACGGGGTTGCGTGGCGTGGGCTGAATCCAGGTTATTTGGGGTATAGCGGCGGCAGGCTAGTGGTATCGGTTGCCGGGTCCTGCTCACGCTCAGCCATCGGGATGGCCTTGATCGCGCGCCACAGGTCTTCGCCCAGCCAGTACTGGCCGCTCTCGCTGTACAGCGCGCCATTGAGCCCATCCAATGCATCCGACAACGGCACAAACCGTGCCGCCATATCCGCCAGGGTTTCCGGCTGTTGCCGCGCCCAGGCATCCAGCGCCTGGCGGGTGGCCTGGGGGTCGTTGGCCTGGGTGGCGCGCTTGAGGTCGTCGAGCAAGGTGCGTGGGCTCGGGCCGGTTTGCGCTGCACGCAGTACCGCCGGTTGCCAGCGGGCACGCCACCACAGGCCGAAGCCCAGCAGGGTGGTGCAGGCCAGGAGCAGTGTGCTGAGTTGCCACAGCCACAGGCGGCTGTCGTCCGGTGCGGTGATGATGGTCGGCGTGGCAGGTGTGTCCACCGTCAGACTGGGGTTGTTGGCCACTTGCAGGTTACGGGCTGGCAGGCTGGTGCGCTCCAGGTGGTCCTCGTGGGTGTTCCACCACACCACCTCGACGGCAGGCAGTTCCAGGGCGCCGACACGGTTGGGCACCAGGGCCTCGCGGTCTTCGCGACTGCCGATCAGGCCACGGTCACTGGTCTGGTTGCCGAGCACCGGCTGGTCCGGGTAGCGGCGCAGGCCATTGATGTCGGTGCTGGGCAGGGCCGGCAGTTGGGCGCTGGACAGGCCCTCGGCCTTGACGGTCAGGCTGCGGGTCAGAGAGTCGCCGACTTGTACATGTTCCGGCTCCGGGTTCCAGCTCTCGGTGAGCGTGAGGCTGCGAGCCGGCAGCCAGGGGGCATCGACGGGGTACAGCGCGGGCTTGGGTTTGACCGCCAGTGGCAGCGCCGCCGAACTCACATGGATCAGCTTGCCGGGCTTGGTGCCCTGCAGTGTGTTTTCCTGGGGCGGACGCGACTCCACCAGCGTGGCGCTGAATGTCTGCGAGGGAATCTCCAGGGTGCCGCTGTGCTGCGGGTAGATCGCGTAGCGGGTTTCGATCACGCCATGGCGAATGCTGTTGATGACCTTTTCATAGGTACGCGACTCGCCCAACTGTTCGACACGGGCATCGGGGATCTGCAACGGCGTCAAGCTGCTGTCGTCGTACAGCGACACCGAGTGATACACGCGCACGGTCAACAGTGCCTGGGCCTGGACATAGACGCTGGTCTGGTCGAGGTTGGCTTCGACAAACACCGGGGCCAGTTCGGCGTTGGTGTCCTGGCTGGTGGTTTCCAGCACTTGCAGGCTGATCGGCTGGGTTGTGTACTCGCCCACTTGCAGCGGCGGAATCACCACCGTGCCGTTCTGCTTGGGCAGCAGGGTAATGATCCAGCGGGTGGTCGCATGGTTATCGCCGCCCAGCGTGGTGAGTTGGTTGAGCTGGCGCGTGCCGCTGACTTCGAACTGCGCATCCAGGGGCGACAGGTCGGGCTTGCCGAACTGGGTGACATCGCTGGACTCCACCGTCAGTTCCACCGTTTCCCCGGAATTGAGGCGGTTGCGGTCGACGCTGGCGACCAGGCTGGCCGCCTGGGCGTGACCTGCCGACAACGCGAGCAGAAGCAGAAGGGTGGTGCGGCGGCTCATCGAGTCTTGTCCTGATGCTGTTGCTGTTCGTACCAGAATTTGCGTCGCAGCAGTTCGCCGGGATTGTCCGGGATCTCCTGCAGCCATTGTTCCAGGGCCTGGCGGTGTTCACCGTCGAGGTTGGCGTCGGCAGCAAGCAGCGGCGGGGTGGTGGTGTGCTCATCGCCCAACTCGCTGCCCGGCACGTCGTTGCCACCGGCTGGCGGCGGGGTGCCGGCCTGGGTATCGCCGCTGCCGGCTTCGCCCTGGCCCTGGGACGACTGCTCGCCACCTGTGGCATTTTGCCCAGTGGCGCCCGGTTGCGCAGTTTGGCCGGGTTGGGTGGTTTCGTCATCCTCGTTTTTTGCCGGCGTTTGCGGCTCGGGTTCTGCCTGTTCCTGGATCAGGGCTTCTACCAGGGCCTTGTTTTTCAGTGCCGGTTGCAGGTCGGGTTGGGCTTCCAGGGCTTGTTCGTAGGCGTCGACGGCCGCTTCGAGTTCACCGGACCTGGCCAGGGCGTTGCCGCGATTGTAGTGGGAATAGGCGTCATTGCCCTCGGCAAACCGCTTGATGGCCTCGGCATAATTGCCGGCCGCGTACAGGGCGACGCCTTGCCACTGCGGGTCCTGGAAGTGCTCGGCGGCCTCGGCGGGGCGTTTCTGCTTGAGCAGGTATTGGCCTTGCTGGTCCGGACGCAGCCACAGATCCTGGAATTCAAAGGCATAGCTGGGTTGCGGCGTGCCCAACAGCAGCAGCGGTAGAAAGAACAACCAGCCACGGCGCCCGGCGCAGGCGGCCAGCAGTAACAGCGGCAGCAGCAGCCAGTAACCCTGGTCGGCCCAGGTGTCGAGGTGCAGTAACTGGCCATCGTTGCGCAGGGCTTGGGGCGGGTCCAGCACGCCGAGCTGGCGCAGGTCTTTATCGTCCAGGCGTGCGGCCCGGTAGCGGCCGCCCATTTCGCTGGCGAAGGCCTTGAGCGTCGGGCTGTCGAGGCGCGGTACCAGGATCGCGCCTTGTTCGTCCTTGAGGAATTCGCCGCTTTCCTGGGTCACCGGCGTGCCTTCACGGCTGCCGATGCCCAGGATCGACAGGCTCGGCGCCTGGTTGCCCTGCAGCAGCAGGCGAATGCCCTGGCGTTCCTGTTTGGACAGCGAAGAGCCGACGAGCAGCAGGCGACCCTGGCCCAGGCCGCCATGCTTGAGCAGGTCCAGGGCTTTCTCCACGGCCAGGTCGGCACGGTGGCCGGACTCCGGCATGATCGAGGGACGCAGGGCCTCGAGCAGGTTGCGGCTGGTGGCCAGGTCGTCCGACAGCGGCACCAGGGTGTGCGCGCTGCCGGCATAGACGACGATGGCGGTTTGCGCATCGCTGCGCGCCTGCAACAAGTCGTAGAGTTTGCGCCGTGCCTGTTCGAGGCGGTTGGGCGGGCTGTCGGTGGCGAGCATTTCCGGGGTCAGTTCGAGCAGTACCACCAACGGGTCGGAGGGTTTCTGGCTGGTTTGTTCAACCCGTTGCCAGCTGGGACCCAGCAACGCCAGCACGGCCAACAGCCAGGCGAGGCCCAGCAACACCCACGGCGATTTGCTTTCGCGCCCGTTGCCACCGCTGAGCAGCACGGCGTGAAAGGCCGGCGGCAGGATCATCTGCCAGCGCCCGGCGCGCTTTTGCCGGTGCCACAGTTGCCACAGCAACCAGCCAAGCAGCGGCAGCAGCAACAGCCACCAGGGTCGGAACCAATGTGGCCACAGGGCGATCATCGACGCCTCCGCAGACGCAGGCGTTTAAGGCGCTGGCGCCATTCCGGATGCTGTTGCAGGAAGATCCCTTTGCTCGACAGTTTGTTGAACCCGCGTTGCAGGGCGTTGTTCGGCCAGCGTTCCTGGATCACCAGCAACATGCTCAGGATCAGCGCCAGGGCCAGCGGTCCGCTGTACAGCGCTAGCGCCGGGCGCGCCTGGGTCGGTTGTTGTTCGACAGGCTCGAGTTTGTCCAGTGTCTGCTTGATCGCTTCCAGCTCTTGGCCATCGCGGGCACGGAAGTATTGGCCGCCGGTGGCCTCGGCAATCGCCCTGAGTGCCGGCTCGTCGAGGTCCAGGCTCGGGTTGACGCCAAGGATGCCCAGGGAACCGGTTTGCTCGGGGTCGGCGCCGATGCCGATGGGGTAGATCTTCACCCCTTCTTCGGCCGCCAGGCGCGCGGCGGTCAGTGGGTTGATCTGCCCGGCGTTGTTGGCGCCATCGGTGACCAGGATCAGCACGCGGCTTTGCGCAGGCCGCTGGCGCAGGCGTTTCAGCGCCAGGCCTATGGCATCGCCAATGGCGGTGTTCTTGCCGGCGATGCCGATGCGCGCCTCATCCAGCCAGGTGCGCACGGTGCGGCGGTCAAAGGTCAGCGGCGCCTGGAGGTAGGCCTGGCTGCCGAACAGGATCAGGCCCACACGGTCGCCTTCGCGGCCTTCAAGGAAGTCGCCGAGCAGGTGCTTGACCAGGTTCAGGCGGCTGACGTCTTCGTCCTGCCAGTGCATGTCGGGGAAGTCCATGGAGCCGGACACGTCCACCGCCACCAGCAAATCGCGGCCGCTGGCGGCAATCGGCAGTGGTTCGCCCAGCCATTCCGGGCGCGCAGCGGCGCTCAGTAGCAGCAGCCACAGCACCACGAAGGGCGCCTGTTGGCGCCAGCCCGGCAGGTTCACCCGCGCGCGGCGGCGGGCCAGGCTTTCGAGATCGCCGAGGTAGCTGACTTTAAGGGCGGGCTCGCCGCTGTCGGCCGCCGGCAGGATGAACCGCATCACCCAGGGCAAGGGCAACAGGACGAAGATCCATGGCCAGGCGAACTCAAACATGTTTGCGAATCCAGGTGTCGACCGCTTGGGTCAGGCCGGCGATGGCCTTGTCGTCGAGTTTGCATTCGGGTTTGTAGGCACCCTCCACCAGCACCATCCAGCGCGTGAGGCCGGCGGCCGGGCAACGGTTGTCGAGGAATGCCAGCCATTTGCGGCCGTTGAGGGTATGGCTCTGGCTATAGGGATAGTCGTTGCGGCACAGGCGCTTGAGCAGGCCATTGAGCTGTTGCAGCCAGGCACCGGCGGGCGCGCCATCGTAGGGTTTGGGCATCAGCGCCAATTCCGCCAGGGCGGCGATGCGCAGTGGGTCCAGCGGTTGTTCGGCGCGGGCCAGGGGGCGTCGAGTCGGCAAGAAGCGGCGCAGCGACCACAACCCCCAACCCAGCAGCGGGATGACCAGCAGCAACAGCCACCAGCCCGGCGCGGGCGGCCAGAAGCCGATGGGCGGCGGGGCGATCAGCGGTTGCAGTTGGTCGAGGCTGCTCATTGCTTTTTAACCGGGCGTTGCGGGTTGAGGTATTCGCGCAGTTGTTCGACCATTTCGCTCTGGGTGCTCAGGGGCATCAACAGGATTCGCAGTTTCTGCGCGAGCAGTTCCCAGCGGGCGATGCGCGCTTCGGCCTGGGCCTTGTAGGCCTGGCGCAAATCGAAATTCAGGGTATCCAGTTCCAATTGCGCCCCACGCTGCGCAAAACGCAGCAGCCCGGCGGCAGGGAGCGCGTGGTCCAGCGGGTCGGAAATCGGCAACAGCAGCAAGTCGCAATGGCGTGACAGCAGGCTCAATTGCTGCTCGGCGCCCTCGGTGAGGGCACGTTCGTCGCAGATCACGATTACCAGGCTACCGGGGCGCAGCACTTCGCGGCCACGGCGCAGGGCCATGCCCAGGGCGTCGGCCTCCGGGCGGCTTTCGGTGTCCAGGCTCTGGTTGACGCGCACCAGGCGGTTGAGCAATTGCAGCAGGCTTTGCTTGCTGCGGCGCGGCTTGATTTCGTAGTGCTCGTTGTCGCCGAACACCAGTCCGCCGACGCGGTCGTTATGCCCCAACGCGGCCCAGCCGATCAGGCTGGCGGCTTGAGCGGCGAGCACTGACTTGAACATCTGCCCCGAGCCGAAAAACAGCCGGCAGCTTTGCTCCACCATGATGAAAATCGGCCGTTCGCGTTCTTCGTGGAACAGCTTGGTGTGCGGCTCCTGGGTGCGCGCGGTGACGCGCCAGTCGATGGTGCGCACGTCGTCGCCGGCCTGGTACACGCGCACCTGGTCGAAGTCCACACCGCGCCCGCGCAGCTTGGAGTGGTGCAGGCCGATCAGCGGGCTGCGCTGGCTTGGCGTGGAAAACAGCTGCACTTCGCGCACGCGGTGGCGCATCTCGATCAGCTCGCTGAGCGTGACGCGCACCCCATCGCTTGCGTTCATCGACTTCAAGCGACGGCAACGACGTCGAGAATGCGTTGCACCACACGGTCCTGGTCAATCCCGGCCGCTTCGGCTTCGAACGACAGGATGATGCGATGGCGCAGCACGTCGAACAGCACCGCCTGGATGTCTTCCGGGCTGACAAAGTCGCGACCGGCCAGCCACGCATGGGCGCGTGCGCAGCGATCCAGGGCGATGGAGCCACGGGGGCTGGCGCCGTAGGCGATCCACTCGGCCATCTCGGGATCGAACTTGGCCGGGGTGCGGGTGGCCATGACCAGTTGCACCAGGTATTCCTCCACCGCATCGGCCATGTACAGGCCGAGGATTTCCTTGCGCGCGGCAAAGATCGCCTGCTGGCTGACGCGGCGCTCGGGCTTGGTTTCGCCGTTGAGGGCTTCGCCACGGGCCTGTTGCAGGATGCGCCGTTCGACGGCCGCGTCGGGGAAGCCGATCTTGACGTGCATCAGGAAACGGTCGAGCTGTGCCTCCGGCAGCGGGTAGGTGCCTTCCTGCTCGATGGGGTTTTGCGTGGCCATCACCAGAAACAACGGGGACAGGTCGTAGGTACTGCGCCCGACGCTGACCTGGCGCTCGGCCATGGCCTCCAGCAGCGCAGATTGCACCTTGGCCGGGGCGCGGTTGATCTCGTCCGCCAGCACCAGGTTGTGGAAGATCGGCCCTTGCTGGAACACAAAGCTGCCGGTTTCCGGGCGATAGATCTCGGTGCCGGTGATGTCGGCGGGCAACAGGTCGGGGGTGAACTGGATACGATGGAACTGCGCTTCGATGCCTTCGGCCAGCTCTTTGATCGCCTTGGTCTTGGCCAGGCCCGGCGCGCCTTCCACCAGCATATGGCCGTCGGCGAGCAGGGCGATCAGCAGGCGATCGATGAGTTTTTCCTGGCCGAGAATCTGCGTAGAAAGAAAGGTTCGCAGCGCGAGCAGCGCTTCACGATGTTCCATCGATGACGGTTCCTGGAAAGAAGAGCCCGGGTGCTGTACAGCGCACCTGAAGCGGGGGTCCATACTTTAATGCATTGGCCGGGTGGCGACTAAGGGGTTTTTACGCAGGCTATGCAGATTGCAGCGGGGGTTGCCCCCGCCGCCGCCCGGCAACGGGGGGATGAAGGCGAAGGCACGCCCCCCGGGTTGAATCATCGCTGGCCGTCGGCAGTTGATGGGGAACCCGAGGCTTCAGCGGGGGTGATAGTGATGGGCTCGGTCAACTCGAGGGTATGAGTGCCATCGGACACTTTCACTGTAATGGAGGCAGGGGTGTCTTCGGTCACATTCGGCGCAAGGAAATACAACGAAGCGGTGCTCGCCGCCGGTGGGATAAAATCTGGTGCCTCCCAGCGATACATCAGCGGTTTTTGGGCGGGGGACTCGGCATACACGCGAGCGCTGAAGGTTTGGCCCGAGGTGGCGTATTCGGGGAGGGCAAGGCGCCCCGTCGGTGGGCGATCATTGCCATCACCGAGCATTTTTTTGATCGCGGCATCCAGATCCGGTTGCACGCCTATTTCAGTGTGGTTGCCGTTGATTTGCGGATACCCCGTAGAGACCAGGAGTGCGCGCAATGCCTTGGGTGGGAGATTGCCCAGGCCATTGGCCCGAGCGACGCCTTGCAACGACGCGACGACGCCCGCGATGATGGGGTTGGCTGACGAGGTGCCACTGAACGTATGGGTATAGCCTTTGGTGGGGTTGGCACGGCTCCAGGTGGTGGTGGTGACATTGCCTCCCCAGCTGAACAGGTCGACGCGGCTGCCATACTCGGAAAAGGTTGCCCTCAAACCCGTCCCCGGGTCGACGGCACCTGCATAAATGGAACCTGAATCGAAAAGGTTGCGATCGTAGCGACCGTCGAAATAAGGGTGGTCCAGGTTGATATTGCCATTGGCCGCTGCCAGCACTACGTGCACGCCTTTTTCTTCCGTCAGATACGCAATGGTGTCGCGCACCAGGTCGTCGTCTTCAAGTGGCATATAGCAATCTTTGGTGCACACATCGGCTGGGAAATCATTGTCACCGTACAGGTAGTGCACGCCTAATTGCATGACATCCCCGGCTTGCAGGCGCTGGGCCATTTCCCCGAGTCGCACGGCCCCCCACTGTAAGTAGCCAAGTTGTGCATGCGGCACGATGCCGGTGGTGCCAAAGCTGTTTTCCCTGGATGCAATAATGCCGGCACTGGCGGTGTCGTGGGCGCCGACGCGCGCCGGTTGGGTCGGCGAGTGCAGTTGTGTGTAGGGCGGTGGCAGGTCTACATGCTCGAAGGACCAGTGGTCAATTTCGGCGGAAATAACCCGCATTTCCTGACCATCGCCACCTTCGGTTCCCCGCGCCTCGATGGCGTTCACCCCGCCGATCATGTAGGGCGCGACCGCGCCTCGCCCCTGTAGGTAGTTCTGGCGGTCAGTGTAATCGGGAACATCGTCGGCGGCCCGTGCTTTGATGGGAGTACCGTTATCACCCCGCATATCGCCGATCATGGGTTCGAACTCTGCGGTTTCCACGCCAGGGATCTGCCTGACTCGAAGGCGTAGTGCTTGCGCCTGCTGGCGCGTAAGGTGGCGCGTGTCGATGACGAAGTAGCGGTCCAGTCGATGCCGTTGCAAGGCTTGCAGGCTTTCAGTTGTCTGCGAGTTGGAGGGTGGCACCGCGGGAATCAGGTTGGGCGCCAGTTTCTGGAGTTCGCTTAGGCCTGCGCTGGGGGGCCTGAGATTATCTGGAGACGCTTTGATCCTGACGATCAAGTCTGTAAAGCCGGGCGCTGCTGCGCTCGCGGAAAAAGGTAACGGTGTTATCGCCAGAAACAGCAACGCACCAAGGCCGCAGTTGATTGATCTCATTCGAATACCCTGTCAATGAAGTGTTTGTCCATTGAGCTAAGGCTCAGAACCCAGACCCGGAAACTGTTAGAAATAACAGTCTCGACGAGTGGTCAGGGGCTCAGGCTGTCGGTGTCAGGTGCGAATGAAAGTGCCGGTGCCCTTGAGAATGTTCTGCAGGGTTTGTTCCACTTCTGCCATCTCCGCTGCGGCGGTGGCGTGGGTTATCTCCAATTGGTCCTTGCCGCCCAGTGCATCGGCATCGCCCGCCGCCAGCTCTATCCGCAATGTCGTGTCGCTGAGGGTGACTTTCAGCCCATCCAGGGTCGACGGCTCGTAGTCCCAGGTCAGTTCCACTTCGTCTTCGTCGGGGTAGCGGGTGAGCATGAACATCTCGCCGTTCCTGCCGTGGCAGCAGAGCATGGCCATGTTGTCTTCTTCGTCGTCGCACGGGGTGGCCATCAGGGCGTCGGTTTTCAGTTGCAGCATGGGGAATCCTGTCTGAGGTAGGGCGTTGCGTAGGCAATTGTGCCATTGCGGCGAATTTTGTGCTGCTTCCTGTGTCAGACCCAGCGCATGACCTGACGGGCAATACCGGTCATTTTCGGTACTCGGGGGTGGGAAAATAGCCGGTTTTTTGCCCGGAAATTCCGGGTTGCCCAAGTCGCAACCCCAAGCCTGCGTACCGATGACCGAATATGTCGCAGCACCGCAAGCACCCGGCTTCCCACACTCGTTAAGCTGCGCAACGGATGTGCACGTGCCAGGCGCCTGACCTGCCCGTCGTACCGTCACCCGGCAAGGTGCGCATCTTATGGAAGTTGTATGTGACCTCATTGTCTTGTCCAGCTTCACCCACCTGTCACTCTGATTCGTTTATGGTGCTTAACTCGTTACCTGCGAACAGAGCTGACGGTCTCCCCACCAGGGGATAACACGCGACGCTTCCATCAATAACAAGCCCAAGCGGAGTACCACAGATGGCGTTCTTCACCGCAGCCAGCAAGGCCGACTTCCAGCATCAACTGCAAGCGGCACTGGCGCAGCACATCAGTGAACAGGCACTGCCACAAGTGGCGCTGTTCGCTGAACAATTCTTCGGCATCATTTCCCTGGACGAACTGACCCAGCGTCGCCTTTCCGACCTGGCCGGTTGCACCCTGTCTGCCTGGCGCCTGCTTGAGCGCTTTGATCACACCCAACCGCAAGTGCGGGTCTACAACCCCGATTACGAACGTCATGGCTGGCAATCGACCCACACCGCGGTCGAAGTGCTGCACCATGACCTGCCATTCCTGGTGGACTCGGTACGCACCGAGCTGAACCGCCGTGGCTACAGCATCCACACCCTGCAGACCACCGTGCTCAGCGTGCGCCGTGGCAGCAAGGGCGAGTTGCTGGAAATCCTGCCCAAGGGCACCCAGGGCGAAGGCATCGAGCAAGAATCGCTGATGTACCTGGAAATCGACCGCTGCGCCAACGCCGCCGAACTCAACGTGCTGAGCAAAGAGCTTGAGCAGGTGCTGGGCGAAGTGCGCGTGGCCGTGGCCGATTTCGAACCGATGAAGGCCAAGGTCCAGGAGCTGCTCGACGGTATCGACGCCAGCCCGTTTGGCATCGACGGCGAAGAAAAAGCCGAGATCAAGAACTTCCTGGAATGGCTGGTGGGCAACCACTTCACCTTCCTCGGCTATGAAGAGTTCGTGGTACGTGACGAGGCGGACGGCGGTCATATCGAATATGACGCCGGCTCGTTCCTCGGTCTGACCAAACTGCTGCGCGCCGGCCTGACCGCCGACGACCTGCGCATCGAAGACTACGCCGTGTCGTACCTGCGCGAGCCGACCGTGCTGTCGTTCGCCAAGGCCGCGCACCCAAGCCGCGTTCACCGCCCGGCTTATCCGGACTACGTGTCGATCCGCCAGATCGATGCCGACGGCAAGGTGATCAAGGAATGCCGCTTCATGGGCCTCTACACCTCGTCGGTGTACGGCGAAAGCGTGCGCGTCATCCCGTATATCCGCCGCAAGGTCGCGGAAATCGAACGCCGCTCGGGCTTCCAGGCCAAGGCGCACCTGGGCAAGGAGCTTGCCCAGGTGGTTGAAGTACTGCCCCGTGACGACCTGTTCCAGACCCCGGTCGACGAGCTGTTCAGCACCGTGATGTCGATCGTGCAGATCCAGGAACGCAACAAGATCCGCGTGTTCCTGCGCAAAGACCCGTACGGCCGTTTCTGCTACTGCCTGGCCTACGTGCCGCGCGACATCTATTCCACCGAAGTGCGCCAGAAGATCCAGCAAGTGCTGATGGATCGCCTGAAAGCCTCGGACTGCGAATTCTGGACCTTCTTCTCCGAATCCGTGCTGGCGCGCGTGCAGCTGATTCTGCGGGTCGACCCGAAGAACCGCCTGGACATCGACCCGCTGCAACTGGAAAAAGAGGTGGTGCAGGCCTGCCGCAGCTGGCAGGACGACTACTCCAGCCTCGTTGTGGAAAGCTTCGGCGAAGCCCACGGCACCAACGTGCTGGCGGACTTCCCGAAAGGCTTCCCGGCCGGCTACCGCGAGCGTTTCGCTGCGCATTCGGCCGTGGTCGACATGCAGCACCTGCTCAGTCTCACCGAAGCCAACCCGCTGGTGATGAGCTTCTATCAGCCCCTGGGCCAGGTCTCCGGCCAGCGCGAGCTGCATTGCAAGCTTTACCACGCGGATACCCCGCTGGCGCTGTCCGACGTATTGCCGATCCTGGAAAACCTCGGCCTGCGCGTGCTGGGTGAGTTCCCGTACCGCCTGCGTCATGCCAACGGCCGCGAATTCTGGATCCATGATTTCGCGTTCATCGCCGCCGAAGGCGTGAACCTGGATATCCAGCAGCTCAACGACACCCTGCAGGACGCGTTCGTGCATATCGTGCATGGCGACGCCGAGAACGATGCGTTCAACCGCCTGGTACTCACCGCCGGCCTGCCATGGCGCGACGTCGCGCTGCTGCGTGCCTACGCCCGTTACCTGAAGCAGATCCGCCTGGGCTTCGACCTTGGCTACATCGCCAGCACCCTGAACAACCACACCGACATCGCCCGCGAGTTGACCCGGTTGTTCAAGACCCGCTTCTACCTGGCGCGCAAGCTCACCGCCGATGACCTGGAAGACAAGCAGCAGCGCCTGGAACAAGCGATCCTCACGGCCCTGGACGACGTCCAGGTGCTTAACGAAGACCGCATCCTGCGGCGCTACCTGGACCTGATCAAGGCCACCCTGCGCACCAACTTCTACCAGACCGACGCCAACGGCCAGAACAAGTCGTACTTCAGCTTCAAGTTCGACCCGCGCGCGATCCCCGAGCTGCCCAAGCCGGTGCCGAAGTTTGAAATCTTCGTCTACTCGCCCCGCGTCGAAGGCGTGCACCTGCGCTTTGGCAACGTGGCCCGTGGCGGCCTGCGCTGGTCCGACCGTGAAGAGGACTTCCGCACCGAAGTGCTCGGCCTGGTCAAAGCCCAGCAAGTGAAGAACTCGGTGATCGTGCCGGTGGGCGCCAAGGGCGGCTTCCTGCCGCGTCGCCTGCCACTGGGCGGCAGTCGTGACGAGATCGCGGCCGAGGGCATCGCCTGCTACCGCATCTTCATCTCCGGCCTGTTGGACATCACCGACAACCTCAAGGACGGCGCCCTGGTGCCGCCGGCCAACGTCGTGCGTCATGACGACGATGACCCGTACCTGGTGGTGGCAGCGGACAAGGGCACCGCGACCTTCTCCGACATCGCCAACGGCATCGCCATCGACTACGGCTTCTGGCTGGGCGACGCGTTCGCCTCCGGTGGTTCCGCCGGTTACGACCACAAGAAAATGGGCATCACCGCCAAGGGCGCGTGGGTCGGTGTGCAGCGTCACTTCCGTGAGCGCGGCATCAACGTGCAGGAAGACAGCATCACCGTGGTGGGCGTCGGCGATATGGCCGGCGACGTGTTCGGTAACGGCCTGTTGATGTCCGACAAGCTGCAACTGGTCGCGGCCTTCAACCACCTGCATATCTTCATCGACCCGAACCCGAACCCGGCCACCAGCTTCGTCGAGCGCCAGCGCATGTTCGAGCTGCCGCGTTCGGCCTGGACCGACTACGACACCAGCATCATGTCCGAAGGCGGCGGTATCTTCTCGCGCAGCGCGAAGAGCATTGCCATCTCGCCACAGATGAAGGAACGCTTCGACATTTCGGCCGACAAGCTGACCCCGACCGAACTGCTGAACGCCTTGCTCAAGGCGCCGGTGGACCTGTTGTGGAACGGTGGTATCGGTACCTATGTCAAGGCCAGCACTGAAAGCCATGCCGATGTAGGCGACAAGGCCAACGACGCGCTGCGCGTCAATGGCAACGAGCTGCGCTGCAAGGTGGTCGGCGAGGGCGGTAACCTCGGCATGACCCAGCTGGGCCGTGTGGAATTCGGCCTCAATGGCGGCGGTTCCAACACCGACTTCATCGACAATGCCGGTGGCGTGGACTGCTCCGACCACGAAGTGAACATCAAGATCCTGCTCAATGAAGTGGTGCAGGCCGGCGACATGACCGACAAGCAACGCAACCAGTTGCTGGCGAGCATGACCGACGAAGTCGGCAGCCTGGTGTTGGGCAACAACTACAAGCAGACCCAGGCCCTGTCCCTGGCCGCGCGCCGTGCCTACGAGCGTGCCGCCGAGTACAAGCGCCTGATGAGCGACCTGGAAGGCCGTGGCAAGCTGGACCGCGCCATCGAGTACCTGCCGACCGAGGAGCAGCTCACCGAGCGCGCTTCCACCGGCAAGGGCCTGACCCGTCCGGAGCTATCGGTGCTGATCTCCTATAGCAAGATCGACCTCAAGGAAGCGCTGCTCAAGTCGCTGGTACCGGATGACGACTACCTGACCCGCGACATGGAGACCGCGTTCCCACCGAGCCTGGTGGCCAAGTTCGGCGAAGCCATGCGTCGCCATCGTCTGAAGCGCGAGATCGTCAGCACCCAGATCGCCAACGACCTGGTCAACCACATGGGCATCACCTTTGTGCAGCGACTCAAGGAGTCGACCGGCATGAGCCCGGCGAACGTGGCCGGCGCCTATGTGATCGTGCGCGACATCTTCCACCTCCCGCACTGGTTCCGCCAGATCGAAGCCCTGGACCACCAGGTCTCCGCTGACGTGCAATTGCAGTTGATGGATGAGCTGATGCGCCTGGGCCGTCGTGCCACGCGCTGGTTCCTGCGCAGCCGTCGCAACGAGCAGGACGCCGGCCGTGACACCGCGCACTTCGGTCCGCACCTGGCCGCGCTGGGCCTCAAGCTCGACGAACTGCTGGAAGGTCCGACCCGCGAAGGCTGGCAGACCCGCTACCAGGCCTACACCGAAGCTGGCGTGCCGGAGTTGCTGGCGCGCATGGTTGCAGGCACGACCCACCTGTACACCTTGCTGCCGATCATCGAAGCCGCTGATGTGACTGGGCATGACGCCGCCGAAGTGGCCAAGGCTTACTTCGCCGTCGGCAGCGCCCTGGACCTGCCGTGGTACCTGCAGCAGATCAGCGATCTGCCCGTGGCCAACAACTGGCAGGCCCAGGCCCGCGAAGCGTTCCGCGACGATGTGGATTGGCAGCAGCGGGCGATCACCATTTCCGTCCTGCAAATGGCCGACGCGCCACAGGACATGGAAGCCCGCGTGGCCCTGTGGCTTGAGCAGCACAAGGACATGGCTGATCGTTGGGTCGCAATGATGGTGGAAATCCGTGCTGCGGTCGGCACGGACTACGCTATGTACGCGGTGGCAAACCGTGAACTGTTGGACCTGGCGTTGAGTGGTCAATCGGTGCTGCAACCGGCTTGATGCCTGGGTAAAACCAATGTGGGGGGGCTTGCTCCCTCCCACATTTGGATCTTCATTTATCTGAAGGTCAGTGGTGTTTCAGTAATTTGCTTTCCAGGTGATCCAGGTGCCGGGTCATCAAGCCCACCGCAGCAGTCACATCCCGCTGCTCAATCGCATCCACAATCGCCACATGCTCCTGCCACGCGCAATACGTGCAGGCTTTCGCTTCGTATTGGGCAATGATCAGCGACGTCAACGGCACCAGGCTGTTGAGGAACTGCGCCAATGGCGCGTTGCCCGCCATCTGCGCCAATTGCAGGTGAAACTCCCCGGACAACCGAATCGCCGGCCCACGCTGGTTGCGTTCCATACCGTCGCGTTCCCGTGCTATCAGCTCGCGCAGCTGGCGTATCTGCGTGGGCGTGGCCTGGGCGCAGGCCAATTGCACCACTGTGATTTCGGTCATGCGCCGCGCTTCGAGGATCTGCCGCGTCTGCTGGGCATCCGGCGCTGCGACCTGGGCGCGCTGGTTGGGGCGCAGGATGACCACTTGCTGGTGGGACAACTTGGCCAGCACCCGACGAATCACGCTGCGGCTGACGCCAAAGGTTTCGCCCAGGCCTTCTTCGGTAAAGCGGCTGGACGGGGCGATGCGCTGTTCGAGGATGGCGTCGAACAACCGTGGGTAGATGTCGTCCACCGAAGGCTTTTTACCGGCCACCAGGCGCAGGGCAGGAATGATCGGATCGCGTTGCAGGGCGTGGGCGGTCATGGCCTGTCTCCAAAAAATCAGTTGCCGAGATGGTCGTCCGGAATGTTCAAGTGAATGCCCATGCGCAGGCCTTCCTGGAGGATGTGCCGACGCATCTCGGCACTGGCCAGGGCGCTGTTCTTGTTGCGGATGGCGCGTACCACCGCTTCATTTTCCTGCAGGCGTTCCGCCAGGTGCTCGGGGGAATTGCGCAGTACCTGGGCGCTTTGCTTGAGGGCGGTGCTGGTTTGCTGCACCACGTTCTGGAAGATCGGGTTGGCGGTGAGCGCGAACAGTTCTTCGTGAAAATCGAGGTAGGCGTTCATGCCGGCTTCGGCGTCACCGGCATCCAGGGCTTCGCGCATGTCCATCAGGGTCAGGCGCAATTGGCCGACTTCCTTGCTGCTGATGGACTGGGCTACCAGGCCGACGATAAAGGGTTCGAGGGTGTAGCGCAGTTGCAGGATGTCTTCGAGGCTGGCATCGGCCACGGCGTCGCTCGATTGTGGTTCGCTGACGCTGGTTTCCAGCACGACCACACCTTTACCGGGCATGGAGCGCACCAGGCCGAGGGTTTCGAGCACGATCACCGCTTCGCGCAGGCTGGGGCGGCTGATGCCCAGCTGTTCGGCCAGTTCGCGCTGGCCCGGGAGCATTTCGCCGCGGCGCCACTGACCTTGCTTGAGTGCGGCGCGGAGTTTTTCTACGACTGAATTGACGACGGTTGAGGTGCTGATCACGTCGTGCGCTCCTTAAGAATGAATAATCCCTGCACTGTAGGAGCGAGCTTGCTCGCGAAAAACTTCAAGTCACCGCGTGCATCCAGAATGCCCGCGTTATCGTTGACGACCTTCGCGAGCAAGCTCGCTCCTACAGTGGAAAGCGTTTAGCGTTTTAAAATTCCTGGTGCGCCGGTGGTACCGGCTTCCTGGCCTGGAAGGCATAGCCTTGCTGGCCGTCGAGTACCTTGTTGGCGCGTTGGATATCGATGTCTTTTTCCCAACGGGCAATGGCCACGGTAGCGACGCAGTTGCCGATCAGGTTGGTCAAGGCGCGACCGATACCCATGAACCAGTCCACCGCCAACACCAGCACCAGGCCGACCACTGGAATCGCCGGGATTGCCGTGAGCGTCGCCGCCAGGATCACCAGGGCCGAGCCGGGAATCCCGTGGGCGCCCTTGGAGGTGATCAGCGACACCAGCAGGATGGTCAGCAGATCGGTCATCGACAGTGGCGTGCCGGTGGCATTGGCGATAAACACGATGGCCAGGGTCAGGTAGATCGAGAAACCGTCGAGGTTGAACGAGTACCCGGTGGGAATCACCAGGCCGACGGTGGAGCTGCCGATGCCCAGGTGTTCGAGTTTGCGCATGACCTGCGGCAGCACCGCGTCGGAGGAAGCGGTGCCCATCACGATCAGCAGTTCTTCACGCAGGTACTTGAGCAGCGGCAGCATGCGCAGGCCCGACAGGCGCATTACCACGCCGAGGATCAGCGCGACGAAGGCAAGGCAGGTCAGGTAGAACAGGCCCACCAGGCTGCCCAGGTGTTGCAGGGAGTCCAGCCCGTAGGTACTGGTGGTGAAGGCGATCGCACCAAACACGCCGATGGGCGCCAGGCGCACGATCATGCCCATGATGCGGAAAATCACATGGCTCAGTTCATTGATCAGCCGAGTGATACCGGAGGCCGCTTCGCCCACCAGGTTCAAGGCGCTGCCGAACAGCACCGAAAACAGCAGCACTTGCAGGACATTGTTGTCGGCAAAGGCGCCGATCACCGAGTTGGGGATCAGGTCCATCAGGAACTGGCTGGTGCCCTTGATGTGCTGGCCCTTGTCGGCCAGTTCATTGAGGCCGGCGGAGGAGAGCTGTTCCAGATGGATATTGGCGCCGGTGCCGATCCCGGTGCTGAAGGCCATGACCAGGCCGATCACCAGGGCGATGGTGGTGAGCACTTCAAAGTAGATCACCGACTTGAGGCCGATGCGCCCGACCTTCTTCAAGTCGCCGGCCCCGGAAATACCACTGACCACCACGCAGAACACGATCAGGCCGATCAGCATCTTGATCAGCTTGATAAAGCCGTCACCCAGGGGTTTGAGTTGCGAGGAGAATTCGGGAAGGGCCAGGCCGCACACAATGCCGAGCATCAGGCCAATCACGACTTGCAGGAAAATCGAACGCGAGCACCATCTGAGCATGGGAGGGATCTCTATTCGGTGCCCTGGTGGTTCCAGGGCTTAATTTTTGTGGTCATACCGGTAAGTCCAGTGCGTCGCCAGTCTAGGCCAGGTATTTTTGAAATCACAAGTAAAAATTCGGCGGTTGGCAGGTCCCGGTCTGACCAGTTGGTCGCGAAGGTTGATGCTTGAGCGGTTGGCGGGGCGCAAATTTTTTCGCTTATCATCCGCGGCCTGGCACATGAGGTGATGGATGGCTAAACCAGGACTGACCACTGACGACACCGGGCTGACCCACTGCACCTGGCGCACGGCCGCGCCGGAATACCTCTGTTATCACGACCACGAGTGGGGCGTACCGGTGGCGGATGATGTTCAGCTGTACGAGAAGATCTGCCTGGAAGGCTTCCAGGCCGGCATGGCCTGGATCACCATCCTGCGCAAGCGCGAGCAGTTCAGGGCTGCATTCGACGGTTTTGATTTTCGCCGGGTGGCGCAGTACGGCGAGGCGGATATCGCGCGGTTGATGCAGGACCCGGGCATCGTGCGTAATCGGGCGAAGATCGTTTCCACCATCAACAACGCCCGCCGGGCGTGCGAGCTGGTGGCTGAAACCGGCTCGCTGGCGCAGTGGTTGTGGGCGTTCGAACCCGGCCCTGAAGAGCGCCCGGCAGTGGTGGACCTGGCTTACTGGACGGGCAATCCCACCTCGCCGGCCTCGGTGCGCCTGTCCAAGGCCTTGAAGAAACGCGGCTGGACGTTCGTCGGGCCGACCACGATGTATGCGCTGATGCAGGCGATGGGGATGGTCAATGATCACCTTGATGGGTGTGTGTGCCGCCCAAAGATCGAAGAACTGCGCCGCCAGTTCAAGCGCCCGTGAGCCGCTGACGGTGGGAGGGGGGTTCACCCATGCTGCTGATTGGTGATGAGGCTGATTGGTGTGGAAGAGGGGTCAGCACCAGGAGGCCAATCCCATCAATGGTCGAACGCAAGGCGGCTCGCCAGGTTTGCCGAGGCCAGCTCGATAAAGCCTTGCAGGGCTGGCAGCCCGAAGTGTGCGTTGAGCGGTTCGGCACCGGCCCAGCAGCCATTGACGGTCCAGAGGTCGGGATCCACCGGGCTGCGCTGTACGGCGTAATCGAGGCAGCCTGGGGTGGTGCGCACGAGCTCGGCGATCTGTCGCAGGCGCTCGCCCAGTTCCCTGGAGCGCCCGGCAGTTGCGCGGACATGAACAGTGTTGAAGGCACGGTCGGGCATGGCGATGGTCTCCGAGGTCAGGTGTCAGCGCACAGGCTAGAGCCTCGACGCGCCAGGACCAATGACCAATCCCTCGGAAAACCCCCTAGCCAATCTGCTGGAGAATATCGCGCACCTTGTCCAGCGCCGGGTCGATATCGAGGGTCTCGATGGCCCCAAACCCGATGATCAGGCCCGAACGCACCGGCGTGTCGTGGAAGAACACGTCCAGCGGGTACAGGCCGACTTCCACCTGGCGCGCCAATGCCATCAGCAACGGGATATTCACCGGTACTTTGCACAACGCCGCCATATGGAACCCGGCGACGGTGGGCACCGCTTCGAACCACGGCGACAGGTCGCCCGCCAGGCGCTGCAAAATGCGCTCGCGGCGCCCGGCGTACACGGTGTGGCAGCGGCGAATATGCTTGAGCAAATAACCTTCGCTGATGAACTTGGCCAGCGCCCATTGCGGCAACGTGGAGCTGTGCTGGTCGGTCAATTGCTTGGCCTTGAGCACCGCGCCGTAGATCGCCGGCGGCAGCACCGCATAACCCAGGCGCAGTTCGGGCAACAAGGTTTTGGAGAAGGTGCCGACGTAGGTGACCACGCCACGGCTGTCCATGCTTTGCAGCGAGTCGGTGGGCCGGCCTTTGTAGCGGAACTCGCTGTCGTAGTCGTCCTCGATGATGATTGCACCCAGCTCGAAGGCCCGCGCCAGCAGCGCTTTCCGACGTAGCAGGCTCATGGGCATGCCAAGGGGGAACTGGTGGGAGGGCGTGACGTAGATCAGCCGTGCGCCATCGGGGATCCGGTCGACCTGGATGCCTTGCTCATCGACGGGAACACCGATGACCCGCGCGCCCATCGCCATGAATAACTGGCGCGCAGGGCTGTAGCCGGGGTCTTCCATGGCGACGATGCTGCCCGGTTCCAGCACCACGCGGGCGATGAGGTCCAGGGCCTGCTGCGCGCCGTTGGTGACCACGATGTCGCTGTCGCGGCATTGGACCCCACGGGAAAACGCGATATGCCCGGCGATGGCGCTGCGCAGGGCCGGCAACCCTTCCGGCTGGCTGTAGAATCCACTGTCCCGGGCGATGCGCCGCAACGCGTCCTGGGTGCAGCGCCGCCATTCATCCTGGGGGAACTGGTTGCGGCTGGTGGCGCCGCCGATAAATTCGTAGCGCAACGTGCTGTCGCGAGTGGGGTGGCGCATGGGCGAGGGCAGTGACTGCCACTTCGCCAGGTTGGCGGCGCAGGCCAGGTCGGTAGCGGTTTGCAGGCGCTCGGTCTGCGGCGTACGGGCGTTGACGAAGGTGCCGCGGCCGGTCTTGCCGACCAGCAGGCCTTCGTAGGTCAGGGTCGCGTAGGTGTCGGATACGGTCTTGCGGGATACCCCCAGTTGTTCGGCCAGCAAGCGGCTGGGCGGCAGTTGCGCGCCGGCGGCCAGGCGCCCGGAGCCAATGGCCTCGCGCAACTGCTGGTACAGCTGTTCGGCCAGATCCTTGCGGCCATTGATGACGACGTGCAGTTCCATGTTTCATCCCGGGGTCTTCGCTCTGCGCCAAGGTTACTCGCTCGCGGGGCGCGCTCAAAATGGTCCCTGGGTAAACCGTCGGATTGGCTATAGGGCTTACACCGTGAGAGTTCTAGGCTGAACGGTCATTGCCCCCGAGAACTGCCCATGGAATCCCGTCTGGACTACTACACTGCGTCACCGCAAGCGCTCAAGGGCATGTTGCTGCTGGAGGCGAACACCTTTGGCCTGTCCATCGAGCGGCCGTTGCTGGAACTCATCAAGATCCGCGTTTCGCAGCTCAACCACTGCGGTTTTTGCACCGATATGCATTCGATGGCGGCGCGTCAGCGCGGCGAAACGGAGCGACGCTTGTTCGCGCTGTGCGTATGGCGTGACTCGCCGTTCTTTACGCGGCGGGAGAAGGCGGCATTGGCCTGGTGCGAATCGGTGGCGATGCTGCCGACTTCCAGTGTTTCGGACGAACTCTTCAGCGCCGTGCGCGAGGAATTCAGCGAACAGGAACTGGTGGACCTGACCATGGCGGTCTCCAGCATCAGTGCCTGGAACCGCCTGGCGGTGAGTTTTCGCCAGCAACCGCCGAATGCTTGAGCGGGATATTCACCAGCGCTCTACCTATGCACCCCAGGTTCATGCCTCAACACTTCAGTATCGACGCAGTGCGCGCACAGGGTGTTCGCGTTGATAACGACGAAGCGTGCTTCGTCAGTGACTGGAGTGCCGTAATGGAAGAGTTGCAGGACGACGGCGCGTCGGTCTTACCGCTGCGTCAACAGACCTTGATGGATCTGGACGCAGCATGGGGGCCGATGGGTATCGGTGAAATCTCGGTTGGCCGCATGGCCCTGGATAACATGGGCGCGCGCCTGGAGGGCGGGGAACTTGATGTGGAGCGGTATCGCGTCAAGGAAGCTGATCAGGCATTGATCGATCAGATCACGTTTTCTGCCGTGCACCTTAAGGCGTATCTGACGTCCGCCAGCGGTGAAAGCTGTGACCAGGCCACCACCGCACTGTTTGAACTGGCGTCATTGCGTTCGGAGTGGGCGCCCGTCATGTTGAGCCCGCCGGATGCTTCGGACGGGGCGATTGTCAAACTCGATCGACTGCTGCGGCGGATACAGAGCGTCAACCTCAACGACGTGAGTGCCATGGAAAACCTGCCCGGCTGGGCCGATAAGCTCAGGAGCGGGAGTGCGCAAACCTTGGGAGCCGGGCTGCAGCTCTACGGTTTTTACAGCGCCATTCGAGGCATAGGCGAAGCGCTCAGAACGGGGGATACGGGCGAGCTGTTGTTCGAGGGCGGCGCCTTTTCCGCAGAAGTGGCGTCCCTCGGCCTGGAGTTGGCGTTGGAGCGTATCGGCCAGAAAATGATGAGCGCCGGCCATACGGTTTATCGCGGGTTCTGCGCATCACGCGCGGGGTTGCTGCTGCGCCGTGGTGCCGGATTGATCGCCTCGGTATTGACCGTGCCTTTTGACATTGCCCAGGCGGTCATTGCGCTTTCAAAAGCGTTGAAAGCAGAAGGTAAACAGGCACAGGATCTCTATGTCGAGGCCGGTTTCAGTCTCGTCAGCGCAACCCTCAGTCTTGCACTGGGCGTCTCGGCGTTGGCGGGCTTCGGCGCGGCCGGGCCCGTGGGCCTTATCGCCGCAGCGGTGCTGATTGTCGGCGCGCGGATTTATGCCGCGTGTCGAGTGGTGGATGAGATCGATGATTACATCGAGCTGAGCACCCTTGAGCGCCTGCGCACTGGCTGGTTCGCGTTTGCCGGTGTGGAGTTGGATGACAGCGTACTCGAGCGCTACAAGACCAGCCGCGCGCGCACTGCCTACGCAGAAAGCCTCAAGGCCCAAGCCCGGGCATTGCTTGGCGCAGAGATGAAGAACAGTGTGCAGGCCATCGTCAATGGCAGGTTCGAGGTCCGCCTGCAGACGATACGGCACTGGAAACATCAATGGGATGAGCAGGCGGGTGAGTCCCCTCACACGCTGGTGCGTGAACCGGTCATCCATGAGGTGGATGACTACTTCGACGCGAGCAAGGAGGGGGCCGTCGATCTATTGCCCGAGGCCACCTGGGGGGCGAAGGGACCCGAAAAAGGTGTGCTCTGGCTGCTGGGTGGCGGGGATGACTCGGTGTTGGGCGTGCCGAATCGCCCGAACCACTTTCGCTATGGCGGTGGTCGCAAGCACCTGGTGGGCGGCAGTCAGGACGACGAGTTCATGTTCGAGGTACCGCCGGATACTTTTTCTGGCGCAGAAGGGCGGGTGCCGATCTCGGTGTTGGTGGGCGGTACCGGGGCTGACACCCTGAGCTTTCTCGGCGAGACGCCGGGGCCGCGTGCAGCAGGCTTCAACGTCAACCTGGGGGCGGGCAGCGTGACGTTGATGACCGACAATGGCCGCGACGGTCTCAAGTGCATGGGGTTGTGGAGCATTGAAAATGTTGCGTCCCTTGCCGGCGCTTCCAGCGTGATTACCGGCAGTAACGAGGCCAACCGTATTGTCCTGAAGGGGGAGTACGACCAGGCCCACGCAATGGCCGGAGACGACCTGTTGTTGATACAGCGGGGCAGCGCCAGGGTGAATGGCGGGCCAGGTGCCGATTACTTCGAGATTCTTGAGAGCGCCAAGGACGTGGTTATCGAAGAGGACGGCCAGCAGCGCAGCCTCATCATGCTCAACTGGCCCTTCAGCCGGATTCAACGCTGGTGGATCTCGGGCAACGCTCTGAAGGTGGCGTCTACCCTGGGGCTGGACGGTGAACTGCCGGGCCCTTGTGTCGGGATCGAAAATGTCTACACGCTACGAGAGGGTAAACGCCACCTGGCCAACGCGCTTTTCAGCTTTCTCACCCAGGACGGCTATCGAATAGCGCCCTTGTTGCCTGAAACGTTGGACCCGACCGGGGAGCCGCAGGTGAGCATGGAAGTGCTGGCGCCTCCCGGGCCCAGGATCTCCCCGATTATTCTGGGACCCGGTCAGTCGGTTGCCTTGGCGGCAGGCACGTCCAGCTACTTTGTCAGCCGCGGCCACGGGATGACGGCCATTGATGCGCATGCAAGCCAGGAGCAGGGCCGATGCTGTGTGTATGTGGACTATGACAGTCAAGAATTGGCAGGGGTGTATACGACCTATCATGTGGCCACGCGACGCCAGAGCCACTTCGACTACCTGGATTACACGGGTGCGAAGATAAAGTTTGAGTGGGCTGATGGCCGCACGCTGTATCTGGACGAATACGCAGCGCAACCCTCAGCGACGTGGACGAGCGTGGGCGGTTCATTACAGGCGTCAGCCTTGAAGTTGAAGGCTGAATTTGTCGTGGTGATGCGCGACGGTGTTTCGTACCGGCTATTACCGCCGGTGCAGTCTTACGTCAGTGATTTCGCCAGCCCGGGTTACAAAATCAAGGACGCAATGGCTTCGCTGAACCTGAGGTACGGTCATTACCCGTTCTTGAGGCCGCGCAGGCCTAAAAGCCTGAATCTGACCGCTCACTCACAACGGGTGCACCTGGGCGCGGCCCCTCACCTGGCAACCTGTGTGTTATGCGGACGGGGCGGGATGTACGAAATCTATCTGACGTCATGGGCGATCGTTGAGCTGTCAACACCGCAGGCGCTGAGTAAAGAGTCCGATGCATCGACCTGGGACTTCTTTTGTACAGCGCTGGCGGAAGATATTCAGCTCGACAGCATTGTTGTCAGCCCCGGTCACATCAAGGTGGGCAGCGTGTCGATTCGGGTCCCCTGGTATGACGACCCCGACGTTCCCTTGGAAAACATCCGGATTCATTCAAAGGACGGCGGGCGTTTCGACGTCAGGCTGGACCTTGGCAAGGTGTACCTGGCCAGGGTCGCTGCCTCGGGCAATAGTTCGATTGCGCAACTGTTGAAGTCCTTGCGTCACCATCGGCAAAGAGCCTCCGTGTTTACGCCAACCATCAACGTGACCGGCATCGGCATGGCCGATGGGACAAAAGGTACCGTTTACTACGACGTCATGGCGGATTGCTGGAGGCTGGAGGCTGACAGGCATCGGCGGCTATCCAGTGAGGAGCTGGCTGTTTCAACCTGAACCCATCAGCAGCCGAGGTGGTTCTGACGGGTGGCTGAACAACATAGTCCAAGGACATTCTATGAAGCAATTTACTTCCCCTTCCGTGCCACCGGTTACAGGGCGTCCGGTCGATCGTCCCAGCGGTGCGGCACCCAGTGCGCGTACTGCGTTTCCTGTGGTTGATTTTGCCGGCGGGCCCCTGCCGCCTGAAGCGATACCTGTGCGCAACACACCATCCGCAGCGGTTCCGAGCGCGACTTATCAGAGCATGACCGATCTGCCCACGCCTTCCGCGGTCACCCGAGATGCCATTTTCGCCGCCCTCGGTGACCCCATACCGGCGCCTGATCCCGCTACGGGGTTGCGTGAATATGATTCGCGCACTTACCTGAACCTGGACGACGGCACCACCGTTCTGGCGGTGCGCGATCCGCAGACCGGGGAATGGCGTGAAAGACCGCCGGATTCGCGCTTGCCACAAGGCCCGGCACTGTACCGGGTGCCGCAGACGAACACTTGGCGCAGTCACTCTGCGGCCAGTTCGTCCTCGTCTTCCCCGAGCCTGAGTCATAGCTCATCGGCGTCGTCACTGAGCCACAGTGCTTCGTCTTCCTCGCTGACCGCCCCACTGAGCAGTGTGAGCTTGTCGGCGACCCAGCGTATTGATCCGGTATGGGACCTGGGGCTCTACACGTTGCCGGTGAGCCCGGCCCCCACCAACACCCTGGCGTTCCCGGGCAAGAGAGCCTTCATGATCGGGGCTGAGCAATATTTTATGGAGGCCAATTATGGCAACCCATCAGGTGCCGTGCCGAATGCGCTACCCCATCTGTTTGCTGTGGGGGCGGGAGGCAATCTGGTAAACGCCGGGCGTATCGAACCGGAAGGCCTGTTCAGGTTAAACGACAACCGACATTATTTGCCGGCGGACACAGGTTTTTGCCCCGTGAGCTTCGATAGTGCAAGGCTGCGTTGGAAGGTGATGGACGCAGGCGGTCATGGCGGGGCAGGGATTTTTATTGAAATGGGGGGCGCGCCCGATAGCTGGGTGCCGATGCTGGCAGTGGATCAACTCTCGAATCTTTTTCAAGCGGCGCGGAATATCAAAGGTTATGCCGGGCGTGTGGGGGCAGTCGATCTGCGCAACAGCAGTATCGACCAGCGGGTTTATCACTACATGCAGGGCTACTTGCGGCAAATAGTCGGGTTTTGCGAGCCGACTGTCCGCAGTGCGCCAACCGCGCAAAAAGGCCGGCTGATCGATGCCTATATCTGGCGCAATGGTTATCCGTATGACTGTCTGGCTTCCATCTGCAGCGCCTTGGAAAACCGCCGCCCATTGCCTCCGGGGATGCCGATATACGATGGGTTTCAAGGTTTGGGCACGGTCAGGTGCTCAAAAGACGGAAACTTCAATGTGGCGCGTATCAGCCGCACCATGCAACTGCACTATCCCGATAGAAGACGGTCGTTGGCCGAAGAGGCGTTACTTGAGACGTGGCGGGAAAAAGACGCTGCCCGGGACAACAAGCGCAAGGGCGAAGTGAACGAAGCGATGTATGAGGCCCGGTTGACGGAAGATGGCTATACGGTACTTCCCGGCGGAACCTACGGAGGCGGACAGAATGGCTTTGATCGGGTGTTTGAAGGCCCGGCAGGCGATATCTACATTCTGGAAGCCAAGCATGTCAGTCATACCTCCGCCGGCGAGCTTGCCAACGTCAGCCTGGGAGGGACGACAAGCTCACGTCAAATGACCGACAGTTGGGTGCGGCAAGTGCTGGCGTTATCCCAGCCCGATACGCCGGCGGCCAGGCGCGTTTCCGACGCGTTGTGGCGTGGCCAGTTATTCAAGTTATTAGGCGCGACGTCCAAGGACGGCAAACTTGTCATGTTCAAGATTGACATGAGCCCCGTGGACTTCTAGCCGTGCTGGTATGCCTGGGAGCAAGCGCCCTTGCTCCCAGGCACGTGTTCAGGACAGGAAGCCGCCATCCACATTCAGCGACACACCGGTGGTGTAGCTCGACGCATCGCTGGCCAGGTACAGCACCGCACCGGCCATCTCGCTCGGGTCGGCCACGCGCTTGAGCGGGATCTGCGCCAGGGCTATTTTCAGGATCGCGTCGTTCTTCACCAGCGCCGAGGCGAACTTGGTGTCGGTCAGGCCCGGCAACAGGGCGTTGCAACGAATGCCGAACTCGGCGCATTCCTTGGCGAACACCTTGGTCATGTTGATCACGGCGGCCTTGGTCACCGAGTAGATGCCCTGGAACACGCCTGGCGAAATGCCGTTGATCGACGCCACGTTGATGATGCTGCCGCCACCGTTCTCGCGCATCAGCTTGCCGGCTTCCACCGACATGAAGAAGTAGCCGCGAATGTTGACGTCAACGGTCTTCTGGAAGGCGCCGAGGTCGGTGTCCAGCACGTTGCAGAACTGCGGGTTGGTCGCGGCATTGTTGACCAGGATATCCAGGCGGCCGAACTGCTCGCGGATGCCGGCAAACACCTGGGTAATCTGCTCCATTTCACCGATATGGCAGGCAATCGCCGTGGCTTTGCCGCCGTCGGCGATGATCGCGTCCGCCACATGCTGGCAGCCTTCGAGCTTGCGGCTCGAGACGATCACATGGGCGCCTTGCTGGGCCAGCAGCTTGGCGATGGCTTCACCGATGCCACGGCTGGCGCCGGACACAAAGGCAATCTTGCCGTCGAGGTCGAACAGGTGGGTCTTGGACATTAGCGATTCCTTAGAGGGCTGATTTACCGATGACATTCAGGCTCATCTGCTCCAGCAGCTTGTTCATGTGGATGAACTGCGCAAAGCGTTTGTCCTGGGTCTGGCCGTGGAAGAAGCGGTAGTAGATCTGCTGCACGATGCCGGCCAGGCGGAACAGGCCGTAGGTGTAGTAGAAGTCGAAATTGTCGATCTGGATCCCGGCGCGCTCAGCGTAGTAATCCACGAACTGGCGGCGGGTGAGCATGCCGGGGGCATTGCTCGGCTGGCGGCGCATCAGTTGCACCGGCGCCGGGTCGTCGGCTTCGATCCAGTAGGCGAGGGTGTTGCCCAGGTCCATCAGCGGGTCGCCGAGGGTGGTCAGTTCCCAATCCAGCACGCCGATGATCTGCATCGGGTTATGCGGGTCGAGGATCACGTTATCGAAGCGGTAGTCGTTATGCACGATGCTCGAGGTGGGATGGTCGGCGGGCATCTTGTCGTTGAGCCAGGCACGTACCTTTTCCCAGTTGGGGGCGTCGGGGGTCAGAGCCTTTTCGTAGCGGTCGCTCCAGCCACCAATCTGGCGTGCCACATAACCCTCAGGCTTGCCCAGGTCGGCCAGGCCGCAGGCGCGGTAGTCGACCTGGTGCAGTTCGACGAACTTGTCGATAAAGCTTTTGCACAACGCCTCGGTCCGGGTGGCATCCAGGCCCAGTTCGGCGGGCAGGTCGGAACGCAGGATGATGCCGTTGACCCGTTCCATCACATAGAACTCGGCGCCGATCACCGACACGTCGGTGCAGTGCACATAGGCCTTGGGGCAATACGGGAAGCCATCCTTGAGCTGGTTGAGAATGCGGTATTCGCGGCCCATGTCGTGGGCGGACTTGGCCTTGTGGCCAAAGGGCGGGCGGCGCAGCACGAATTCCTGGCCGGGGTATTCCAGCAGGTAGGTGAGGTTGGATGCACCGCCGGGGAACTGGCTGATCGTGGGCGTGCCGCTCAGGCCAGGGATATGGGCCTTGAGGTAGGGATCGATCAGGTTGGCATCAAGTTCTTCGCCTGGGCGAATCTGGGTCGATTGGTCGTTAAGCGCCATGCTTATCCCTTCTGCTTATTCTAAAGGCGTCGGACTATTTCCTAATCTAATGCGCACCACCGCCCAGCGACAAGGTCGGGGCGGCTTAATAGGTTAGCGTGTTGAAGGGTGATCAGCCTGCCTGATCGGTCATTTTTCGGGCGCGGGCAATACAACCGGGGTGAGCACCGGACGGCCGGCAAAGTATTCCACCAGGTTGTCGGCCACGCGCTGCACGGTGTCGTGGGCGGCCTCGGGAGACAGGCCGGCCACGTGGGACGTGAGCACGGTATTGCTCAAGCGCTTGAGGGCATCCGGCACCTTGGGTTCATCGTCGAACACGTCCAGCGCCGCGCCCCCGATACGGCGTTGTTCAAGGGCGGTGACCAGGTCGGCGGTGACCACCACGCTGCCACGGCCGATATTCACCAGGTAACCGTTCGGGCCGAGGGCGTCCAGGGCGTGGCGGTCGATCAAGTGGCGCGTGCCGGCGCCGCCGGGCGTGGCCAGGATCAGGAAATCCGAGCTGCGCGCCAGCTCCACGGCCGTGGCGCAGTAGGTGTAGTCCACATCATCGCGCGGCTGGCGGTTGTGATAGCTCACTTCCATGCCAAAGCCGAGGGCCGCGCGCTTGGCGATTTCCAGGCCCACCGCGCCGAGCCCGAGTATGCCCAATTGCTTGCCGCCCAGGGACGGGCGCATGACCTTGGGCCATTCGCTGCGGCGTACCGCTGCGTCCGTCTGGGGAATGCCGCGCACCAGCGACAACAGCAGCGCCATGGCGTGGTCGGCCACCGATGGCGCATTCACCCCGGCGCCATTGGTGACCACGATGCCCCGATTGCTCGCCGCCTGCAGGTCGACATGCTCATAACCGGCGCCGATCACGCAGATGATCTCCAGCAGCGGCAGGGCCGCGATTTCTTCGGCATACAGGCCCAACGGGCCACGGGTCAGTACGGCCTTGATCTGCCCGCCATGGGTCTTGATCGCCTGGGCGCGCTCGCTGGGTGTGGGCGCCAGGATCACATGAAAGTCGTTGCTCTCGATGATTTGCAGGTATTCATTGATGGTTTCAACCAGAACCAGAACAGTGGTGGTCATCGGAAGGCTCTTCCTGAAGGGTTTGAGGGCATCAGTATGCGGGATTTGCGGGAGGGCGCGTTTTGCTCGGGTAGAAAAAATCTACGACTGCAGGCGCAAGCACGCTTGCTCCTACCGTCTGTACCGGTCAGAACCGGACGTCAGCCGCTTTCCCACTCAGCCCAAACGCCCCCGCCAGCGTGGCATTGTGATGCGCGATGATCGCCTCGGCCTTCAGCGCCGGGGTGTCCATGCAGGTATGGGCGTCTTCAGGCACGATCACCGAGAAGCCCAGCTCTACCGCCACGCGGCAGGTGGTGTCGATGCAGTACTGGGTTTTCATCCCGACGATCACCAGTTGATTAACCTCCAGGGCGCGCAGTCGTCGGGCCAGGTCGGTACCCAGGAAGCAACTGGGGCGGGTTTTGTCGAACAGATGGTCGTGAGTCTCGTCTATGTGCAGCCCTTGCCACAGTTGCCAATTCGGGCTGCCTGCAGCTATCGGCGAGCCCGCCGGGCCGGTATGGCGGGCGACCAGGATCGGCGCGCCGGCTTCACGGGCGCGGCCGATCAACGAGTTGATGGTGCCCAGCACGCGCTCCCGTTCAAAGGGTTTGTCGGGGCCATCGTACAAGCCGGTTTGCATATCGATGATCAACAGGGCATCAGCCATGGTATTGCTCCTTGTGAGTGCCAGTCGACGGAGCAATAAAAAGGCCCCGTCCATTGCTGGCGGGGCCTTGGGTTGAATCTGGGTGGTGTTTAGCTCGAGCACCCACGGCAACCGCACGACCCGCCTGGAGCGGTCGTGGTGGTGGTGCGGGTGAGGAGCTGCTGGAAAAAGGTCATGCCTCGATCATGCTGGGACAGGGGCGAGGCTGTCAAATGCATCAGGTGCCGAAAAAGTTGCGACCCAGCCGTAACAGGGGCGCTGCTGCCAGCAGAAGATCACTGCGGGGGGCTACGTCGTGCCTTTTCCTGCTCGGCCTGAGCGATAGGCATGAAATTGTAGGTGGGGAAGAATTCCGTGGTGTAGACCCCCCATGCGGTGTTTTCGATCGCCAGGTTGACTTCCGCCAGGCGCGACGCCGGCAGGCGCAGCACGACGACCTGCCCGATACCCATGGTGATGTTCCAACTCAGCACTTCCACCCCGGCAGGCGGGAACACCTTGTGAAATTCCTGCTTGGCCAGTTGTTGTTTCAATTCGCTCAACGGGCGTGATTGATCGTGTTTAAGAAATACGGTCAACATGACGGCGTTGTCCGCTGTGGCAGCAGCGTTTTTTGCAGGAAGGGCTGTTGAAGTTTGCGCAGTCGCTACACCGGGTAACAGTGTCGCGGCCAGCAGTGCGGGTATTAACAGTTTGCGCATATTCATTGTCGGGTGCCTTGTTTATTATTCGGTTTTATCACTAAACATGAATGTTTAATCAGTTCGACATGACTGTCTTTATGGGGCCGGTGTAGGGGGCGTGTACCACATAAATTCGAACGGGCGGGTTACTGCTGACCATATCGCGCGGCACTTCGCGGGAATAAGTGAATTCGCTGCTGTCGAGTTTTTCGAGCCTTCTGACAATGGTTCTGGTCGGGCCAACGTCAGGGACCAGGATATGGGTCTTTTTATCGCCGGTGACCAGGAAGTAACCGCCGCCGCCATCGGCGTGTTTCGAGCGGCCGGTATCGGTGTAGAAGAACTCATAGCGATTGCGCTGCGGGTCCCACATCGATATGCCGACCACGCCGGGGTAGCTGGCCTTGACGTCGGTGTCCGGCTCGCCTTCGATATAAACCTTGGTGGTCAGCCATTGAGGCGAGGAAGCCAGTGCTTGAGCGTCAGGTTCAGACGCGGTTTGACTGGCGTAACTTTCAGACGAGCAGAGTAGGCCCGTTATCAACAAACCAGCAAAAACAACAGTGAGTCTTCGCATATTGGAATCCTTGTTATTTTAAATAAGCATGTTGTTCTTCGAGTGGAGCGGGGCGATGTTAGGTTGGTTTTTGGCGAATGCTCAATGGCTATGTAGGGTTGTGTAACAATTGCAAGGGTGTTGTGGTTAAACTTTTATTTAGATATGAGGCGTTTCTGGTTTTGCTGTAGGCGACTTCTCTAAAAGTATGGGAAGTCTATTGGTTAGAATCCCCGATCGCGCTCGTCAAGGGCGCCTGGCAGCCACTCGAGAAACCCGCGGCAGCTCCCCGAAACCACTGCCCAGGGCCGCGCTTGAGCCTCTGCACCGCATAACCGTTCCTCAGCTAAGTCTTTGCTTATTCACGAGAATCCCGGACAATCCGGCCCCTTCTATGGTCGGGGCGCTGCCTGTCAGGTTTTTCTGACTCGTCCCGGCCGTGTAAATGCGGAGATCCGACCGGATGAATGATCAGGCCAATAGCGTCGACGAACGCTATGCAACGACACCTGCAACCCTCTCAAGCTGGAGCCGCCAGGACACCACCTGGATGCTTGGCCTGTTCGGCACCGCCATTGGCGCCGGCACCTTGTTCCTGCCGATCAACGCCGGCCTGGGCGGCTTCTGGCCCTTGGTGATCCTGGCGGTGCTGGCGTTCCCGATGACGTTCTTTGCCCACCGAGGCCTGACCCGTTTCGTACTCTCCGGTCGTGCGGGTTCCGACATCACTGATGTGGTCGAAGAGCATTTCGGCGTCAAGGCCGGTGCGTTGATCACGCTGCTGTACTTCTTCGCGATCTTCCCGATCCTGCTGATCTACAGCGTGGCCCTGACTAACACGGTCAGCAGCTTCATGGAGCACCAGTTGCACATCATGCCGCCGCCACGGGCGTTGCTGGCGTTTGTGCTGATCCTCGGCCTGCTGGCGGTGGTGCGTTGCGGTGAACAGGTGATCGTCAAGGCCATGAGCCTGATGGTGTACCCGTTTATCGTCGCCTTGCTGTTCCTCGCGGTGTACCTGATCCCCCATTGGAACGGCGGCATCCTCAGCACCGCCAGTGTGGTGCCGGCGCCGTCGGCGTTGCTCAACACCTTGTGGCTGGCGATTCCGGTGATGGTGTTTTCGTTCAACCACTCGCCGATCATCTCGGCGTTTGCGGTCGACCAGAAGCGCCAGTACGGCGAACACGCCGATGAGCGCAGTTCGCAGATCCTGTCCCGCGCGCACCTGTTGATGGTGGTGATGGTGCTGTTCTTCGTGTTCAGTTGCGTGCTGACCCTGTCGCCGGCGCAACTGGCTGAAGCCAAACAGCAGAACCTGTCGATCCTGTCGTACCTGGCCAATCACTTCAACAACCCGACCATCGCGTTTGCCGCGCCGTTGATCGCGTTCGTGGCGATTGCCAAGTCGTTCCTGGGCCACTACATCGGCGCCAGCGAAGGCCTCAAGGGCCTGGTGCTCAAAAGCGGTCGCCGCCCGGCCGCCAAGACCCTGGACCGCATGACCGCCGCCTTCATGCTGGTGGTGTGCTGGATCGTTGCCACGCTGAACCCCAGCATCCTTGGCATGATCGAGACCCTGGGCGGGCCGATCATTGCGTCGATCCTGTTCCTGATGCCGATGTACGCGATCCGCAAGGTGCCGGCCATGGCCAGGTACCGTGGGCAGGCGTCCAACGTGTTTGTCACGGCGGTGGGCCTGGTGGCGATTACCGCATTGATTTACTCGCTGCTGTCCTGACCCCGGGGCTCACGCCCGCAAGCCGATTCGCGCACACCGCGAATCGGCTTTTTTTTGCCTGCGCAAAAGCTGACGCGGCGCAACCGTCGCCGACCAATGAGGGCTAAGCTTACCCACGCTTTTTGCCAGGATGGGTTGGGCCGATTGAAGACTGAAACCGATGCACCCGTTGCCGTACCGTCGAACCGCATCCAAGACCTGTTGGCCGGCTTATCCATTGCCGGTTTGCTGCTGCCGGAGGCCGTGGCCTATTCCAGTATTGCCGCGCTGCCGCCCCAGGCCGGGGTGATCGCCTTGTTTGCCGGGCTGGTGTGCTACGGCCTGTTCGGCAGCAGCCGTTTTGCGATTGTCTCGGCCACCTCGTCGTCGGCAGCCGTGTTGGCGGCGGCCACGGCCAGCCTGGCGGGTGACGAGCCGGCGCTGAGGCTTTCCCTGGCCTTCGGGCTGGTGTTGCTCACCGGGGTGTTTTTCCTGTTGGCCGGACTGTTCAAGCTCGGCGGCGTCACCTCGTTTATCGCCAAACCGGTATTGCGTGGCTTCGCCTTCGGCCTGGCGCTGACCATCATCCTCAAGCAATTGGCCGGTGTGGTGGGTGTGCACCTGACCGATAACAACCTGATCCGTTTTCTGCCGCAGTTGCTGGAGCAGCTGCCGCGCTGGAACTGGCCTGCGGCACTGGTGGCGGCGCTGGCGTTGCTGGTGTTGTGGCTGTGCGCACGCCTCCCGCGCCTGCCCGGTGGCCTGGTGGTCGTGGTACTCGGCATCGTTGCCGGGCAGTACCTGGACCTGCAGGCCTACGGGGTGGCGCAGATCGGTATGATCGACCTGCGCCTGGAGCTGGGGCATTTGCCGGTGCTGCCGTTTGCCGACTGGCTGCGCCTGGGGGAATTGGCGTTTGCGCTGGTGATGATCCTGTACGCGGAGTCCTACGGTTCTATCAGTTCGTTCGCGCTCAAGCATGGCGACCGCGTGTCATCCAACCGGGATCTGCTGGCGCTGGGCGCGGCCAACCTGGTTTCCGGGTTGTTCCACGGCATGCCGGCCGGTGCCGGGTATTCGGCGACGTCGGCCAACGAGGCGGCCGGCGCCTATTCGCGCCTGGCGGGGATTGTCGCGGCGCTGGTGATCTTGCTGATTGTGCTGACAGTGCTGCCCTATGTCGCGCTCACGCCGGAGCCGGTGCTGGCCGCCGTCGTCATCTATGCCCTGGGACGAGGCTTGAGCGTGCAGCCGCTGGGGCGTTATTTCCTGTGGCGGCGCGATCGCGTGCTGGTGATCTGTGCCGTAACGGCAGTGCTGGTGCTCGGTGTGCTGGATGGTTTGCTGGTGGCGGTCGCGATCAGCGTGATGTTGATGCTGCGCCAGATGTCGTCAGCCGACATCCAGGTACTGGGGCGCCTGGGTGACAGCCATGACTTTGTCGACCGCCAGCACCATGCCGATGCCCTGGCCGTGCCGGGGGTCTTGATCGTCCGGCCCAGCGAGGCGCTGTTTTTTGCCAATGCCGAACGCATCCTGGGCGCGGCCTTGCGCCTGATGCGCCGGTCGCCGGTCGAGGCGGTGGTGTTGAGCCTGGAAGAATCCCCGGACCTGGACGGCACCAGCATCGAAGCCCTGGCGGCGTTTTTTGCCCAAGTGCGCGGGGAGGGCAAGCGCCTGGTACTGGCCCGTGTGCGGCATGAGGCCCGTGAGGTGTTGCAGGGGCTACCGGAAGCGTTGGCGCCCCATGTGCTGCTCAGTGGCTTGAGCGTTGATGGTGCGGTGCAGCTGGCGCTTGAGGTGGGCAACGCGTGACGCGTGGGGCTTGCTCCAGATAGCAGTGGGTCAGTGGCAGATGCGTCAACTGACACTCCCTCATCGGGGGCAAGCCCCCTCCCACATTTGGATCGGTGTACATCAGTCAGCTCATTCTCAGGATCAGACGGTGGTGTGGTTGAAGGTATAAGGTCGCTTGGCGCGGTCAAAACTGTGGGAGGGGGCTTGCCCCCGATGGCGGTGGGTCAGTGGCAGACGCGTCAACTGACACTCCCTCATCGGGGGCAAGCCCCCTCCCACATTTGGAGCGATGTACATCAGTCGGCTCATTCTCAGGCCCAGGATCAGACGGTGGCGCAGCTGAAGGTATAAGGTCGCCTGGCGCGGTCGAAACTGTGGGAGGGGGCTTGCTCCCGATGGCGGTGGGTCAGTGGCAGATGCGTCAACTGACACTCCCTCATCGGGGGCAAGCCCCCTCCCACATTTGGATCGGTGTACATCAGTCAGCTCATTCTCAGGATCAGACGGTGGTGTGGTTGAAGGTATAAGGTCGCTTGGCGCGGTCAAAACTGTGGGAGGGGGCTTGCCCCCGATAGCGGTGGGTCAGTAGCAAAGGGATCAACTGAATGTGTTGGTATTCCAGGCATAAAAAACGCCGCGTACCTTGCGATACGCGGCGTCTTTTACATCAACACACCGTTAAGCTTGAATCACCGGGATGTTGGCGCTTGCTGCGATTTTGCGGAACTCGGCGATCTGGTCGAAGTTCAGGTAGCGGTAGACGTCACTGGCCATGGTGTCCAGTTTCGCTGCGTAGCCCATGTACTCTTCGACGGTCGGCAGGCGACCCAGGGTGGAGGCGACTGCCGCCAGCTCAGCCGAAGCCAGGTAGACGTTCGCGCCGTCACCCAGGCGGTTCGGGAAGTTACGGGTCGACGTCGATACCACGGTCGAGTTCGGCTCTACACGTGCCTGGTTACCCATGCACAGCGAGCAGCCCGGCATTTCCATGCGCGCGCCAGCCTTGCCGTAGATGCCGTAGTAGCCTTCTTCGGTCAACTGGTGAGCGTCCATCTTGGTCGGCGGCGACAGCCACAGACGAGTTGGCAACTGACCCTTGACCTGCTCCAGCAACTTACCAGCAGCACGGAAGTGACCGATGTTGGTCATGCACGAACCGATGAACACTTCGTCGATCTTCTCGCCGGCAACGCTGGACAGCAGACGGGCATCGTCCGGGTCGTTCGGTGCGCAGAGGATCGGCTCGTTGATTTCGGCCAGGTCGATCTCGATGATTTCGGCGTATTCCGCGTCGGCATCGGCTTCCATCAGTTCCGGGTTGGCGACCCAGGCTTCCATCGCTTGGGCACGACGTTCCAGGGTACGGGCATCGCCGTAGCCTTCGCCGATCATCCAGCGCAGCAGGGTGATGTTGGAGTTCAGGTACTCGGTGACGGATTCTTTCGACAGCTTGATGGTGCAACCGGCAGCCGAACGTTCGGCCGAGGCGTCGGAGAGCTCGAAAGCCTGCTCCAGCGTCAGGTCGTTCAGGCCTTCGATTTCCAGGATGCGGCCGGAGAAGGCGTTTTTCTTGCCTTTCTTCTCTACGGTCAGCAGGCCAGCCTGGATCGCGTAGTAAGGAATGGCATGAACCAGGTCACGCAGGGTGATGCCAGGTTTCATCTTGCCTTTGAAGCGCACCAGGATCGATTCCGGCATGTCCAGCGGCATGACGCCGGTGGCTGCGGCGAACGCGACCAGGCCGGAACCGGCCGGGAACGAGATGCCCATCGGGAAACGGGTGTGGGAGTCACCGCCGGTGCCGACGGTATCCGGCAGCAGCATGCGGTTCAGCCAGCTGTGGATGATGCCGTCGCCTGGACGCAGCGATACACCGCCACGGGTCATGATGAAGTCAGGCAGGGTGTGGTGGGTGGTCACGTCGATCGGCTTTGGATAGGCCGCGGTGTGGCAGAAGGACTGCATCACCAGATCGGTCGAGAAGCCCAGGCACGCCAGGTCTTTCAGTTCGTCACGGGTCATCGGACCGGTGGTGTCCTGGGAACCCACGGTGGTCATCTTCGGTTCGCAGTACGTACCTGGACGAACGCCTTTGCCTTCCGGCAGGCCGCACGCCTTGCCGACCATTTTCTGGGCCAGGGTGAAACCCTTGCCCGTGTCGACCGGTGCTTCAGGCAGTTTGAACAGGTCGGTAGGACCCAGACCCAGCTCGGCGCGCGCCTTGTCGGTCAGGCCACGGCCGATGATCAGCGGGATACGGCCGCCGGCGCGAACTTCGTCGAGCAGGACCGGGGTCTTCATTTCGAAGGTGGTCAGGACTTCGTCGGTGCCGTGTTTGCAGACTTTGCCAGCATGAGGGTACAGGTCGATCACGTCGCCCATGTTCATGTTGGTCACGTCGAACTCGATTGGCAGTGCGCCGGCATCTTCCATGGTGTTGTAGAAGATTGGAGCGATCTTGCTGCCGAAGCAGAAGCCGCCAGCGCGCTTGTTCGGCACGTAGGGAACGTCGTCGCCGAAGAACCACAGCACCGAGTTGGTCGCGGATTTACGCGAAGAACCGGTACCGACCACGTCACCGACGTAGGCGATCGGGAAGCCTTGGCCGCGCATTTCTTCGATCTGCTTCATCGGGCCGGTCTTGCCTTGCTCGTCCGGTACGATGCCTTCACGTGCCATTTTCAACATGGCCAGGGCGTGCAGCGGGATGTCAGGGCGAGACCAGGCGTCCGGGGCAGGGGACAGGTCGTCGGTGTTGGTTTCGCCGGTGACCTTGAACACGCGCAGGCTGATCTTGTCGGCCAGGGTCGGGCGGTTACGGAACCACTCGCCGTCAGCCCAGGACTGGATCACGGCTTTGGCGTGCGCGTTGCCGTTGCGGGCTTTTTCGGCGACGTCGTGGAACGCATCGAACATCAGCAGGGTGTGCTTGAGTTGGGCAGCCGCGACAGGCGCCAGCTCGGCGTCGTCCAGCAGCTCGACCAACGTCACGATGTTGTAGCCGCCCTGCATGGTGCCGAGCAGTTCAACCGCGCGTTTCTTGTCGATCAGGGGGGAAGTGGCTTCGCCCTTGGCCAGGGCAGACAGGAAACCGGCCTTGACGTAGGCAGCTTCGTCAACGCCCGGTGGAATGCGGTTGGTGATCAGGTCAACGAGGAATTCTTCTTCGCCAGCCGGAGGATTCTTCAGCAGCTCAACCAGGCCTGCGGTTTGTTCGGCATTAAGCGGCTGGGGAACGATACCCAGTGCTGCACGCTCTTCGATATGTTTGCGGTAGGCTTCAAGCACAGTTATTACCCTCATCAGTGGTCCCACGGGACGCTCATCCAGAAATGAACGGCACGCATGCGCTCGGGGGCTTTTTGGGCCGCAAAGCCAGCGCTGCCGGCATTCCTTACAGAAGCTGCTTTCAAAGTTTTACGCCTGCAGAACGGAGCTGATGAGGGTTGGCGCTGATCATTACCTACCGGGTAATAACCATCGCCAACACCGTTCTGAAGGAACGACTGTGCTCGTGACGCTTTGAAAACAGCTTCCAGCGGATTATTGGCGCCTTACAAGGCCGGATGATTCTACGGCAAAAAATTTCGAAAGGTAAGTTGCATCACCAAGTTTGCTGGGTGATCAACCTTAGACAAAGGGCTAACATGGCGCACTGTTTCGCTGATTTGCGTGTCGTTGCCCATGTCCAACCAAACCATCAAGACCCCTTGCGTCGGCCTGTGCTCCACGGTCTACGGCGATCTCGTGTGCCGTGGCTGCAAGCGTTTCCACCACGAAGTGATCCAGTGGAATGGCTATAACGAGGAAGAAAAACGTGCGGTCTGGCTGCGGCTGGAGCAACTGTTGGTGCAGGTGATGGCCGGCAAGCTCGAGATTTTCGACCCCAAGACCCTGCGCGGCCAACTGGAGCAACGCAAGATCCGTTTCGTGCCGCACCAGTCCGAGTACTGCTGGGCGTACCAGCTGATTGCCCGCGGCGCGCGGGTGATCAATAACCTGGAGGCGTACGGCATGGTGCTGTTGCCGGAGTTTCGCGACTGGGCCTTGCCGGAACTGCGCGATGCCATCGACCGTGAGTTCTTTATCCTCTCCGAGGCCCATTACCAGCGCTATATCGCCCCGGGGTTCCTGAGAGACGCGCTCGCTGACTGACAACACACATCCCAATGTGGGAGGGGGATCGGCGTCAGGCCTTGGTCGCCAGTTCCTCCAGGTGATCCATCAACGTCTGCGGCTTGAGCACCAGTACATCACTGTCCACCGCATCCAGGATCACCTCCGCCGTATTACCGATCAACGCCCCGGAAATGCCGGTGCGCCCCACGGTGCCGATGATGGTCACGGCCGCTTTCAATGTGTGGGCCAGGTGGGGGATCAATACATCCGCCGGGCCCTCCTCGACATGCAGGTGCGCGTCATCCACATCGAATTCCGCCTGGAACGCCTTGCACTGCTCGCGATAACGCGCCTCGATGGTTTCCTTGAGCTGGAACGTCGGGTCCGCCGCCGACAACATCGGCGACGGATGGGCGCTGATCACATGCAACTGCGCCTTGGCCAGGCTGGCGATGTCGAAGCCATGATCGATGATCGCGTGATGCAGCTCGCGGTGTTCTCCGTCGTTGTTGCCCACATCAATCGCCGCCAGAATCACCCCGCCCGCCCACGGTGTGGACGTCTTGACCAGCAACACCGGCGTCGGGCACAAGCGCAACAGCTTCCAGTCCGCCGGCGTCAGCAGCGCCTTTTTGAGCGGGCTGTCGGGAAAGTGCTGCTTGATCACCAGCCCACAGCCTTCGGCCTGCTGCACGTCGATAATGGTGTCATGCAGGCTTTCATTCCACGCCTGCTCGGTGGTCACGCTGTAACCGTCCTCCTGCAAACCGGCCTTGAGCAGGCTCAACAGCGCCGAATGCTCGTGTTTCTTGTCGCAGACCAGCAAGTGCAGGTGCGCGCCGGTGACCCCGGCGATCAGCTTGGCGCGCTTGAGGGCCAGGCTTTCCGAATGCGCGGGCTCGATGACCACCAGGATGCTGCGAATGGCTTGCATGATCGGATCTCCAAAAGGGTGGGCGTGGAACAACTATAGTTGCTGCCCGCCAGACGTCATGTTGATGCACATCAAGGCCGGTGGCTGGTGGTCTGCGGCGCGGTGGGTATAATCGGCGGCCTTTTGTGACCCTTTGCCCGTGAGCCCGATGAACCTGCCCGAAATCCACGAATTCCTCGGTTGCCGAACCCCCGACGCCTGGGTGCAGGCCGCACTGGCCGATCAGGACACCCTGTTGATCGACCACAAGAACTGCGAATTCAAAGCGGCCAGCACCGCCCTGAGCCTGATCGCCAAGTACCACGCCCACGTTGACCTGATCAATATGATGTCGCGGCTGGCCCGGGAAGAACTGGTGCACCACGAGCAAGTCATGCGCCTGATCAAGAAGCGCAAGGTCGAGTTGCGCCAACTGCACGCCGGGCGCTATGCCTCCGGTTTGCGCAAGGTGGTGCGCAGCCACGAACCCGTCAAGCTGGTGGATACCCTGGTGGTCGGCGCCTTTATCGAAGCCCGCAGTTGCGAGCGTTTCGAAGCCCTGGTGCCGCATTTGGACGAAGAACTCGGCAAGTTCTACTTCGGCCTGCTGAAAAGCGAGGCGCGGCACTTCCAGGGTTACCTGAAGCTGGCCTACCAGTACGGCGACGCCAAGGACATCGCCCAGGTGATCGAGCGGGTGAGGGCGGCCGAGCAGGAACTGATCGAATCACCCGATATCGAGTTCCGCTTTCACAGTGGCGTGCCAGCCTGAGGCCACGGCCACGCCGATCAAGGCGGTGATCCCGGTCAGCAGCAGGATCACCGCTTGCGTGCCTAACGGCGCCGCCAGCAGTGCAATCACCAGGCCTGCCAGCGGCTGGGGCAGGTTGTTGAGCAAGGTGATCACGCCCACGGTCTTGCCGAAGTCCTGCACCGGAATGACCCGCTGGCGGGTGCTGCGCAGGTACACGTTGAACATCTTGTCGAAGCCGGTGACCAGCAGGAAGCCCAGGGTGTATGCCCACAGGTTGGGACTGATCGCCATGATCAACGCGCCGGCGCCGATCATCGAGTAAGACAGCCCGCCCAGCACTTTCAAGGGCAGGGCGGCGCGCGCCAGGTAAAACAGGATGGCAATGGTCACCCCCGCGCCGGCTGCCTGCAGCAGGGCATAGGTGTCCTTGTCGGCGGCGTACAGGCCGGTGACCATGGCGGCGGAGGTGGCCAGCGTCACCCCGATGATCAGGTTCACACCGACCGCCAGGGTAATGATCCGCTTCAGTTCCGCCAGGTTACGAATATGCCCGAAGGCGATGCGCAGCGGTTGCAGCCAGATGTCCCGGTGCTGCCGATGGGTGTCCAGGCTTGCCGTGGTTTTACGCTGCCAGGCCAGCATCGCCAGGTCTGCCAGCACAAACAGCCCGGCAATCCCCAGCACCACCCAGTGCCAGGCCCACACCTCCAGCATCAGCGCGGCCACCAGCGGCCCCAGCACCAGGCCGCTCTGGTCGGCGATCTGCGAGTAGGAGAGGGTCTTGGCATAGCTGTACTGCTGGAAGACATGGGGCATCAGCACTTCGCGGGCCATGATGCCCTGGGTCGTCAGCACGCCGCACAACGCCGACAGCAGCACCAGCCAGTAGATACCGTCGAACATCCCATACAACGCCACCGCCATCACACAGGCCAGTGCCCGGTAAACCTGGCTGATATGCAGGATGCGCACCGGCGAATACTTGTCGCACAACGCCCCGCACACCGGAAACGCGAGATAGCGCGGCAGTGACTCGACAAAGAAGGCCAGCCCGGCCCAGGACACGCTGTGGGTGGTCTGGAACACGATCAGCGGCACGATAAACAACAGAATCTGGTCCGCCAGCCTCGACAGGAACAGCGAAACGAAGAACGCCAGGTAATCCTTGCGCATACAACTCCCTGTGGATGGCGTTAAAAAGTGCGGGCTATTTGTTAAAAACTCTTAAAAGCATGAAGCTTCGTCGGCACCCACTGGCCAGTTGCTTTAGTTGCCCAGCTTGCCACCTATAATGCCCGCTCTTCAATCCGCCTTTGCACACTGAGAACTTATGGAAAACCTGGGTCTGGGCAAGGTCCTGCTCGTTGAGGACGACGAGAAGCTGGCAGGGCTGATCGCGCATTTTCTGTCACAGCATGGCTTTGAGGTCCGCGTGGTGCACCGTGGCGATGAAGCCCTGGCGGCGTTCCTCGACTTCAAACCCAAGATCGTCGTGCTCGACCTGATGCTGCCGGGCCAGAGTGGCCTGCATGTGTGCCGCGAAATCCGCACGGTGTCCGATACCCCCATTGTGATCCTCACTGCCAAGGAAGACGACCTGGACCACATTCTCGGCCTGGAGTCGGGTGCCGACGACTATGTGATCAAGCCGATCAAGCCGCCGGTACTGCTCGCACGCCTGCGCGCCCTGCAACGTCGCCAGGCGCCCGAGCCGACGGTGCGCGGCGCCCTCGCGTTCGGCCGCTTGGCGATTGACCGCAGTTGCCGGGTGGTCAGCCTGGGGGACGAGCAGATCGACCTCACCACCATGGAGTTCGAACTGCTGTGGTTGCTGGCCAGCAGCGCAGGCAAGATTCTTTCCCGCGACGACATTCTCAACCGCATGCGCGGCATCGCCTTCGACGGCCTCAACCGCAGCGTCGACGTGTACATCAGCAAGCTGCGCGGCAAGCTCAACGACAACCCCCGTGAGCCGGTGTGCATCAAGACCATCTGGGGCAAGGGTTATCTGTTCAATCCGTTTGCGTGGGAGGTCTAGATGCTGCGCCTGTTTCTGCGCCTGTATGTGATTCTGGCGATCGGCCTGGCGGGGGCGATCTGGCTGGTCAACTACACCTTCGACGAACTGCTCCCCGAAGCCAACGAGACCTACAACCGCGAAGCCATGCGTGGCCCGGCATACGGTTTGGTGGAGCAACTGCGGCCATTGCCCGTGGAGCAGCGCGCTGCCCGGCTGGCCGAGTTGCAGTCCCACTACGGCCTGCGCCTGAAGCTGGTGCAAAAGGATGCCCAGGCCCTCACCGAGCGCGAACAAAAGCTTCTGGAGCAGGGCTTGCTGGTGGTGCGCGGCGACTTCATGGAGTTTCTCACGGGCATCGACGGTGGCGCGCAACTGCTGGAAATCAAGCTGCCGGAAGAGCCCAAATGGTTATACCTGTGGGCCTACGGTTTTCTCGGGCTGTGCCTGGCCATCGTCCTGTATTTCTGGGTGCGCCCGCACTGGCGCGACCTGGAACATATCCGCCTGGCCGCGCAGCGCTTCGGCGACAACGACCTCGGCTCACGCATCCTGCTGCCGCGCAGCTCCACCGTGCGTGCGCTGGCCGGGCACTTCAACCAGATGGCCGAGCGCATCGAAAGCCTGATCGCCAACCAGCGCGAACTTACCAATGCGGTGTCCCACGAGCTGCGTACGCCGATTGCACGGTTATCGTTCGAACTCGACCAACTCAAGCAACAGGCCGACCCGCACCAGCGGGGCGAATTGATCGCCGATATGTACGCCGACCTCGGCGAGCTGGAGGAGATGGTGTCCGAGCTGCTCACCTACGCCAGCCTGGAGCGCGGCGCCACTCAGGTCACCCGCGAGCGCATCGAGGCCCACAGCTGGCTCGACAGCGTGATCGGCAGCGTCGCGCTGGAGGCGGAGGCGGCCGGCATCCAGTTGTCGCTGCGCACCTGCGAGGTCGACGTTATCCAGATCGAACCGCGCTTCATGGCCCGCGCCGTGATCAACCTGCTGCGCAATGCCATCCGTTATGCCGAGCGCCGGGTCGAGGTGTCGCTGGTGAAGTTCGGCGAGGGCTACGAAGTGCGTGTGTGTGACGACGGCCCCGGCGTGCCTGAGGAAGGCCGGGCCAGGATCTTCCAGCCCTTCATGCGCCTGGATGCCAGTCGCGACCGCCGCACCGGCGGCTTCGGCCTCGGCCTGGCGCTGGTGCAACGGGTGTCGCAGTGGCATGGCGGGCACGTGCACGTAATGGATTCGGAGTGGGGCGGGGCGTCGTTTCGCATGACGTGGGCGTATGCCGAATAAGTACCCGGAGAACAGTGGGAGGCAAATGTGGGAGGGGGCAAGCCCTCTCCCACATTTTCTGACGGGCTTACCCGGTCAAAAGGTGTATTCCAACACCCCCATCACCGAGGTCTGCAAGCGCCGCTCCACAATCGGGCTCTTGCCCGCGTCATCCGCCAGGTATTGCACATCCAGCAGGGTCGAGAACTGGGTGTGCTCGCCGATCGGCAGGCTCCACACCAGATTCATGCCATTGCTGATGTTGCCCGCACCGGCCTTGTAGGCCTTGAAGCGACTTTGCGCGGCCTGGCCGGTGGTCACGCCGTACCAGGTCTGCAGGTAATTGCGGTCACCAAAGTGACTGTTGAGGCTGGCATCGACCGATCCGTAGCGGCCGTCGTAGAGCGTGGTGCCCAGGCTCAGCTCCAGGTGGGTGAACGCCTTGCCGCTGTCTTTGTGGTCATCTTCCTTGAGCGCGTGTTCCAGGGTCGCGCCGGCAATCACGCCACCCAGGTTATAGCTGGCACTCACCCCCACTTGCGGGCGGGCCTTGATCTCGCCCATGCCCTTGAGCCGCTTCGAGCCGGCGTGCAGGCTTTGATTCTTGTCCTTGCGTGAATGGCTGGCACCGATATAGGTGCTGAAGCTCAAGGCGTTGCCTTCATAGCCCCAGCCCAGGCCTTTGTCGGTGTCGAGGAATATCCCCCAGGGGCTGACGACTTTGCCGCCCAGCACCGGCGCGGTCATGCGTTCGTCGCTGCCGCTGTAGCGGGGTACGTTGGCCATGCCGGCCTTGAGGCTGTATTGCCAGTCTTCGGCAATTGCGCGGTCGGCAGCGGCCAGCAGGCACAGTGAGGAGAGCGACAGGTACAGGGGGGTTGAGCGCATAAAGGGTTCCATATGGGGGTTAGAAAACCAAGGGGTTATGAGGGGAGCGGGTGCGTTTGAAGGCGTAGCCCGAAGCGCTGAGACCGTTGATCTGGCGGCTCACCGTATCGCCCAGGCCGTAGCCGTTACCGGCGAGGACGGCATGGGCGTTGTCGATGGGCAGCAGGATGTAGTCGGTCAGCGGTTCGTCATGCAGTTGGCCGCGGATCACCAGGAAGCCGTCTTCCAGGCGCACGCTGATGCCGCTCAGGGGCGCGTCCGGCTCATGGGTGTTGAGCACTTGATAGGTGCCGATGGTGTCGGCCCAGGCCGAGGGCAAGGGCGGCGGCTCGATGCGCTCACCGATAGCCACGCGCTGGCCGTGGCTGCGGGCGGTGAGCATCTGGCGGCCTTGCACGCTGATCACGTCCAGTTGCACGCGACCCAGTTCGCCGAGGTCCTTGAACCAGAAGCCGAGCACTTTCTTCTGCGCGCGCAACCAGCCATCGTCGTCGCGCAACAATTCGAAGGTGTAGCCGGCCAACTCGCCCGACAGCCGCTGATCGTCATCCTTGATCCGGAACACGCCCCAGGCGGTGGCGTAGAAGCCGGCCAGGCGCCTGCGGTCAATGGCGGCCGGCACGTGGCGCAGTTTCAGGCCGTGGCTCGGCGCCTGGCAATCGTCGGCGCAGACCGCGTGGCCGGTTTGTGCCTGGAGCAGCAGGCGCAGGGTGTCGGTGGCCAGGCCGGCCACCAGGTCTTCGGCGTTGCTGTCATTGGCCATGATGATCACGGCCAGTTGCTGGTCGGGCAGCAGGCTCAACTGCGCGGCAAAATCGTCGCCGCCACCGCTGTGCTGGTAGGTGCGTATACCGGGGCCGACGGGTTCGTCACCGCAGGGGGCGAGGAACCAGCCCAGGCCCATCTGGCAATCGAAGTCCAGCGCATTGCCGGTGTTCTGCTGGGTGAACATCGCGTCAATCGAAGCGCTGCCCAGCACGCGGTTGCCTTTGTAGACGCCTTGGGCGAACAGCATATGCACGTAATGCGCGAGGTCTTTCGGGCTGGCCCACAGGCCGCTGGCGGCGAGGTCGCGCACCGGGGCATCGGTACTGGCAACGCCGTCCGTATAGCCCAGGGCGCGGAACGCCTGCTGGCTGGCGGTGCCGACAAAACTCGACTGGTTCATTTCCAGCGGCTTGAGCAGGCTGTTTTGCAACTGGGCTTCAAAGCTTTTGCCGCTGCTGCGCTCGATGGCCGCGCCCACCAGCGCATAACCGAGGTTGGAATACGCCACCTGCGAGCCTGGCGGGCTGCTCAGCCAAACCCCCGACACGCGCATCGGCATCTGCCCCATGGCGTAGGTGCTGCGCAGGTCACGCAGGTGTTCACTGGGCAGGCCGGACTGGTGGCTGAGTAAACGCCGCAGGGTGACAGCGCGGTCGGCAGCGGCCTGGTCGTCATGAAAGCGCGAGCGCACGTAAAACTCGCGCAGGGTCTGCTGGATCGGCGCATCCAGCGCCAGCCGTTGTTGTTCCACCAATTGCAGCGCGGCCGTGGCGGTGAGCAGCTTGGAAATGCCACCGGCACGGAACGCGGTGTTGGGCGTGACCGGCACGCCCCGGGCCTTGTCGGCCAGGCCGAAGCCCTGGGCCCAGATCAGCTCCTGGCCATTGACCAGGGCAATCGACAGGCCGGCGATATGCTCTTGGGCAATCGCCCGGGGAATGCGCGCTTGCAGGTAGCGGATGATCGCGCCGTAGTCACCCTTCTGAGTGGGCGGCGGTGCCGGCGGCTGCCCATGGCAACCGAGGCTGCCCAGCAGGCAACCCAGCAGCGGAATACCGCGCAATCTGCGAAACATGAGGAGCACCCGAATGGCTGTTTGGATGCTCGAATGCTAGGGAAGGGCCGTCCAACAATCTTTGCGAGCTTTGTCGGGAAACTGTCAAAGACTGTTAACGGCTGAGCCCATGGCGTTCATGCCACTGCGCGATGGATTCTTCGGGGTATGCCTCAAACTGCAGGTCGCCTTTGCGCACGCTGACTTCGACCCACGGCGCCTTCGAGCCCAGCATCAGGTGCGTATGCGCCGGCGGTACTGGCAACGGCGTGTCGATGGCCGAGGCAAACGGGTGGATCAGCTCCGGCCACTCCGGGCTGAACAGCCATAGCGCAGTGCCACACTGCGAACAGAAATGCCGCTCGGCGCTACTCGTATGGGCACGGCTGGCGCCCTCGGGTTTGAGCCGGGCGTGGTAGATCGAAATCTGTTTGCGCCCGCGCACTTGCAAGCTATTGGCATCCCCGGCCAGGTTGATCGCATAACCGCCGCCGCCCTGGGTCTTGCGGCAGATCGAGCAATAGCAACGCTGGTAAGGGTACGGGTGGGCGCTGGTGAGGCTGAACGTCACGGCGCCGCAGTGGCAGGATCCTTCAAGCTGCATGGGAGGTTTCCTCTGGCAAGGTGACTTCTGAGCTTAGGTGCTTTCCGGCATCAACGTGGCAATCAATGCCCGTATGGTGCCGGGCAGTGCCTCAAGCTCCCTGACCAGAATACTGCGCTCGCGAATCGCCCACGGCTCATCCAGCGTCACCGCCACCAGTTGCATGGTGCGGCTGTGCCGTACGGCGGCGGACTCGGGGATGATGCCGATGCCCACGCCCGCTTCGACCATCCGGCAAATCGCCTCGAAACTCGACACCTGGATACGCAGCGACAACTGCTTGCCCAACCGCTCGACGTGTTCACGCAGGAAGCTGAGCAAGGTGCTGCCTTCATGCAGGCCGATATGCTGATAGGCCAGGGTCTGTTCCAGGGTGACCGAGGCTTGATCGGCCAGGGCGTGGCCGACGGGCACCATCAGCACCAGTGTGTCGGTGCTGAAATGCAGCACCTGCAAACCGGCCGCCTCCACGGGGCCGGCGATGATGCCCATGTCACTGGTGCCATCCAGCACGCCGCGCACGATATCGCGGGATAAGCGCTCCTGCAGGTCGACGGTCACGCCAGGGCGCTGGGACAGGAAACCGGCCAGCACCTCCGGGAGGAACTCGGTGACCGCCGTGGTGTTGGCGAAGATGCGGATATGCCCGGCGGAATCCACACCGTATTGGGTGAACTCACTCTTGAGGTAATCCACCTGGCGCATGATCAACCGCGCATGGTGCAGCAGCCGTTCGCCCGCCGGGGTGATCTCTACGCCACGGCTGTCGCGGTACAGCAGGCGCGTGTCGAGCTGGCCTTCCAGCGCCTTGATCCGCGCACTCGCGGCGGCCGGCGAGAGGAACGCGCGCCTGGCGCCCTGGGTGAGGCTGGGGGATTCGGCGATATGGATAAACAGGCGCAGGTCGGCCAGGTCGAAGTGCATGCAAAACTCCAGGCTTGCGAAGACCTGTGGCGAGGGCGCTTGCTCCCGTTGGGGCGCGAAGCGGCCGCAAAAAACCAGGCCTGCTGCGCAGTCCAGCGGGAGCAAGCGCCCTCGCCACAAACGGTACGGGTTGGAATGCGGTGTTCAGCATAACCGAACGCTGGTTTATTGAAATGCAAATTCTCAGAACGGGCCGGCGCTTGCATGATCCGGGGCAGACACTCACTGCCCGAGGACCTGTACCTGATGAGCGCCACTGACTGGATCGGCCGAAGCGAAACCGCCCACGACCACCTGAGCCATAACCTACTCAAACGCATTGCCGCCACCTTTGGCGAAGCCGTCCCCGAGCAGGGCGCGGACCTGCCGCCGCTGTGGCAGTGGTGCTTCTTCCAGGACCCGCTGCCGGAAAGTGCCCTGGGCGGCGACGGCCACCCGGCCCGTGGCGGCTTCCTGCCGCCGGCGGATAACCGCAACCGCATGTGGGCGGGCGGGCGTATCGAGTTCCTGCACCCGCTGCGGGCCGGCGAGGCGGCAACCCGTGTGTCGACCATCACCCAGGTCGAAGAAAAGACCGGCCGCAGCGGCTCGCTGTTGTTTGTCACCGTGCGCCACGACTATGCCCAGGACGGTCGCCTGGCGATCCGCGAAGAACAGGACATCGTCTACCGCGAGCCGACGCCGCCCAAGCCGGGCAGCGGCGAGGCCCCGGCCCAGGGTGAGTGGCAGGAAACCATCGACCCCACGCCGACCCTGCTGTTTCGCTACAGCGCCGTGACCTTCAACGGTCACCGCATTCACTACGACTACCCCTATGTCACCGGCACCGAAGGCTACGCCGGGCTGGTGGTGCATGGCCCGCTGATCGCGACCTTGAGCCTGCGCTCGTTTTGCCGCGCCCATCCCGAAGCCAGCGTGCGCCGCTTTGCCTATCGCGGCGTGCGCCCGTTGATTGCGCCGCAGCCGTTCGACGTGGGCGGTCGCATCAGTGAAACCGGAGTGGCGGCGTTGTGGGCCGGGAATACCGATGGCCTGGCGCAAACCGCTGAAGTGCATTTCGAATAAGCCAAGAACAACAGGCGGAGAGCCGTGAGATGAACCCGAATGACAACGAAGCACTCAATGCCATCCGCGACGGCGTGCGCGCCTTGTGCGCCGCATTCGACGCGGCCTACTGGCGCCGGATCGACGAAGAAAAGGGCTTCCCCGAAGCCTTCGTCAAGGCGCTGACCGACGCCGGCTGGCTGTCGGCGATGATTCCCGAGGAATACGGCGGCTCCGGCCTGGGCCTGGCCGAAGCCTCGGTGATCCTCGAGGAGGTGAACCGCTGCGGCGGTAACTCCGGCACCGTGCATGGGCAGATGTACAACATGTTCACCCTGTTGCGTCACGGCAGCGAAGCGCAAAAACGCTTCTACCTGCCCAAGCTCGCCAGTGGCGAATTGCGCCTGCAATCCATGGCCGTCACCGAGCCCACCACCGGCACCGACACCACCAAGATCAAGACCACCGCGATCAAGCGTGGCGACAAATACGTGATCAACGGCCAGAAAGTCTGGATCTCGCGGGTGCAGCATTCCGACCTGATGATCCTGCTGGCGCGCACCACACCGTTGGCCGAGGTGAAGAAAAAGTCCGAAGGCATGTCGATCTTCCTGGTCGATCTGCGTGAGGCCATCGGCAACGGCCTGACCGTGCAGCCCATCGCGAACATGGTCAACCACGAGACCAATGAGTTGTTCTTCGACAACCTTGAACTGCCCCTCGATAGCTTGATCGGCGAGGAGGGCAAGGGCTTCAAATACATCCTCGACGGCCTCAATGCCGAACGCACCCTGATCGCTGCCGAATGCATCGGCGACGGCCGCTGGTTTATCGACAAGGCCAGCGCCTACGCCCGCGACCGCGTGGTGTTCGGCCGGCCCATCGGGCAGAACCAGGGCGTGCAGTTTCCGATTGCCGAAGCCCATATCGAAGTCGAAGCGGCCGACCTGATGCGCTGGCGCGCCTGTGCGGAATACGACAGCGGTGTGAATGCCGGCGCCAGCGCGAACATGGCCAAGTACCTGGCGGCCAAGGCGTCCTGGGAAGCGGCCAATGCCTGCCTGCAGACCCACGGCGGCTTTGGCTTTGCCTGTGAGTACGACGTCGAGCGCAAATTCCGCGAGACGCGCCTGTACCAGGTGGCGCCGATCTCCACCAACCTGATCCTGTCCTACGTGGCCGAGCACCTGCTCGAGCTGCCACGCAGTTTCTGAGGGCCTGCCCATGAGCCATACCCAAGCCCTGTGTCGGTTCCTGGCCGACCTGGCCTACGAGCAATTGCCCGAACCCGTGCTGGCGCGCACCGAAGACCTGTTCCTGGATTGGCTGGCGTCCGCGTTGGCCAGCCAGGGCGCGCACCCGATCCCGTTGTTCGAGCGCTATGCGCAGAAGATGGGCCCGAGCAGCGGCCCGACCCAGGTGATCGTCAATGGCACCGGCAGCAGCGCGTACTTCGCCGCGTTGGTCAACGGCGCCTCGTCCCATCTGGTGGAACAGGATGACCTGCACAACAGCTCGGTGCTGCACCCGGCCACCGTGGTGTTTCCCGCTGCCTTGGCCGCCGCCCAGGACCTCGGTAAATCCGGCCGTGACTTGTTGCTGGCCTCGGTAGCCGGTTATGAAGCCGGAATCCGCATCGGCGAATTCATGGGGCGCTCCCACTACCGCATCTTCCACACCACGGCCACGGTGGGCACCCTGGCGGCGGCCGTGGCGGTGGGCAAGTTGCTGGATTTCAATCAGGACCAGTTCATCCATCTGCTCGGCAGCGCCGGCACCCAGGCCGCCGGGCTGTGGGAGTTCCTGCGCGATGCCGCCGACTCCAAGCAACTGCACACGGCCAAGGCGGCCGCGGACGGTTTGCTCGCCGCGTACCTGACGGCGGATGGCTTGACCGGTGCGCGCAATATCCTCGAAGGCGACCAGGGCCTGGCGGCGGGCATGTCCACGGATGCCGAACCGAGCAAATTGTCGGCTGGCCTTGGTAGCCGTTGGGCGCTGCTGGAGACCTCGTTTAAGTTCCATGCGTCGTGCCGCCATACCCATCCGGCCGCCGATGCGTTGCTGGCGTTGATGCAACGCGAAGGCCTGGATGCCGTCGATATCGCCGGTGTGGAAACCCGTGTGCACCAAGGCGCCATCGATGTGCTGGGGCGGGTAAGCGTGCCGACCAGCGTGCATCAGGCCAAGTTCTCCATGGGCACCGTGCTGGGGTTGATCGCCGTGCATGGCAAGGCCGGGCTCACCGAGTTCCATGAGTCGGCGTTGACCGATCCCGCCGTCGCCGCCTTTCGCGACAGGGTCAGCATGACCCTCGACCCCGAGGTTGATGGCGCCTACCCGCAGCGCTGGCTCGGCCGTGTCACCGTCACCACGGTTGACGGCCGCACCCTGCACGGCGCCATCGACGAGCCCAAGGGCGACCCGGGCAACACCCTGAGCCGTGCAGAGCTGGCGGATAAATTCCAGCGCCTCGCCCGGTTCAGTAGCGCCCGTACACCGGCCCAGGCCGACACATTGATCGCCAAGGTCTGGGATGTGCGCAACGCCGCGTCCATGGCCCACTGGCTCTGAGGAACTGTCATGACTGACCCACGACCGCTGGACGGCATCACCGTTGTCAGCCTGGAACACGCGATCGCCGCGCCCTTTTGCACCCGTCAACTGGCCGACCTCGGCGCCCGCGTGATCAAGATCGAACGCCCCGGTGCCGGTGACTTCGCCCGTGGCTACGACGAGCGCGTGCGTGGCCTGGCCTCGCATTTCGTGTGGACCAACCGCTCCAAGGAAAGCCTCACCCTGGACCTCAAGCAGGACGAAGCCGACGCCATCCTCGACAGCCTGCTGGCGGAGGCCGATGTGCTGGTGCAGAACCTTGCACCGGGCGCGGCGGCGCGCATGGGCCTGTCGTTCGAGGCGCTGCATGCACGCTTTCCACGGCTGATCGTCTGCGACATTTCCGGCTATGGCGAAGGCGGGCCCTACGAGAAAAAGAAAGCCTATGACCTGCTGATCCAGAGCGAGGGCGGCTTTCTCTCGGTGACCGGTGGCCCAGGTGACGAGCAGATGGCCAAGGCCGGTTGCTCCATCGCCGATATCTCCGCTGGCATGTACGCCTACAGCGGCATCCTTTCCGCGCTGCTGTTGCGCGGCAAGACGGGGCAGGGCAGCCGCATCGACGTGAGCATGCTCGAAAGCCTGGTGGAATGGATGGGCTACCCGATGTACTACGCCTTCGACGGTGCGCCTCCACCCCCACGTGCCGGCGCGGCGCACTCGACCATCTACCCCTACGGGCCGTTTCCCACCGGTGACGGCGGCACGGTGATGCTCGGTTTGCAGAATGAGCGCGAATGGGCGGCGTTCTGCGACAAGGTGCTGCTCACGCCTGGGCTGACGACGGATGAGCGCTTCAGCGCCAACTTCAAGCGCTCGGCCAACCGCGAGGCGCTGCGCCAGATCATCGTCGACAGCTTTGCCCAACTGGATGCCGAGGCCGTGATCCAGCGCCTGGAGGACGCGCAGATCGCCAGTGCCCGCGTCAACGATATGCAAGGCGTGTGGGACCACCCGCAGCTCAAGGCCCGCGACAGTTGGCGTGAAGTCGCAAGCCCTGCCGGGCCGTTGCCGTCGCTGCTGCCGCCGGCGCGCAACGGGGCGTTTACCCCGCGCATGGACGCCGTGCCGGCGCTGGGGCAGCACAGCCAGGGCATCCTCGAGCAGCTCGGTTACTCCGGCGATGCCATCGACAGCCTGCGTGCGCGCGGCGTTATCTAATAAGGAAGTCCGTTATGCCAAATCCTCTTGTGCGCTCTGCGCTGTTTGTTCCCGGCAGCCGACCGGAACGCTTTGCCAAGGCGCTGGCCAGTGGCGCCGACGCCGTGATCGTGGATTTCGAAGACGCGGTGGAAGAGCCGCTCAAGCGCCAGGCGCGGGATAACCTCGCAGCGTTTCTGCAAGCTCATCCGCAGGCCCGGGTGTGGGTGCGCATCAACGCGCCGGAACATGCCGGGCATTTCGACGATGTGGCGTTCTGCAAAGCCTACGCCAACGTGGCGGGTGTACTCCTGCCGAAAGTGGAAAGCGCGGCCCAGGTGGCGGTGGTCGCCACGGCGGGCAAGCTGATCTGGCCGATTATCGAAAGCGCCCGCGGCTTGCTGGCGCTGGCCGACATCGCCCAGGCGCCGCAGGTCGAACGTCTGTCATTCGGCGGCCTGGACCTGGCACTGGACCTCAACCTGAGCAGCAACTCCCCGGCCGCGCAGTTCGCCCTCGACCAGGCACGCCTGGCGCTGATCGTGCACTCCCGCGCGGCTGGCCTGGTGGCGCCACTGGATGGCGTGCACCCGGCCATCGACGACCCCGACGGCCTGCGCCGTTCGATCCGGCATGCCTATGAAATGGGCTTTGCCGGCGCGTTGTGTATCCATCCCAGGCAGGTGGCGGTGATCCATGAAGCGTTGGCGCCCAGCGCCGCAGACCTGGCCTGGGCGCAGCGTGTGGTGGACGCCGGGGCGCATGGGGCGGGGGCTTATCAGATTGATGGGCAGATGGTGGATGCGCCGGTCTTGTTGCGGGCGCAGCGGTTGCTCGCACAGTCATAGCTGACGGAACCGAATCAAAGGTGGGAGGGGGAACTGCATTTTTCTTGAGGTTGGTGTTCGGCGTGGCCGAACGCAGGTATCAAAAATTCGAAATTCACTACACGCGTCATATCAGGCACCTTGCCCTACAACACAACAATAAGAAGGTGATTTCCATGCTCAAGCTTTCTCGGGCCCTGTTCTGCGCCGCCACCTTGTTTGCCGCAGGCCTGGCCCAGGCGGCGGACCCGATCGTGATCAAGTTCGCCCACGTGGTCGCTGAAAACACCCCCAAGGGCCAGGGCGCGTTGCTGTTCAAGAAGCTCGCCGAAGAACGCTTGCCCGGCAAGGTCAAGGTCGAGGTGTACCCCAACTCGTCACTGTTCGGCGACGGCAAGGAAATGGAAGCCCTGCTGCTGGGCGACGTGCAGATGCTGGCGCCGTCCCTGGCCAAGTTCGAGCAATACACCCGGCAAGTGCAGATCTATGACCTGCCGTTCCTGTTCAACGACCTGGCCGCCGTCGACCGCTTCCAGGCCGCCGAGGGCAAGCAACTGCTGACCTCGATGCAGAACAAGAACATCCTCGGCTTGGCCTATTGGCACAACGGCCTCAAGCAACTCTCCGCCAACAAGGCGCTGCATGAACCCAAGGACGCCCGTGGCCTGAAATTCCGCGTGCAGGCCTCCAGCGTGCTGGAGGAACAGTTCAAGGCGATCCGCGCCAACCCGCGCAAGATGAGCTTTGCCGAGGTGTACCAGGGCTTGCAGACCGGCACCGTGAATGGCACCGAGAACACCTGGTCGAACTATGAAAGCCAGAAGGTCAACGAAGTGCAGAAGTACTTCACCGAATCCAACCATGGCCTGATCGACTACATGGTCATCACCAATGCCACGTTCTGGAACGGCCTGCCGCCCGACATCCGCAGCACCCTGGAGCAGGTCACCGTCGAGGTGAACAAACAGGCCGAAGCCCTGAACCAGTCGGCCAGGCAGAAGATCGTCGAGGCCAGGACCAGCGAAATCATCGAACTGACCCCCGAGCAACGCCAGTTGTGGCGCGACGCGATGCGCCCGGTATGGCAGAAGTTCGAAGGCGAGATCGGGGCTGATCTGATCAAGGCGGCGGATTCCGCCAACCAGTAAAGGCCGGTTTCCGCCCTGACATCTCATTTTGCTTTCGCGAGGTTTTGCCATGCAAACGCTAAGGCGCGTCTGGGAGCACCTGGAGGAAGGCTTTATTGCCTTCCTGCTGGCGGCCATGACCCTGGTGACATTCGTCTACGTCATGCTCAACAACATCTACACGCTGTTCTTTGCCCTGGCCGACAAGTGGGCCTTCAGCAGCAACTTCTTCAGCGCCCTGGGCGACGGCACCATGACCTGGGCCCAGGACATGACCTGGAGCGTTGCGCTGACCAAGGCCATGTTCGGCTGGCTGATTTTCTTCGGCATTTCCTATGGGGTGCGCACCGCCGGGCACCTGGGGGTGGACGCGCTGGTCAAGCTGACCCGGCGTCCGGTGCAGCGCGTGCTGGGCATGCTCGCCTGCCTGTGTTGCCTGGCCTATGCCGGGCTGTTCATGGTCGCCAGCTACAAGTGGGTCAGCGCGGTGATGACCGCCCATATCGGCGCCGAAGACCTCGATAAGTTCGGCATCGACGTGGGTGACATCGTGATCATCGTGCCCATCGGTTTTGCCCTGGTGTTTATCCGCTACCTGGAAATTTTCTACCGCATCTTTACCCGCCGTCAGGTCGGGTTGGGGCTGGCCGACGAGGCCGGTGAGGCCAGCAAGTTGGCCGGCAGCCATGGGGAGCGTCACTGATGGCCGTGCTCTGTCTGTTCCTGTTGTTGTTCGTGTTCATGTTCCTCGGCGTGCCGATTGCCATCGCGCTGGGTTTGTCGGGCGCGGTGTCGATCCTGATGTTCAGCCCGGACTCGGTCAGTTCCCTGGCGATCAAGCTGTTCGAAACCTCCGACGCCTATACCTTCCTGGCGATCCCGTTCTTCCTGCTCTCTGGTGCGTTCATGACCACCGGCGGCGTGGCGCAGCGGCTGATCGACTTTGCCAACGCCTGTGTCGGGCATATCCGTGGCGGCCTGGCGATTGCGGCGGTGTTGGCGTGCATGCTGTTTGCGGCGCTGTCCGGCTCATCCCCGGCGACGGTGGCGGCGGTGGGTTCGATTGCGGTGGCGGGCATGGTGCGCTCCGGTTATCCGAAGGAATTCGGCGCGGGGATCATCTGCAACGCCGGCACCCTGGGCATCCTGATTCCGCCGTCGATCGTGATGGTGGTGTACTCGGCGGCGACGGAAACCTCGGTGGGCAAGCTGTTCATGGCCGGGGTGATCCCGGGCTTGCTGCTGGGCCTGATGCTGATGGTGGCGATCTACATCGTCGCGCGCATCAAGAAGCTGCCGGCCCAGCCACGGGCGACGTTTCGTGAATGGCTGGGCTGTGCGCGCCGCGCCTTCTGGGGCCTGTTGTTGCTGGTGATCATCCTCGGCGGCATCTACAGCGGCATGTTCACCCCCACCGAAGCGGCGGCGGTGGCGGCGGTGTACTCGGCGTTCGTGGCGTTGTTCGTCTACAAGGACATGAAGCTGCGCGACTGCCCCAAGGTGCTGCTGGAGTCCGGGCGCCTGGCGATCATGCTGATGTTTATCATCGCCAATGCCATGCTCTTCGCCCATGTGCTGACCACCGAGCAGATCCCTCAGGAAATCACCGCCTGGGTGCTGTCCGAGGGCCTGACGCCGATTGGCTTTTTGATCATGGTCAACGTGGTACTGCTGATCGCCGGCAGTTTCATGGAGCCTTCGGCCATCGTGCTGATCCTGGCGCCGATCTTCTTCCCGATCGCCATGAAGCTGGGCATCGACCCGATTCACCTGGGCATCGTGATGGTGGTCAATATGGAAATCGGCCTGGTGCACCCACCGGTGGGGCTGAACCTGTTCGTGACCTCGGCGGTGACCGGGTTGACGCTGGGGCAGACTATTCGTGCGGCGTTGCCGTGGCTGATGATCCTGTTGGTGTTCCTGATCATGGTCACGTACTTGCCGTTTATCTCGCTGGCCTTGCCGCATTGGCTGGGGATGTAGCGCGGGTCAATAGGTGGGAGGGGGCCAGTCGAATCGTCGCACCGGCCCCTCCATCGTTAGTGGTCCAGCGCACTCAAGATTGCATGGGCGACCTTTACCCGTTCGGCATTCGGGTAGTTCTTGTTCGCCAATATCACCACGCCCACTCCCTTGCTCGGCACGTACGCCACGTAGGCGCCAAACCCATTGGTGGAGCCGGTCTTGTTCACCAGGGTGTCGGCGTGGGGCGCCTGGGGCGGGGTCAGCCAGTTGACCGTGTGCGGTTCCATTGCCATGGGTGTGGAGTTGCCGGCCATCAACCTATCGAGCGGGATGGGGTAGGGGTACATTTCCCAACCCAGGCCCTGGGTCATGCCGTCCACGCTGTAGTAGCCCGTGTGAGTCACGCTGATCGCCTGCTGCAGGGTTTTATCCAGCGTCGCCGGGTGCATGTTCGCGTCAACGTACTTCAGCAAGTCCGCAGCGCTGGTCTTGATGCCGTAGGCCTCGCTGTCCAGGGCGCCGGGGCCGACGCGTACCGGTTTGCCATCTTTGCCATAGCCTTGGGCGTACAGGCTCATCTGGCTCTGCGGCACCTTGATGAAGGTGTGCTTGAGCCCGAGCGCGGGCAACAGGGTCTTTTCCATCGCCTGATCGAACGGCTGCTTGAGGCTCTGCGCCGCCAGGTAGCCGAACAACCCCAGGCTCGGGTTTGAATACAGGCGCTGGGTGCCAGGGGCGAAGTCGGGTTGCCACTGCTGGAAGTAGCTGATCATGCGCTGGCTGTTATCCGCGTTGGCGGGGAATTGCAGGGGCAAGCCGCCGGCGGTGTAGGTGCCGAGGTTGAGCACGCTGATGTGGTCGAACTTGCCGCCGCCCAGTGCAGGCAGGTAATGGCTGGCCGGATCCGAGAGCGTGAGTTTGCCGCGGGCTACCGCGTAACCGGCCAGGGTCGCGGTGAAGGTTTTGCTCACCGAGCCCACTTCGAACAGGGTGTTTTCGCTGACCGGCTGGCGAGTGTCGGTGGCGGCGACGCCGTAGTTAAAGTATTGCGCCTTGCCGGCCCGCACCACGCCGACCACCAGGCCGTTAATCGACTGCTGCTGCATCAGCGGTTTTACATTGGCATCCACCACCGCCTGCAGGTCGGTGGCCGCCAGGCAGTTGCCGGCGGCGATAAACACCGCGAGGGCGGTGAAATTACGCACGCCAGACAGTAAATGTTGGGGCATGATAACGCTTCCATGAGAATGATCGATTGAATGAAGGGCCTGCGCGGGCGAGGCAAATGTAGGCCGTTCGCCGGTCCTGGGCAAACGATGATATCTCGCAGCAGTCATTAGAAATATTGGGGTCAATATGCTCCGCTCCCACTTACCGTTGAACGCCTTGCGCGCCTTCGAAGCGGCCGCCCGGCATTTGAGCTTTACCCGCGCCGCCATCGAGTTATGCGTGACCCAGGCGGCGGTCAGCCATCAGGTCAAGAGCCTGGAGGCGCAGCTCACTGTCACCTTGTTCAAGCGCCTGCCCCGCGGGTTGATGCTCACCCGCGAGGGCGAAACCCTGCTGCCGGTGGTGCGCGAGTCGTTCGACCGTATTGCCCACACCTTGGGTCAGTTCGAGGGCGGGCATTACCGCGAGGTACTCACCGTGGGCGCGGTCGGCACCTTTGCCGTCGGCTGGCTGCTGCCACGTCTGGCGGACTTCCAGAGCCGCTACCCGTTCATCGACCTGCGCCTGTCCACCCACAACAACCGCGTCGACGTGGCTGCCGAAGGCCTGGATTACGCGATCCGTTTCGGTGCCGGTGCCTGGCACGGCACGGATGCGCTGGAGTTGCTGGAAGCGCCGCTGACGGTACTGTGTGTGCCGTCACTCGCCGCGCAGTTGCAAACGCCGGCCGACCTGTTGAAACACACGCTGCTGCGCTCCTACCGTGCGGATGAGTGGAGCCTGTGGCTTCAGGCCGCCGGGCTGCCCGCCGACACCCTGGTGCCGCGCAGCATCGTGTTCGACTCGTCGCTGGCGATGATGGAGGCGGCACTGCAAGGCAGCGGCGTGGCGCTGGCGCCGGCGATGATGTTCTCGCGGCAACTGGAGAGTGATGTGATTCGCCAGCCCTTCGATGTCGGCATCAGCACCGGCAGCTACTGGCTGACGCGCCTGCAGTCGCGGGCCGAGACCTCGGCCATGCAGGCCTTCAAGGCGTGGTTGCTGGAGGAGAGTGGGCGTGTTTGAGTTTATTTCTGAAACATAATGAAACATTTGCTCGGGGCCGGCGTTCTACCGCTACACCTGCACTGAGTTATTCCATGAAAACACCGCGCCCCTCCGCTCGCATGCCACACCTCACCCAACTGCGTAATTTGAAGATGGCACGCTCCGCCCACGCGTATGTGCGCGGCAGCACCGTGCAATTCTACGAGTGGCTGCACAGCCAGATGGGCAGGCGTCTGCCTCAAGGCCCGGCGATCTGGATCTGCGGCGACTGCCACGCGGGCAACCTGGGGCCTACCGGCGACAACAAGGGCCGCATCGATATGCATATCCGCGACCTTGACCAGGCCGTGATCGGCAACCCGGCCCACGACCTGGTGCGCCTGGCGCTGTCCCTGGCCACCGCCGCGCGCGGTTCGGACCTGCCGGGCGTGACCACCGCGCGCATGCTTGAAGAAATGATGGTGGGCTATGAACAGGCGTTCAAGGACAAGCCCGACGAGGTACCGCCGCGTCCGTCCCAGGTCAAGGCGGGGATGCGCAGCGCCGTCGAGCGCACCTGGAAAAGCCTGGCCCGTGAGCGCATCGACAACGTGCGGCCGACGATCCCGCTGGGCAAGCATTTCTGGTCGCTGTCGCGGGCAGAAAAAAGTGCGCTGGAAAGCGTCTGCGCGTCGGATGACATCCATCAGTTGGTCACCTCGCTCAAGGGCCGCCCCAAGGACGCCAAGGTCCAACTGCTGGATTCGGCTTACTGGGTCAAGGGCTGCAGCTCCCTCGGCCTGCTGCGCTACGCCGTATTGCTGGGGGTGGGCGACAAGGACGATGAGGAATACTGCCTGCTCGATATCAAGGAAGCCGTCGGCGCCGCCGCACCGCGCGCGGCACGGGCGAAGATGCCCAGGGACAACGGCCGCCGAGTGGTGGAGGGCGCCCGCCAGCTGTCGCCGGGCCTGGGTGAACGCATGGTGGCGACACGGTTTCTGGACCATGGCTTTTTCATCCGCGAACTGTTGCCCCAGGACATGAAGCTGGAACTGGACGAACTGAGTGAACTCGATGCCATGCACGCCGCCGGTTACCTGGCGCGGGTGGTCGGTATCGCCCATGCCCGGCAGATGGACCGGGCGACGCGCAAGGGCTGGATGTCGGTGCTGCAGGAAAACCGCTCCAGGCAATTGGATGCGCCGTCGTGGTTATGGACCAGCGTGGTGCAGTTGGTGGGCAGCCATGAGCAGGGCTACCTCAACCATTGCCGCCGGTATGCGCTGGAACACTGAGCTGGAATGAGGTGACGATCAATGTGGGAGGGGGCTTGCCTCCTCCCATATTTGGACTGTATTCATGCCAGGTATTTGCGGAACCAACCCAGTGTCCTTTCCCACGCCAGATTCGCCGCGGCCTCGTCATAACGCGGTGTCGAATCGTTATGGAAGCCATGGTTGGCGCCCTTGTAGATGTACGCTTCATAAGTCGTGCCGGCGGCCTTCAGGGCCTTTTCATACGCCGGCCACCCCTCGTTGATCCGCGTATCCAGCTCGCCGTAATGCAGCATGATCGGCGCCTTGATATGCGGCACGTCCTTGGCTTCCGGCTGGCGCCCATAGAACGACACCGCCGCGCCCAGTTCCGGGTAAGCCACCGCCGCCGCATTGGTCACGCCGCCGCCATAGCAGAAGCCGGTGATGCCGACCTTGCCGGTGCTGCTGTCGTGGTGCATCAGCCATTCGATGGCGGCGAAGAAGTCGTTCATCAGCTTGGTCGGGTCGACTGTCTGTTGCAGCGCCACGCCTTTTTCATCGTTGCCGGGATAGCCGCCCACCGAGGTCAGGCCGTCCGGCGCGAGGGCGATAAACCCGGCTTTGGCCAGGCGCCGGGCGACGTCTTCGATGTAGGGGTTGAGGCCACGGTTTTCGTGGACCACCACCACGGCCGGCAGCTTGCCGGTGGCCTTGGCCGGGCGCACCAGGTAGCCACGTACGGTGCCGTTGCCCTTGGGCGAGGGGTAGGTGATGTAGTCGGCAACGATGTCCGGGTCGGTGAATTTCACCTGTTCGGCCAGGGCATAGTTGGGGCTCAGGGCCGCCAGCAGGGCCGAGGCGGTGAGGCCGCCAAAGGTAAACAGCGCCGCGCGGTCGAGAAATTCGCGGCGGTTGAGCTTGCCGTGGGCGTAGCCGTCGTAGAGTTCCAGCAGTTCGGGGGCAAAGTCTTTCGCGGTGAGACGAGTCATCGGTTCGGTCCTCGATTAGCGGTGCCAGTCAATGTAGACCAGGATCAGCCGTCACGGCCATGGGCGGCCGCAGCCAGTTCGCGGGTGTCGACGCGCACGAACAGCGAATCGCCGATGGCCGTGAGCACCTCGCCGGCGTACACCTCGCAGACCACGCGGCTTTTGCGACCCACGTCGCCCTCGACCCGCGCAAGGCTGCCGGGTTCGCGTTGTTCGGCACGGTAGTGGTAGGCCATGGCGGTCCAGTTGGAATGACAGTCCACCAGCATGGCGATCAGGCCGCCGTAGACCAGGTCGGGCCAGCCGCTGTATTTTGCCTCGGGGTGATGTTCGGCGATGAGATGGACACCATCGGCATCCCAGCGGCTCTTGATATGCAAGCCATGGGGGTTACTGCCGCCGCAGCCGTAGCAGATGCCTTCCGGCGCGGTGATGTCCTGTAGAGAAGGGGTGGGCATGCAGCGTCCTTATTGTTGTGAGCGGCTAATCTGTTTAGCAGGACAGGCACCTGATGGGAATACATCCTTTTTTTTGCGGAGTGTGGCATGAAGCGTCGAATTCTCCCGTTGGTCCTGGTCCTGGGTGCTATCGGCTGTTCCCAGGCGGCGGAGTACACCGACGTCAATCGCACCGCCAGCCAGATCAGTTTTACCTATAAGCAGTTGGGGCAGCGGGTGTATGGCACCTTCGGCGACTTCGAAGGCACGCTGAGCTTTGACACGCAGAAGCCCGAAATCGGACATGCCTTGCTCAAGATCCAGCTGGCGAGTATCGATGCCGGCAGCCCCGATGCCAACGACGAGCTGCAACGGGCCTCGTGGTTCGATACCGCGACCTATCCGGTGGGCGTGTATGAGTCCACCGCTGTCAAGGCCTTGGGGGATAACCGCTTCAACATCAGCGGCAACCTGACGATCAAGGGCACCACGCGCCCGGTGGCGGTCAACGTGGTGCTCAAGGAGCTGGATGGCATTGGCGTGTTCGACGGTGAGTTCATCCTCAAGCGCGGCGACTTCAGGATCGGCGAAGGCGAATGGGCCGGCAACAGCGTGGTGTCCGACGACATCAACATCAAGTTCAAGATGGTCGCGCCCCAGCGTTAGCGCGCGAACCGCTTGGCCCCGGCCACGCAGCCGATCACCGCGACCGTCACCAGCAGCATGCCCAGGCTGACCTGTTCATGCAGCAAGCCCGCTGCCAGCGCCAGGCCGAAGAACGGTTGCAGCAGTTGTAATTGGCCGACGGCGGCGATGCCACCCTGGGCCAGGCCGCGATACCAGAACACAAAGCCGATCAGCATGCTGAACAGCGACACATAGCCCAGGCTCAGCCAGGCCGGCAGGCTGATGCCGCTGACGCTCGACGGCGCCAGCACCAGGCTCAACGGCACCACCACCGGCAACGACACCACCAGTGCCCAGCAGATCACCTGCCAGCCGCCCAGGCTGCGCGACAGTTTGGCGCCTTCGGCATACCCCAGGCCGCACACCAGCACCGCCAGCAGCATCAGTACGTCACCCGCCGGTGCGGCGCTCAAGCCCTGGGCGAAGGCGTACCCCATCACCAGCAGGCTGCCGAGGATCGAAAACAGCCAGAACACCGGGCGTGGACGCTCGCCGCCACGCAGTACAGCAAACACGGCGGTCGCCAGCGGCAGCAGGCCGATGAAGACGATGGAGTGCGCGGAGGTCACGTATTGCAGGGCCAGCGCGGTGAGTAAAGGAAAGCCGATCACCACGCCGAGGGCGACGATGGCCAGGGGCATCCATTGCTGGCGCGCGGGGCGTTGCTCCTTGAACAGCCCCAGCAAGGCCAGCCCCAGCAGCGCGGCAATGGCGGCGCGGATCATGGTCAGGAACACCGGGTCGAATTCCATCACCGCCAGGCGCGTGGCCGGCAACGAGCCGCTGAAGATCACTACGCCGATGAAACCGTTGATCCAGCCTTGGGTGCGGGTGTCGAGGTTGCTGAGGGGAGCTGTACGTTCCATAAGGGGGGTCCGAAAAGGATGAGTTGCGTGGCAGGCATCCTAGGGTTGAAGATAAAGACAATCAAAAAATTGTCATGGATACATCGCTTATGCCCCGTGCCCGCTACAAGTCGTTGGTCGACAGCTTCGCCGAGGCCATTCGCTCAGGCAGCATGCCTCCCGGCACGCGACTGCCGACCCACCGCCAACTGGCCGCCGAGCATGGCCTGGCGTTGGTCACCGCGAGCCGGGTGTACGCCGAGCTGGAGGCCATGGGCCTGGTCAGCGGCGAAACAGGCCGAGGCACCTTCGTGCGCGAAATCTCGCTGCCGCCGGGGCAGGGCAGCGGGCAGATGAGTGTGGCGGCGGGCATGCTCGATCTGAATTTCAACTACCCGTCCTTGCCCGGCCAGGCCGACTTGCTGCGCACGGCCTTGCGCCAGTTGGCACTGTCCGGCGACCTCGACGCGCTGCTGCGTTACCAGCCCCACGCCGGTCGCCTGCATGAGCGCGCCGCTGTCGCGCGGCACCTGTTGAATCGAGGGCTGACGGTCGAGGCCGAACAGGTGCTGGTGGTCAGCGGCGCCCAGCACGGGTTGGCCGTGACCATGATGGCCTTGCTCAAGCCCGGTGATGTGATCGCCGTCGACGCCTTGACGTATTCGGGGTTCAAGGTGCTGGCCGAGACCCTGTACCTGGAAATTGTCGCCATCCCGGTCACCGCCGACGGCCCGGACCTGGACCACCTGCACAGCCTGTGCCGCAAGCGTCCGGTGCGTGCCGTGTACAGCATGCCAACCTTGCATAACCCGTTGGGCTGGGTGCTGAGCCTGGCGCAGCGCGAGCAGTTGGTGGCGATTGCCCGTGAGCACAACCTGATGATTATTGAGGACGCGGCCTACGCGTTCCTGGCCGAGGACGTGCCGCTGCCCGTGGCGAGATTGGCGCCGGAGCGCACGGTCTACGTGGGCGGGCTGTCGAAAAGTGTCGCGACCGGCCTGCGCGTGGGGTTTATCGCTGCCCCTTCGGGTTGGGTCAAAGCACTGGAACGCACCATCATGGCCACCACCTGGAACGTGCCGGGGGTGATGAGTGCGATTGCGGTGGCCTGGCTCGAGGATGGCACGGTGGCGCAACTTGAAGCACAAAAGCGCCAGGATGCGCGGGCGCGGCAAGCCTTGGCGGCGCAGGTGCTCAAGGGGCTGGCCTACACCAGCCACCCGTCATCGTATTTCTTGTGGCTGCCTCTGGCGGAAGAGGCCCGCGCCGATCAAGTCGCCATGACCTTGCAGCGCGACGGCATTTCCGTCTCCACCGCTGAGCCCTTCGCCGTCTCGGCCCACGTGCCCCATGCGTTGCGCCTGGCCTTGGGCTCGGTGGACATGCCGGCGCTGCGCGAGGCGTTGCTGAAGGTGCGCAAGGTGGTGCAGTGGTGAGCCCGATGGCCCACCGCTAGCCATCAGAATTTAAACGCCTGGCGACCGATCAGCAGCCAGTGGCCTTTCTGTTTTTGCCAGATCTGGAAGTTCTCGATTTCGGTGGGCACTTCCTTGCCGCTGTTCACCGCCAGGGCGGAGAAGTGGTTGCGTACCAGGGCGGTATCGCCACTCAGGGTGATGGTCTGTTTCTGCATTTCCAGGGTCTTGAAGCCGCTGCGCCCGGTCTCGATGTCGGCGATGAATTCCTGCTTGTTCTGGATCTTGCCGCTGGAGTGGCCGTAGGTGAGGTTCTCGGCGGTCAGGCTCTGGAGCTGCTTGAGGTCTTTATGCAGCATGGCCTGGGTGAGGTGGTCGACTGCTTGGGCGACGTCTTTGTCGGCGGCAGGGGCGGCGGCCACATAGCCGCTGAACAGGCACAGAAATCCGATCAGCACTTTGACGTTTTGCATGGGTGTTTCCTTATTGTTGTTGGGGGCGGATATGACTCGTTAAGTCATCGTACAACCATGCAATATTTTCCCCAGGGAAGGAAAGAAAAATTTGAAATATCTCGAAAGGATTGGCGTTTAAAGGGGGGGTGAACATCTGAGTTTCTTATACGATGTCTCAACACCTCGTTTGGCTTAAACCCCGCTTCCGGTGCAAGTAGCACATCGCTATGCTACTGCCCGCCCCCCAGATCCCGGAGAGACAAAATGGATGTTGACTGGCACAGCGACCCCATCACCCGCGCCACTCCCGTGACCCCACACTATAAAAACACCAAGAACGTGCGACGCTTCATGCTTGAACACTGTGGGCCGGGGTTCAAGTTCGACCGGCCTTTCATGGCCTGGATTCGCAACGCAACGCCCAAGACCATGGGCGACGTGGTGGATGAATGGCAACGACACAACGAGGAAGCACGCCCATGACGCCCGATGAAAAATACCAAGCCGTGCAACAACGCCTCGGCTATCAATTGGATGAATTCAAAGTCGGCGGCAACTACACGCCGCTGGTGCGCGACGGCAACCACCTGTACATCAGCGGGCAGATCCCTCGCGTCGGCGACACGATCATGCTGCCGGGTAAAGTCGGTGACACCCTGACCCTGGCCCAGGCACAAATCGCCGCCGGCATCAGTGCATTGCGCTGCCTGGGCCTGCTCAAGCAGGCACTCGGTTCGCTGGACCGGGTCAAGGCCATCCCGCGCATCACCGTGTATGTGCGCAGCGCCGAGGACTTCGATCAGCAGAGTGAAGTGGCCAATGGCGCGTCGGACCTGTTGCACGAGATCCTCGGCAGTGCTGGGGTGCATACGCGCACGTCGGTGGGGGTGATGCAACTGCCGAAGTCGGCGGCGGTGGAGATCGACATGATCGCGGTTGCGCACGACTGATGGTCAGCCAGGGTCTGGTCGTCCTGTTCAACTACGGCCTGCCCATGGCACGGCAATCCTGCTGATTGCCATGCCCTATATGGCCTGACTTGAAATGCGGTTAGAACTGTGGGAGGGGGCTTGCTCCCGATTGCAGTGGGTCAGCCACCGATGCATCAACTGACACTCCTCCCACAGTGAATCAGTTAGTTTGTCGCCAGCGGCGGCGTGCGCGGCGGGATCAGGCGTTTGCTGCCGGTGGCTTCATACGCCGCCGCAAAGCGCAGCAATGCCGAATCATCGTAGGCGCGCCCGGCAAAGGTCAGCCCGACCGGCATGCCGATGTCCGCCATCACGCCCATGGGCACGGTAACGGTGGGCACGCCCAGGTGGCGGATGGCGAGGTTGCCGTTGGCCACCCACACGCCATTGCTCCAGGCGATATCGGCACTGGCTTCGTTCACGTCGGCATCCGCCGGGCCCACATCGGCCACGGTCGGGAACAGCACCGCGTCCAGGCCAAGGCCGTCCATCCAGTCTTCCAGGTCGATCCGCCGGGTTTGCTCGAGGCCGCGCAGGCCATCGGGCACGGTGCTGATCTCGTTCCACGGGGTGATGCCGCGCTCGGCCATGCGCACGTACTCGTCCATGCCGGCGGCCAGGTCGTCCTCACGGTTGGGCAGGGTGCCGGGGTCGTGGGGGAAGATCTTCGGCCCGTCCACATCGGCCAGGCGGTTCAGGGCCGGGTCGTTGTTGGCGCGCAGGAAATCATCGAAGGCCCAGGCCGACAGTTCCCACAGTTCATCGTGCAGGAATTCCCTGGACACCAGGCCACGGGTAAACACGGTCGGCGCGCCGGGGCGGTCGCCTTCGCAGTTGGACACCAGTGGGAAGTCCACCTCGATGACTTCGGCACCAGCGGCTTCAAGGGCCTGGCGTGCGTCCTTCCATAAGTCGATCACGCTGGCGCGGGTGTTGATCTTCTGGCCGGTGGGGCCGCCGATGCCGGGTTTTTCGCTGGTGCCGGCCTCGGGGTCGGCGTTGATGTACATGCGCGGCACGCCGAAGCGCTTGCCGGCCAGGGATTCGGCCGTCGCCGCCAATTCAGGGTAAGACGCCGGGCGTACCGAAGCGACGCTGGGGATCGGCACCCACGGCTGCAGGCGCCACAGGTCGCCACGGGTGTGCGGGTCTTCAGCCACTACCACGTCGAGCACTTCCAGCAGGTCGGCCATGGTGCGGGCGTAGGGCACCACCACGTCCATGGTCGGGGTCAACGGCCAGTTGCCGCGCACCGAAATCACCCCACGGGACGGGGTGTAGGCGCACAGGCCATTGTTGGACGCCGGGCCACGGCCGCTGGACCAGGTTTCTTCCGCCAGGCCGAAGGCGGCGAAGCTGGCGGCGGTGGCGGTGCCGGCACCGTTGGATGAACCGGAGGCGAACGGCGCGGTGAGGTAGTCGGCGTTATACGGGCTTTCCGCGCGTCCATACACGCCGCGCTGCATGCCGCCATTGGCCATCGGCGGCATGTTGGTCTTGCCCAGGCAGATGGCGCCACCGGCGCGCAGGCGCTCGATGGTGAAGGCATCGCGCTGGGCGACCAGCTTGGCGAACGCCGGGCTGCCGGAGGCGGCGGTCAGCCCCTTGACCAGGTAGCTGTCCTTGGCGGTGTAGGGAATACCATCCAGTGGCCCCAGGGTTTCGCCCTTGGCCCGGCGTGCATCGGAGGCCTCGGCTTCCTTCAGGGCGTCGGGGTTGCGCACGACGACGGCGTTGAGTGCGGTGGCGGTCTGCGGACCGTCGTAGGCATCGATCCGCGCGAGGTAAGCCTGCACCAGTTCAATGGCCGTGGTCTGGCCGGATTCGAGTGCCGCGCGCAATTGGGCAATGGAGACTTCGGTAACTTGCATGACGTTTTCTTCGCCGCCTTAAGTTGAGGTATGGCGGCAGTCTACGGACAGATATTTCACAAAACCAGTGCGGCATTTTCCCCATGGGCGGCACGCATCACCTGCCAGGTGGCATCGTCTGCGGGAATCAGATGCTCGATACGCAGGGAGGCGAGGGTGATGTCCTGGGGCATGCCGAAGGTGGTGAAGGTGGACAGAAAGCTCAGCTCGCCCCGGCTGGTGTGCACGCGGGTCAACACCAGCGGCGGCATTTCAGGCGGCGGCGTGGTATGGGCGGGGGCGGGCAGGCTCGCCAGTAGAGCGGCCAGCACAGGGTTGTCCAGCGCCTCGCGGCTTGCCCGTTGCCAGGCCAGGGATGCACGGGCGCGGGGGCGGTCGCTGGCGTCGGTGCTGCCGTATTTCTTGCTGACGGCGGTGTTCGTGTCGGTGGGGCCGTTGCTTTATATCGTCGTAAATGGGGTTGTGCGACGCGCGGAACGTCAGGGCTGACGGGTCTACTTGTGGCGAGGGAGGCCCCACCCCGTCTTCGACGCCGCGCTGTCGCGCAGCAAACTGGGACCTCTGTGGTGAGCGGGCTTGTCCCGCGTTGGGGTGCGAAGCGCCCCTGATGAAGACAAATGTGGTGTATCAGACACTCCTCTGCACCTGGTTTTGGGGCTGCTGCGCAGCCCAACGCGGGACAAGCCCGCTCACCACAAGAATGCGCTCGCCTGAAATTATTTATGCAGGACTCAAGACTTCAGTGTGAAACTTTAATCCTTTAAAATCAGTGAGTTATTTTAAGTTTGATAAGAGCTTGCTTCCGTTGGACTGCGCAGCAGTCCCGTTTTTTTCAAACAAAGAGCTGGGGCCGCTTCGCGGCCCGACGGGAGCAAGCTCCCTCGCCACAATGAAGTTTATGGGTTGAGGAATGCCTGGTAGTTGTCCTTGGTGATCTGCTGGTAAGGAATGGTCAGCTCGGCGTCATACGGCTGTTTCTTGACCATCTTCACCGCCAGGTCAATGGAGCCCACGGCCTGCCCTTTGTTGTCCTGATACGCCGTCACCAGCAACTGGCCTTTCTTCACCGCATCCAGCCCGGCCGCGCCGCCATCGCTGCCGGCCACCAGAATATCCTTGCCCGGTTGCATGCCGGCCTGGCTGATCGCCATGGCCGCGCCAATCGCCATTTCATCGGCATTCGCCGCCACGGCGTCGATTTTGCGCCCGGACACGATCCAGTTGTTCATCAGGTCAATCGCCTTGCTGCGCTGCCATTCGGCACTCTGCTCCTCGACGATCTTGATACCCGGATAGTCCTTGAGCACGTTCTTGACCCCCTGCGTGCGGTTGTGGGTGGCGTTGTTGGAGAGCAGCCCGAGCATGATCGCCAGGTTGCCTTTGCCACCCATTTTCTCGGCCAGGTAGCGCATCTGGATTTCACCGGCCTTGATCTCATCCGAGCCGACATAGCCAACCCCCGGCGGTACTTCCTTGAACTCGGGGCGGCGGTTGACGTACACCAGCGGGATCCTGGCCTGTTGGGCATTGACCGTCATTTTCTGGGTGGCGGCGGTGTCTACGGCGTTGACGATGATCGCGTCCATGCCCTGGGCGGTGAAGTTCTGCACCTGGTTAAGCTGGCGCACCACGTCGCCCTGGGCGTCTTCGAATTGCAGGGTCACGCCGGGCAGTTCCTTGGCGTGGGCGGCCATGTAGTCACGCATTTGCGCGAGAAACACGTCGTCGACCTGGGCGATGCTCACGCCGATCCGTATATCGGCCAGCGCCCAGGGGGTGATGGCGAGGGTCAAGAGTGCCGCAAGGAATTGCTTCTTCATGGTTGTGCTCCGTTGTTTTTGTTGTTGTTAAAGCATCACGCCTGGCGCTTGGCCCGCAGTTGCGCCACGGCCGCGGCGAAGTCCTCATACGCCCAGCGTTCGTCGAGGGCTTGCAGCATGAGTTGTTGCCCGGTTTGCGGGGCCAGGCCCTGCAAGGGTGGGTCGGTGTCGAGGTTGGTGGGGAAGGCATAGCCGTCGGCGGTGCAGGCCACCACCGCTGCAATTGCCTGGGCATCCAGGGCCGTGTTGGCCAGCAGGGCCGGGTACACCGCCAGCATCATGCGGTCGCGGTCGAGGGCTTCCATGGGCTTGCCGAAGGCCGAGGAGATTTGCAGCAGGTTGGCCATGCGCTGGTGGCCGGCCGTGCGGTTGGTGCCGGCGGCGTGGAACAGCGCCGGGTTAAAAAACAGCAGGTCGCCCTTGTCCAGCGCCAGTTGCACGGCGTGCTGCTGGAAGTGCTCGATAAATTCGGGGCGCCGCCAGGCCAGGTAACCCAGGGCGTATTGTTGGGAAAACGGCAGCAACTGGGTGGGGCCGCTTTCCAGCGGCATCGCCGAGTGGGCCACGGCGCCCTGCAACGTCAGGTACTGGGACAGCACATGCAAGGGCAGGGGAAAGCGCTCCACCACCTCGGTGGTCTGGAAGCCCAGGTGATAGTCGCGGTGCGGTTGTTGCGCCTGGCCGCCGGGGTGCACCACGTTCACTTGCGCCGTTACCTGATAGCTCGGGCCCAGCCATGCCTCGGCGATCAGCCCCAGCAGCGGGTTGGCGTAATACTCCACAAAGGATTGCGGCGACTGCAGCGCGGCCTTCTGCAATGAATTCCAGATACGCCCGTTACTGCCGGCCTTGGCAAAATGGTCGGCGGCCACGCCTTGGGCGGCCTCCTGGGCAAAGATCGCCTCGAACACCTGGCTGTGGCGATCCACCACTTCCAGGTCCTCATAGGCGCGGCGCACCACCATCACGCCCGATCCATCGCGAAACAACCGGTGCAGCTCATTCATCACCGTGTGGCGGTCGCTGTTGCGCAAGGTGCGGGCCTGATAGACCGGCACGTTGCCGAGCACTTCCGCAGCCAGGGGATAGTCCTCGGCACGCGCCTGTTGCGCGCAAATCCGCTTGAAATCCTCAATGCGTACATCCTGCGCTGTCGCAAATGCCGACATTACTCACCTCCCAGGCTCAGGGCCTTGAAGGGCTGCGGGCTGCCGCTGTCAGTGCAGCCGACCACGCCTTGTTCCAGGTCGATCACCGCGCCGGTCATCATCCCCGACTCGCGCGACAGCAGGAACGCCACGCTTTGCGCCACCTCTTCGGGCTTGAGCAGGCGACCGAACGGCTGCGCGCGTTCAGCCTCAGCCAGCCAACCGTCCTGGGCGCCGTGGTACTGGCGCTGGATTTGATCCTCATGGGGCGTGTCCATCCAGCCGATGTTCAGGCCGTTGACGCGGATCCGGTTGCGCAGCGCACTGAACGCCACGTTCCTGGTCAGGATCGCCAGCGCCCCCTTGGACGCCGCATAGGCACTGAGGAACGATTGACCACCATGCCCGGTGATGCTCTGGATATTCACCACGGCGCCTTCCACGCCCTGGCTGATCATCAATTTCAACGCGTCCTGCATCAGGAAAAACGGCGCCCGCACATTCACCGCCATCAGCCGATCGAACAGCTCCGGCGAGGTGTCGACAATGGTGCCGCGGTCCGACATTCCGGCGCAGTTCACCAGGCCATGCAAGGTGCCGAAGTGGGTGCGCGCGGCGTCGATGATCGCGCGGCAATCCTCGACCTGTTCAAGGTCGGCCTCGACAAAAAACGCCTGGCAATCCAGCTGCGCCAACTGCCGCACCTGTTCTTCGCCCTGGGCGCGGCGCCGCCCGCAAATGATCAGCCCGGCGGCGCCGCGTCGCGCCAGGGTGTGGGCCACGGCGGCGCCCAGGCCCTGGGTGCTGCCGGTGACGACAAAATATTGGCCGTTGAACGTACTGGCGAGGTCGGCTTGAGGCATGGGGTTCTCCTGGATTGTTGTTGTTTTGATTGCCCGGCTCGACGCCGGACAAAACTGAGACTAGCATTGCAAAACCTCAGTAATACCTAAAAAAGACCTCATAAACACCTCAGGCGAAACCCATGCTCGAACGCGCCAAACACTTCTCCATCAAGCAGCTCGCTACCCAGGCGGGCGTGAGCAAGGCCACGGTCGACCGCGTGCTGCACCAGCGCGGCAGCGTGCACGCCCAGACTCGCCGACGTATCGAGCAGGCGCTGGATGAACTGGAGTCCCAGGAGAAAAACGGCCTGGCGGTAGGGCGCACCTTCCATGTCGACGTGATCATGCACACCCCTCAGCGTTTCAGCGCCGCGGTGCAGGCGGCGATCACCGCGCAACTGGCCAGCCTGGCGCCGTTTCGCATCGCCCCGCGTTTTCACCTGTTCGAAGAAATCGAGCCCCAGGCCATGCACGATCAGTTGCTGCGCTGCCTCGACACCGGCAGCCAGGGCGTGGTGCTCAAGGCCGCCGACGAACCGGCGGTGAACCAGGCCGTCAAGCACCTGATCGCAGCGGGCATCCCGGTGGTGACCCTGGTGACGGACCTGCCGCAAAGCGAACGCATCGGCTACGTCGGCATGGACAACCGCACCGCCGGCCAGACCGCCGCCTACCTGATGTCGCGCTGGCTACCGGCGTTGCCCCAGGACGTGGCGGTGGTGATCGGCAGCGAGTTGTTCCGGGGCGAGGAGGAGCGCGAGATGGGCTTTCGCGCCTGGCTGCGCGGGCGTGCCCCGCACCTGCGGGTGCTGGACGTCAGCGGCGGCTATGGCGTGTACCCGCGCACCTTCGAGCGGGTCACCCAGGCGCTGCAACAGCATCCCGACCTCAAGGCGGTGTACAGCGTCGGTGGCGGCAACCGTGCGATTGTCGACGCCTTCGCCGCCCTGGGTCGCCCGCTGGAGGTGTTTATCGGCCACGACCTCGACGAAGAAAACCGCCAACTGCTGCTGGACGAAAAAATCGCCGCGATCATCGACCACAACCTGCAGATCGATGCCCGCCACGTGTTCCTGCACATCCTGCACTACCACCGGTTGTGGAAGGCCGGGCCGATTGCGCCGTCACAGGTGCAGATCGTCACCCCGTTCAACCTGCCGGACTGAGTACTCCCTCCAACAACAACATCAGGAGTTCAACCATGCTACGTATTGCTGTTCTAGGTGCCGGGCGCATCGCCAGGATCCACGCCGCCAACGTCGCCGCCCACCCGAATGCCACGCTGGTGCTGGTGGCTGACCCCTGGCGCGAAGGCGTCGATGCCCTCAGCCGCCAACTGGGCTGCGAGGCGGCCTACGATTGTGCCGCGGTCCTCACGCGCAAAGACATCGACGCCGTGGTCATCGGCACCCCCACCGACACCCATATCGACCTGCTGTTGGCCGCCGTCGCCGAGGGCAAGGCGGTACTCTGCGAGAAGCCCATCGACCTCGACATCGCCAAGGCCCGCAGCGCCGCCCAGGCCGTGGAACGCCAGGGCGGCAAGGTGATGCTCGGCTTCAATCGCCGCTTCGACCCCGACATGCTGCGCCTGCGCCAGGCCCTGGATGCCGGCCAGATCGGCGCGGTGCGCCAGGTGATCATCACCAGCCGCGACCCAGGCCTGGCGCCGCGGGATTACCTGGAACACTCCGGCGGCATCCTGCGCGACATGACCATCCACGACTTCGACACCGCCCGCCACCTGCTCGGCGAAGAACCGGTGGAAGTCAGCGCCATTGCCAGCCGCCTGGTGGACCCGAGCCTGGAACAGATCGACGACTACGACAGCGTGATGGTCCTGCTGCGTACCGCCTCCGGCAAGCAATGCCATATCAACTGCTGCCGCCAGGCGGTGTACGGCTACGACCAGCGCGTGGAAGTCTCCGGCGCCCTTGGCGTGCTGCTCACCGACAACCATCGCCCCAGCACCCTGCGCCACTGGAGCGCCGACCACACCGAAGCGCTGGAACCGTTGCAGCATTTCTTCCTGGAGCGTTACGCCGATGCCTATCGCAATGAGCTGACCCGGTTTATCGATGCGCTGAACAGCGGCCAGGCACTGCCCACCAGTGTGCGCGACGGGTTGTATGCGCTGCATCTGGCCGATTGTGCGTTGGAGTCGGTGAGGACGGGGAGGTGTGTGGCGGTCAGTTACGACCTGTAGGCCCCGGTCCGATCCACCAGCCGAATGCTGTCCCGTCCGCCACGCTTGGATTCATACAGCGTGGTATCGCCCTGTTCGATCAGCGCCGCCAGGCTGGCCGGCGGCTGGTCGAACAGGGTGGCGCCGATGCTCAGGGTCACCGGCGCGGGCGTGGCGAAGGTTTGTGCGGCCAGTTGCTGGAACTGCTCGCGCAGGCTGCTGCCCAGTTCGACGATCTGCTCGGTCGAGGCCGGGTTGAGCAGGATCACAAACTCATCACCGCCCAAACGTGCGGCCAGCGCGCCTCGGGGTACGACTGCGCGAATCATCTCGCTCAAGGCGATCAACACACGGTCGCCGGCGGTATGGCCGTGGAGGTCGTTGACCGACTTGAAGTTGTCGATATCGATCAGCAGCAGGGCGCCCGGTTGTTGCGCCGACACCTGGGCCAGCAGGCGCGGCGCGCGCAGGTCGAGGGCGCGGCGGTTGTAGAGGGCGGTGAGCGGGTCGCGGGCGGCGAGGCGGGCGATCTGCTGTTCGCGGCGGTAGCGTTCCGAGCCGGTCATCGACAGCGCAATCAGCATGATCGCCATGGCGCCTTCCACCAGGGACACCTGGATGATCTCGCCCTTGAACGCCGCAAGGTCGATCAAGGTGCCGGGGATCACCACCGACAGCGCCTTGGCCACGTAGAACATGCCGTGGATCAGCAGCACATAACGCAGTTGCACCGCGCCGATGCTCAATGATCGGCCGTGGGGCCGTAGCAGGAAACTGGCGCGCAGGGTCGGCAGTGCGACCAGCAGCGACTGCACGCCCAACATGGCTTTGGACCACGGCAGGTCGGTCGGGAGCATCAGCATGCCCAGCCACACGGCCAGCAGCAGCCACCATCGCGGCGACAGGCGTACCTGGGTAAAGCGCGCGACCCCGAGCAAGAACAGGCAGTGCGCGACCACCAGCAAGCCGTTGGCAAACCAGATGCCGATGAGCAGGTAGCCATTGATGCGCAGCAGGGCCAGGGTGGAGCCGACGGTGATGGTGGCGAAACCGGCGCTCCAGAACAGCAGCGAAGGTTCGCGCACGCTGCGCCATTCTATGGCCAGGTACAGGGCAGCAGCAGCGGCCAGGGCAACGGTGAGTGCCAAAATCGTAGGAGGGTCGAGCGTCATTTCGTGCCGGGTCTGCCTGGGTGTGCGTTGAAGCCGGGGATTGTAAGCGCACACGCAGGTTTTTCAGAGCCCAAACGATAATGGCATACAGCCATCCGATGATCGGCGGTCTAGACGCCTTTGGTCGACGGCAGCAGTATCGTCAGGATGCCCACCAGTGGCAGGAACGAGCACAGTGTGTAGACGTATTCGATGCCGTGGCTGTCGGCGAGCAGTCCGAGCAAGGCCGCGCCGATCCCGCTGAAGCCGAACATCAGGCCGAAAAAGATCCCGGCGATCATGCCGACATTGCCCGGCACCAGTTCCTGGGCAAACACCACGATGGCCGAGAACGCCGAGGCGAGGATAAAGCCGATCACCACGCTGAGCACGGCGGTCCAGAACAGGTCGACGTAGGGCAGGGCCAGGGTGAACGGCGCGGCACCGAGGATCGAGAACCAGATGACTTTCTTGCGCCCGATCCGGTCGCCGATCGGCCCGCCCGCGAAGGTGCCCACGGCCACCGCACCGAGGAACAGGAACAGGTACATCTGGGAACTCGACACCGACAGGTGGAATTTTTCAATCAGGTAGAACGTGAAGTAGCTGGTCAGGCTGGTCATGTAGAAGTACTTGGAGAACACCAGCACCGCCAGCACCACCAGGGCAAACGTCACGCGGCCCTTGGACAAGCCGTGGGTGGCCTTGCCGCCTTGCTTGAGCTTGAACAGGTTGAGGTGGTTGCGGTACCAGCGGCTCAAGCCGTACAGCACCAGGATCGCGAACACGGCAAACAGCCCGAACCAGGCGATGTTGCCCTGGCCGTAAGGAATGATGATCGCCGCCGCGAGCAACGGCCCCAACGCGCTGCCGGTGTTGCCGCCGACCTGGAAGGTCGATTGCGCCAGGCCATAGCGCCCGCCGGAGGCCAGGCGCGCGACGCGCGAGGTTTCCGGGTGGAAGGTCGACGAGCCGACGCCCACCAGGCCTGCCGCCAGCAGGATCGCCGGGAAGCTGCCGACAAACGCCAGCATCAGGATGCCGACCAGGGTGCAGACCATGCCCGCCGGCAGCAGCCACGGTTTGGGATGCCGGTCGGTGTGGTAGCCGATCCAGGGTTGCAGCAGCGAGGCGGTCAGCTGGAACGTCAGGGTGATCAGGCCGACCTGGGTAAACGTCAGGCCATAGTTGGCCTTGAGCATCGGGTAGATCGACGGCAATACGGCCTGGATCAGGTCATTGATCAGGTGCGCCAGGGCACAGGCGCCGAGGATACGCAGGACTAACGGGCTTACGTGGGGCGGACTCGAGGTGGCGGCAGGTGATGCGGTCAGGGTCGACATGCAGGCATTCCATACAAGGCAGCGAACAGGGGCAGCGAGTACTTGAGCAGGCTGCCCATTTCAATTTGTTTCAGAGCTTATGCTAGATTCGCCAGGAATGCCTGTCTCGCGTAATTCGGGAGGCAACCATCGTAAAAAGGGCGAAATGATCAAATCACTGGATAAATTTTTGCAGGAAATCGATGAGGGCGACTGGGCCGTCATCAGTTCGGCCACCGATTATCCGGAAAACTGGGTGATCCCCGACCACAGTCACGAAAAGCATCAATTACTCTACGCCACCGAAGGCGTGATGGTGGTGCATTCGGCGCACAACCAATGGACGGTTCCGCCCAATCGCGGCTTCTGGATGCCCTGCGGGCACGTGCACTCCCTGCGCTGCGTGGGCGCCCTGAAAATGCGCAGCGTGTTCGTGCGCCCCGACAGTTTCCCCAACCTGCCGACCGAGACCAAGGCGGTGAGTATTTCGCCGCTGCTCAGCGAGCTGATCAAGGCCTCCGTGAGCTTGAAACCGCCCTATGCCGAAGACTCCCGCGATGCGCGGATCATGCACCTGATCCTCGACGAGCTGGCGCTGTTGCCGGCCTTGCCGCTGTCGCTGCCGCAGCCCGCCGATCTGCGGATCCAGCAGATCTGCCTGGCGTGGCAGGAGGACCCGGGCGATGCCTCCACCGTGGCGGATTGGAGCGAGCGCCTGGCCCTCGACCAGAAAACCATCCAGCGCCTGTTCCGCAAGGACACCGGCATGACTTTCGGCCAATGGCGCCAGCAGGCGCGGCTGCTGCTGGCATTGGAGCGTATCGCGGTGGGGCAGAAGATTATCGACGTGGCCCTGGAGCTGGGCTACGAAAGCCCCAGCGCATTTACCAGCATGTTCAAGAAACAGTTTGGCAAGACCCCGAGTCATTTTTTCCGCTGACGTCGGCGCAGTAGTCGTCCAGCAGGCCGTTGAATGCGTCGATATCCAGCGGTCGGCTGAGGAAGTAGCCTTGGCCTTCTTCACACGCCACGCTTTTGAGCATGGCCAGGTGCTCAGCGGTTTCGATGCCTTCGGCCGTGACCGTCAGGGCAAGGGCACGGCCCAAGCCGACAATGGCTTGGATAATCGCCTTGTCATCCTCGCTTTCCTCCAGCCGGGTGAGGAAGCTGCGGTCGATTTTCAGGCCATCGAACGGGAACGCCCGCAAGTAGCTGAGGGACGAATAGCCGGTGCCGAAGTCATCCATGGCAATGCGGATGCCCAGTTGCTTGAGTGTGCGCATCACTTCAAGTGCGCCGACGGCGTCCTCGAGCATGACGCTTTCGGTCATTTCCACCTCAAGGCGCGCAGGGTCGATACCTGAGGCGCCCAGGGCGTGGCGCACGCGCTCCACCAGGTTGCCGCGCTTGAACTCGGTGGGTGACAGGTTCACCGAGACGAACAGCGTGTCGGGCCACTGCGCCGCGCATGCACACGCGGTTGCCAGTACCCAGTCACTCAGCGCCAGGATCAGCCCCGATTCTTCGGCAATCGGAATAAAGGTGTCCGGGGCGATCAGCCCGCGTACCGGATGCTGCCAGCGCACCAGGGCTTCGGCCCCGACCATCTGCCCATCGGCGATGCGATAGCGCGGCTGGAAGTGCAGGCGCAGTTCGGCGTGCTTGATCGCAAAGCGCAGATCGCTCTCCAGGCGCCGCCGCTCGATGATCCGCGTATTCATGTCCCCGGAGTAAAAGCGCCAGGTATTGCGCCCGGCCGCCTTGGCCTCATACAGCGCGATATCGGCGTAGCGCAGCAGTTCGGTGGCATCGCGGGCATCGGTGGGCGCCAGGGCAATGCCGATACTGGCACTGATAAACACCTCTTGTTCGTCGATTTTGATCGCCTGCTCGATGGACTCGATCAAGCGCAGGCACAGGCTTTCGACTTCATCCTGGCTGCCGGCGTCGCTGAGGATCAGCACAAACTCATCGCCGCCGACGCGGGCCACCAGGTCGCCGTGGCGCACGCAGGCGGCCAGGCGGCCGGACACTTGATTGAGCACCCGGTCACCGGCGGCGTGGCCGAGCAGGTCATTGACCGGCTTGAAGCGGTCCAGGTCGAGGCTGAGCATCACCAGCGGCTGCTCGGCGCTGGGCAGGGCCTTGAGTTTGCCGTCCAGGAACGCCTGCAGGCGTGTGCGGTTGGGCAGCCCGGTCAGGGCGTCGTGTTGAGACAGGTACTCGATGCGCCGACGTGCTTCGACTTCTTCGGTGACGTCGGTGGCCGTCCCGCGAAACCCGCCACAGGGCATTTCCCGGGCCGACAGCCGGGTTGTGCGCTCCTGTCCCTGGGCATCGATATAGCGGCATTGCACACTGATGTCCACGCGCCGGCCCGGAGTGCTCAGCCACTGCGACAGCAGGTCGGCCTCGGTGTCCAGCAGGTCGCTCATGGCCGCACCGAGCCAGGCTTGCCGGGTCAGGCCGGTGACGCTTTCGAAACGCTCCGACAGGTAGGTAAAACGCCAGCCGACATCGATTTCCCAGACCCAGTCCGAGCTGGCCTCCACCACGTCACGAAAGCGCGCCTCGCTGGTGGCCAGGGCGGCCTGGCTGTCTTGCAGCGAGGTGTGGCTGGCATCCAGGGCGAGGGCGGCGGCGGTGGTGCGGCGCAGTATCACCCAGGTCATCAGGCACACCAGCAACGCGGCCAGGCCCAGCAGCGGCAGGCCTACGCCCATCAAGCGCAGGCCGGGCCGGGCCGGTTCCCAGTGCAGGCTGCCGGCGGCGCCGTTGTCGCCCAGGGGGAAAACCAGGGTCTGGCCGATGTCATCGGGCGTGGCCACATGCAGCTTGCCCACGCCGAACTCATCGCCGATTGCGTGCAACTTGGCGCTGTTGAGGACATCGACGAAGATCAACACCGAGGCCGGCCGGCCATCGGGCACTACCGTGGGGTCGGTGCCGGGTGTGATCGCGGCGGCGGCCACCAGTGCCGGGCTGCCGCGTACATTGATGAACGCCGTGACCGGTGTTTCGTTTTCAGCCCCGGCACGCGCCTGCTCGATAATTTCGGTCAAGGGCTGGTCGAGCCACTGCGAGAGCTCGATGCTTTGCAGCTCGCCCTTGATCACCGAGTAGACCGTGCGATTGTCGTTATCGACCACAAACAGGCCTTGGAAACCGAAGTCCTGATACAGCGTGGCGCCGACGTTGCCGCGCGCATAGGCCCAGTCGCTGTCGACGGTCATGTGCAGGTGCTTGTAGGCGTCGCTCCAGAAGGCGTAGTCCTTGACAGTCACCCGCAGGGACTTCTCCAGGGATTGCACGGCTTTACGCGTATAAAACGCGCTTTCCTGCTGTTCGGAGTGATCCAGTTCGTGCGCGAGGTAAACCAGGGAATAGGCGGCGGCGGCAAAGACCAGGGCCAGCAACGCCACGAAATTGAACAGCGACGTGCGCGCCAGCGACAGGCTGCTGCGGTCGGACAAGGTGCGGACGATAGGGGCGAGAGAGTTCGGCATGGTTTCCCGCAGGACGTCGCTGCAAGTCATTGGTATGACGGGTTATCGGCGGCGCGGGTAAAAAACTTAGCGCTTCGGTGTTGGCGGGCGTTGAAGCGCGGTGCGCCCTCGGGATGGCGGCTTCACCGGCAGGCTGTCGCCGTATTCAGCCCACCACGCCATCAGCGCCTGCAGGGTCGGCGCGAGCGCGCGGGCTTTGGCGGTTATTTCATATTCGACCCGGGGCGGTACTTCGGCGAACACCGTGCGGGTCACCAGGCCATCGTCTTCCAGCTCGCGAAGTTGGGCCGTGAGCATATGTTGGGTAATGCCGCCGATGGTCTTGCGCAGCTCGCCGAACCGATAGACCCGCTGGTTCAACAGCCACATGATTTCCAGTTTCCACTTGCCGCTGAGCAGTGAAAATGCACGCCGCATTTCTTCATGCATATTCAGCTTTTCAACGCTTTTAGTCTGGTTTTCCATACTGACTGCCACTTTTTCATCCTACTTGTGCGAATTCATCTCGGCGGGGATCTTAGCTGAAATTCATCCCTCACAGACTGGAGAAAACACATGTCCCGACTCAACGCAAAAGTCGCCATTGTCACCGGTGCCGGACGTGGTATCGGCCGCGCCACGGCCAAGCTGTTCGCGGCCCAGGGCGCCAAGGTCGCCGTGGTGTCGCGCACCCCGGAAAACGTCGCGCGCGTGGTGGCCGATATCCAGGCCGCAGGCGGCACGGCGCTCGGCGTGGTGTGCGACCTGGCTGATGCGGCGCAGGTCAGCGCAGCGGTGGCGAACGTCGTCGCCACCTATGGCGGCATCGACATTCTGGTCAATAACGCATTCGACCCGTCCGTGGTGTTTTCCTCGGTGCTCGAGTTGCCGGTCGAACAACTGCAACGCAACCTGGACATGGGCCCGATCGCCTACCTGCGCACCATGCAAGCCTGCTACCCGTACCTCAAGGCCAGCGGCGCAGGGCGGGTGATCAACTTCGGTTCGCTGGCCGGCATCATCGGCCTGCAAGGCTACGCGCCCTACAACATGGCCAAGGAAGCGGTACGCGCGCTGACCCGCTCGGCCGCGCGGGAATGGGGCGTGGATAACATCACCGTCAATAACCTGCTGCCGGTGGCCGATACCTGGGGTGATAGTTATGACGCGCCGGCACCCACCAATGTGCTCGGGCGTTATGGCTCGCCGGAAGACGACATCGCGCCGGTGGCGCTGTTCCTGGCCAGCCAGGATGCGCAGTTCATCACCGGCTACAGCCTGACACCGGATGGCGGGCAGATCATCGACAGTGCGCGTTGACTGACCCGCGCAGCGGCCCAGGCGAGTATCGCCGCCATGCACAGTAGTGCGGCGCTCAAGGCAAACGTCACCTGGTAGCCGCACAGGTCAAACACCACACCGCCCAGCGTTGCCCCGGCGGCGATTGCCAGTTGGATGATGGCAACCATCAAGCCGCCCCCTGCCTCGGCATCTTCAGGCAGGTTTTTTGCCAGCCAGGTCCACCAGCCCACCGGCGCGGCGGTGGCTACCAGGCCCCACACACAGAGCAGCGCGCCGGTGATAACGGGCGAACTGCCGAATGCGACCAACGCCAGGGCGATCACCGCCATCAATACGGGAATGGCGATCAGCGTGGGGTACAGGCCGTTCTTCAGGACACGCTCGATCAGCAGTGTGCCGGCCAAACCGGCCAGGCCGAGCACCAGCAGCATCAACGACAGCAGCGATACACCCACCTGGGTAACACCTTCCAGAAAGGGTCGCAGGTAGGTGAACAGCATGAACTGGCCCATGAAAAACACGCTGACGGCCAGCATGCCCAGGGCCACCGGGGTACGCTTGATCAAGCGCAACAGGTGGCCGTTGCCGGCCTGGCTGCGGGGCTTGATCGACGGCAGGCTCAGCAGCAGCCACAGCACCGCGACCACGGCCACCGGCACCACGCAGAAAAACGCGCCACGCCAGCCGATCAAACCACCGAGGAAACTGCCCAGCGGTGCCGCGATCACGGTTGCCAGTGCGTTACCGCCATTGACGATAGCCAAGGCGCGCGGCACCTGGCCCTCGGGCACCAGGCCCATGGCGGTGGCTGCCGACAGCGACCAGAAGCCGCCGATGGCCACGCCGATCAGGGCGCGGCCGAGCATGAAGATCAGGTAGTTCGGCGCGAACGCTACCACGCTGCCGGACACGATCATCAGCAAGGTCAGCGCGACCAGCAGGCGCTTGCGATCCATGCGCGCCGCCACTCGGGCGATCATCAGGCTGGTGAGCAAGGCAAACAGGCCTGACACCGAAATACCCTGGCCGGCCTGGCCTTGGCTGATGCCCAGGTCGGCGGCCAGCGGGGTCAACAGGCTCACCGGCATGAACTCCGAGGCCACCAGGGCAAAGGCCGCCAGGGACAGGGCGAAGACGGCGCCCCAGCGGGGCGCGTGAGGGTTTATCGAGATCACTTCAAGTGACTTTTAAAGAAGCTGGTGAGCTTGGCGAAGGGGATCAGGTTGACCCGGTCGTAGAGGTCCACATGGCCGGCGTTGGGGATGATCACCAGTTCCTTGGGCTCGGCGGCACGGTTGTAGGCATCTTCGCTGAACTCGCGGGAGTGGGCATCGGCACCGGCAATCAACAGCAACGGGCGAGGGGAAATGGTCTCGATGTCGTTGAACGGATAGAAGTTCATGAACTTCACGTTGCTGGTCAGCGTCGGCATGGTGGTGGTCTGCGGCGACGCGCCGGCCGGGGTGACTTCGCCGCGCGGTGTGCGGTAGAAATCGAAAAACTCATCGCCAATCGGGTTGCCGGTCCGCTTGAGCGGCGTGCCGCTGGTGTAGAGGGGCTCGCCGCCCTGGAATTCCACGTAACGCTGGTTGGCCGCCTGCACCAGCACCTGCCGGCGTTGTTCCGCTGTCATGCCGTGCTTGAGACCGTTGCGGTTGGCGGCGCCCATGTCGTACATGCTGACCGTGGCAATGGCCTTGAGGCGCGGGTCGATCTTGGCCGCCGCGATGGCAAAGCTGCCGCTGCCGCAGATGCCGATCACGCCGATGCGCTCACGATCGACCAGCGGCCGGGTGCCGAGGAAGTCCACGGCGGCGCTGAAGTCTTCGGCGTAGAGGTCGGGCAGCACCGCATTGCGTGGTGTGCCTGCGCTTTCGCCCCAGAACGACAGGTCCAGCGACAAGGTGACAAAGCCCTGTTCGGCCATTTTGGTGGCGTAGAGGTTGGCGCTCTGTTCCTTTACGGCACCCATCGGGTGGCCGACGATCAGCGCGGCGTTTTTCGAGGCCGGGGCGAGCTGTTTGGGCACGAACAGGTTGCCCGCCACCGGCATGCCGTATTGATTGTTGAAGGTGACTTTTTCGACGGACACCTTGTCGCTTGTGTAGAAGTTGTTTGCACCGTTGGACATGTCGGCTCCCAGAGAAGAGAACGAAATCACCAGCAGACTCAGGGTGAGCAAGAGGCTTTTCATGGATGGATCCTTGAGAAGGGGGTCGGCACATTTTCCCGGCGTGGCTGAGGGTTCTGTAGTGCGTTCCACTGGATTACTTGCCTGATCCTCTGAGTCTGGCGGATTGCCGGGGACGCAAGCGGGCCGGTCGGGGTAAAGTCCAACGATCAGAGCAAAGGGCCCTTTATGAAGATCAATCAAACGCCCCTGGACGTGCTGGTCCACGCGATCGGCTCAAGGGTCTGCGTACCCGGCGACTACCCCATGCCCATCCCTGGCCTGGGCTTTTATCGGCGTGAGCAGCCCGCGACACCCGTGGTGTGCATGGTCGAGCCGAGCATCGTGCTGGTTGCCCAGGGTGAGAAGCGGCTGTGGGTCGGCGGCGAGGGGTACCCGTATGACACGGCACGATTTCTGGTCACGTCGCTGGATATACCGGCCAACTCCGAAGTGCTGGTCGCCAGCCCGACCCGCCCGTGCCTGGGCCTGACCTTCAAGCTCGACCTGCGCATCCTGGCCGAGTTGATCGCCCAGGGGGAGTTGCCGCCAACGCGTGAGCGGGCGGTGATGAAAGGTGTGGGGATTGGTGTGGTGACCGGCGCCATGCTTGCCTCCTTTGCGCGCCTGGTTGAATTGCTTGATGAGCCCGAAGCGATACCGGTGCTCGCACCCTTGATCCAGCGCGAGATTCACTTCCGGCTATTGCAGAGCGACCAGGCCGGCCGACTGCGCCAGATCTGTTCCGTGGACGGGCAGGGTTATCGGATTGCGCGGGCGATCGATTGGCTCAAGCTCAATTACGACGTGCCGCTGCGCGTGGACGAACTGGCCGCGCGCGTGCAGATGAGCGCGGCGACCTTTCACCATCACTTTCGCCAACTGACGGCGATGAGCCCGCTGCAGTATCAGAAATGGCTGCGCCTCAACGAGGCGCGGCGTTTGATGTTGAACGAGCATCGGGACGTGTCCAGCGCGGCGTTCAAGGTCGGCTATGAAAGTCCGTCGCAGTTCAGCCGCGAGTACAGCCGGCTGTTTGGTGTGCCGCCCAAGCGCGATATGGCCATGCTGCGCGGCAAAGCGCCGGTCAGCGGTCCGCTGGCGTCAAGTTAGCGTAGAAGATGCAGCCGATCAGCCGCGCAAACAGGCTGAGGGTTTCCGGCAGGTTGGGGTCGTCAAACAGCATCGCCCGGGAATCCAGCGCACACAGTGCGCCGAACAGGCGGCCATCCGGCAGGAAGATCGGCGCCCCGGCGTAGCTCTCGATGGCGTATTGCTTGACCACCGGGCGCGTGGCAAAGCGGCCATTGGCGCTGACCTGCGGGATGAACAGGGTCTGCGGGTTGATGCAGAACTCGCTGCACAGGGTGGTTTCCAGGTCGAGCACGTCATCGGCATGAATGCCCATGTCGAAGGGGTCGTGCGCTGAACAGACAATCCATTCCAGGTCAGTGAACTTGGCGATGCCGGCAAAGCGCATGCCCGTCAGGCGGGTGACCAATTGCAGGATGCTGGTGGTGGCTTCGATTTCGGCGATGGCAGCGCGTTCGTCGGCACTGAGTAACGCGTGTGCGGCGGTGAAGCTTGGAAGCATGGTTGAACACTCCACTGGCGTGGCGGCCCTTGCCACCACGCTTGGTCAGGTCTTAATTGATACGCGGATGCTGCTGCACCAGGTTCTGGCGCTTGGCTTCCAGTTCGGCAATCTCGGCGTCGATGTCTTCGATTTTCTGCTCGATATTGTCGTGATGCTCCTGCAGCAACTCCTTCGCTTCTTCCATGTCCGACGCAGCCGGTGCGGCGCCGCGCAGGGGTTTGTTGGCGGTTTCCTTCATGGTCAGGCCGGTGATCAGGCCGACCACCGCAAACACCATCAGGTAGTAGGCGGGCATGTACAGGTCGTTGGTGCTTTCCACCAGCCAGGCCACCGCGGTAGGGGTGACGCCGGCGATCAATACGGAGACGTTGAACGCACTGGCCAAGGCACTGTAGCGCAGGTGCGTGGGGAACATCGCCGGCAGCGTGGACGCCATGACGCCGATGAAGAAGTTAAGCACGACGGCCAGGATCAGCAAGCCGGCGAAGATCAAGCCGGTCTTGCCGCTGGTAATCAGCATGAAGGCCGGAATGGCCAGGAACAGCAGGCCGATGCTGCCGGCGATGATGAAGGGCTTGCGGCCGATCTTGTCGCTGACAAAACCGATGAACGGCTGCACGAACAGCATGCCGACCATGATCGCGATGATGATCAGCACGCCGCTGTTTTCGGAGTAGTGCAGGTTATGGGACAGGTAGCTCGGCATGTACGTGAGCAGCATGTAGTACGTCACGTTGGTGGCCGCGACGATGCCGATGCAAGTCAGCAGGCTGCGCCAGTGCTTGGTGGCAATCTCCTTGAACGACACTTTCGGGCCATGGGTCAGGCCTTCGCGGTCACCCTGTTCGAGCTTGTCGACATGCTGTTGGAACGCCGGGGTTTCTTCCAGCGCATGGCGCAGGTACAGGCCGATCATGCCCAGGGGCAGGGCCAGGAAGAACGGCAGGCGCCAGCCCCAGGCCTCGAAGTCGGCTTCGCCCAGCACGCTGGAGATCAGCACCACGACACCGGCACCGAGGACGAAACCGGCGATGGAGCCGAAGTCCAGCCAGCTGCCGAGGAAGCCGCGCTTGCGGTCCGGCGCATATTCGGCGACGAAGATCGAGGCGCCGGTGTATTCACCGCCCACCGAGAAGCCCTGGGCCATTTTGCACAGCAGCAGCAGGATCGGTGCCCAGATGCCGATGGAGGCGTACCCGGGAATCAGGCCGATGGCGAAGGTGCTCAGCGACATGATCACAATGGTCGCGGCGAGGACTTTCTGGCGTCCGTATTTATCGCCCAGCGCGCCGAAGAACAGGCCGCCCAGGGGACGAATCAGGAACGGCACGGAGAACGTCGCCAGTGCCGCGATCATTTGTACGCTGGGGGAGGCGTCGGGGAAGAACACCTTGCCCAATACATAGGCGACAAACCCGTAGACACCAAAGTCGAACCACTCCATGGCGTTACCCAGTGCGGCGGCGGTGATCGCCTTGCGCATCTTGGCGTCGTCAACAATGGTGATGTCTTTCAAACCGATGGGCTTGACGCTTTTCTTACGTAATTTCATGCGGACCACTCTAAAACAGAACAGGGGAGGTGCCATCGTTGCGATGGCACCGCTCTGTCAGTTCAGATACAAGCGGACATGAAATAATTCACCGCTATTTGCGTTTTTTTGCCTTGGGCGCAATTTGCGTGCAATGGGCTGGGTTTCGGGGTGAGCACCTACCCTGGGGCGATCCGGCATTCTGTGGTGGGCGGGCTTGCCCCGCGCTGGGCTGCGAAGCGGCCCCAATCAAGATCACTGTGTTCCATCAGACAAACCGCAGTGCCTGGTTTTCGGGCCGCTTCGCAGCCCGGCACGGGGCAAGCCCGCTCACCACAAAAAGCCTGTTCGCCACGGTCATGCGCGCTTGTCGTCCTACAACCTAGCCGCGCCTGACACTTTTCACACCCGTGAGATAGCCCGCAAAAGCCATAATCTTTCAGATTGACAGCGGGTAGGTAGCCCGATATAAAAGCCACAGTTGTACGACGACATATGACGTTACATATGTCCTACCTAACAAAAATAAAAAGTGATGCCATGAACTTGATCGAGCCCATCAACGCCCAGCGCGTTGGCCAAGCTGTAGGCAACTATCGCTGGACCATCTGCGCGATGTTGTTTTTCGCGACCACCGTCAACTACCTCGACCGCCAGGTGCTCAGCCTGCTCGCGCCGCAGTTGTCGACGCAATTTGGCTGGAGCAACACCGATTACGCCAATATCGCGGCGGTGTTCCAGTTTGTGTATGCGATCTCCATGCTGTTCGCCGGGCGGTTCGTCGACAAGATCGGCACCAAGGCGGCGTACGTGATCGCGATTGCGGTCTGGTCCACCGGTGCCATCATGCATGCGTTTTCGGTGCCGATGGGCGAGGGCATCGCGGCGGTCAGCGGTGCGCTCGGCCTGGCAGTGATCCCGGTGTCCATCGCCGGTTTCATGCTGTCCCGGGCCGTGCTGGCGATTGGCGAGGCGGGTAACTTCCCGATTGCGATCAAGGCCACCGCCGAATATTTCCCCAAGAAAGAACGCTCGCTGGCCACCGGGATCTTCAACTCCGGCGCCAACGTCGGCGCGATCCTGGCGCCGATCTGTGTGCCCCTGATCGCCGGGATGTGGGGCTGGGAAGCGGCCTTTATGGTCATCGGCATGCTGGGCTTTGTGTGGGTGGCGGTATGGGCGGCGGTGTATGAGAAGCCGGAGCAGCAAAAACGCCTGTCGGCCGAAGAGCTGGCCTATATCCGCAGCGACCAGGCGCAGCAGCCCTCTATCCCGCCGGTTGCAGGCGCGGTACAGAAAAAAGTCTCGTGGTTCAAGTTGCTCACCTACCGCCAGACCTGGGCGTTTGCCTTCGGCAAGTTCATGACCGATGGCGTGTGGTGGTTCTTCCTGTTCTGGCTGCCCACCTACCTGTCGGCGCAATACGGCATGAAAGGCGCCGATATCGTCATGCCGCTGGCCGTGCTGTACAGCATGACCATGGTCGGCAGCATCGGCGGCGGCTGGTTCCCCAGCTACTTCATGGCCCGTGGCGATGCCCCCTACGACGGCCGCATGAAAGCCATGCTGGTGATCGCGCTGTTCCCGTTGGTGGTGTTGCTGGCGCAACCGTTGGGCTATATCAGCTTCTGGGTCCCGGTATTGCTGATCGGCGTCGGCGCCTCGGCGCACCAGGCGTGGTCGTGCAACATCTTCACCACCGTGTCTGACATGTTTCCGCAGAAAACCGTGGCCTCGGTGGTCGGTATCGGCGGCATGGCCGGCGGCATCGGCGGTGTGGTGATGACCAAGATCGGCGGCTGGGTGTTCGACTACTACAAATCCATCAATGACATCCACACCGGCTACATGATCATGTTCGCGATCTGTGCGCTGGCGTACCTGGTGGCGTGGAGCGTGATGAAGACCCTGGTGCCGCGCCACAAGGAAATCACTGACCTGTAAACCCAGACCCGCTACCTCTGTGGTGAGCGGGCTTGTCGAATCGTCGCACCGCCCGCGTTGGGGTGCGAAGCGCCCCTAATAAAGACGGATGCGTTGTATCAGGCACTCCGCTGCGCCTGGTTTAGGGGCTGCTGCGCAGCCCGACGCGGGACAAGCCCGCTCGCCACAGGTCCGTCGAATCACCCATAACGTTGTGTCGAGACCCATTCCTTCAAACGTCTTTTCTACAACGCGCGCGCCCAGGTCTGGCTGACCAGCTGCTTGCCGAAACTCAAGGTGGGCTCTTCTTCCACCAACTCGAAACCGGCTTTCTGGTAGAGCTTGCGCGCATCGGTCAGGGCGCTCATGGTCCACAGCATCATGCGGGTGTAGCCGGCATCGCGGGCAAAGCGCAGGCATTCGTCCACCAGGCGCTGGCCGATGCCCAGGCCCCGCGCACTCGCATCCACGTAGAGCATGCGCAGCTTGGCGGTTGTATCGTCATGGCGCACGACGAACACCGAACCCACCACCTCACCATCCTTCTCCGCGATCCAGCACCGCTCCCGCGCCGGGTCGAACTCGCGCAGGTACTTGGCGACGATCTCCGCCACCAGCGCTTCAAACTCCCAGTTCCAGTGGTATTCGCGGGCATACAGCGCCGCTTGCTGCTGCACCACCAGGCCCATATCCCCGGGGCGTGGATCACGCAGCAGGTAGCTCGACGGGCGGCCTTGCAACAGGGCCTGGATGCGTTGCATGGCGTCGGTCAATTGATGCTGCTGAGGTTCGGGCAGGCTCTCGAGCAGGGCGATGACTTCATCCTGGGTCTGCTGTTCCAGGGGCGCCAGGACCGCGCGACCGAGATCGGTGAGGTGCAATTGCACCGCGCGCGCATCGGTGGCGCAGCGGACTTTCTGGATCAGGCCGTTTTTTTCGAAGCCACTGGTCAGGCGGCTCAGGTAACCCGCGTCGAGGCTGAGCATCTGGCACAGGTCGGCGCTGGTGAGGTCGCCACGGGAGGACAGCTCGTACATCACCCGAATTTCAGTCAGGGAATAGTCGCTGTGCAGCAGGTGTTCCTGCAGCACGCCGATCTGGTGGGTGTAGAAGCGATTGAAGCCGCGCACGATGCCGGCGCGTTCCACAAGCAGAGGGGTGGACATGGTGGATGCTCGAATGGTTGCCTGAGGCAATTATATTGTTGCTTCAGGCAAGCATGTCAACGGCTATGATCGCCGATCATGGTCATCCCAGGCTTGGCCGTCGCCTGTGGGCTCGTCAATATGATTCGAATCGCCATGGCCACGCCGATCAGCACCGCGCCCAGGCCCAGGCGCCGACGAGGGTCGACATTACCGCAATGATCAGGGCCCAGGCATAGAGCGGGCCCGCTTGGGAAAGGCCGAAGCCGAGCGTCGGCAGCGTGAACAAGCCAAGTGCCTGGATGAACGGCAGCAGGCACAGCGTGGCGACACCGGCGCCCCCCATCATCAGTGCGGTCCAGAGGCCGGTTGCCTGCGCCGCGAGGTGCGTCAGTTGCCGTTGGTTGATCACGCTGAACCACAACCAAAGGGCGACCGCACGCAGGGACAAAGCCAGCCCCGCGAACCAGGCGCTTGTATCCAATGCAGGTTGATGAAAACTGCTGATGTTCGACAGCACGAGGCTCGTCGTGAGGCATGCCAGGGGGGCTGCCAGTCGGCGCCATGGGAGCCGGTTGATTGACAGCGGGGCGCTGGTAAGGCCCTGTGCCGAGAGTGTGCATTTGCCCCAGGCTCTATCGATTTATCGGCAGCAGGGAGAGGGCATCCGCGCTGAAGTCATGGCGTTGCTCGACTGGCTGGAGGTGCAATTGCAGGATGAAGGCTGACAGGGGCGCCGCCGCCCCTGTCATATGCCGCTATGGCTTGCGCGTCACCCGCCACACGGTATTGGCCAGGTCGTCGGCGATGATCAGCGCGCCTTTCGGGTCCACCGTCACCCCCACCGGGCGCCCACGGGTCTTGCCGTCGTCACCGCGAAAGCCGGTGGCGAAATCAATCGGCTCACCCGATGGCTTGCCATTGCTGAACGGCACGAAGATCACCTTGTAGCCCACCGGGTTGTCGCGGTTCCAGCTGCCGTGCTCGCCGACGAATACGCCGTCGGCAAATTGCTCGCCCATGGCCGGGATGGAAAAGTCCACGCCGAGTGCGGCCACGTGGGAGCCCAGGCTGTAGTCGGGCTTGAGCGCGGCGGCGACTTTGGCCGGGTTCTGCGGTTGCGCGCGCGGGTCGACGTTCTGGCCCCAATAGCTGTAGGGCCAGCCGTAGAACGCACCTTCTTTCACCGACGTCAGGTAGTCGGGCACCAGGTCGGGGCCGAGTTCGTCGCGCTCGTTGACCACCGTCCACAGTTGCCCGGAGTCGGGTTGGATGGTCAGCGCCGTGGGGTTGCGCAGGCCGGTGGCGTATGGTTTGTGCGCGCCGGTGGCGGCGTCGATCTGCCAGACCATGGCGCGGTCGATTTCCACTTCCATGCCACGTTCGGTCACGTTGCTGTTGGAGCCGATCCCCACATACAACTGGCGTCCATCGGCACTCACCGCCAGGGATTTGGTCCAGTGATGGTTGATCTGCGCCGGCAGGTCGGTGACTTTCACCGGTGCGCCGCTGGCCTTGGTCTGGCCATCGGTGTAGTCGAAGCGCACCAGCGCATCCTGGTTGGCCACGTAGAGCTTGCCATCGGCAAACGCCAGGCCGTAGGGCGCGTTGAGGTTGTCGGCGAACACCGTCTTCAACTCATAGGTGCCGTCACCGTCGGCATCGCGCAGAAGCGTCAGGCGGTTACCGCCTTTTACCTTGGTGTTGCCCTGGGCCTTGATCACGCTGGCGATCACATCCTTGGGCTTGAGCTTGGCCGCACTGCCGCCACGGCCTTCGGCGATCAGGATGTCACCGTTGGGCAGCACCAACGTCTGGCGCGGGATGGCCAGGTCGGTGGCGATGGCCGTGACGCTGTAGCCTTCGGGCACCTTGGGTTTCTGATCGCCCCAGGGGGTGGGCTCGGCGATCTTCATGCTCGGCAACAGGCTGCTTTGTTGCTCCGGCAACGTGGGGTCGGGGCCACGGGCCTGGGTCTTGTCACCTTCGCCGCCGCAGGCGCTCAGCAACAGCGCGGCGCTCAATACGCTCAGTGTGTGGGACGTTTTCATTTGGCACCTCCCGAGCGCAGGCCGGTCCAGGTGGCCGCCAGTGTCAGCAGCAAGACGACGGCCGACATGATCAGCCCGGCAGGCATTGAGGCGTAGGCATCCTTGGCATGTTGAAAGGCATTGACCAGCCCTAATACCCAGGTGGCTAACAGCAGCAGGACATACCGCGTGGGTTGCCCCGCCTTGCGCTCGGCGCGAAGCAGGTTGACCAGCGCAAACAGGAACGCGAACCCACAGAACACCAGAGCACCGGCAATCAACCAGGACGCAAAGTTGGCCCATTGGATCTGGTAGGTCTGGGTGTAGGCAATGTCGCTGAGCAAGGCACCAAGAAACAGCGGCACGGTGCCGGCCAGCAAGGTCGCATGCAGCGGCCCCGGCGTGTATCGGTAGGCGGGAAGGGTTGTCATGGTAAGGCGGCTCCTTGTTGTACAACGCCCCTGGTCGGGGCTGCGCATAGAAAATGAACGCCTTACGTATCAGATAGTTCAGCATAATTCGTGTCGAAATATTAAGAACCAGCCTGAAAGCTGGCATGCTCAAGGCTTCACATAAGGAGCCGTCCCCATGCCAACCCTGCACCTGCTGTGCGGCAAGATCGCCTCGGGCAAGTCAACACTGGCCAAGACCCTGGTGGCCGAACACGCCGCCATCCTGCTCAGCGAAGACACCTGGCTCGCCCAGTTGTACCCCGGTGAAATCCTCTCGATCGCCGACTACCTGCGCTGTGCCCAGCGTATTCGCGGGGCGTTGGGCCCGTTGGTGATCAACCTGCTTGAGTCCGGCGTCAACGTGGTGCTGGATTTTCCCGCCAATACCCTGGCCAATCGCGAATGGCTGCTGGGGTTGGCGCAGGCCGCCAAGGTGCCGCACCGCCTGCATTACCTCGAGCTGGACGACGCCACCTGCCGCGCAAGGCTGCATGCGCGCAATGCCCGGGGCGATCATGATTTCGCGGCAACGGATGCCGAGTTCGACCTGATCACCCGGCATTTCTGCGTGCCGAGCGAGGCGGAAGGGCTGGTGATCGAGGTGCATCGCCCATGAGTACGCCTTCTGCGGGCATCGACGCGGACGGTTTTATCCTCACCGTCCCCGACACCGCCGTGCAGCTTGAATACCAGCCGTTGCTGGCGGACGTCTGCGCGTCGCTCTCGAGGGACGACCTGGGCCTGGACGGCCTCTATCTCTACGGCAGTGTCGCAAGGGGCGATGCCACTCCCGGCGTTTCCGACCTCGACCTCACCTTGGTGCTGCGCGAGCCGGCAACCGCGGAGCTATTGGCCCGGCTGGAGGCAGTCCGACGTGCGCTGGAGCAGCGGCACCCCCTTGTCACCAAGGTGGATTTCGATATCGGCCACCGCGCGCAAGTACTGGCGGCGGAAAACCGCAACAGGTGGGGCTTCTGGCTCAAACACCAGTGCCGCTGCCTGTGGGGCAATGATCTGTCAGTGCATTTCGAACGGTTTCGGCCATCCCGTGACATCGCGCTGGCGGTAAATGGTGATTTTCACGCCGTATTGAGCACGTACCTCACGCGCATCGCGTGCGCCGACACCGAGGTGCAGCGACTTCGCTTGCAGCGCGAGGCTTCACGCAAGCTGATCAGGTCCACCCATGTATTGCTTTCGGAAGATGCGTCGACATGGCCCCGCACCCTCGAAGAGCATGTGGCGATGTTCGTCCGGGGGTATCCGCAGCGGGTCACTCACCTTGCGTTCTTTCTCTTTGAGGCCAGGAACCCTGGCGCCACGATGGAAAACTTCACCGCGCGGCTTCGGGCTTTTCTGGACTGGATGGATTCACCCACCGTCCTTCCTACGTACGTAGCGGATTAAAAATGTGGGGCTGTGCTTGCGCCATATGGCTTATCCAAAGATGATAGGTTTATTAGCGTTAAACCTGACCTTTCATACGTCAAGCCTATGGAATCCCCATGATCAACTTCCGCCTTATTCGCCACCTCTGGCTGTTCCTCGCCGTGGCCGAAGAACAGAACTTCGGCCGTGCCGCCAAGCGCCTGGGCATGTCGCAGCCGCCGTTGAGCGAGCAGATCCAGGTGCTGGAGCAGGCGCTCAAGGTCACGTTGTTCGAGCGTTCGCGGCGGGGCGCCAAGTTGACGCCGGTGGGTGCGGCGATCCTGCCGGCGGTGCGCAAGTTCGCCGAACAGTTGGAGCGCCTGGAGCTGGCGGTGGAGGAGGCGGTGGCGGGGCAGTCGGGCATGCTCACCATTGGCGCGATTTCCACGGCGATGTTTGATGTGTTGCCTGGCTTGATCGACCTGCTCAAGCAGCGATACCCCCAGCTCACCGTATCGGTACGCGAGATCGACAGCGTGGAGGCGGTACCGGCGCTGGAGGCGGGGGATATCGACCTGGCGTTTGCACGATTGGACGGCGACCTCGGCCCGGCGATCCAGTCCCTGCCGTTGCGCGAGGACCGCCTGATGGTGGCGCTGCCCAGCGATCACCCGCTGGCGTCGCGCACGCGCATCAGCCTGGCGAGCCTGGCCAGCGAGCCTTTGGTGATGTTTTCGCGCAAGGTCAGCCCGGTGTATTTCGACAACCTGATCGCCACCTGCCGCGCCAGCGGGTTCTCGCCGCGGGTGCTGCATGAGGTGCGCTCGGTGGCCTCGCAGATTGCCTTTGTCAGCTGCGGCCAGGGCATTGCGCTGGTGCCGGCTTCGTTGAAAAAACTCGCGCCGGATAACGTGGTGCTGCGGGCCTTGACCCAGAAGCTCAACGTCGTGACGACGGCGGTCGCCTGGAACTCGCAAAGGCCAAACCCGCTAGTCACAGAACTGGTCGCACAATTCCAGGCTCATACGATTGGCGTATGAAAACGTTCTGCAATCGGTCATTTACACGCGTAGGGAAACCCTTGAAATTGGCCGCCTTTGTGTTCAAGGAGCCCTCGCCATGTCGTTCACTCACACCCGTCTGCCGCTGACGGTAGATGGCGTATCGCTGGATATCGCCGCCCTGTATCGCTCCGGCGAGCACGCGCCGATCCTGTTCCTGCACGGCTTTGGCTCCACCAAGGAAGACTATGCCGATATCGTCCTGCACCCGGCTTTCGACGGGCATCCCTTTGTTGCGTATGACGCGCCCGGCTGTGGCGAAAGTGAATGCGCCGACCTGGGAGCAATCAGCATCCCGTTCCTGCTCGAAGCCGCCTTGCAGGTGCTGGAGCACTTCCAAATCGAACGTTTCCACCTGGTCGGCCACTCCATGGGCGGGTTGACGGCCTTGCTGCTGGCGCACCGTTTCCCTGGCCGTGTCCTGAGCTTCACCGATATCGAAGGCAATATCGCAGCGGAAGACTGCTTTCTCAGCCGCCAGATTGTCGACTACCCGGCGCAGGATCCCGAAGCGTTTTTCAGTGCCTTTATCGAACGCACCCGCCATGCGCCGGCGTATGCCAGCGCCCTGTATTCAGCGAGCCTGCGCCACAAGGTCCGCGCCGGTGCGGTGCGCGGGATTTTCCGGTCGATGGTGACGCTTTCCGACAACGCCGACCTGATGGACAAGTTCCTCGGGCTGCCATGCCCGAAGCTGTTCATGTACGGCGAGCAGAACGCCGGGCTGTCCTACCTGCCGCACATCCAGGCCAACGGTGTGCGCCTGGCGCCCATTGCGACGTGCGGGCACTTCCCGATGTATTCCAACCCGCAGGCGATGTGGCAACAGATCGCGGCATTCATCAGGACTTGAAGCGCCCCACCAGGCCATTCAACTCATCCGACAGATTCGACAGGCGCCCCGAGTCGTCCTGCGCCGAGTTGGCCAGGCTTTCCACCAGGCGTGCCTCGTCGTAGATCTGCTGGATATGTCGGTTGATCTCTTCGGCCACACTGTGTTGTTCCTCGGCGGCGGCGGAGATTTGCAGGTTCTGGTCGCGGATTTCGTTGACCGACAGCTGGATGCCTTCAAAGCTGTCCCGTGCGCTTTCGATGGACGACACACTGGCCCGTGACAGGTCCAGGCAACTGCCCATTTTTTGCGTGACTTCCTGGGTCTTGTTTTCCAGGGTGCCGAGCAGGTGCTCGATCTCGCCGGTGGAGTCGGAGGTGCGCTTGGCCAACGCGCGCACCTCGTCGGCGACCACGGCAAAACCACGGCCCTGGTCACCGGCACGGGCGGCCTCGATGGCGGCGTTGAGGGCCAGCAGGTTGGTCTGTTCGGCAATCGCACGGATGGTGCCGATGATCTGGTTGATGCTGCGGCTGCCGGCTTCGAGTTCGACCATGGCGTCGGACGACTCGGTCAAGCGGCGGCCCAGGCGGTTGACGTTATCGGTGGTGACTTCGATCTGCTGCTTGCCCTCGGCCACGCGGCGATGGCCGTTCTCCGCCGACTCTGCCGCACTGCTGCATGAGCGGGCGACTTCGTTGGCGGTGGCGACCATTTCGTTGAACGCGGTGGACACCAGTTCCACCGCCTCGCGCTGGCGCCCGGCGGCTTCGTTCATGTTGTGCGCCACTTCGCTGTTGACCTGGGAGGCGTTGTGCAAATTGGCCGAGGCGGCACCGATGTGCTGGATCAATTGGCGAATCGCGGCAAGGAACTTGTTGAACCAGCCGGCGAGTTCAGCGGTTTCATCCTTGCCCTGCACCTGCAGTGCGTGGCGCAGGTCGCCTTCGCCCTCGGCAATCGACTGCAAGCCGCTGCTGACCTGGCCGATGGGCTTGACGATCACCTTGGAAAACGCCGCCGCAAGCACGCCGAAGATCAGCACCAGCACGCCGACGATGACCGCTGTGAGGTAGGTCATGCGCGTGGCTTCGGCCATCACTTCGCGGTGCTCGATCAGGCCGATATAGCGCCAGCCCAGGCCGGGAGAGGTCCACACGTTGGCCATGTAGCGCACGCCGTCGATTTCCACCTCGGTAGAACCCTGGGACGTCTCGGCCAGGTGCGCATAGGCGGCGCCCAGGTCCTTGAGCGGCTTGAAACTGTGGGCGGCGTCGCGCGGGTCGACCAGCACCACGCCGTCTTCGATCAGCATCACGTAGCCGCTTTCGCCGAGCTTGATGCTCTTGACCAGTTCGGTAAGGTTCTTCAGCGACACGCTGACCACGAACACGCCCTTGGCCTTGCCGGCGTTATCCAGCAGCGCCCGGGCAGTGCCCACCAGCGCCACATCGTCTTTGTCGTAGTAGTAAGCCGGCGTGCGCACGGTCTTGCCGGGGCTGGCCATCGCCGCCTTGTACCAGGGGCGCGTGCGTGGGTCGTACTTGGCCAACTGCGGGTCATCCGGCCATTTGGCGTAGGTACCGTCTTCCAGGCCGATGGACAGGATCGCGGCGGCCGGGTGCGTGGCGCCGAAGCGTGCAAAGCGGTTGATCACATCCTGCGCCGCCGCCGGCATCGGCTGGCTGGCTGCATCGGCAGGCTGGTAATTCTTCAGTGTGTCCACGGAGGTGTATACAGGATCGGTGGCCATTTGATCGACGTTCTGCAGCGTGCCGTCGAAGAACTGGCGGATATTGCCATCGATCTGGCGGATTTCCCGGGTGCTGCCATCGATGAACTGATCCACCGCCTGGGTCCGTGTGTTCATCACGGAGATCACGGCCACCAGGCTTACCGGAATAAACGCCACAGAGACAAATGCCAGCACCAGCTTATTTTTTATTTTCATCGAGACGACCATCAGCGCAGAGGGTGGTCAAATCGTCCGCTCAGGAAAACAGCGCGGCGATTTGCTATCACCGCTGTTTCGGCCCGGTGCCGGTAAATCTTTAGGGTTTTTTGTACACAATACAAAGTGCTTATTGTTCTGTATCCAATCAGTAGACATCACGCAGGTAACGCTTCTGTTCGCTCAACTGGCGCCAGTACTCCACTGCGCCCTCAACGCCAAGCCCGCCGTGGGTTTGCGCGACCTGGCGCAACGCCTGGTCGACGTCCTTGGCCATATGGCTGGCGTCCCCGCAGATATACAGCCTGGCGCCGTCCTGCAACCAGCGCCACAGCTCGGCCCCCTGTTCGTGGATGCGGTCCTGTACGTAGATCTTTTGCGCCTGGTCGCGGGAGAACGCCAGGCTCAGGTGGGTGAGCAGGCCGTCGCGCTGCATGCCTTGCAGTTCATCCTGGTAATAGAAGTCGCTGGCCGCGTGCTGCTCGCCGAAGAACAGCCAGTTGCGGCCTTGGTGTCCCTGGGCCCGACGTTCCTGCAAAAACGCGCGGAACGGCGCCACACCGGTGCCGGGGCCGATCATGATCATCGGCACGTCGCCGTCGGCCGGTGTGCGGAAGTGCTTGGACGGCTGCACGAACAACGGCACCTCGCTGTCTGCGGCGCGGTCGGCGAGGAAGGTCGAGGACACGCCCTTGCGCTTGCCATAGCGCACGGCGGCCACGGTGAGGTGCACTTCCTGCGGGTAGGCCTTGGCGCTGGAGGCGATTGAATACAACCGTGGTTGCAGGCGCTTGAGGGTGCCGAGCAGTTCGTCCGCCGAGCAATCGATGGGGTACTCGTGCAACACATCCACCAGTTGCCGGCCCCACAGCCAAGCCTGCAGTTCGGTCTTGTGCTCGGGGCTCAGCAGGCGCTTAAGGCCTGGGTTGGCACTGCGCTCGGCGATAAAGGCCAGGGTGTCGCTGCTGGGGCGGGCGATTTCGAAACGCTGGGTCAATGCCTGGTGCAGCGGTACATCGCCGAAGGTGTCGATGTTCACGCAGGCACTGGCATCCAGGCGCGTCAGATCGAGCAGTTCGCTGACCAGCTCTGGGCAGTTGCGTGGCATGACCCCCAGGGCATCACCGGCTTCATAGCTCAGCCCGGAGTCGGTCAGGTCCAGGGCGAACTGGCGGGTTTCCTTGTGGGTGCTCTGCGGGTTCAGGTGCCGGTTGAGCAGCAGCCGTGAGCCATGCAGCTTGGTTTTGCCAGCCGGTGTGGCGGGTGTTACCGGGGCTACGGGCTTTGCCGGGTGGAGGGTCTGTTGGAATCGGGCCAGCCACGCATCGGCGCGCTCTTCGAATTCGGTGTCGCAATCCACGCGCTCCAGCAGGCGGGTCGCGCCCAGCTCCAGCAGGCGCTGGTCAAGGCGTTTGCCGTGCTTGCAGAACTGGTCGTAATTCGGATCGCCCAGTGCCAGCACCGCAAAACGCAGCGACTCCAGGCGCATCTCGGCGGTGCTGAGGCTGTGCCAGAAGCCTTCGCCGTTGTCCGGCGGGTCGCCGTCGCCGAAGGTGCTGCTGATCAGCGCCAGGTTTTGCGTGCTCGCCAGTTTGCTGGCCGGGAAATCCGCCATCGCGCTGAGCTCGACGCTGATACCGGCGTCGCGCAGGCGCTTGGCGAATCGCTCGGCGAGGGCTTCGGCGTTGCCGGTCTGGGAGGCCCATAGCAGGGTGACGGCCGGGGAGGGCGTTGCGGCGATGGCGCTGACGTCTGCGCGGCTGAACAATCCGCCGAGCAAACCGTCCAGCCACAGTCGGGAATCCTTGGTCAGCGGCGCATGGGTTGGCATCACCGGCACACCGGCTGCCTGGCGCCCGGCGTCGGAGCGCAGACCGCTGAGGAAACCTGCCAGGTAAGTACGCTCGCTGTCGCTCAGTGGCGGCGCTGGCACGTTACGGAGGCCGGCAATATCGGCGAAGGCGTCGAGGCGCGACATGGTGAGGTCCTCTGCTAAGGCGGGCAGGTCTTGCGAGACCGGCCCATCGAGAAACTGGTGATCGATCAACTCGACCCGGGCCAGGGCGACGGCACAGAACTTGAACTCGGGTTGCAGGGAAATCGGATCGACCGCGTCGTTGGTCACCGCGTTGATCGCCAGGTTTTCGCCAAATACATCGTTCCAGTGGAAAGGCGCAAAACAGTTGCCCGGCCGCACGCGGTCGGTGACCACCGCAGGCAGTACGGCACGCCCGCGGGAGGAGCGCACCTCCACGCGGTCCTTGTCCTGGATGCCCAGGCTGGCGGCATCTTCGGGGTGCAGTTCGACGAAGGGGCCGGGGTTGAGTTTGTTCAGGGTGGCGACCTTGCCGGTCTTGGTCAGGGTATGCCACTGGTGCTGCAAACGGCCGGTGTTGAGCACGAAAGGGAAGGCTGTGTCGGGCATCTCCGCCGGCGGCATATGCGGACGCGCGAGGAACTGGCCTTTGCCATTTTCGGTGGCGAATCTGAGCGTGCCGGTATTCAGGTAGCGGATCGGGTTGCGCTCCGCACCAGCCTCTGAAGAGCAGGGCCATTGCAGCGGTTGTTCGCGCAGCCGTGCATGGCTGGCGCCACGAATGTCGTAGCCGGTCTTGGGGTTCCAGGCGCGCTTGATTTCGTCGAAGACCTCGGCGGCGCTGGCATAGGTGAAGGCTGCGGCAAAGCCCATCTCGCAAGCGACCCTGGCGATGATCTGCCAGTCGGGCAAGGTCTGGCCCGGTGGTTCGACGGCTTTTTGCATCAGGGTCAGGTTGCGCTCGGAGTTGATCATCACCCCTTCGGCCTCGGCCCATAGCGCGCCGGGCAGCAGGATGTCGGCGTAGCGGTTGGTCTCGGTGTCGAGGAAGGCATCCTGGGTGATCACCAGTTCGGCGGCTTGCAGGCCTTCGATGACCTTGCGGCGATTGGGCGCGCTGGCCACCGGGTTGGTGCAGATGATCCAGCAGGCCTTGATCTTCCCCGCGCTCATCTGCTCGAACAGCGCCACGGTGCCGCCGCCGACCTGGCGCGGCAGGCTGCCTGGGGGGATCTGCCAGAGGTCTTCGATAAATGCGCGGTCGGCTTCCACCAGCACCGAGCGCTGCCCCGGCAGGCCCGGGCCCATGTAGCCCATCTCACGGCCGCCCATGGCGTTGGGTTGGCCGGTGAGGGAAAACGGCCCGCTGCCGGGGCGGCAGATGGCGCCGGTGGCCAGGTGCAGGTTGCACAGGGCGTTGGTGTTCCAGGTGCCGTGGGTGCTTTGGTTGAGGCCCATGGTCCAGCAGCTCATCCACTCGGCAGCGGCGCCTATCCAGTCGGCGGCCTGGCGGATATCCGCTTCGGCCAGGCCGGTGATCTCGGCGACGGTGTGCGGCGGGTAGTCTTCGAGGAAGCCGGGCATGGCCTCCCAGCCCTCGGTGAACTCGGCAATAAAGGCCGGGTCGGTGTGGCCGTTCTTGACCAGCAGGTGCAACAGGCCATTGAGCAGGGCGAGGTCGGTGCCGGGTTTGATCGGCAGGTACAGGCCGGCCTTGTCCGCCGTGGCGCTGCGCCGTGGGTCGACCACGATCAGCTTCGCCCCGGCCTTGACCCGGTCCATCATGCGCAGGAACAGGATCGGGTGACAGTCGGCCATATTGGCGCCGATCACGAAAAACAGATCGGCGCGGTCGAAGTCTTCGTAGGAGCCCGGCGGCCCGTCGGCGCCGAGGGACAGCTTGTAGCCGCTGCCGGCGCTGGCCATGCACAGGCGCGAGTTGGACTCGACGTTGTGGGTGCGCACAAAGCCCTTGGCCAGTTTATTGATCAGGTACTGGGCCTCCAGGGACATTTGTCCGGACACATAAAAGGACAGGGCATCCGGCCCGTGGCTGTCGAGGATGCCGCGCAGGCGCCCGGCGGTTTCGCTGATGGCGGTGTCCATGGCGATGCGCACCGGGTCGTGGTCACGCTTCTCGCGCAGGTAGGCGTTTTCCATCCGCCCGGACTCGGCGATGGCCTGCCCGCAGGTGGTGCCTTTGGTGCACAGGCGGCCGAAGTTGGTGGGGTGGGCCTTGTCACCGATCACCTTGACCACCTTATTGTGCTCGACCTGCATGATGATGCCGCAGCCCACACCACAATAGGGACACACACTGCGTACGCTTTGGTTTGCCATCCGTCACCCTCGAAACTTTTTCTGCCCGCCAACAAAAAAGCGCCCTGCAACCCACCGTTGGAAACGGGGATTGCACAGCGCCTTTGTCGTGAATGGGCAATCAGCGTTGACTGCTCTGTGTGTGTTCCTAGCAAGTCACGCGCCAATTTCTTAAGCATGGGCAAATTGTGGCAAGCCAGCTTGTTGTGGTGAGCGGGGTTACTGTGGTGAGTGGGCTTGCTGTGATGAGCGGGCTTGCAGTGGTGAGCGGGCTTGCCCCGCGCTGGGCTGCGCAGCAGCCCTAAACCCAGACGCCTCAGTCCTTACAGGAAGTAAGCAGTGGCAGTGATAGGGCGGCTTCGCCACCCAGCGCGGGGCAAGCCCGCTCACCACAATAAGCCCGCTTTTCGTGACCCTTTGATTTCTATCCGGGAATGCACTTTTTTGTCGCGGGATGCACCAGTTGGAGGCGCTGAAGTGTGCATTCAGACTCGATAAGTGCCGCCAGAAGGCGTCGCAGTAAGGCTCGCGACCAATTGGCACAGACCCTGCAAGCTCCCCCTCAACCCACCTCGGTCAACGACGATCGACAACAGGGGCATAAAGCGGTAGATCCGGCGCAGTCGCCGATCCGATCCCGCATAAGAACAGGCAAAGGCGCCTGGAACCGCAAGGTTTCAGGCGTTTTTTTTTGCTTTTTAAACCGTGATGAACGTTGTCGGGTGCTTGCTATGAACAAACAGATGAAAACCCTGATCGTCGTCGGCAATGGCATGGTCGGCCACCATTGCGTGGAGCAATTGATCGAACGCGGCGCGCTGGATCACTACCGGTTGCACGTGTTCAGCGAAGAGCCGATGCGTGCCTATGACCGCGTGCATCTTTCCGAGTATTTCACCGGCCGCGATGCCGAGTCCCTGGCGTTGTCGGACGCCGCGTTGTACCAGACGCCGGGTGTCACCCTGCACCTGGGTGTACCGGTGCTGGAGATCGATCGCGAACGCTGTGAAGTGATCACCGCCCAGGGCTGCGTGGGCTACGACAAGCTGGTGCTGGCCACCGGTTCCTATCCGTTCGTGCCGCCGATCGAGGGCGCCGAAGGCGACTCGCGCCTGGTGTATCGCACCCTCGAAGACCTCGACGCCATCCGTGCCGCAGCCGCCAATGCCCGCCGTGGTGTGGTGGTGGGCGGTGGCCTGCTCGGCCTGGAAGCCGCCAACGCCCTGAAAAGCCTGGGCCTGGAAGCCCATGTGGTGGAATTCGCGCCGCGCTTGATGCCGGTGCAACTGGATGATTTTGGCGGCCTGGCCCTCAAGGCCCAGATCGAGCGGCTGGGCGTCGGTGTGCATCTGTCCCGCGCCACCCAGTCGATCAGTGCCGGCGAGCAGTACCGCTACCGCATGAACTTTGCCAATGACGAGTTCCTTGAGACTGACTTGATCGTGTTCTCCGCCGGGATCCGCGCCCAGGATGCACTGGCCCGCCAGGCCGGCCTGGACATTGGCCCGCGCGGCGGCGTAGTGATTAACGACGAGTGCTTGAGCTGCGACCCCAACATCTACGCGATTGGCGAATGCGCTTCCTGGAACGGCAGCCTGTTCGGTCTGGTTGCGCCGGGTTACCAGATGGCCCGTGGCGTCGCCGCGCTGTTATGCGAGCACAGCGCCGAGCCCTTTGTCGGCGCCGACATGTCCACCAAGCTCAAGTTGCTGGGCGTGGACGTGGGCTCCATCGGCGACGCCCACGCCCACACGCCGGGTGCGCGCAGCTACCAGTTCATCGATGAGGCGACTGCCAGCTATCGGCGCCTGGTGGTGGATGCGAGCGGCAAACACGTGATCGGCGCGGTACTGGTCGGCGACAACAGCTACTACGACACCTTGCTGCAATACATGCAGAACAGCATCGCGCTGCCGGCCGAACCGGCCAGCCTGATCCTGCCATCGTCCAGCGGCGCACCGACCCTCGGCCCCGGCGCCTTGCCGGACTCGGCCACGGTGTGCTCGTGCCACAACGTCAACAAGGGCGCGATCTGCTCGGCCATCGACGGCGGGTGCAGCGACCTCGGCCTGCTCAAGTCGCAGACCAAGGCCTGCACCGGTTGCGGTGGGTGTGCCGGGTTGCTCAAGCAGGTGTTTGAGCACGAGCTGATTGCCCGTGGCGTCAGCGTCGACAAGAGCCTGTGCGAACACTTCGCCTACACCCGCCAGGAGTTGTATGCCCTGGTGCGCGTGGAAGGCGTGACCACGTTTGAAGAACTGCTGGCCAAGCATGGCCGTGGCCACATCGGCTGTGACGTGTGCAAACCGGCGGTGGGGTCGATCCTGGCCTCGTGCTGGAACCAGCCGATCATGGACGCGTCCCTGGTGCCGCTGCAGGACACCAACGATACCTTCATGGCCAACATGCAGAAGAACGGCACCTACTCGGTGGTGCCGCGTATTCCCGGCGGCGAGATCACCGCCGACAAGTTGATCGTGATTGGCGAAGTGGCGAAGAAATACGACCTCTACACCAAGATCACCGGCGGCCAGCGCATCGACCTGTTTGGTGCGCAACTGCACGAGCTGCCGGACATCTGGGCCGAGCTGATCGCCGCCGGGTTTGAAACCGGCCACGCCTACGGCAAATCCACGCGCACGGTGAAGTCCTGCGTCGGCAGCACCTGGTGCCGCTACGGTGTGCAGGACAGCGTGAAAATGGCGCTGCTGATCGAGGACCGCTACAAGGGCCTGCGTTCGCCGCACAAGCTCAAGTTCGCGGTGTCCGGCTGCACCCGCGAATGCGCCGAGGCGCAGAGCAAGGACGTGGGCGTGATTGCCACCGAGAAGGGCTGGAACCTGTACATCGCCGGCAACGGCGGCATGCGCCCACGCCACGCCGAACTGTTCGCCACCGACCTGGATGACGCCACGCTGATCCAGTACATCGACCGCTTCCTGATGTTCTACATCCGCACCGCCGACAAGTTGCAACGCACCTCGGTCTGGCGCGAAAGCCTGGAAGGCGGCCTGGATTTCCTCAAGGACGTGATCCTGCACGACAGCCTGGGCCTGGGCGCCGAGCTTGAAGCGCAAATGCAACTGGTGGTCGACCGCTATGAATGCGAGTGGGCCAACGCCCTCAAGGACCCGGAAAAACTCAAGCGCTTCCGCACCTTCGTCAACGATAAACGCCCCGACCCGGACATCCACTTTGTCCAGGAACGCGGCCAGCGTCGGCCGATCATGGCCGCCGAACTCAACCTGATTGCCGTCACCGAGGAGCTTGCCTGATGAGCCAGTCCAACACGCAGCGCAACCTTGCCACCTGGAAAAGCGTGTGCAACGAGACCGACCTGGTGAGTAATTCCGGCGTCGTGGTGTGGCTGGACGGCGCCCAAGTCGCGCTGTTCTACCTGCCCGGCGCCCAGGACCAGACGCTGTACGCGATCGACAACCACGACCCTGAATCCGGCGCGAATGTGATCGGACGCGGGCTGGTCGGCAGCATCAAGGGCGACCTGGTGGTGGCCGCGCCGATCTACAAGCAGCATTACCGTTTGCACGACGGCCAATGCCTGGAGGCACCGCACCAGCGTTTGCGAGTGTGGCCGGTGCGGCTGAGCCGTGGGGTGGTGGAGTTGGGAGTGGACTGATGCAGCGCTGCAGGTGAGTGGCCAAGCCGCTCTCCTGCAGCACCCTGGCGCTTACTTGCCGGCTTTGCGGCTGGCCGGCCTGAACAGCAGGCTCAAGAGGAACACAGCCGTCTTGATGTCAAGCAGGCGTAAGGCTGCACGTGCTTCTTCCGGTCGCACCCTGGCCAGCATGGGCATGGCGCCGAAAATCTTACCCTTGAGTACCAGGTCGTCACCGCTGCGCTCTATGGCGCTCACGGTCATCAGCTCGCTGTTGTCGCTGCCGAATATTTTCATGATCAGTTCCTTGTCACACGGTCGAAATCGATGCCCAGGTCATCGAATATTTTGATTGCGGTGCCCCGGCCGGCACCGAATACGCCGCCGCCCGGGTGCATGAAAGGACCCACCAGGTACAGGTTGTCCAGCCCGGGTACGCTCAAGCGGCCGAGGTCGGGCGTGGGGCGGTGGGCGAAACTCTGGTAGAAGTAGGGGGCGACGCCGTGTACATCGCCCTTGACCATGGAGTTGGGCGAACTGCGTTCCAGGTCCAGCGGCGAGCACACCTTGCGGGCGATGATGTTATCCGGCGTAAGGTTCTTGACGAACTTGCGATACGCCTGGAGGCTCAGATCGCCGAATTCTTCCTTGTACTCGTCCCAGCGCGCGGCACCGCCTTCGGCGAGGTTATAGGGTGCGAACGTCATACCGTGGAACATGCCCTTGCCTGGCGGCACGCGGGTCGGGTCATTGATGCTCTCGTCGCCACCGGCCACCAGCCTGCGCCTGGACACCCGCCCACGGCGCAACTCGTCGAAGTCGTCGAGCATGTCGCTCAGGCGGTCGCAGCTCATCATGGTCAGCATCGTGGCGCGACCGACATCGGCGCCGGCATGAAACTCGGCCTGCCGGTGCAAGTCGTAGTGGCTGACGAACAGGCTGAATGGGGCCAGCGTGGCGCGTTCGGCGCGTGCGGTCACCCCAGGATCAAGCCCGTCGACGAAGCGTTTGATTACATGGGGGTGCAAGGCGCCGACCACCGCGTCTCGGGCTAGAATTCGCTCACCGTCGGCCAGCTCCACACCGTTGGCGCGCCCGTCTTCGACGATCACCTTGCGCACTTCGCTGTTACAACGGATCTCGCCGCCGTGGTGCTCGATGCAGCGCACCAGGGCTTCTGAAAGCTTGCCACTGCCACCCACCGGTTGCGACACGCCGTACGTGTGCATGATGCCGACGAACACATACACACCCATACCTGTACCCAACTCGTCCGGGGCTTGCAGGTTTTCGGCGATCACCCGCAACAGGTGGATCTTGACCTTGTCGTGCTCAAACAGGTTATCGACGATGTCCAGGGTACTGCGCTGCATGGCGTCGAACATCTCGCGGCCTTCCTGGCTCTGGTCAAGCATGGCGACCATGGCCCCCATGGGCGGCGGGGGTGAATAGAAACCGGAGAGGAACATCGGTAGCAGCCCGGCGGCCTTGGTCGCCAGCTTGCGATAGGTCTCTGCGTCGCGAGGCGACACGCTGGCGATGGATTCGCAGGCCTTGTCCAGGTCGCGGTAGGTGATCAGTGCGCTGCCGTCTTCGAAGACGGTCGCATGGGGCACATCGGAGTAGTTGTACTTGAGGCCGAACCGGCTGAACAGACCGAGCTCGTCGCGGGTGATCATGGGGTTGCCCTGGATCATGATATGCACGCTGGAGTGCTCGTCATGCCAGAAGCCTGGAGTGTTAAGCTGGCGCGTTGTCACGCCACCGCCCACATAGTCCTTGCGTTCCAGCACGAGGACTTTTTTGCCGGCCTTGGCCAGATAGGCTGCGGCCACGAGGCCATTGTGCCCGCCGCCGATGGCGACGATATCGTAATGATTCATAGGATCTTCCGCTTCTGTTGTTTTTGTTGTCGGCGTACTGCCCGGGGGCAGGGCGCCGCTGTGCCGGATACTGGGGCAGCGGGCCGGCAGGCGGAAGACGGCACTTTAATGTAGGTCGGTTACCTGAATGTACGTACCCCCCAGGGGCTGGCAGGGAGAGTGGGATGCACAAAGGTGAAGGCTCGATGCATGTGGTCGACAAGATTCAGCGCCAGGCGCTGGATGATCTGAAAGCGCGGGTGCTGCGCGGCGGCAATGATCCCCATGGCCCTGTGCGTGAATCCCTGGCTCGGCTTGGCGATCGCTGGACCCCGTTGCTGTTGCTGGTACTGCACACCGGTACGCTGCGCTTTACCGAACTGCAACGGCAGGTCAACGATATGGCGGAGGGTAGCTTGTCGCAGCGCATTCTCACCCTCAAGCTGCGTGCGCTGGAACGTGACGGGATGCTCGAACGTCGTGTGATCGCTACCATTCCGCCGCAGGTGGAATACAGCCTCAAGCCATTGGGCGTTTCATTGGTTACCCAGTTTGAGGCGCTGCTGGTGTGGCTCGAACAACAGGCCCCGGTCATCGAGGCCGCCCGCCAGGCCTACGATGCCTGATCGGGATCCATCGAGGCGGAGGTCTCGATGATCAGGTTGCGCAACCAGGCCAGCCCGGGGTCGAGCTGCTGGTATTTGTTCCACTGCATGGACATGGTCAGCGGCGGCGCGGTCCAGGGGGCGGACACGATCCGCAGCGGCAAGTATTGCGCCCATCTCTCCGCCAGGCGACGGTGCATGGTGGCGACCCGCAGGGTACCGATCAGAAACGGCGGCACACTGTTGAAGGTGTTGGTGGTCACTTCCACACGGCGTGTGAACCCGAAACTGCGCGCAAACCACTCATCAGCCATCGGGGCGCGATGTTCGCCGCCCCAGCGCACCAGCACGTGCCCCAGCGCCTTATAGTCATCCATGGACAAAGGCCCATTGGCCGCCGGATGGTCCTTGCACATCACGCACACGTATTCGTCGCTGAACAGCGCCACACAGGGGTGTTCCTTGAGGATGTTCTTGTCCGGCAGCACCAGGAAGTCCACGTGCCCACGCTCGATCTCAAGGGCGGCCTCATCCGTGGGCAGGAACTGTTCGATGGAGCATGACGGTGCCAGGGTGTTCAGCCTGCGACTGACCTCGGGCAGCAGCACCATGCCCACATAATCCGACGCCATCAGCGTGAAGTTTCGGCGTGCCAGGTCCGGCTGGAATCGGCTGCGGTTTTCCAAGGTGGAGCGCATCTGGATCAGCAAATCACGAATCGGCTGGGCCAGGGTTTCGGCCATCGGTGTGCGGACCATCCTGCGACCGACCTGTACCAGTAAATCATCTTCGAAATAGTCGCGCAGGCGTGACAACGCCGCACTGGTGGCCGGCTGGCTGAGATGCAGGCGCTCACCGGTACGGGTGATGTTCTGCTCCGCCAGCAGCATGTCCAGCACCACGAGGAGGTTCAAATCCAGACCGTGAAAGCGCATGGCGTTACTCCGTTTTTTATGATTGTGCTTACGGGCATCCAGGCTTGTTATACCTGCCTGGCAAAGGATTTGAAACGCAAATAGCGGTGGCTGTTGGGCTATCCATCTGATGGATGGGACCTATCCGAACAAACAATTTCCGGCATACCTGAGGGGTGAGTAAGGTTGGCCCATGTTCAGCCAGCCCCCTGTGAGGCCGGCCATAACAACAATAAATATGGAGAGCAGTCCTGTGCCCCACCTCACGCTTCCAAGCCTGTGTGCCCACTTCACTCTGCATCCAAGAGGAGTGCGTTGATGAGCGCCATCAAGCATGTGCTGATCGTCGGCGGTGGCATCGGCGGCCTCAGCGCCGCCATCGCCCTGCGCAAGTCCGGCGTAGTGGTCGATATTGTCGAAATCAGCCCCCAGGCCAAGGTGTATCACGTGGGTATCGTGGTCCAGGCCAACTGCATTCGCGCCATGGCGCAACTGGGTATTGCCGACGCGGCCGTGGCCGCCGGTTTCCCTTACAAGGGCCTGCGCATCTGCAACCAGCAGGGGGAGGTAAAAGCCGAACTCAGTGGTGCACGGCTGGCCGGCGAGCAGTATCCCGCGAACCTCGGACTGACCCGTCCCGCGTTGCATCAGGTATTGCTTGATGCGGTGGCCGCCAGTGGCGCCAACCTGCGTCTGGGCCTGACCTTCAGTGATATTTCTCAACATGAACACGGCGTCAGCGTGGGGTTCACCGACGGCAGTCGGGGTGATTATGACCTGGTGGTGGGGGCCGACGGTGTGTACTCCAAAGTGCGTACGACGATATTCGGCGAGCAGTACACGCCGCAATTCACGGGGCAGGGCGTGTGGCGCTACAACCTGCCACGGCCCAAGGACCTGCTCTGGTCGCACATGTTTGAGGGCAAGCCGGGCGGCAAGGCTGGCTACACGCCATTGACCGAAGACAGCCTGTACATCCTGTCGGTGTTCGAAGAACCCGGCAACCCGTTCTTCGACCCGGACACGCTGGCCGCCGAGTTCCGCCGACGCCTTGAAGGCTACGGCGGCCTGGTACCGGAGCTGAGCGCCCAGATCACCGACAACACCCAAGTGGTCTATCGCCCGCTGGAAGCCCTGTTGATGCCGGCCCCCTGGTACCGCGGGCGCGTGTTGTTGATTGGCGATGCCGCGCACGCCACCACGCCGCACATGGGCCAGGGCGCCGCGCAGGCGGTGGAGGATGCCGTGGTGCTGGGTGAACTGTGTGGCGCCGAGCTGAGCCTGGCCGAGGTGCTCGAAGGTTTCATGCTGCGTCGCTACGAGCGTTGCAAATTCATCAACCAAGGGTCCGTGCAGATCGGCGAGTGGGAGCAGCGGCCGACACCGGATGCCAACTTCGCCGGTTTGATGAAACAAATGATCGATGTAGTCGCCCAGCCTATATGACCCAAGGACATGCTCATGCAACGTAATCCGCTCAAAGGCTGGCAGGTCGACCGCGACGCTATCGGTTTCATCGGCCACGACCTGCAACGCCCCGAATGCATCATCGCCCAGCCCGACGGCAGCCTGTGGTCCGCCGACGCACGTGGCGGGGTGATGCATATTACTGCCAATGGCGAGCAGACCTTGTTGGCGCCCACGCAGGTGGAGGCGCAGGCGGCGTCCTTCGAATCGCGCTATGTGCAGTCCCAGGGCGCGTCGCTGCCCAATGGCCTGGCGCTGACGGAGCAGGGCGACTTCATCATCTGCAACTGGGGCCTGGACCGTATCGAGAAGCTCGACCGCCAGGGCCATGTCCAGGTGCTGTTTGACCAGCTCGACGGCAAGCCCCTGGGCAAGACCAACTTCCCTCTACGGGATCGCAAGGGGCGTATCTGGTTCACGGTGACGACCACGATGCAACCGTGGACCGACTCGATCAATTCCGGCGTGCTGGATGGCTACATCGGCGTGATCGACGCCCAGGGCATTCGCATCGTCGCCGAAGGGTTTGGCGGCACCAACGAAATCCGCTTCGACGACAACGAAGAATGGTTGTACGTGGTGGAAAGCAATGTGCGGCGAATCTCCCGCCTGCGCCAGCAGGCCGACGGCTCGCTAGGGGAGCGTGAAGTGTTTGGCCCGGCGGAGCTGGAGGGCTTTCCCGACGGTTTTGCCTTCGACAGCTTCGGCAACCTGTGGGTGACCTTGGTGATGAGCGACAAGCTGATTGCCCTGACCCCCGATGGCGAAGTACTCAACCTGCTTGATGACGGTAACCCGGTCGCCACAGCGTTGCTGAACCAGCACTACCGCGCCAAAACCCTCACCCCGCAGATCATGCAGGCTGCCCACGGCACACTGGCACCATGGATGGCCAGCCTGACGTTTGGCGGGCCCGATTTGAAAACCGTGTACCTGGGCAGTCTGCAGGGCACACGCATTCCGTTTTTCCGGGCGCCACTGGCGGGCCAACCGCTGATCCACTGGCGCTGAATACCGAATAACAAGACAGGAACCGGCTCATGATTCGTTATCTGAAAAAAGGCAAACCGGCGGAGCACAAGGCGGCGCTCAACGCCCAGGTGCGCGACACGGTCGAACAGATTATCCATGCGATCGATCAGCGCGGCGAAGCGGCTGTGCGGGAGTACTCGCAACAGTTCGACGGCTGGAACCCGCCGAGCCTGCGGCTGAGCCAGGAGCAGATCCAGGCGTGCATAGACAGCCTGTCGCCCCAGGCCATTGAGGACATCACCTTCGCCCAGGCCCAGATCCGTCGTTTCGCCCAAATCCAGTTGCTGTCGATGCGCGACGTGGAGGTCGAAACCCTGCCGGGCGTGGTGCTCGGGCACAAGCACATCCCGGTGAGTTCGGTAGGCTGTTACATCCCTGGCGGCAAGTACCCGCTGCTGGCCTCGGCGCACATGAGCGTGCTTACCGCCAAAGTGGCCGGTGTGAAACGCGTGATCGCCTGTGCACCGCCATTCGATGGCCAGCCGTCGCCGGAGATCATCGCCGCGATGGCCATGGCGGGGGCTGATGAAATCTATGTGATGGGTGGCGTGCAAGGTGTCGCTGCCATGGCCCTGGGCACCGAGCACATCGAGAAGGTCGACATGATCGTCGGTCCGGGCAATGCCTACGTGGCCGAAGCCAAGCGTCAACTGTACGGTCGCGTCGGTATTGACCTGTTCGCCGGGCCTACGGAAACCATGGTCATCTGCGATGACACGGTGGATGCCGAACTGGTGGCGGTCGACCTGCTGGGCCAGGCCGAACATGGGCCGACTTCACCGGCGTTTTGCGTGACCACCAGCCGCCGTATTGCCGAAGAATTGCCGGCGGCCATCGAGCAGGTGCTCGCGCGCCTGGACACTGCTCCGGTGGCCAGTGTGGCCTGGCGCGACTATGGCGAGATCATCTTGTGTGACAGCGACGAAGAGATGCTCGCCGAATCCGAGCGCATCTGCTCTGAACACGTGCAGGTGATGACCCGCGACCCGGACTGGTTCCTGGCGCGCATGACTCACTATGGCGGCCTGTTCCTGGGGCATCGCACCAATGTGTCCTACGGCGACAAGGTGATCGGCACCAATCACACGCTGCCGACCATGGGCGCCGGGCGTTACACCGGCGGGCTCTGGGTGGGCAAGTTCATCAAGACTCATACCTACCAGCGGGTGCTCACAGACGAAGCCAGCGTGGCCATCGGTGAAGTCTGCTCGCGGTTGTGTGCACTGGAGCATTTCTCCGGCCACAAGGAGCAGGCGGATATCCGTGTGCGTCGGCTGAAGAAGGCCTCCTGATGGGCCGCCTGGAAGGCAAGGTCGCCGTCGTTACCGGAGCCACCGGCGGGTTGGGGGCGGTGATCTGCCATGCCCTGGCCCGCGCGGGTGCCAGCGTAGTGGTGGGGTACAACCGCTCCAGCGATGCCGCTCATACCCTGGTGACTGACCTGCCGACTGTTGCCGGTGGCCACCTCGCCGTGGCGGCACCTGTCACCGACAGCGCCATGCTCGAGCGACTGGCCACTCAGGTACAGAGGCACTTTGGGCGTTGCGACATTCTGGTCAATTGCGCCGGCACGACGCGGTTTGTCGCGCATGCCGACCTTGAGGGGCTGGATGACGGGCTGATCGACAATATCCTGGCCATCAACGTGCGCGGTCCGATCGCCTGTATCCGGGCCTTGGCACCGCTGCTCAAGGCCGGCGGCGATGGGCTGGTGGTGAACATCAGCTCGATTGCCGCGCGTACGGCCATGGGCAGCAATATTGCCTACTGCGCGAGCAAGGCGGCGGTGGACAACCTGACCCAGTCCCTGGCCCGTGCCCTGGCGCCTCAGGTAAGGGTGGTGTCGGTGGCGCCGGGGTTGGCCGATACGGAGTTCGTCCAGGGCCTGGCCCAGGGCTGGCGTGACGAGCAAGCCGCACGTACCCCGTTGGGTCGCCTGGCCTTGCCCGAAGAGGTCGCCCAGGCGGTGTTGGCCCTGGCCTGCCATCTGACATTTACCACCGGCGCGGTCATCCCAGTGGATGGCGGTCGGGCACTGAGCTGAGGAAGGCTGCCATGTTTGCGATCAAACCCCACCACGGCGGGATCAGCGTCCCCGACCTGGAGGCGTCCATCGGCTGGTACCGGCTGATGCTCGGTTTCGAGCTGGAAAGCCGCGCCTACATTGACCGGATCCCGGCGCATATCGCCTTTATCCGCTGCGGCGACTACCGCATCGAGCTGTTCCAGCTGGACCAAGCGCACCCGTTACCGAGCGAGCGTCGCGAGCCGCACCTGGACCTCAAGACCCACGGCCACAAGCACTTGTGCTTTGCCGTGCAGGATGCCGCGACTGCCTTCCACGCGTTGCGCGGCAAAGGTGCCGACATCGTTTTCGAAACGGTCATCGAAGGCACCCCCATGGGCTTTGTGCGCGACAACAGCGGCAATCTGCTGGAACTCATTGAATGCCCGGCCCTGTGGTCCGGGCCAGGAGCACACCGATGAAACTTGCAACCCTGAAGGATCACACCCGCGATGGGCGCTTGGTGGTTGTCAGTCGCGACCTGGGCCGCGCGGTGCTGGCCAGTGGAATCGCCGGCACCCTGCAGGCTGCGCTGGAAGAATGGACCCGCTGCGAACCGGCATTGCAGCAGTTGTCCGCAGCACTTAACGCAGGCCGGGCACCCCAGGCGTTCGCTTTTGACCCGCGCGCGGCCATGGCACCGCTGCCCCGTGCCTACCAATGGGCCGATGCCTCGTCGTTCCTCAACCACGGCAGCCTGATGGAGCGTGCGTACAATCTGGACATCAAGAAAGATCCCGGCGTGCCTATCATCTACCAGGGCGCCGGGGACGATTTCTTCGGTGCCTGCGACGATTACCCGGTGCCCGGCGAGGACCACCAGATCGATTTCGAGGGCGAGGTAGCAGTGGTGCTTGATGATGTGCCCATGGGCATTCAGCCAACGGCAGCGGCGGGGCATATCAAGTTGCTGATGCTGCTCAACGACGTGAGCCTGCGCGCGCATCTGTTCAAGGAGGTGAGTATCGGTTTCGGTCCACTGCGGGCCAAACCCAGTACGGTGTTTGCGCCGGTGGCGGTCACCCCGGATGAACTGGGCGAAGCCTGGCACGACGGCCGCGTCAAGCTGCCGCTGCATGTGCAGTGCAACGGCCAGCGTTTCGGCGAACCCAACGGCGATGAAATGGACTTCAGCTTCCCGGAACTGGTAATGCACCTGGCTCGTACCCGCAACTTGCGCGCCGGTACGGTGCTGGGCTCGGGCACCTTCTCCAACCGTGACTACACCGCCAAAGGCTCGGCCTGCCTGGCCGAGCGACGTGCAATAGAAGTGATCGAGCAGGGTGAGGCGAACACGCCTTTCCTGAAATTCGGCGACCGTTTGCGCTTTGAAATCTTTGGCCTGGACGGGCAAAGCCTGTTCGGCGCCATCGATCACCGGTTTGTTCCAGCCCCCGTGCAGGAGCACTGACATGCATGTATTGATCACCGGCGCCAATGGTTTTGTGGGCGCCACCCTGGTACGTCGCTTACTGGCCGATCCCTATGCACTGCCGGGCTGGACACGTTTGACCCTGCTGGACCTGGCGTTTCCTCAGATACCGCCGGACCCCCGCGTGCGCTGCCTTGCCGGCAGTATCGCCGACCTGCGGTTGCTGGCCGATGCCCTGGAAACGCCGGTCGATATCGCCTTCCATTTGGCGAGCATCCCCGGTGGGGCCGCCGAGCGCGACTACAGCCTGGGCCGTCGAGTCAACCTGGACGCCACGCTGGCGTTGCTGGAAGGGCTCAAGGATCAACCCAGCCCGGCGCGTGTAGTGTTCGCCAGCACCATCGCAGTGTATGGCTCGCCCTTGCCGACCGCGGTAGACGACCACACGCGCCTGCACCCGCAATTGAGTTACGCCACCCAGAAATTGATGGGTGAGTTGCTGATCGATGATTTCAGCCGCCGTGGCTGGATCGATGGCATCAGCCTGCGCTTACCGGGCATTGTGGCCCGACCGCCGCAACCTTCCGGGTTGTTGTCGGCGTTCATGAGCGAGGTGTTCTGGGCGCTGGCGGCGGGCACGCGTTTCGAGTGCCCGGTATCGCCGCAGGCGCAGGCCTGGTGGATGTCGGCGGCACGCTGTGTCGATAACCTGCTGCACGCCGCTACGCTGGCGCCCGAGCGACTGGTGGCGCGGCGAGTGTTCGCGCTGCCGGTGTTGCACCTGAGTATGGCGCAGTTGGTCGACGGGCTGTGCAGGCGTTTCGGCGAAGACCGCCGTGCACAGGTGGAGTACCAGCCTGATGAACACCTGGAGGCGAATTTCGGCCGCTACCCGCCCTTGCATGCCGAGGCATCCGAAGCCCTGGGCTTGCGCCATGACGGAGGCATCGAACAACTGATCGAGCGAACCCTGCAGTTGTAATACCCCAGCGTGCGTTTCACCCTTTAATAATAACAATCCGGAGAGACCATGAACGCTCCTACCCGCGTCACCCAGTCAAAGGCGACCCTCGCGACGTACCTGTTGTTGTTGATCAACTGTCTGTCACCGATGGCGGCCATCGTGGTAGCGCCGAGCCTGCCACAGATGCAGGCGCATTTTTCCGACGTGCCTAACGTCGAGTTCCTGATCCCGGTGGCACTGACTATTCCCGGCTTGCTGGTGGCGTTGCTCAGCCCGCTGGTGGGCGTGTTGGCCGATCGGTATGGGCGCAAGCAATTGCTGGTGGCGTCGATTGTCGGCTACGGCGTGTTCGGCCTGATGCCGATGTTCCTCGACTCGCTCTACGCAATCATCGTCAGTCGTATCGCCCTGGGCTGCGTGGAGGCGGTGGTGGTGACCATCAGCACCATGCTGATCGGCGACTACTACAGCGGTGCGCAACGCCAGAAGTACCTGGCGCTGCAAACCACCTTTGCGTCGTCGTCGGCGATCCTGTTCTTCATGGTAGGCGGCGCCTTGGGTGAACTTGGCTGGCGCATGCCCTATGTGGTCTACGCGGTGCCCCTGGCACTGGCGCTATTGAGCAAGGTCATGCTGTGGGAACCGCGCGCCGCCAGCATGGCGTCGGACGAAGAGCAGGCGCGCAACAACGTGAGCTTTCGGCCGTTGCTGATGCTGGGGATTTGTGTGGTGACCTTCATCGGCGCGGTCATGTTCATGATCCTGCAGATCCAGATGGCCTATCTGCTCGGGGACATCGGCGAACCGTCGCCGCAGACCGCCGGCCTCGTCGCGTCGGCGTGCAGCGTGATGATCGTGCTGGGTACTCTTAGCGTGCACCTGCTGACTCGCCTGGGCCTGCGCACCCCCCATTGCCTGGCCCTGGCCTTTGGCCTGATCGCTACCAGCTTTCTGTTGATTCCGGCGATGCACACCTGGCAGGCAATCATGGTTGTTGCACTGATCAACGGCCTGGGCTGCGGCCTGATGTTGCCCACCCTGGCCATCTGGAACATGCGTGAACTGCCGTGGCAGCGCCGCGGGTTGGGCACTGGCATGTGGTACGGCAGCTACTGCCTGGGCATGTTTTTCAGCCCGATCCTGGTCGTGGCCGTTGGCAAGGTCAGCGGAAGCCTGGCCACCACCATTGGCTGGGCCGGCTGGCTCTGCCTGCCGGTGGTACTGCTGGCACTCGGCGCCAGCCTGGTGAAGTGCCGGGCGGCACGCAACCTGCGCCTGACCGGCGTCAATCTCGAAGACGCCTGACCCTGGAATGACCGAACACTCCGGTGCCCTGGTACCGGAGCAGGCCCCCCTTATCTCATAAAAACAACAAAAGAGACTGAACATGACGATTCGAATGGCGGTTGGTTGTGCATTGATCATCGTGACGGCAGGCCCCGCCCTGGCTGCCGCCGCGCCGAGCGACGAGTACCCGAATGAAAAAGTCGGTCCGCGCGTATTGAATGTGGAGCCCAATGTGCCACCCAAAAGTGGCAAGCTTCTTGAAGCGCAGGGCAAGTGGCTCAACGACCATGGTGTGAGCCCGCACCTGTCGATGACTGAGATTTACCTGCGCAACCCCAGCGCCGGCCTGTACACCGGTAACCACGAGTCACTGACCATCTTTGCCATCGGCGCCGACTTCAACCTCGACAAGCTCATTGGCCTGCCCGGTGGGACGATCCACTTCGAGCAGCTGTACGTGCCCTGGACCAGCAACCTGGACTACGGTGGGCAGGTGGGTGATGTGATTGCCGGTAAACCGGGCCCTTACATTCCGAATGTCAGCCACCTGAGCCTGTTCACCTACGAGCAGAAATTGCTCGACGACAAGCTGTCCATCGAAGCGGGCAAGAGCAACGCCGGCAACTACTTTGCGCTGCCGCTGTGCAACGTGCCGCTGGGATGCGTGAACGCGATCCTGCAGGACACGGCCGGTATCAACCCGCCGCCCTACGCCAACTGGGGTGCGCGCGTCGGCTACGATTTCAGCCCCGCCGTGCGCGCGCAGGTCGGTGCGTGGCGCAGCAACAATGCCTATCCTTTCACCAACGGCTGGGAGCGCGACGTCGGCGAAAGTGGCGGTACCTTGAGTACGGTGTACCTGGCGAACCTGGCCTATCGCACCGACTATCGCATGCAAGCCTACCCGCAAACGTTCGAGGTGCTGGGCTTTCACAATAACGGGCAACAGACCGACCCCTATTTCACGGTCAACGGCACTTCGAAAGTCACTGACACAACTGCCGCTGCCGATACCCGCAAGGGCGTGACAGGTTTCTACCTGGGCGCCAAGAAAACCGTCTGGCGCCAGGACGGCGGCGCCACCCAAGACCTCAACCCAACAGCGGTAGCAGCCTATGCCAGCTTGACCCACACACTTGATGAAGGCACCACCAATGGCGTCGGCACCCAAGGCAACGCAGGGCTGATTCTTTCCGCACCCTTTCGCAGCCGACCGTTCGACAGCTATTCGGTGAACGTCAACTGGGCACAACTGACCAGTCGCGAGCAACGCTTCCTTGAAGAGGCTCACGCGGCATCGGGCGGTGGCAGTTACCGCCCCGGGCGCAACGAGTATGCGGTCGCGCTGGACGCCAACTTCATCCTCACCGACAGCATCGTTCTCAGCCCCTTCGTGCTGCGTACGTGGGGAGCCAGCAGTTGGTTGAACCCCTACACCGGCGTCAACCCGCGCGATGGTTATGCCGCCGGGCTGCTGTTGCATGTGCAATTCGACGAGATGCTGGGTTTGAACAGCCGTCACTGATTCGTCGCACTCCATGGCGGGCGTCTGAAGCCATCCACGCCATGGATAGAACCCATGTCGACAAACGATTAGTCGGCATGGGCCGGGCTTCTTACTCTGGCCTTAGACCCCTGTTTGATGAGGACACAACCATGCAGCGCAATTTCACTTTCCAGGAGACCTGAGATGGCGATCATCGGCATCGACACCCTGTTGTATGGCGTCGAGGACCTGGCCCTGGCCTCGCGCTTCTTTGATGATTTCGGCCTGGTGCGCCTCAGTGCCAACGATCAGGAAAGCCTGTATCGACTGGAGGAAGGCTCGACCATTATCGTGCGCGAAATGCATCACCCCTCTATTCCGGCGTCGCGCTACGAAGGCTTCGGTGTGAAGGAGACCATCTGGGGCGTGGACAACGCTGAAAACCTGGCGCGGCTGGTCGCCGACTTGTCCAGCGACCGTGAGGTTCTCCTGGGCGATGATGATGCCTGGCACTTTCTCAGCGATTGCGGCCAGGCCTTGGGGCTTCGCGTGTTCAACCGCAGGAAAGTTACTTACGCCCCCGACCCGGTCAACGCTGCCGGCAACGTCAACCGTCTCAACCAGCACCGCAAATGGCGCACGCGGGCTCGACCTAAAACCATCAACCACGTGGTGTTTGCCGTGGATGACTATTGGCAGAGCTTTGCGTTCTTTCGCGACCGTCTGAACTTTCGCCTGTCCGACCATCAGAAAGGCGTGGGTACCTACCTGCGCGCCGACGGTGCCAATGAGCACCACAACACCTTCCTGCTCAATAACAAGGCACCGGGGGCGGGCGGGGTGCCGCGTTTTCATCACACCTGCTTCGGGGTCGAGGACTTCGACGAGGTGATGGTCGGCTCCAATTACATGACCCGACGCGGTTGGCAGCATGGCTTTCTCGGTACCGGCCGCCACCGCATCGCTTCGGCAATCTTCTGCTACTTCAACTCACCCACCGGTGGTGAGGCCGAGTACGGCGCCGACACCGATTACCTCGACGACAGTTGGGTACCGCGCGAATGGGAGTTTCGCTTCGGCACGGCCCAGTGGATGGGCAACCCGCCTGCGTTCATGCAGGACGACATTCCCTGGGACGTGACCTTTTACCAGGGCGAATTCCCGGCTATGCGCCGCTGATTTTCACAAGGATTGACCCATGAGCATGTTCCAGTATTTCGAAACCAATTATGTGTGGAGCCTGGCAGTTGCGGCAGCCATCGAGATGGGCGGCAAGATCGGCGAGATCGACACCATGTGCCGGCCGCTGCTGGAGGTAGCCCGCCAGGGTGACGATGCGGGCACCCGGGCGTTTATGGCCGCCTGGGAGGCTGGAGGCGACAACCTGGTGGCCTTGGCGCAGGAAGACAAGGCGGCCGGCAGGTGGCTCAGCGCCGGTGACAAGTTGAACCGCGCGGCGGTGTATTTCATCACTGCCGAGCGTATGCAGGCTCACGGTCATGCGCCTCGCAAAGCGTTGTACGCCAAGTTTCTGCGCACCTTCGCCGAAGGCGTCGAACTGTCTGGCGAAAATACCCGGCGGTTTGAAATTCCCTACGACGGTGCCCATCTCGCCGGGCTGTTCACCCCGGCTGAGGGCGTAACTGACGCGGCGCCGTGTCTGGTGGTGATCAATGGCCTGGACAGCACCAAGGAGATGGTCCATCGCGCCGGGCTGTTCCCGCAATTGCTTGCCAAACGCGGCATCTCCAGCCTGTTCATCGACCAGCCCGGCACCGGCGAAGCCCTGCGCCTGCATGGCATGACCGCAGTCGTCAACACCGAACTGTGGGCCAGCCCGCTGATGGACTACCTGCAAACCCGCCGCGAAATCGACCCGCTGCGTATCGGCTTGCTGGGGGTGTCCCTGGGTGGGTATTACTGCCCGCGCGCTGTAGCGTTCGAACCGCGCTTCGCCCTGGGCGCAGTGTGGGGGGCGAACCATAACTGGGGCGAAATGCAGAAGCGCCGCCTGGCCCGCGAAGGTGAACGACCGGTGCCGCACTACTGGGAGCACGTGTGCTGGGTGTGGGGTGCGAGCAGCATGGAGGCGTTCATGACGCTCGCCGAGCAGGTGCACCTCAACGGGGTAATGGAGCGTATCAAGGTGCCGTTCCTGGTGAGTCATGGCGAGGCCGACCGACAGATTCCGCTGGCGTACGCGCATCAGTCCTATGACCAACTCACCAACAGCCCGGATCGCGAATTGAAGGTGTTCACCCCGCGTGAAGGCGGTATCCACCACAGCAGCCTGGACAACACCTCGAACGCCGGCGCCTGGATTGCCGATTGGGTTGCTGAGCGCCTGGGCGGTACTACCCACTCCGGGTGAGCGCTCAACAACGGTCTATTTCGGGCTTACTGCTCTTTGCTGCAATCCCGCGGCGTGATGCCTTTCTCCTTGGCGTACTGCGCCGCCGAGGCTTCGATGATCGGCCGCAGCAAGGCGCGGTCGGCCTGTACCCAGTCGCTGATCAGGTTCCAGCGTTGGCCATCCCATTGCTGGAAGCGCACGGCGCCGCCGCCTTCGTGGTCGGCGCAGGAGAGTTTCAGCGGTTGCACCAGGCCCTTGGCGCCCAGGGCCTGCAGGCGTGCGTCGTCGAGGTTCAGGTGTTCGAAGCCCCAGCGTACCTGCTCGCCGGTCAATGGTTTTTGCCCGTATTTTTCCTGGGCCAGGCGCAGGGCTTCGACGTTGAGGATGCCGTTGACCACGCCCAGGTTGTAATACACGGTGCCGAAACGCTTGGGGTCGGCCAGGTTGCCCTTACCGGCGTCTACCACGCTTTGCTTGATCCCTTGCAGCACCGGGAAGTCGGTGCCCGACGGGTGGGTGGTGATCGAGATAAAGCCTTTGGCGGCGGCACCGGCCGGTACCACGTCTTCTTCGGAGTTGCTCCAGATATTGCCGATGATGTGATCGGCCGGGTAGCCGACTTTCTGCGCGGACTTGAGCGCCACCGGGTTCATCACACCCCAGCCGCGCAGGATCACCCAGTCGGGCTTGAGGCGCCGGATGTTCAGCCACTGCGATTGCTGCTCGTTGCCGGGGTGCGGCACTTCCAGCAGGGTCAGTTCGAAGCCGGCGTTTTTCGCCAGGGTTTCGAGCACGCCATTGGTTTCCTTGCCGTAGGGCGAGCCGTGGTAGAGCACGGCGATTTTCTTGCCCTTGAGCTTGTCGGCGCCGCCTTCGCGTTGGCCGATGTAGTTGATGATCGCCGAGACTTCCGAATACGGGTTGAGCTGCAGCGGGAACACGTAGGGGAACACGCTGCCGTCGGTAGAGTCGGTGCGGCCATGGTTGATGGTGATCAGCGGCAGTTTGTCGGCGGTGGAGCGGTCCAGGGTGGCATAGGCGATGCCGACTGACAGCGGGTTGGTGGCGGCGGCCGGTGCACCGTTAAGCCCACCCTTGAGGCGCTCATAGCATTCGACGCCTTTTTCCACCACGTACTCGGTCTCGCATTCGCTCCAGGTCAGCTTGACGCCGTTCACCCCGCCCTTGGCATTGATGTATTGCAGGTAGTCGATAAAGCCCCCGAAGAAACCGGTGCCACCGGCGGCGTACGGACCGACCCGGTAGCTCTGCAACGGGAAATATTGTTCGTTGGCAGCCTGGGCGCCGGCCGTGAGCCCGGCGGTGATCAGGGCCAGGCCCAAGGCCAGGCGGCGCAGCGATAAGCGGTGTGTCATGGAGGTCATTCCTGGGGGGTTATTGAGTTCAGTAACGCAGCGGCCAAACCCTGGCCCGTTGACGAAAGCGCTGCCACAGACGGGCCAACCCCTCCGGTTCCTTGATCAAAAACGCGATGATCAGCGCGCCAAACAGCATCTTCTGGATGTTTTCCAGCTGTCCGGCATCCATCAGTCCAGCGGGCAACAGCGCGAAGAGATTGGCCAGCAGGATCGGGAACAACACGATGAATGCCGCGCCAAGGACGTTGCCGAGCACGCTGCCCAGGCCGCCGATAATGATGATGAACAACACCTGGAACGAGCGGCTCAGGTCAAAGCCGTGGGGCTCGACCGTGCCCAGGTAGGCGAACGCCCACAGTGAACCGGCGATGCCCAGGTAGAAGCCGCTGATGGCAAACGCCAGCAGCTTGGCCTTCAACAGGCGAATGCCGATGACCGCAGCGGCGGTGTCCATGTCGCGCACCGCCATCCAGTTGCGGCCCAGTTCGCTGCGCACCAGGTTCTTGCCCAGCCAGAACAGCGTCACCACCACGGCCAGCGTCAGCACGTAGCGGCCACGCGGTGAGCTGAAATCCAGCCCGGCAATCAGCAGCGGCGGTGAGGTGATCACGCCCGAGGCGTTGTCGTTGGTAAACCAGCTGAAGCGGGTGAGCACCCACTCCACCACGAACTGCGCGGCCAGGGTCGCCACCAGCAGGTAAAAGCCCTTGATGCGCAGGCTCGGCAAGCCGAAGAACACCGCCACCGCGGCGGCGATCACGCCACCCTGGGCAAAGCTCACCAGCAGCGGCAGGCCGGGCACCCGCAACTGCAGGTTGTAGGCGGCAAACGCGCCCACCGCCATGAACGCCGCCGAGCCGAGTGAAAGTTGCCCGGCGTAGCCCGTCAGCAGGTTGAGCCCAAGCCCGGCCAGCGACAGCACCAGCAGCGGCACCAGGATTGCGCTGAACCAGTAGTCATTGCCCAGCCAGGGCACCGCAAAGAACGCCACGCCCAGCAGCAGCCACAGCGCGACGCGGTCCTGGCGCAGGCGAAAGGTGCGACGCTCGGCCGCGTAGGAGGTGCTGATTTGACCGACTTCTTGATACAACATGCAGGCATTTCCCCAAGGACAATCAAACCCGTTCGATGGCGCGCTCGCCGAACAACCCGGCAGGCCGCACCAGCAGGAACAGCAACGCGAGGACGTAGGGCACCCAGTTCTCGATGCCGCTGCCGATGATCGGGCCGAGGTAGATCTCGGCGATCTTCTCCGCCGCACCGATGATCAGGCCGCCGACAATCGCCCCACCGATGGACGAGAACCCGCCGATGATCAGCACCGGCAGCGCCTTGAGCACCACCAGCGAGAGCGAGAACTGCACCCCCAGGCGTGCGCCCCAGAGCAACCCGGCCACCAGCCCGACGAACCCGGCCACCGCCCACACCAACGCCCAGATGCGCGGCAGGCGAATACCGATGGCCATGGACGCCAGCGGGTCATCGGCCACCGCCCGCAACGACAGGCCCACCCGCGTCCTGTTGAACAGCAGCGACAGCACGATCACCAGCGCGGCGGCGGTGCCGGCGGCAAACAGGTCGAATTGCGAAAGCAGCATGCCGCGGATTTCCAGCGGTTCGTCCGCGATGCCGAGGTCCAGCCCGTGCACCTGCGCACCCCAGAGGAACTGCGCAAAGCCTTCGATCATGTAGGACAGCCCGAGGGTCGCCATGAAGAGGATGATCGGTGGACGATTGACCAAGGGCCGCAGCACCACTTTTTCGATCAGCAGTGCCAGCACCACCATGCTCGCCAGGGTGATCAGGAACGCCCAGGCAAACGGGAAGCCGCGCTCCAACAGGCTGACAAACGTCAGCGCGGCGAACAGCACCATGGCGCCCTGGGCAAAATTGAACACGCCGGAGGCCTTGTAGATCAGCACAAAACCAATCGCCACCAGGGCATACATCACGCCCGCCAGCAGCCCGCCGATCAGCACTTCGAAGAAAAATTCCATGTTCAGGTACCCAGGTAGGCGGCGATGACATCGGGGTTGGCGCGCACCTGTTGCGGGGTGCCGTCGCCGATCTTGCGACCGTAGTCGAGGACCACCACGTGGTCGCACAAGCCCATGACCACGCCGATGTCGTGCTCGATCAACACCACGGTGGTGCCGAACTCGCGGTTGATGTCGCGGATAAACTGGCTCATCTGGGCTTTCTCCTGGGCGTTCATGCCGGCCATGGGTTCATCCAGCAACAGCAGGGTCGGTTCGGCGGCCAGGGCGCGGGCCAGTTCGACACGTTTTTGCAGGCCATAGGGCAGGGTGCCGACCAGCACGTGGCGCCAGGGATGGATCTGCAGGAAGGCAATCACCTTTTCCGCGTGCAGGCGGTGGGCGTCGTCCTCCCGTGGCGCGCGGCCCAGGCGCAGCATCTGTTCCAGCCAACTGCTGCGGCGCTTGAGGTTGCGCCCGGTGAGCACGTTGTCGAGCACGCTCATGCCCTTGAACAGCGCGATATTCTGGAAGGTCCGCGCAATCCCGCCCTCGGCCGCCTGGTGCGCGCGCATGCGCCGCCGGGTCTGGCCGGCATAGCGGATGCTGCCGCCCTGGGGGTGGTAGACCCCGTTGATCACGTTGAGCAGCGAGCTTTTACCCGCGCCGTTGGGGCCGATCAGGCCACAGATGTCACCGGCCTTGACCTCGAAACTGATGGAGGTGATGGCCTTGATGCCCTTGAACGACAGGGAAATGTCATCGAGCCGCAGTAATACCGCTTCAGTGGGTGTGGGCATAAAAGGCTCGTCAGGCAGATTGAGGCAGCAAGTGGTCGCTGGGTTCGTGGCGGGTGGACGGCTCTTGCCAATGGCCGGGACGAATGCCCAGGGCCGCAAAGAAGGCGGCACTTTCCGGATGCAGTGGCGGCCCGACCAGCAAGGGCACGCGCAGGCGGCTCATGCCCAGTACATCCAGCAACGGGCGACGCACCAGCCAATGGCCCAGCCAGCGGCGCACGGGGGAGGGGGTCGGCTGCATGGCCCAGTCGTATAAACGATGGCTGATGCTGCCCGGCAGTGGCAGGCGTTCACGCACCCATTGCTCCAGGCGCCCATAGGATTCGCGGGTGCCCAGCACCAGGGTCGGGCCCAGCTCGCGGCGGTCGGTGTCGCGGGTGGCGAGGGCCTCGGGGAAGTTCAGCCGAAAGCCCGCGTGCAGCCAGGGCGCCAGCAGGTAGCGTGCCTGCCCGCTGGCGGCAAACACCCGTGCGGCCAGGGCTTCGTCGTCGGCGCCGAGGTGTTCGCGGTCGACCAGCGTCCGGCCGCCCGCGAGCAGTTGCCCATGGGTCAAGTGCAGGGAGGTGTCGGCATGAAAGACGAAGGCGGTGTCGCTCGGCTGCGGGGCGTGGGCGGGTGGCGGTGCATCGGCACGCAGCTCGGCATAGTCGATCAAATCGGCGTCTGCGAACTGGCTCAGGCCACGCCCGTCAAGAAACACCACCACCCCGCGTTCGCCGAGTTGTTGCAGCGCTTCCAGGTCTTGCACGAGCACGAAGCGCGGTCGCAGCCCGGCCAGCAGCGCCCGGTTGTCGCGGTCCGGGTCGAGCAGCGTGACGCTGGCGCCCAGCCATTGTGCGGCCAGCGCCAGCAGCAACGCTTCGGGGCGCGCCTGGCTGAGGATCAACAGGTTATCGTCAGGCCCGAAGCGGCGCTGATGCAAGGCGGCGGCGAGCTGGCTGACCTCGTCAGCCACCGCGCTCCAGCTGCGCTCATGCCAGATACCCAGGCGCTTGAAGCGCAAGGCAATCGCTGACCCTCGGGTGTGGGCTTGGCGCAACAGCGCCTGGGGCAGTGTCTGGGGCATGGGGGTATCCTTCGTCAGTATGCGAAGGCGATTGCACGCGTCATGCCAGAGGATTAAATGCCTTTATTTCAAGGGGATATGTGGATTTTTGGGGGAGGGGGCGTGTGTTGATTCAGCACAAGCTGTCCAAGCAGTGTTGTTGGGCCAACAGCGATGGGGCCATTGCTGGAGCGCTACCTGTCGCCGGCAGGGCTCCAGCTTGTCACGCCGGGATAAGCCCCGCGTCCCGATAACTCTGGACCAGTTCGTCGTACAAACTGAGATCGGCCCGGGTTCGGGCAATCAACTGCGCGCCGGCAATGGCGGTGTAGATGGCACGCGCGCGACGCTCGCAGGCCTCTGCACCGGCGGGTTCGAGCTCAGCAAGCAACGCCGCCAGCCAGGCTACGTTGATATTGGCAAACGTCAGTATCTCTTCCTTCACCGGCTCGGGCAGGTCCTTATATTCGGCCGCCATAAAGCTGGAGAGGCACAAGCGGTTGCCGTCTTCGAGTGATTTTCGAAAGATGCTCGGATAAGCACGCAGGCACTGCAGCGGATCCGGGTTCTCACTGCGTATCGCCGCGAGGGCGTTGGCAGCGTCTTCCCAATAGCGCCTGGCAACGGCTGCGCCGAGATCGGCTTTGCTCGGGAAGTGGTAATAGATACTGGCGTTCTTGATCCCCACCGTTTCGCCGATGCTGCGGAAGTTGATGCCACTGTAGCCGTAGTGCTGAGCGGCGAGTCTGGCGGCCTCCAGAATCGCTTCGCGGGCATTTTCACTCACGTGTGGATTGCTCTTCAGTGTGGGGAGGGGCGAATTCTACGCTGATAAGGTTTTACCTGCCAACTGGTAGGTAATGCTTGACAGTCTGAAATAATACCTCCAGTCTCTACCTACCACTTGACAGGTAGGCGAGCAAATCATGACGTTCCAACAACCACAACCCGACGTATCCCAACCGCCGTTGATGAAAATTTATGATTGGTACAACGGCCCCTATCCAGCGCGCGTTCGTATAGCGCTGGCCGAGAAAAATCTGTTGCCGCGCGTTGAGTTCGTGTCGGTCAACCTATGGAAAGGGGAGCACAAACAACCTGAGTTCCTGGCCCTCAACTACTCCGGCACCCTGCCAGTGCTGCAACTGGACGACGGCACGTTCATCGCTGAATGCACGGCTATCACCCAGTACCTGGACACGCTCGATGGCAACCCGACCCTCACCGGCAGGACGCCGACCGAGCAAGGCCTGATCCACATGATGACCAAGCGCGCAGAGATTGAATTGATGGATGCGGTCAGCGTGTATTTCCATCATGCCACCCCTGGGCTTGGGCCTGAGGTAGAGCTTTATCAGAACGCCGAATGGGGCATGCGCATGCGGGACAAGGCGGTCAGGGGGATGCACTATTTCGATAACGTGCTCAAGACCCGCGATTTTGTGGCGGGCGATGCCTTCTCAATGGCCGATATCGCGTTACTCGGCGGCATGATCTTCGCGGACCTGGTGCAATTGCCGGTGCCGCAGACGTGTGAAGCCCTGCGCGCCTGGCAGGCCAGGGTCAACGAGCGACCTAGCGTTCAGGCCTGGCGTGCAATGGTTGCACAACCGCACTGAGGGCAACGGCCCGCATAGCGGCCGCCAGCCCGGCCGCTGCGCTGGTGAGGGGCAGCGGGCCGGCCGTTACCTGCACGGCGGCCGCGCTCATCGACGCCTGGCCCAGCGCAACCCGTGTCATTCCATCCCTATAGGCGGCATCGGCAGCTCTGGCGATTGTCGCCAGGTAGCCGTCGATGTCACCCGCCTTGAATAAGCGCCATGCCCCCGGAACCAGCCGCACTTCGACGACCGCGTTCGATTGCAGCGCGGCCTTGTGAAACAGCCGCGCGGTAGGTTCGAGGGTGGTTTCCACCGCGCACAGCACCGCAATTTTTCCGCCATCCTGCACCGCCGAGGCGGCCAGCGCTTCGTCTGTCCTCAGGATCGGGACACTGCTGCAGATACCTTCAACGACCGGACCCAGGGTCGAGCAGGTGAGCACCACGGCGTCGGCCTGTTCAGCCAGTGCAAGCAGGGCTGATGCGGTGGATGCGCATATGTCGGCGCTCAGATGACCGGCGTTTTCGGCAGCAGCCAACAGGTCGGCGCGCACTTCATGGCGTAGCACATCAGCGCCGATACCCAGTGCTTTCGCGGCGGTTTCAAACACGCTGATATTGCTGGCGGCGGTATGAAGGCAGGCTATGCGCATGGGCTGTTTCCAGTGCTGAAAATGTCGACGATGGTTAAGATGCAGCCCGCACTCACCTAACGCAAGGACAGGGTATGCCGCTGATCATGGAACGCGTAGAACAGGCCCGCAACGGCACTAACGACAAAGTCATCTGCCGCATGCCCTCAGGCTGGGCAGTGATGGGCGATGTGCAATTCCTGCCTGGCTACTGCCTGCTATTGCCCGACCCGGTGGTCGCCAGCCTGAACGACCTGGATGCCGACGCCCGCGCGATCTACCTGCTCGACATGGCGCGCATCGGCGACGCGGTGCTGCAAGCCAGCGGTGCATTGCGGATGAACTACGAGATCCTGGGCAATTCGGAGCCGGAGTTGCATTGCCATATTTTCCCGCGCTACGCCTCGGAACCGGATGACAAGCGCAAGATGCCCGTTTGGTTTTATGACTGGAAAAATGCGTTGCCGTACGCGGAAGACGTGCATGGGGATCTGCGTAAGGCTATCGCGCAATTACTGGCAGGCTGATGCGTTTACCCTGCGATGTCGTTCAGTTCTGCCAGCACGTCGTCCGTCAGGTCCAGTTCGGCTACGGCGAGGTTTTCTCGCAAATGAGCGACCGATGAGGTCCCCGGAATCAGCAGGATATTCGCTGAGCGACGCAGCAACCACGCCAGGGCCAGTTGCTTTGGCGTTACGCCCAGGCGCTGGGCAACGTTAGTCAGTGTCGATGATTGGACCGGGGTAAATCCGCCTAGGGGGAAGAACGGTACATAGGCGATGCCGTCCCTGGCCAGCTCATCGATCAAGGCGTTGTCGTGTTGGTGGGCGATGTTGTACAGGTTCTGCACGCAGACGAACTCAATCAGGCCACGGGCTTCGGCCACTTGCGTCGGCGTGACGTTGCTGATGCCGATATGGCGTACCAGGCCCTGCTGTTGCAGTTCGGCGAGTGCGGCCAGGGGCGCTGCGATCGAGCCTTCTGCCGTGCCCATCAGGTTGTGGGTGCAACGGAAATTGACCACATCCAGCACGTCCAGGCCCAGGTTACGCAAGTTGTCATGCACGGCCTGGGTCAGTTCCGCCTTCGATGCTGCGCCATGCCATCCACCTTGATCGTCGCGACGGGCGCCGATCTTGGTGACGATCGTGAGGTCGTCCCGGTAAGGATGCAGTGCCTCGCGGATAATTTGGTTGGTGACGTGCGGTCCGTAGAAATCGCTGGTATCGATATGGTTCACACCGGCTGCGACGGCCTCACGCAGTACCGCCAGGGCCGCATCCCGGTCCTTGGGCGGGCCGAATACACCCGGCCCAGCCAGTTGCATTGTGCCGTAGCCGATGCGGTTGACCTTATGGTCGCCAAGGGTGAAGGTACCGCTGCTTGCCAGGTTGCTCATGACTGCTGCTCTTGCTTGAACTGAATAAGGCCCTAATATGAAGGATCCTTCAGATTTTGGAATTCGCATTCCATGAGCACCGTCAAAGCGTCATTGAAACCAAGAAAATCAGCGGTTCAAGCACGCTCCGCGGCAACCGTCGAAGCATTGCATGAGGCAACCCTTCAGGTTTTGACCCAGCAGGGCCTGGTGCGCTGCACCACTACGCGGGTGGCGGAGCGCGCGGGAATGTCGGTGGGCAGTCTCTACCAGTACTACCCAAATCGCGATGCGTTGCTCGCCGCCATTCTGGAAAAACACCTGGTGCGCGTGGCCGATAGCGTCGAACTGGCGTGCTCCGGGCTTCAGGGCGCGTCGGTTGCGGAGATGGCGGGCGGCCTGGTCAAGGCATTACTCACCGCAAAATTGCGCGAACAGGCGGTATCCAAGGCGCTGTATGCGATCGCAGCCGAACGCGGCGGGCCGGAGTTGGTCGCACGTATCAACCTGCGAATGGTGGGCGCGATTGCAGCCATGCTGGCAACGGCGTCCGACGCCCACTTTGACGACCCTGGCCTGGTCGCGGCGATCTCGCTGAGTGCCATCGTCGGCCCGGTGCGCACCCTGCTTGAGGGGAACGCCGCGCCTGCGTTCGAGGCTGCGCTGGAGCAGCAAACCACCTTGATGCTGAGGGCGTATCTGCAGGCTCATCAACCCCCGACCCCAAGGAAGACCCATGCGTGAACGAAAGGCTGCACGACTGCTGGTGATCAACCCCGCGCACGAAGTACTGCTCTTCAGGTTCATCCATAAAGACGGCGCACTGGCCGGTCAAAATTACTGGGCTACCCCTGGCGGCGGTGTCGAACCGGGGGAGACTTTCGAGGCCGCTGCAATCCGCGAGCTGCGCGAGGAAACCGGTATCCAGGTGCAGGCCGTTGCCGCGCCTATCGCCGAGCGCCGGTTTGCGCTGATGCTGCCCAGCGGTGAAACGGTGTCGGCCGTCGAGCACTACTTTGTGGTGCACACCGCCAGCACCGAACTGTCCAGGGCTGAGTGGACGCTGGAAGAGACCCAGGTGATGGCGGACCATCATTGGTGGTCGGCTCAGGCGTTGCGTGCCACCGAGGAAACGGTCTGGCCTGAAGCGCTGGTTGACATGCTGGTGCAAGCCGGCGTGTTCAGCGCATAGCGCCGAGAATCCCGGCCGTCTCGGCCACCCTGGCGTAGTCCATGGCCAGGTTGCTCAGCGACAGCGCGTGCACGTCCTCCGCTGGCCACAGGCGCCCGGACCCATCGGTTTGATCGAAGGTGTAGCAGGCGTCTGCGGCGACGAGCACGTCAAAGCCCAGGTTGCCGCCTGTGCGTGCGGTTGCTTCGACGGAGTTGTTGGTGATCACCCCGGCGATCACCAGTTGCTTGATCGAGCGCGCGTGCAGCCAGCGTTCCAACCCGGTGGCGATGAAGGCACAGGGTACGTTTTTTTCCACCACGTGTTCGTGGGCCAGCGGTTGCAGCGCAGGCTGAAATTCGCAGCCCGGCTGGCCCGGCCAGAATACCGAGCCGGGGGTACGGGAGATGTGCCTGACGTGCACCACAGGCCGACCCGACTGCCGCCAGGCGCCGAGCAATTGCTGCAACTGCTGCTCGGCCTGCGGGTTGTTGCGGCGCCCGAGCTTCGGGTCATTCATGCCCTGCTGCATGTCGATGAGCACCAATGCAGCGTTGGTGGCTAACGGTTCCATGGCGCGTCCTTTGGCTCGTGAGGCACAAAACATAGCAGCCATTGAGTGCGCCTAAACAGCGATTTGTTCGAAGCCTTCGCCATTTGCCTTTACACTGCCGCCCCCGAATTTCAGCAAGGATGCGTTGGATGCGTACGCGACTCAGCGGTGTACTCCTCTCCCTGGCCCTGGCCGCTCCCGTCATGGCCGAGCCCCGTTCGTTCTCGGTCAATGACCCCAGCGGTCAATACCTGGTCGAGGTGTTGTTCCCGGAGGTGCCGCAGGACTTGCAGCACCTGGCGCCGGCGCTCATCACCCTGCGCGATAAAAGCTCCCTCGAAATCCTTCAGCAATTGCAGACCCCGGATGCCCAGGTGCCGCTGGACCAGCAAGGCAGAACCGTGGACTGGCGCCTGATGGGGGAGAACGGCGTGGTGTACTTCGCCGATATCAACCAGGATGGCCGCCAGGACCTGGCGATCCGCAATGGCACCGGTGCAGACAAGGACTTCCAGTCCAGTTACGACGTGTATCTGCAAGACCCGCACACGTCCCACTGGGTGCTGAATGGTCCCTTGACCGACCTGGCCAACGAGACCTCCGGTGGGATGTTTTCGATCAATCCCGAGGACGGCATTATCCATTCGCAGACCGACCGGGGTTGCTGCTGGACCCGCGCCAGCCGCTATCAGATGCGCGACGGCAAACTGGTGCGACTCAGCGCGTACACCCAGGCGGAAGTGCCGGCGACGGACGATGACGCCAACAACAGCATGCCCAGCGGCTACATGTTGCGCACCACCGGTGAGTGGAAGGACGGCCAATGGCTGGAAACGCCCAGGCTGGAAGGGCCGGTCAACGAAGACCCCGAGTTCCTGGCCGGCACCCTCAACGGCAAGATCCCGGTGCAGCTCTGGTACCAGCAACAGGGCGCGGTGCTGATCGGTGAGTTGCGCTACACCAAAAGCGGTAGCGGCAAGCCGATCAAACTGGTGGGGGATCAGGGGGAATACGGCGATCAGTCGTTTATCTACCTGCACGAATATGCCGATGACGGCCGTCAAACCGGCATCTGGCGCATCACGCGGGAAACCGTCGAACCTTATGACTACGCGGGCACCTGGGTCAGTGGCGCCAGCGGCGACCAGCCCGAACTGCAGATTCAACTGCACAGGCAGGACCGGGAGCCTGAGTACAACAAACTCGGCGACGTGGCCCGCGACCAGCGCGATGGCCATTACCAGATGCGCGACGACTTCCTCGACCGCGACGGTGACCTGGACCTGAAAATCCTTCCCGAACGCGATGCCCAGGGCCGGGAAGTGGCGGAACTCAGCGTGACGCTCAAAGACACCGGCACCGACAAGATCATCATCACTACGCACCAACGCGTGCCGATGGAAACCGCAAACCTGATCATCGTGCGCGCACCACAGGCGCCCCCTCGGGCCGGGCCGTATCATATCCAACTGGTGAAGGGTTTTGCCGTGATCGAGCACAACTCGGCGCCGGACAGCCAGGACTATCTGACCGGGTTTTATCGTAAGCAGCCCTGAGGTCGGGGGGGGACGTCGCCTGAGTGTCGACCCGGCTCAGGCTATTAAGCAAATCGGGTATCTTTAGCGGTTTCAGCCGCCGGCCTGCCTCAGGCTCGGCGCACACATGATTGATCAGGGAAGCAGGCAATGGCACTCAGGGTGATGGTGATCGGCGGCTACGGCAACTTCGGCAGCATCATTTGCCGGCACTTGGCGGGCGCGCCGGGCATTGAACTGGTGGTCTCGGGCCGCCACCCACACAAGTTGCGGGGCAAAGTCGATGCGTTGAAAACATCCTCCGGCCGCGAGTGCGAAAGCTGGTGCGGCGACGCCATGGCGGTCGGGTTCGCTGGCGTCTTGCAGTCGATGCACATCCAGTTGGTGATCCACACCGGCGGCCCGTTCCAGGGGCAGTCCTATGCCGTCGCCCAGCACTGCATCGATGCGCGCGTGAACTACTGCGACCTGTCGGACTGCCGGGCCTTCGTCAATGGCATCGGCGTGCTGGACGCGAAAGCCCGGCAGGCGGGCGTGGCCGTCCTCAGCGGTTGCAGCTCTGTACCGACGTTGTCGTCCGCCCTCATCGATCAGTACCGCTATCGCTTTACGCGCATCGACACCATCGAGCATGGCATTTCCTCTTCGGCGAAGATGCCGGGGCTGTCGACCATCGAAGGTGTGCTTGCCTATGCGGGCAAACCGATCAAGCAACTCAAGCAGGGCCAGGTGCACGACGTGCTGGGCTGGCAGGACCTGACGCTGCGCAGGATGCTGATCGCCGCCAGCCGTACCGGCAATCCGCAGGTGATCGCCCATGTGGCGCGCATGGTCGTACGGTTCGACACCTGGATCACCACGCCGGCGGGCGTCATCCAGATCATCACGGGCTTGCTGCTGATCCGGCTGGCCGGGCTGCCGGTGACCACTGAATGGGTACTGACCGCGTTGATCATCTTCCTCTGCGTGGGCTCGCTGTGGTTGCCGGTGCTGGTGCTGCAGAAGCGCTTGCATCGGATGGCCTCTCGGGCGGTCCAGACCGAGACGGCACTGGATGATGGATACCGTGGTGTTTATCGGCAATGGTTCTGGCTGGGCGTTTTCGGGTTCCTGGGGATGTTTGTGATCGTGATGATCATGGTGACGAAGATGACGCCGTGGCAGTTGCTTGGGCTGTTGGTGAGGGCCTGACGCAGCCTCGCCAAGGCTCGACAGCTGCGACGGTCACATACTGCTGGCGATGAGGGGCGGGCCAAACACTTCGCGTATAAATCCCGGGGCGATATACCGCTCGTAATGCGCCTCGGACAGCAGGAAAAACTCCCGGTCAATGGCATCGCGCAAATCCGCCAGGCTGCGCTCGCGAAACTCCGGCAACAACGCCAACCCATAGGCGTCCAGCCTGGAAATCACCCGAGCGCCCCGGGCAATCAGCTGGTACGCCCAGCAATACGGCGACTGGTGCGGCATAAAGCGAATCTTGCGGTCCTCCAGTTGCTGGCGCAGGCGCTGCGGGTCGGACACCTCCAGCTTGCTGGCCATGACCTGCACCAGCAATTGCTCAAGGCGCAGCCATACCGCCTGCTTTTCCTCGGCGTTGTAGCCATTCCACTGGATCACTTCATGGTGATAACGCTTGCAGCCCCGGCAGACCAGGTCGCCGTAAACGGTGGAGCACAGGCCGACGCAGGGGGTCTTGATGGTTTGATTGGGCATAAAAAACATCGACAAGTGAAACAACACGGCCCCAGAAAGGGGCCGTTTTTAATCAATCCCAGCTCAGCGCACCGCCGGTCTGATACTCGATCACACGGGTTTCGAAGAAATTCTTCTCTTTCTTCAAGTCCATGATCTCGCTCATCCACGGGAACGGGTTGGTCGTGCCTGGATACTCTTCCTTCAAGCCAATCTGCGACAGACGACGGTTAGCGATGAACTTGAGGTAATCCTCCATCATCGCCGCGTTCATCCCCAGCACACCGCGCGGCATGGTATCGCGCGCATATTCAATCTCCAGCTGCGTCCCCTGCAGAATCATCTGGGTCGCTTCTTCCTTCATCTCGGCATCCCACAAATGCGGGTTTTCGATCTTGATCTGGTTGATCACGTCGATACCGAAGTTCAAGTGCATCGACTCATCGCGCAGGATGTACTGGAACTGTTCCGCCACGCCGGTCATTTTGTTGCGGCGGCCCATGGACAGGATCTGGGTGAAGCCGCAGTAGAAGAAGATGCCTTCCAGCACGCAGTAGTAAGCGACCAGGTTGCGCAGCAGTTCCTTGTCGGTGTCGATGGTGCCGGTTTCGAACTTCGGATCGGAGATAGAGCGGGTGTATTTCAGGCCCCACGCCGCTTTCTTAGCGACCGATGGGATCTCGTGGTACATGTTGAAGATCTCGCCTTCGTCCATGGCCAACGATTCGATGCAGTACTGGTAGGCGTGGGTGTGGATCGCTTCTTCGAAAGCCTGGCGCAGGATGTACTGGCGGCACTCCGGGTTGGTGATCAGGCGGTACACGGCCAGCACCAGGTTGTTGGCGACCAGGGAGTCGGCGGTGGAGAAGAAGCCGAGGTTGCGCATGACGATGCGGCGTTCGTCGTCGGTCAGGCCTTCGGGGTTTTTCCACAGGGCGATGTCGGCGGTCATGTTGACCTCTTGCGGCATCCAGTGGTTGGCGCAGCCGTCGAGGTATTTCTGCCAGGCCCAGTCGTACTTGAAGGGCACGAGTTGGTTGAGGTCGGCGCGGCAGTTGATCATGCGCTTTTCGTCGACGGCGACGCGGGCGGAGGCGCCTTCAAGTTCGGCGAGGCCTTCGGCGACGTCGAGTTTGTCCAGGGCAGCCTTGGCGCGCACGATGGCGGCGGAGTCACTGGCGGTGACGGCGCGGGCTTCGATGGCGGCAGCGGCGCCGGCACCGTCGAGGCGGTCCATGTTGGCTTCGGTGGCGTGGCCGGCGTTGGCGCCTTTGATCACGGCTGCACCGGTGTCCTCGTTGTCGACTTCATCCCAACTCAGCATTGAAATACTCCCTTCTGTTCCGTTTTGACGGCATGTGAACCCGTCCAAAAAAATCTGATTTGCAGGCTGCCAGGCATTGAAATACTGCGCAGAGTGTGGACGGTGATTACCGATGCTGCACACTATGTAGTGGTCTGTTCTGTTTGTGGGCACACTATATGGTGTGTAACAGAATGGGTCAACGAACAAGAAAGGATCGAACGTCGCAGGGGGTAGCAGAACCGCGCTGTCGTTCAGGACCCGCCCACGGCCTCGAGTAACAGCGCTTCAAACACCTGCTGCACCCGTGGCTCATCACTGTGGGCCACGTTGAAACGCATCGAATCGCGATAGGCCGGGTCGTAGCCGAAGAGCGCGCCCGGCGCCAGTACCAGGCTGCGTTTCAACGCTTCCTGGGCCAACCATTCGCCGTTCACACCCGGTGGCAGGCGTGCCCAGATGAACATCCCGCCTTCATAGGCCATCGGCAACTCGCACCCGCAGCGCCGCAGCCATTGCTCCACGCGTCCGCCGGCTTCCATCAGGCGTTGGACCATGCGCTTGCGGTGCTTGGTGTAGCTGCCTTCGCTGAGCATGCGGTAGACGATCTGCTCGAACAGTTCCGAGGTCACGCCGCCGCTCATCAGCTTCATATGGGTAAGGTTGGCCGCCAGTTGCGGTGCGGCCACCACATAGCTGACACGGGCGTTGGCGCTGAGGACTTTGGAGAAGCCCGAAAGGTAGGTGACCTGGTCGAGGCCGGCGACAGTGGCCAGGCGCGGCGGTGGGTTGGGGTGCAGGTCGGCGTAGAGGTCATCTTCGATGATATGGCAGTGATACTGCTGGGTCAGTTGCAACAGGCGAAACGCCTGGCTGGGGCTGAAGGAGTGGCCGGTGGGGTTATGCAGCACGCTGGTGGTCAGGTACAGGCTGGGGCGATGTTCGGCCAGCAACTGCTCGAGAACGCTGAAGTCGAAGCCGTCGGGGCGCCGCTCGATGGTCACGATCTTGACCCCGTGCAAGGCCAGGTTGGCGTGAAAGTTGAAATAGCACGGTGCGTCGAGCAGCACCGTGTCGCCGGGCCTGGCGAGCAGGCGCATGAGCATGTCCAGGCCCTGCACGGTGTTGGGGGTGGTGATGATTTGTTCCACCGGCACCGACAAACCATCGGCATGCAGCTTCTGTTGCAGGGCCTGGCGCAAGGGCAGCAGCCCGGCGGGTGTGCCCAGTGCGGCGATGCGTAGCGACGGCGCGCGCACGGTGCTGCGCATGGCCTGGCGGAAGGCTTCGTTGTCCAGCCACGCTTCTGGCAAGTGGCCGCCGCCGGGGCGCAGGTCGCCGTAGACCGAGGCTAGGGGGCGGCGCAATACGCTGAGCAGGTCCTGGGGCAGCAGGTCGACCCAGCTCGCCGAGGCCGGGCGCACCCTGTCAACGGCCACGAAGTAGCCACGGCCCTGGCTGGAGGTGAGCAGGTTGCGCCCGCGCAGGCGGTCCAGGGCTTCGTTGAGGGTGAACTTGCTGACGCCCAGGGCCTGGGTCAACTCCCGCACCGACGGCAACTTGCTGCCGGGTGCCCATTCGCCGGTCTCGATGAGCTGGCTGAACGCCTCGACGATCTGCTGCACCTTGGGTGTGCCGTTCACAAACGTGATGGCGGGTATAAACATAAACCTTCCTTGTGTTTACCGTTGATTTTACCGGTGAAGTTCGGCCGGATTAGGCCTGACTTTACCTGCCTTATGCAACGCCGCTTGCCTAAACTGCAGGCCTTCTCACCCTGGGTCCAAGGCCATGACCAGCGCATTGACGCTCTCTTCGTATCTCTACTTCCTGCTGTTTTGCGCCACCATGACCTTCAGCCCCGGCCCCATGACCCTGCTGCTGTTGAGTCTGGGCTTGAAGAGCGGTTTGCGCAGTTCGATCCCGGCGCAACTCGGTGCCAGTGTGTCGTATCTGATTTCCATCCTGATCTTTGCCGTGGGCTTTTCGGCACTGATCAAGGGCAATCTCGCCATCACCCAGGCCATTCAGTTGGTCGGAGTGGCCTACATTCTCTATCTGGCCTACAAGCAGTGGACCGGCAGCGGCGTGTCGATCGGCAAGGAGGCTGCCGTGGAGGGCTCGCGCAGCCTGTTCGGCAAAGGACTGCTGACCGGCTTTTCCAACCCCAAGACCCTCATCATGTTCAGCGCTGTATTCCCACAGTTCGCCGGGGCAGGGGAGCACCGTTCGGCGGTGGATATCGCCATCCTCGGGGCGACCTTCCTGGTGCTGCAATTTGCCAGCGGTTGCCTGTATTGCTACTTCGGCCAGCGCATCAAGCATGTGCTGGAAAACCCCGAGCGCCGTGTGGTGTTGCAGCGGATCACGGCGGTACTGCTGCTGGGTGTGGCATTGATGCTGGCCCGCGGTTTTTCCCACTGAACGTTTTAGCGGGGGAATTAGCAGTGGTGGCTAATTGCTGGCGCCCTGATAGACTCCAGGCATTCATCCAGGATTACAGCCCTCCATGCCAGCCGTCGGAGGAAAAGGACTTCCGCTCGCTACCCGTTTGTATAAATCCCGCACCTTGGGGCTGACGCTCGGTTTTGTGTGCGTGGTGTTTGGCATGTTCCCGCTGGATCCGGCGCCATGGGCGTGGGCCTGGATGGTGATCAACGCCTTTGTCTGGCCGGTCGTGGCCTTTCAGCGCTCGTTGCGTACTACCCATACGCTGCGCAGTGAGCGCCGCAATTTGCTGTTCGATTCGTTTTGCGGCGGTTTCTGGGTCGCGGCCATGCACTTCAACCCGCTACCCGGTGTGACGACCCTGTCGATGATGACCATGAACAACGTCGCCATCGGCGGTCCGCGCTTCATGCTGGCGGGCTGGGTGGCGCAGGCGCTGGGCATCGGCACGTCGCTGTTGATATTCACCCCGGCCTTTATCGCCACGACCACCCCGGTCCAGCTCTATGCCTGCCTGCCGATTCTGATGGTGTACCCGCTGGCGCTGGGTTGGATCTGTTACCGCCAGGCGGTGACCCTGGCCCGGCACAAACGCGAACTGCTGGCGCTGAGTCGCACCGACAGCCTGACCGGCCTGCTCAACCATGGCGCGTGGAAAGACCACCTGGAGATCGAGTTCCAACGTTGCTGCCGCGAACAGCAAGGGGCCGCGATTGCGTTGATCGACATCGACCATTTCAAGCTTATCAACGACACCTATGGCCACGTCACCGGCGACATCGTGCTGCGCCAGCTCTGCAAAGTGCTGCGCCAGAACCTGCGCGCCACTGACCTGGCCGGGCGCTATGGCGGCGATGAGTTCTGCGTGATCCTGCCGGGCATGCCGCTCAACCGCGCCACCGAATTGATGGATGCGTTGCGCGATCGCTTCAACGCGTTGGCCTACGCCCAGGACCCGTCATTGCGCGCCAGCTTGAGCATCGGCCTGGCGCCGTATCAACCGGGGCACGCCGACTCGACCCGTTGGCTCAATGAGGCAGACCTGGCGCTGTATGAAGCCAAGAGCAGCGGGCGCAACCGGGTCAGTTCGGTGCAAGGCACTTGGTTGCGGTCGGTCTAGTGGGGTAGGGTGAGGCGGCACCCCAACAAACAACAAGGATCGGTTCATGCCCTTCACCTTCCCGCGTACTTTCCTGGCCGCCACGTTGGCCTTGTCTTTTGCAGTCCCGGCCTACAGCGCCGAACCCCACAAACAGATCCAGGCCGACGCCGAGCAGTACAAGGCCCCGGCCTTGAAACTGCTGGAGCGCCTGGTGAATATCGATTCGGGCTCCGGCTACGGGCCAGGCTTGACCCAGGTGAGTGACATCGCCGTCGATGAACTCAAACAACTGGGCTTCACCATTGAACGGGTGCCGGATGCCGCCGCCAACAGCAGCCATGTGATCGCCACCCTCAAGGGCAACGGCAAGGCCAAAATCCTGCTGATGGCCCACATGGACACCGTGTTCAAGGAAGGCTCGGCGGCCGAACGGCCGTTTCATATCAAGGACGGCCGCGCCTATGGCCCCGGCGTGATGGATGACAAGGGCGGCATCGTCGCCGGCATCTACGCGCTCAAAGTCCTGAAGAACCAAGGGTTCAAGGACTATGCCCAGATTACCTTCCTGCTCGATGCCAGCGAAGAAACCGGTTCCGACATCGCCTCTGAACTGATCCGCAACACCGCCAAGGCCCACGACGTCACGCTGAACCTGGAGCCCGGCCGCCCAGCCGACGGCCTGGTGGTGTGGCGCAAAGGCAGTGCCACCGCCCTGGTCGAAGTCAAAGGCAAAGCCGCCCACGCCGGCGTCGCCCCGGAGCTGGGACGCAACGCCGCCATGGAAGCCGCGCACCAGATTCTGCAACTGGGCAAACTCGGCGATGAAGACAAGAAGACCACCATCAACTTCACCGTGATCAACGCGGGCGACCGCACCAACGTCATCCCCGACCAAGCCACCGCCAAGGCCGATGTGCGTGCGGCATTGCCGGAAGAGTTCGATCGGATCGAGAAGGATTTGGTGCGGGTCTCCGCCAACAAGTTGATCTCGGAAACCGAAGTGACCACCACCCTCAAACGCGGCCTGCCGCCCATGCCGCAGACGCCGGAGTCGGACAAGCTGGTGGCGATTGCCCAGGGGATTTACGGGGAGCTGGGTAAGACGTTGACCATTGAAGGCAGCGGCGGGGCCGCGGATGCCAGTTTGTCCGCCGGGGTGGGCACGCCGACGTTGGATGGGTTTGGGATTGTAGGGGGGAATATTCATACACCGCAGGAGTATGCGGAGGTGGAGAGTGTGGCGCCGCGGATTTACTTGTTGAGTCGGATGATTATGGAACTGAGTAAACGCTGATCAGCCTGGGAGGCTCACCCATTCAATTTGGCTGAGCCTTCATTCCTTGTGGTGAGCAGGCTTGCTCGCCACAGGTGGCTGGTGGTGTCGAGTTCACTTCTGCGATTTATGAGTACCGCTGTATTGTTTCAGGCACTCCAGTAGTACTCTCATGAATGCTTGTTGATCAGTTACTGGCTCGCTGAAATAAGTTGCCATTGTTTTAAAAGCTGCATCAAAGTTATCGTCAATAGCAAGGTAGTGCTCTATCGATTCAATAAACCACTCCTGTTCTGACTTTGTATAAGACAAGAACTCGGGCTTGGTTAATTCATCAAAGAGCTCGATAAGCTCTTTCTCGTTGTTTATGTTTTTCGAGGCTATGAGACGTTCTCGCTCCAGATCATCCGTATTTTCAATGTCGTAAGTGAAGAGTAAACCACGAATTATTGACATGCTTGGCTTTCTTTTCATGCTCATCACTCTGTATAAGCGGTTTTAGGTTTTCCGTTTTGGTCTAGAATTACTCGAGCTTTGCGTTGTTGACTATACTCCATGCCGCCACTGGAATAGCCTTCACCAATAATCTTTCCCATGTCCATTGGCCTTAGCGATGCTGCGTGGCCGTTTCTTCTAAAGATTAGCTGTGCTCGATATATCGAGTTCAATTGATCCCTGTGACTCAGATAGTGTGTTGCAGCAGGTGGATATTTGGGTTGCCCATTATTGGGGCCTGATGTGTAAATTTCAACAATTCCCGTGGTAGGGTTTTTAGCTGTTCTGATTCTTTCAAGCTGAGAATCAAGTGTTGTTTGCGCGCCGTGCTTTTCCAAAAAGTGCGCGCCCGGTGTTGCTTTTTCTAGCTCTTCCAAGCGCCTGTAAGCGTTAGCTTCTGCAAGTTCATCAATTCTTGCCTGTCGTTCCGCACGTCTCAGTTGCGGTAAAGCGGGCTCTCCGTGATTGACACTTGCCGTGGGCGTCGGAACGCTTGTGCTTGGCTTGCATCCATCTCCACCTGGACATGTGCTCAAGCCTAACGGATCCACCCACCCCATAGGGTTCGGCACGTACTGATACGCGTTGATCCCACCCGCCAACTTCACCGGATCAGGCGTCAGGTAACACCCAATATCCGGATTGTAGTAGCGATGACGGTTGTAGTGCAGCCCGCTTTCCTGATCGAAGTACTGACCCTGAAAACGTAGCGGGTTGTCGATTGTGCCTTTGTCGAGTCGGCTGATCTGGCCGTAGGCGCGGTAGTGGGCGGACCAGACGATTTCGCCCTCTGGGTCTGTCAGTTCCTGGGGCGTGCCGAGGTGATCTAGTTGGTAGTGGAAGGCTTTGGTGTTTTTTGGGCCGAAGCCCTCCAGCAGTGCCAGCGGACGGAAACTGTCGGGTTCATAGAGATAGCTGCGATGGCGATCCGCATGGTGCTCGGCAATCAGCCTGTCGCCTTGCCAGAAAAACTCCGTGGTTATGCCGTCCACGGTTTTGCTGATGCGCCGCCCAAACGGGTCGTAGCGGTAACTGGCGGTTTGGCCGTTGGGTTGGGTGATGCCGATCAGTCGGTGCTGGCAGTCGTAGCGGTATTCGGTGACGAGTTGATGCCCTTTGCCGCGTCGTTCACGGATCAGGTTCCCGAAGGCGTCGTAGTCATAGTGGCGGTCGCCCTGGATCATCAGGCGGTTGCCGGCAACGATGTCGGGGTCGGGGCGGTCTTGCATGAGCAGGTTGCCGGCGGGGGTGTGGCCGAAGCGTTCCTGCAGGTCTTGGGAGTGGTCGGCGCGGGTGAGGCGGCCTAGCGGGTCGTAGTGGTAGTGGTGTTCGCCTTTGCGGGTGTCGAGCAGGCGGGTGAGGTTGCCGGTTTTGTCGTAGTCGTATTGGCGTTGGTAGAGGTGGTCTTGTTGCTGGGTGATTGCGTGGGCGTGCAGGCGGTGTTGGTCGTCGTAGTGGTAGTGGCTGAGGAGTTGGCCTTGTTGGCGCTGATGTTCCTGGCCGGCCTTGAATAGGTGAGACGTCAGCAGCGCGCCGTTTAATTCGATGGTGGCGAGGTGGCCGCCTTTGCTGTGGTTGAACACCAGGCGGTTGTTGTCCGGCAGGCGCAGGTGTTGAAGCTGGCCGCAGGCGTCGTAGCCGTAGCGCAAGGTGCCCCAGCCCTGATGTTCGGCGGTGAGGCGGTTTTGTTGATCGTATTCGTAGGCCAGCGCCCAATGGCCGTCGTCGACGCTGAGCAGGTTGCCCTGGCGGTCGTAGGCATATTCAACAACGCTGGCGTCGGGCAGGGTTTTTCGTACGAGGCGCCCGGCGTGATCGCGCTCGTAACGGGTAACGAGCTGACTGCCGTCGTCACCGTGTTCGGTCTTTTCCTGCAGGTTGCCATTGAGATCGTAGACGTAGGCCGTACGCTGCCCGTCAAACCCGGTTTCCTGCTGGATCAGCCCATTGGTGTGGTAATCAAGTCGGTAGGTCTCGCCAACTTCGTTTTCGATCTCGGTCAGCAGTAACCGCACGTTGTCGTAGCGGTACTTGACCTGACTACCGTCGGCGTTGACACGGCGGCTGATCAGGTGCAGGCCGTTGGCGTATTCGTAGCGGGTGACATGCCCCAGCTCATCGCGTTCGGCGGTGATTTTTCCGTAGGGGTTGTAGCTGTATTCCCGACATGCACCGCCTGGTAATACGACGCGAACCAACCGGCCCACGCTGTCCCACTGATACTGGGTCAGCGCGCCATGCTCATCCTCGCGCGCCACCTGCCGGCCAAGATCGTCATAGCGATAACGCTTGATCCCGCCATTCGGCAGTTGCTCTTCAAGCAACTGTCCGCGCTCATTCCACACCAGCCGCTGGCAACTGTGATCGGGGTGCCAAATCCCAACCAGTTGCCCGTATTGGTCGTAGCTGTAATCAGTAACATGTCCGTCGGGATCGGTCTTACGAATGACATCGCCCTGGTCATTGCGCTCGTACTTCCAGACCGCCTCACCACGGCGCATAACCCGTACGAAGCCGTTTTCATGCTCGTAGGACGTCGGCTCATCATCCCCGGGAAACAACGCCACCAAGCGTCCGGCTTCGTCGTACTGATACGCCGTCACCGCCCCCAGCG
>NZ_MBDT01000036.1:0-25856 GCF_001702295.1 Pseudomonas sp. S3E12
TGTCCCACTGATACTGGGTCAGCGCGCCATGCTCATCCTCGCGCGCCACCTGCCGGCCAAGATCGTCATAGCGATAACGCTTGATCCCGCCATTCGGCAGTTGCTCTTCAAGCAACTGTCCGCGCTCATTCCACACCAGCCGCTGGCAACTGTGATCGGGGTGCCAAATCCCAACCAGTTGCCCGTATTTGTCGTAGCTGTAGTCGGTGACATGGCCGTCGGGATCGATCTTGCGGATGACATCGCCCTGGTCGTTACGCTCGTACTTCCAGACCGCCAGACCCCGCCTTACAACCCGTACGAACCCGTTCTCATGCTCGTAGGACGTCGGCTCATCATCCCCGGGAAACAACGCCACCAAGCGTCCGGCTTCGTCGTACTGATACGCCGTCACCGCCCCCAGCGGATCCTGCTCAACCGTCAGTCGGCCTTTGGCATCGTAGGATTTGAAATGCTGGGCACCGTCCGGATCAATCCGCTGCACCAGCCGCGCCCGGTCGTCATGGACGTACACTTCCTGGCTACCATCGGCGTTATGCAGTGTGACCCGGCCGTCATCCCCCCAGGCATACCGCGTATCCATCTGGGAAAAACTGGCCCAATGCCGGACACATCGCGCGGCCTTGCCAGCCCGTTCCCATTCCCAGAAGAAACTCGCCCCACCGGCCAGTCCGCGCTCAAGAATCACGTGCTGATCGTCGTAGCGATAAACCTCGCTTTCGCCTACCGCATTGGTCGCCGAGACCAGTCGTCCCAGGTCGTCATAGGCGTAGGAAACAACGTTCTGCTCGGTCACCCACTCGAAGGGTTCATACCCCTTGGCACGCTGAACCTGATAGTCCACCGCCACGATGTGGCCGAACGCATAGCGCAGGAACAGCGAACGCCCGACACCGTTATCCAGCCGCTCGATGCGCCCCAAATAATCCCGGGAAATCCGCAGCCGGTTGTCATACGCATCGCTGATCGAGACCAACACACCGTCGCGAAAGTGATAGAACCGTGATGCCTGGGCCAGCACCAGTTCATCCGGCGAAGACCCTAAATAGATCGCTGCTTCGGCCAAACTATTGGTGATGGCAGGTCGAGCAACAGTCGGCAGTGGAAACTCAATCGAGCGGTTCTCACGGTCCGTCCACACCACCGAATCGCCCGACACCACCAGCCGATGCGCCAGCGAATGACTCCAACCAAACCCCAACCCGCCATCCACTTCCACCGCACTGGTGCGGTACAACCGCGTCCACTCGAATGGCAAGATCCCATCCAACGTGCCGTCGGTGAGGGTGAGCAATTCCTCCCCGGTAACCATCGACACCGGGCAGCCGTTGGTGATGGTCTTATCCGAAGGGGCTGCCGCATCCCCGTTCGGGTTCTTCCCTGAAACCGGCACATCATCGACAGGCTCCTGCCTGACCAACACGGTCTTCTGTGTCTTGTTACGAACCGCCGGCACGGAGTTTGAAACCACATGCTCCCCCGCCTTCAACGGCGCAACCGGTACGGTCTTGATCGCTGTCGCCGGGCCACCGAGCAGCAAAGGCTTCACCGCTTCGACATGCGGCTCCAACCCCGGCTCTACAAGCTGCCTGGCCAGCAACTCCAACAACTCCCGCGCGCGCTTGGATTTGATAGCGCTCAGCACTTGGGCCCCCAGCCGCGCCGCCACCCCCATCGCCCCCAATACACGAATCAACAGCAAATTGATCAGGATCTCGCCAGTGATCTCACCCCACAGTTCATTCATCTGCGGCGGTGGCAGCAGGCGCATCCAACTGACCATCGCCGACAGGTAGATAAACAACAGCGGCTCATCGCTGAGCACCAGCAAACCATTGGCAATCGTGTCGTTGCCGAGCTTCAGCAGTTCATCGAGTTCGGCCTGGGAGAGGTAGGCCAACAGCTTTTCGCTGTTGGGCTTGAGGTCCGCCAGCAGGTCATACAGCTGCGTAACGTTGTCCCACAAATTGAAGAGGGCTTTTCCAAGGCCGCTGAAAAACGCTGCTTCCAGCATTCGGCGCCGATCGAGGGGCTTGGCTTCGGCATAGTCTTTCCACTGATCCTGGAAAGTGCGGGCCCACTCTTCACGCAGGCGCGCCTCCAACCCCGCGATCACCGACTGATAAGACCCATACAGCGCCTGGACGTGATCCCTGGAAACGTTGGGGTAGAAACTGATTCGGTACGGCTGGTTGCGATCACACTCGGTGATTTCGAGAAGGCCGCTGGGGCCGATGGTCTTGTGGATCGGCTCGCCCAATGGGCCGCCATTGGGATCGACGCGCTGCAGCATCACCGGCGTGTTGCCGATGGGCACGAAGCGCGTGCTTTGGAACATATGTACCAGCGTCAGGGTGCCATTGGCCGGGCACGTGGCGACGGTGCTGCTGGGGATGATTGAGCGATTGATCGGAGCGACCAGCGCCACCTCATCGCCGACCTTGAAGACCTGCTCGACCTCCAGCGCCGAGAAGCGCCAGAAGCTTTGCGCCCAGTCATCGAACGTATTCAGGCATTCGCGAAAGTCACGGAAGACGCTTTCAACGTCGACCGTCTTCACATCCATCGGGGTCAGGGCCAGCCTGCCAATGGCCGGGTTCAAGAGGCCGCCCCTTCAACCAGGGCTTTAACGAAAACCACCATCTGCAATCCCTCGCACTGTGTATTCAGGCGAGGGACTTTGCAGCGGTTTTCAGGTTGGGGCTGTAGAGCTTATCTTGCCGTTACGTGGGAGCTTTCAGCGGCTATCGTCCCTTTTTGGCGACGTATCAAAAAGCCTTCAGCGCTGCGCGAACGCCAGGTTCAACCCCAGCCCTGCAAACGCCGCCGCAAAACTGCGGCGCAGCCAGTTCTGCACCCGCTGCGACTCGATTACCGCGCGGCGAAACCCGTTGGCCAGCAGGCCGTAGATCACAAACACTGCAAATGTCATTGCCATGAACACCGCGCTCAGCACCAGCATTTGCACGGCGGGTGCCGTGCTGCCGGGTGTGACGAACTGTGGCAGGAAGGCCAGGAAGAAAATGGTCAGTTTGGGGTTGAGAATATTCAGCAGGAAACCGCGCAGCATCAAACTGCACGCGGTGGCGACTGCCGGTGCGTCATTCATGGCGAAGGCCGAGCGATCACGCCAGGTGGCGTACGCCAGATACAGCAGATAGGCGACGCCAGCGTATTTCAGGACTTCGAAGGCCAGCGCGCTGGTATGCAGCAGTGCGGAAAGGCCGAGCACGGATGCCAGCAAGTGCGGGAGGATACCGGCCGTACAACCCAGCGCGGCGAACACACTCGCGCGCTTGCCAGCGGTGAGGCCTGTGGACACGGTAAAGATCACGCCGGTGCCGGGGATCAGTACGACAATCAGGCAGGTGACGAGGAAGTTCAGGCTGAGCATGGCATTCAAACTCCGTGTACGAATGAGGGATGACAGATCCTGTCACGTTCGGCCTCGGCTGGCGAGAAGGCGAATCGTCGAACCCGCGTTAGACTTACCGGTCCATATCCGCAACGCCTGGCCCATCGTCCTCAAGGAAGCCCCATGTCCCCACGCTGCCTGATCCTCTGCCTCACCTCATTGGTGGTGCTGGCCGGCTGTTCCACGTCACGCGGCCCGCAGCAACCAGCGCGCAGCGAAGCCGAGGTGAAGGCCGAGATCGTGCGTTTGCTCCCGGCGAAGGTTCCAGACCGCAACGGCTGGGCCCAGGACATCTACACCGCCTTTGACACTCAAAAGATCTACCCCAGTACCGAGAATATCTGTGCCGTATTGGCGGTGACCGAGCAGGAGTCCACCTATCAGGTCGACCCGCCCGTGCCCAACATGGGCAAGATCGCCCAGGATGAAATCCTGCGCCGTGCCGCCAAGGTGCATGTGCCCGCTTTTGTGGTGCGCAGCGCCCTGCAACTGCGCTCGCCCACCGGCAAGTCCTATGCCGACCGCTTGAGTGCCGCGCGCACGGAGAAGGACCTGAGTGGCATCTTCGATGACTTCATCAGCGTGGTGCCTCTGGGCAACACCCTGTTTGGCGGTTTCAATCCGGTGCACACCGCCGGTCCCATGCAGGTCAGTATCGACTTCGCCCAGAAACAGGCGCGGGGTTATCCCTACACGGTGGATGGCACGATTCGTCGGGAAGTCTTCACCCGGCGCGGCGGCATGTACTTCGGTATCGCCCATTTGCTCGGTTACCCGGTGAGCTATGACCAGCCGCTGTACCGCTTTGCCGACTTCAATGCGGGTTGGTACGCCAGCCGTAATGCGGCGTTCCAGGCGGCGGTCAGCCGCGCGTCGGGCACTGAGTTGGCGCTGGACGGGGATTTGATTCGCTACGGCTCATTGCTGCCCGGCACCACCGAACTGGCGGTGCGCTCATTGGGCGCGAAGCTGGACATGCGCAACCCCAGCATTCGCAGCCAGCTGGAACAGGGCGAACAGCTGGACTTTGAAGACACCGCCCTCTACAAGCGCGTGTTTGCCCTGGCCGACCAGGCCGCCGGCAAGCCGATGCCCCGTTCGATCCTGCCGGGCATCGTGCTCAAAAGCCCGAAGATCACCCGCAACCTGACCACGGCGTGGTTTGCCAAGCGCGTGGATGAGCGATACCAGCGCTGCATGAAGCGCTGATCAGCTGCGGCGCCGGACAAATTTGCGCCACAGCCACACCCACAACCACACCACCGGAAACGCCAGGATCACGAACGGCAGCACATAGCTGGCGCGTTCCAGGGCGTCTGCGGTGCCGTCCACCAGGTTGGTCCCCAGGTTGCTGAACATCCGGCTGAAGCGTGACGGTTGGTTGGCGCCGTCGGAAGAGCGGAAGTTGAGGGTGACGCGGTTGGTATCCAGGCGACGCTGCTGGCCGGCGGCAACCTGGGCGAGTTCCTGCAGTTCGTTTTCAATGCCCGCCTGCTCCTTGCTCAGGGCGATCAGGTCGCTGATGCTGATGTCCTTGCGCTTGGCCAGTTCATCGAGGCGCTGTTGCTGGGCTTGCAGGCGATCCTGGCGGCGACGCACATCGGCGACCGCGTCGGCCAGGTCTTCGGCGGTGGTGATGCGCTGGCCGAGTTTGCCGCCTTCAGCGGCCATGGCGACCATCGGTTCGACCCCGCTGGGCGCGATCCGCAGGATGATCTCGCCGCCGTTGCTGTCTTCGGTGATGCCAAGGATATTGCACACGCCAAACCGCGCCGACTCACAGGCCTCGCGTGTGGCCTGCATGCGCGGCGCGAGCAGGGCGCCGGGCAGGGCCAGGGTCAGTTCGTGCTCATAGGCCAGTTGCGCACCGGCCCGGCCTTGTTCGCCATTGATCACCGTGGCGCGGGAGTGGTCCTTGGGTGAACAGCCGACCAGGGCCAGGCCGGCCAACAGGATCAACAGGGGCGCGCGAAGCGATTGAAGGGTGCTGTCCGGATGGCGCATTGCAGTTCCTTGAGGTGTGCGGGGGACATTGGCGGCGATTAAAGCGGGTCCGGCGAATTAACGCAAAGTATCGTGCAGGATTTACAGGGCTGATGGTGGTCGCGGAGTGGATTACCGTGCGCCTAAAGAAGAACGCGGTGTATCAGACACTCTGTAGAGGCTGGTTTTGGGGCTGCTTCGCAGCCCAACGCGGGACAAGCCCGCTCGCCACAAAAGCCCTTTCTGCCGGGGGAGGCAGCGTTTAGACAAAGTTGTGTTGATACCCATGCTCATCGGGGGCAAGCCCCCACATTTGGACTGTGTTTGTTCAGGGAAACCGCATAAAGAAAAGGCCTGGCTTTTCGTGGAGCCGGGCCTTTTCCGTGTTGCTCGTTTATCAGCTGCGTTCGAGGGCCAGGGCTACGCCCTGGCCGCCACCGATGCACAGGGTCGCCAGGCCTTTCCTGGCATCGCGCCTGATCATTTCGTGCAGCAGGGTGACCAGCACGCGGCAGCCTGAGGCGCCGATGGGGTGGCCGATGGCGATGGCGCCGCCGTTGACATTGACCTTGTCCGCATCCCACTCCAGCTCTTTACCTACCGCCAGGGATTGCGCGGCAAAGGCTTCGTTGGCTTCGATCAGGTCCAGGTCGGCCAGGCTCCAACCGGCTTTGTCCAGGCAGCGGCGGGTGGCTGAGACCGGGCCGATGCCCATGATTGCTGGGTCGACGCCCGCGTTGGCGTAGCTGGCGATACGGGCCAATACCGGCAAGCCGAGGGCCTTGGCCTTGTCGGCACTCATCAGCAGCACCGCAGCGGCGCCGTCATTCAGGCTGGAAGCATTACCGGCGGTGACGCTGCCGTCTTTCTTGAACGCCGGCTTGAGCTTGGCCAGGGATTCGGCGGTGGTGCCGGCGCGAGGTTGCTCATCGACGGCGAAGGCAATCGGGTCGCCCTTGCGCTGGGGAATCAGGATCGGTGTGATTTCGTCGACAAAACGCCCGGCCTCGATGGCGGCGGTGGCTTTCTGCTGGGACGCGGCGGCGAAAGCATCCTGGGCTTCACGGCTGATGCCGTATTTGTCCACGAGGTTCTCGGCGGTGATGCCCATGTGATAGTCGTTGAACGCATCCCAGAGGCCGTCGGTGATCATGCTGTCGATCATCTTGGCGTGGCCCATGCGCAAGCCCGTGCGCGCAGCAGGCAGTACGTAGGGTGCCAGGCTCATGTTCTCCATGCCGCCGGCGATGATGACCTCGGCGTCACCGCAACGGATGGCCTGGGCGCCCAGGTGCAGGGCTTTCAGGCCCGAGCCGCAGACCTTGTTCAGGGTCAGGCTCGGCACGGCGTGGGGCAGGCCGGCGAGGATCGAGGCCTGGCGTGCGGGGTTCTGGCCGGAACCCGCGGTGAGTACCTGGCCGAGGATGACTTCATCCACTTCGGCCGGGTCCAGACCGGTCTGCTCCAGCAGGCGACGGATCACGGCGGCGCCCAGCTCCGGTGCCGGAATGGTGGCCAGTGAACCTTGAAAGCTGCCCACGGCGGTGCGGGTGGCAGCAACAATCACGACGTCTTGCATGGAATCTGTCCTCACTGGAAGTGCATTTCTGGAACGTGGTCCGGGACGATCAGTTTACCGGCGGTCTTGCTCACAATCTCTTCAACGCTGACGCCAGGTGCGCGTTCCTTGAGGACAAAAGCGCCATTTTCGATTTCCAGGTACGCCAGGTCCGTCAGTACGCGCTTGATGCAATTGGCGCCGGTCAGCGGCAGGCTGCATTGGCTGAGCAACTTGGACTCACCGTCCTTGGAGGCGTGGGTCATGATCACGATGATGTTTTCCGCACCGGCCACCAGGTCCATGGCGCCGCCCATGCCCTTGACCAGTTTGCCGGGGATCATCCACGAGGCGATGTTGCCGTGTACGTCCACTTCAAAGGCACCGAGCACGGTGAGGTCGACGTGGCCGCCGCGAATCATCGCGAAGGATTCGGCGGAGGAGAAGATCGAGGCGCCGATGCGCGCCGTCACGGTCTGTTTGCCGGCGTTGATCATGTCGGCATCGATGGTTTCTTCGGTAGGAAACGGGCCCATGCCGAGCAGGCCGTTCTCCGATTGCAGCATGACTTCCATGCCTTCGGGGATGTAGTTGGCCACCAGGGTCGGAATGCCGATGCCCAGGTTGACGTAGAAACCGTCCTGCATTTCGCGGGCGACGCGTTGAGCCATTTGTTCGCGGGTAAGAGCCATTTTATGAGTCCTTGTTGTTCGGGCTGGGAGCGGATTATTTGCGCACGGTGCGCTGTTCGATGCGCTTCTCGAACGTGCCGCAGATGATCCGGTCGACGTAGATGCCAGGGGTGTGGATCTGCGCCGGGTCCAGCTCGCCCGGTTCGACGATTTCCTCGACTTCGACCACGGTGATCTTGCCGGCGGTGGCGGCCAGCGGGTTGAAGTTCTGGGCGGTGTGGCGATAGATGACGTTGCCGAAGTGGTCGGCTTTCCAGCCTTTGACGATGGCGAAGTCGCCGGTGATGGATTCTTCCATCAGGTACGGGCGACCGTTGAATTCGCGGGTTTCCTTGCCTTCTGCAACCGGAGTACCGACGCCGGTGGCGGTGAAGAAGGCGGGGATACCGGCGCCGCCTGCGCGCATTTTTTCCGCCAGGGTGCCTTGGGGGGTGAGGACCACTTCGATTTCGCCGCTGAGCAATTGTTTCTCGAACAGGGCGTTCTCACCGACGTAGGAAGCGATCACCTTGCTGATCTGCTTTTCTTCCAGCAGCACGCCCAGGCCAAAGCCGTCGACGCCGCAGTTATTGGAAACCACGGTGAGGTCACGGGTGCCTTTGCGCTTGATCTCATTGATGAGGTTTTCCGGAATGCCGCACAGGCCGAAACCACCGGAGAGCACGGTCATGCCGTCTTCCAGGCCTGCCAGTGCTTCCTCGTAGGACGCCACGCGCTTATCGAAACCTGCCATATGCACCTCTTTTATTGTTTGTGGGCCAGCCAATGAATCGAGTGTTGCGCCGGCGGATTGATTTGTTAAGTTGTTTTTTAAGGTTGATTGATTTAGAAAACAGCATAGTCGACCCGCCGCCCGGAGTAGCGCCATGACCGTTAAACAGATGCGTGCCTTTCTGGCCGTGGCCCAAAGCCTGAGTTTTGCCGCCGCCTGCGAGCGCCTGCACCTCTCTCAATCGGCGTTGAGCCTGACCATCAAAGGCTTGGAGGAAGGGCTGGGCGGGCGCTTGTTCAGCCGCAATACGCGCAACGTGGCGCTCACGCCCGAGGGCGAATCCCTGCTGCCCCTGGCCCGTCGGCTGATGGCCGATTGGGACAATGCCGAGGACGAGCTGCGTCAGCTGTTCACCCTGCAACGCGGGCGGGTGACCGTGGCGGCGATGCCGTCGTTTGCCGGCAACCTGCTGCCGCCGATCCTGAAGATATTCCGCGCCCGTTACCCCCAGGTGAACGTGACGGTGCATGACTTGATCAACGAGCAAGTGCTGGAGATGGTTCGCGACCGCCATGTGGAACTGGGCGTGGCGTTTGAACCCTCGGAAGGCTCGTCGCTGGCCTTTACGCCGTTGTACCTGGACCGCTTCATTGCGGTGGTGCCCGGTGATTCACGGCTGGCACAGTGTGCCGAGGTCGACTGGAAAACCTTGCTGGAACATCCGTTTATCACGTTGCAGCGGCCTTCCACGGTGCGGGTGATGCTGGAGGAGCACCTGGGGGCCTTGAAGATGAAGTTGCCGGTGGCCTTGGAAAGCCATCAATTGGCAACCGTGGGCAAGATGGTCGCCAGCGGCCTGGGTGTCAGCGCCGTACCCGCCTTGTGTGCGCAGCAGATGCAGGAGGCGGGGGCGCATTGCATCACTTTGACCGATCCGGTGATCGAGCGGCCGATTGGCGTGCTGACCAAGCCTGGGCATGAACTGTCAGCGGCGGCGCAGGTGTTGTTTGATATTTTTCGGGATGAGGCGGGGAAGGGCAGGTTTCCGGCGGTGTTATAAAACAGGTATTAAAAAGCCCGCTCGAATAAACCAGCGGGCTTAAATTTAAAGGTGCACTGTTATCAGCAGTATCTATCAATCACTTTAACTTGCGATTGGCCTTTGAGGTTCTGCCATTCGGTATTAAGTGTGTGGAATACTTGCTCGATAAAGTTGCGATCGGCCGCGGCCTTCTTGCCGACATAACCCTGGCCACGGCGGTACATCTTCAGGCGCGCCGCCAGTTCACGGTTATTGCGGTCGAACTCGGCTTCTTCGGTGTGGGGCGCCAGGCAGTCGATTTGCACTTCGCCCGATTTGCCAATCCACAGGATATGGTCGTCGAGTGTGTCTTTCTGCGCTGCGAACATCTCAGCCAATTCATCGATAGTTGGTTGGTTGTTCAGATTCATGTGTAAGCCCCTTGACCAGTTGGCGATCTATCAGTTGATTCCGTTAAAACTGCTTAGTTGTCTCCGGCTTGGAAAACCGGGCGTCAGTGACGGTCTGCCGAATACGGGCAGGGTCTTGAACCTGATGCATGTAGTCTTGCTGATGAACTGCTACGCAATGGTTTCATAACGAAGACAAGCCGCATTTGAGCGCCTTGTACCGATCCTTTCGGGTCGGTCAGCTTCATCAATCTGCCTTGTGGGCAGTGCACATCCGGAAAAAACAGCTCGGCGGTCAGACGAGCTTGTTCAAAACGCTTGTTACCAACGCTCCCGATCCGGGAGACGTCTAGATCATGCAAGGACAAAAAGGTTACGTCAACGCTTATGTAGTGATTATTTTTGATCACTACATAATTCGTCGTGGCTATGGGGAGATACGGCAAATGCGTGACTCGAGCGTCATTTTTTGCGCTGGACGGTCGCTATGGCTGAGGAGGGGTTGACTGCAAGCGGTCTGCCAACAAGGGCAGAAGCTGTTCGCACGAGGTTTCGATCTTTACCTGCAACAACTCATCACCCCGGGTCTTGCCCAGGTTGATGGCGAGTACCGGTTTGCCCTGTTCGACCATTGCCTTGCACAGGCGAAATGCGGAGTAAGCCATCAACGATGACCCCACCACCAGCAGCCCCTCGGCATGCGCTACCGCCGCCATCGCCCTGGCTGCCGTCGCCGGTGCGACGTTCTCGCCAAAAAACACCACGTCCGGTTTCAGTCGCTCGCCCTGGCAATGGGGGCAGCGGGGGACCTGGAAGCGCTCTTCAAACGCGGGATCAAGCAGGGTGTCACCATCAGGCGCCTGTACCGCATGGACTTGCGCCAGGTACGGGTTATCGATTTCCATCTGGCGCTGGATCAGGTCGCGGGTGCTGTGCAACTGGCAATCCAGGCACAGCACCCGGTGCAGGCTGCCGTGCAATTCAATCACGTCATGGCTACCGGCCTGGTCATGCAAGGTGTCGACGTTTTGCGTGATCAGGCCGCTGATGTGCCGGCGTTGTTGCAAGGTCGCCAGTGCCCGGTGAGCGTTGTTCGGCTGGGCGATACGTACACGCGGCCACCCCAGCATCGCCCGTGCCCAATAGCGCCGCCGCGCCTGGGCAGTGGCGAGGAACTCCTGGTACATCATCGGCGCCTTGCCCCGGCGCACGCCTTCGCTGTCGCGGTAGTCGGGGATTCCCGACGACGTGCTGATGCCCGCACCGGTCAATACCAGGAAGCGCCGTTCGGCCATGGCGCGGTGCAGGGTGTCGAGGTGGTCCTGTTGATGTTCCAGGGTATCGAGCATGGGGTCCCCTATTCGCCGCGGATGTACTGCTCCAGCTGCTTGATCAGGTCTGCCTGTTCGGCGATGGCTTCCTTGACCAGGTCACCGATGGAGAGCAGGCCCAGCAGTTTGCCGTCTTCGACCACCGGCAGGTGGCGCAGGTGACTGTCGGTCATGATGTTCATGCACGCTTCGACACTTTTATGGGTATCGACGGTTATCACCGGCGAGCTCATGACCTCATGGACTTTTGTTTTGATTGACGACAGGCCCTTGAGCATGATTTTGCGTGCGTAATCTCGTTCGCTGATGATTCCGACAACTACACCTTTTTTAAGGACCGGCAAGGCGCCGACGTTTTTCTCCGACATCCGCACCAGCGCCTCAAACACAGTGTGGTCCCATTGGATGGTGTGGACGTCCTGGTTTTTCTGGTCCTTGGCTTTGAGCAATTGTGCGACGGTTTTCATGGCGGCCACTCCGGTGTTGTTGTTATCCCCTACAGAATCCTAGACGGCCCGCGTCGGGGCAAGGTCCAATGCGGCGTTAAACCCGTCGAAAAACGTCATTCGCCGGTTTTTTTCGCCTTTCACCCGGTTTTTTTCGGTTTCCTGGCGCGCTCTGGGCCAGTGGCGGTCTTGCGAGGGGCCGCCTTGCGCTTCTTTTTCCACGGCGCAGCACCTCGGCCTGCCGGGCTGGCCGGCCCGGTGATGGTCATGCGCATGCCGTTGCAACGCGCCACTTGCTTGCTCATCCACGCCGCCTGCTTGGCGACGAATTCTTCCAGGCTCATCTCGCCGCTTTGCACCATGTCCAGCGCCTGCTCCCAGATCGCGGTGGTGCCGGGGTCGGCAATGGCGCGGGGTACCGCGTCGATCAGGCTGAAGGCTGCCGGGGTGGCCGACAGCGCCTTGCCGTTCTTCACCAGGTAACCCCGGTCGAGCAACCCCTGGATAATCCCCGCGCGGGTGGCTTCGGTGCCGATGCCGGTGGTGTCCTTGAGCTTTTGCTTGAGCAGTGGGTCTTCCACCAGCTTGGCGACGTTTTTCATCGCCTTGATCAGGTCACCTTCGGTAAAGGGCTTGGGTGGTTGGGTCCACAGGTCCTTGAGGTTGACCTTGACCACGCCGTAATCCTGGCCCTGCACCAGTGTCGGCAAGGCCTGGGGTGCCGGTGCTTCTCGGCCCTTCGCCGGAGCCAGGGCTTCGGGCAAGGCACGTTTCCAGCCCGGCTCGATCACCACTTTGCCCACTGCACGCAACGCCTGGCCCGCGCAGTCGAAATCCGCCTGGGTGCGATCGAATTCGTGGTTGGGCAGGAACTGCGCCAGGTAACGCGCGCGAATCAAGGTGTAGACCGCACGGTGCTTGCCGGTGAGTTGGCCGACGTCCTTGCCGGCGCCGGTGGGAATGATGCCGTGGTGCGCACTGACCTTGGCATCGTTCCAGGCCCGTGAGCGGCGCTGGGGATCGATATGGGGCATCAGCTCATTGACTGCCGCATCCCCACGGCCCAATGCGGCGAGAATCTTCGGCGCCTCGCTGTGCTGGCTCAATGGCAGGTAACCACAGTCACTGCGGGGGTAGGTGATGACCTTGTGGGTTTCGTAGAGGGATTGGGCGATATCCAGGGTTTCCTGGGCGCCGAGGCCGAGCTTCTTCGAGCAGATTTCCTGCAAGGTGCCGAGGTCGAAGGGCAGCGGTGCCACCTCGCGCATGCGTTCGGTGCGCAGCTTGATCAGGCGTGCGCTGGCGGCGTTGGTCATGGCGTCGGCAGCGTCCCGGGCCAACTGCGGGTCAAGGCAGCGGCCCTGGTCGTCACAGGCATCCTCGGTCGCGCGCCATTGTGCGGTAAATGTCATGGATTGGTGGCGCAGGTCCACATCAATGGCCCAGTACGCCACGGGCACGAAGTCGGCGATGCTGCGGTCGCGGTCCACCACCAGGCGCAAGGTCGGTGTTTGCACCCGGCCCACCGGCAGCACGCCCTGATAGCCGGATTGACGCCCCAGCAGGGTAAACAGGCGACTCATGTTCATGCCGATCAGCCAGTCGGCACGGGAGCGGCCCAGGGCCGAGTGGTACAGGCTGAAGGTTTCGGCGCCGGGCTTGAGCGCCGCCAGGGCCTTGCGGATGGAGGCATCGTCCAGCGCCGACAGCCATAACCGCTGGATCGGCCCGTGATAGCGGCAATGCTCGACCAGTTCGCGGGCGATCATCTCGCCTTCACGGTCGGCGTCGGTGGCGATCACCAGTTCCTGGGCTTCCCCCAGCAGGCGCTTGACGGCCTTGAACTGGCTGGCGGTCTTGGGCTTGACCAGCATCTTCCATTTTTCCGGGACGATCGGCAGGTCGGCCAGTACCCAGCGTTTGTATTTGGCGTCGTAGGCGTCGGGCGGCGCGGTTTCCAGCAGGTGGCCGATGCACCAGGTGACGGTGACCCCATTGCCCAACCAGCAACCGTCGCCGCGGCGACTGGCGCCGAGCACGGCCGCAATGTCCTTGGCCTGGGAGGGTTTTTCACAGAGGTACAGCCGCATGGTCATCACATCAGATCGGGTTGATGCTTTGCAGGATGCTCAGTCAGAGGAATTTGAGCAACCATTATCTGTATGGATGTACAGCAATTCGTGTAAGCGTTGCGGAAATAAATGTGGGAGGGGGCTTGCTCCCGATAGCGCCATATCAGTCAACGCAACTGTGACTGAACCACCGCTATCGGGAGCAAGCCCCCTCCCACAAGGGATCTCCTGTGTTCAGGCGATCGGTTTAATTGTTGTCGAGATCCACATGCCGCGTTTCTTTAAGGCAAAACAATCCGACAATCAGGCTCACTCCCGTCACCACCACCGGGTACCACAAGCCATAGAAGATATCCCCGGTGTACACCACCAGCGCAAACGACACGGTCGGCAGGAACCCGCCAAACCAGCCGTTACCGATGTGGTAGGGCAGGGACATCGAGGTGTAGCGAATACGCGTTGGAAACAGCTCCACCATCAGCGCCGCCAGCGGGCCATAGCACATGGCGGCGATCAGGATCAGCACCACGATCAGCACTACCACCATGACCTTGTTGACCTGGGCCACATCCGCAGAAGTCGGGTAACCGGCCAGGGTCACTGCACCGCGCAGCGCTGCCTCGTCGAAGCCGTCGATGCGCACTTCACCCACGCTGACCTGCACCGGGCTGCCGGCCGGGGCGGCGGCGCTGCTGTAGGGCAGGCCTTGCTTGACCAGGAAGGTCTTGACCTTGTCGCACGGGCTGTCAAATTTTGCCTTGCCTACCGGATCGAACTGGAAGGTACAGGTGGCCGGGTCGGCCAGCACAGTGATCGGTGCCTGGCGGCTGGCCTGGTCCATCGCCGGGTTGGTGTAGTGTGCCAGGCCTTTGAAGATCGGGAAGTACAGTGCGGTGGCCAGCAGCAGGCCGAGCATCAGCACCGGCTTGCGACCCACCTTGTCGGACAGCCAGCCAAAGAAGATAAAGAACGGCGCGCCGATCACCACGCTGATAATCAGCAGCATATTGGCCAGGGCAGGGTCCATCCGCAGGAACTGCGTGAGGAAGAACAACACGTAAAACTGCGCCGCGTAGAAGGTCACCGCCTGGCCGCCGTTGATGCTGAACAAGGCGATCAACACGACCTTGAGGTTTTCCCACTTGCCGAAGGATTCACGGATGGGCGCCTTGCTGGCCTTGCCTTCCTCTTTCATCTTCAGGAACGCTGGCGATTCATGCAGGCTCATGCGGATCCAGGTCGAGATGCCCAGCAGCACGATGGAGAACAGGAACGGTATACGCCAGCCCCAGACTTCGAACTGATCGCCGGTGAAGTACCGGCATGCCAGTACCACCAGCAACGACAGCAACAAGCCCAGGGTCGCGGTGGATTGAATCCAGCTGGTGTTGAGGCCGCGTTTGCCGGCCGGCGCATGTTCGGCCACATAGGTGGCCGCACCGCCGTACTCGCCGCCCAATGCCAGGCCTTGCAGCATGCGCAGCACGATCAGGATGATCGGCGCCGCGATGCCGATGCTGGCGTAGGTTGGCAGCAGGCCGACGCAGAAGGTTGCCACGCCCATCAGGATGATGGTCACCAGGAACGTGTACTTGCGCCCGATCATGTCGCCCAGGCGGCCGAACACCAGCGCACCGAACGGGCGCACCACAAAGCCGGCCGCGAAGGCCATCAAGGCAAAGATAAACGCCGTGGTGTCGTTGACCCCGGCAAAGAACTGCTTGCTGATCACCGCCGCCAGGGCGCCGTAGAGGAAAAAGTCATACCACTCGAACACCGTCCCCAGGGACGAGGCGAAGATGACTTTTCTTGATTCGTTACCGGTGCTCGCGTTGGTGGCCGAGCCCAGGGTTTGAGCATGTTCTGACATCGGGAAGCCCTCACAGTGATTATTTATTTTTGTTCCACTGTCGGCGCCAGGCTCAGCGCCGCTATTTCTCAGTTCCTTGCAGGAGCGAGCTTGCTCGCGAACGTTGTCAACAATTACGCGGGAAACCCGGAGGGCAGCGGCGCTTTTGCGTTTTTCGCGAGCAAGCTCGCTCCTACAGTGTTCGGCGAAAGGATCAGCTGCGCGGCTTTTTCCGCGATCATCAGCGTGGGTGAACAGGTATTGCCGGAGGTAATGCGCGGCATGACCGAGGCATCGGCGATACGCAGGCCGGGCACGCCATGCACGCGCAACTGGGCGTCGACCACCGCGTCTTTATCGCTGCCCATGCGGCAGGTGCCGACCGGATGGAAGATCGTCGTGCCGATACGCGCAGCGGCTTCGTGCAGTTGCTCTTCGGTTTGCAGCGAATCACCCGGCAGGTATTCCACCGGCTTGAACTGGCTCAGGGCCGGTGCGGCGACGATGCGTCGGGTCAGGCGAATCGCGTCGGCGGCCACCCGCAGGTCCTCCGGGTGGCTGAGGTAGTTGGGCCGGATCAGCGGCGCATCCGCCGGGTTGGCCGAGCGTATATCGATGCGGCCACGGCTTTGCGGGCGCAGGTCGCAGACCGAGGCGGTAAACGCCGGGAACCCATGCAGCGGTTCACCAAAGCGCTCCAGGGACAGCGGCTGTACGTGGTATTCGAGGTTGGCCGAGGTCTGTTCCGGGCCCGAGCGGGCAAACGCGCCGAGCTGGCTGGGCGCCATCGACAGCGGGCCGCTGCGGTCATACAGGTAGCGCAGGCCCATGCCCATCTTGCCCCATACGGTACCAGCGATCTGGTTCAGGGTGCGGGCGTTTTCCAGCTTGTAGATCAGCCGCAGTTGCAGGTGATCCTGCAGGTTGCCGCCGACGCCCGGCAGTTCATGCCGCACATCGATGCCCAGCGGCTTGAGCACGCTGGACGGGCCGATCCCCGAGCGTTGCAGGATGCCCGGCGAGCCGACGGCGCCGGCGCACAGCACGATTTCCTTGCGCGCCTTCCAGCTCACTGGCTGACCGTTTTGACGCCCGATCACGGCCGAGGCGCGGCCGTTTTCCAGGACCAAGCGGTCTACCTCGACCTCGGTCAGCACGGTGAGATTGGGCCGCTGGCGGATCGGCTTGAGAAACGCCTTGGCCGCGTTCCAGCGCACCCCGGCCTTCTGGTTGACCTGGAAGTAGCCGCAGCCTTCGTTATCGCCCTGGTTGAAGTCGCTGATCGTGGCAATGCCGCTTTGCGCCGCGGCGTCCCGAAAGGCGTCTAGGATCGGCCAATGCAGCCGCTGCTGCTCGACTCGCCATTCGCCGCCGTCACTGTGGAATTCCGAGCCGCCGGCAAAGTGGTTTTCGCTCTGCTTGAACAGTGGCAGCACGTCTTTCCAGGCCCAACCATCGTTGCCCGCCGCCGCCCAGCCATCGTAGTCCTGGGCCTGGCCGCGCATGTAGATCATGCCGTTGATGGACGAGCAGCCGCCGAGCACCTTGCCCCGTGGGTAGCTCAGCGCACGGCCTTGCAGGCCTTCCTGGGCTTCGGTCTTGAAGCACCAGTCGGTACGCGGGTTGCCGATGCAGAACAGGTAGCCGACGGGGATATGGATCCAGGGGTAGTTGTCGCGGCCACCGGCTTCAAGCAGCAGCACGCGGTGGGCGGGGTTGGCGGACAGTCGATTGGCGAGCAGGCAGCCTGCGGGGCCGGCGCCTACTACCACATAATCGTATTCAGCAGCTGCAATGGGCATCTGAGGTCTCGCTTGTTTTTCTTATTGGCTCCATCCTAGTTGTTAGTTTTCGTCTTAAAAATGTTAGTTTTTACCCAGCTGCTGTGCGTTTTTAAACAGCGCTATCCGGGCCATGCAATGGAGGCGACATGTTCGACTGGAATGACCTGCGGTATTTTCTGGAGTTGCAGCGCAGCGGCCGCCTGCTCACCGCCGCGCAGCGCCTGAAAACCACGCACGCCACGGTGGCCCGGCATATCGAAGCCATCGAGAAGAGCCTCGGCACCGCGCTGTTCGTGCAGCACGCCCAGGGCTACGAACTGACCCCCGCCGGCGAAGCCCTGCTCAAACACGCCGAGGCCATGGAAAACGTCGCGTTGCTGGCCGAGGACGAACTGACCCACGCCGCTGCGCCCCTGGGCAAGATCCGCCTCGGGGTGGCCGAAGGGTTGGGGGTGATGTTCCTCGCCGGCCGCATGGGCGGGCTGTTCGAGCGTTATCCCGGCCTGGAAGTGGAACTGCTCGCCGTGCCGCGCTTCGTCAGCATCCTCAACCGCGAAGCGGAAATCAGCATCCACCTTGAACGCCCCAGCGTCGATCAACTGGTCACGCGCAAACTCACCGATTACCGCCTGGCGCTCTATGCCAGCCGTGCCTACCTGGCGCGCACCCCTCCGATTGAAAAACGCGAAGATCTCGCAGCCCATTCATGGATCGATTACGTCGACGACCTGCTGTTCAGCCAGGAGCTGAAGTTTCTCAGCAGTTTCTGCCGTAACCCCAAGGTGGTGTTCCACAGCACCAGCGTCATCGCCCAGCACCAGGCCGCACGCTCCGGATTGGGGATTGCGGTGTTGCCGTGCTTCATGGCGTCGGGCGACCCGGAGCTGGTGCCGTTGCTGCCGGGGGAGGGGATCCAGCGCAGCTACTGGATCAGCTCGCGCCGGGAGTTGCACAAGTCGGTGCGGTTGCGGGTGCTGTGGGATTACGTGGTGGAATTGTGCGCGCGGGAGCAGCCACTGTTGCTCGGCGAATCCAACGGATGAAACCCTTCCACAGTGATCTGTGGTGTGGGTGACATCGGGTTAATCGCGCAATTCGAATTCGGCACTGCCCAATCGCTCTCCATTCACCAGCACATGCACCGCATGCCTGCCGGGATAGTGTTTGCGCGTGGTCAACGCGCGAATATGCTGCTCGCGGCGGATGCTCTGCCGTTCACCCGCGCCCAGCGTAAACGCCTTGAGCTTGAACACCTTGGCCGCGCTGTGCCCGGCGCTTTTGACGTAATCGATGGCGTAGTCCACCACCAGTTTTTGCGCCGTGGCGGCGGTGGATTCCAGGCTGAACGACAGGGTGATCCGCTCGCCCAGGGTAATCACCGCCGGCGTCACGCTCAGGTGATGGAGCTTCACTTCGGCCTTGGCGCCGGCGCCCATGAGGGTCAGCGCGCGGGTGTTGCCCTGCTTGATCAGGCTGCGCAGCGCATGGCGGGCGATCCAGGCGGTGTGCGGGTTATCCAGGTTCCAGCCTTCGATCAGGCCGAGCACCCAATCCGGGTGGTCCTTGGTGATGTCGTTGAGGTGGTTGGCCACGGATTTGCGTACGTAGAGGCTGCTGTCGGCCTTTAGGTTGTCGAGGATCGGCGCACACAGTTCGGGGTTGGCCTGCACCTTGGCCAGGCGAAACGACCACGGCAGGCGCGGGCGCGAGCCTTCGCTGGCGAGGCGGCGCACGTGATCGTTGTCATCCAGCGACCAGGTTTGCATGACCGCCAGGGTGCGTTCGAAGTCGTGGAGCAAGAAGGGTCTTATGGCGAACTCAGCCGAGCCAAAGGGGGTGAAGTATTTGAGCGCGGCCATGGAGCGCTTGAAGTCATCCAGGCCGTAGCTCGCCACGTAGTGCGGCAGGCACAGGCTGACAAACCCGCTGTTCAGGCGCGGCGCCAGGGCGTAGAGCAGCTTGAGGGTCTGGGCATAGTCCAGCGGGATCACCGCGTGCAGGCTTTCGCTGACCCGCGCCACACGCTGCATCACCGATAACTCGGCGAGCCCGGCCTTGGCGTGCTGGAGAAACCCCTTGGCGTCGAACGCCGGGTACACTGCTGTCATCTCGCTGGCGATGTGCTGTAGGCGTTCGAGGTTGAAGATTTCCTTGAGGGCCGGGGCGCTTTGGTCGGTCATCGGTTATTCCGTCGTTAGAGAAACCAGCGGTATTCCCGCGCATGGATTTCTTGTTGAAAGGCCAGGTGATCCTGGCGTTTGTTCTCGCAGTACACGTCGACAAATTCGGCGCCCAGCTTATCGCGCACTACCGGCTGATGCTGCATGGCGCGCACGGCATCGAGCATTTCCACGGGGAAGTCGGTGCCGCTGCTGCGGTCCTCGTTCAGTGGCGCGATAGGTTCTTGCCTGGCTTCAAGGCCATGTTCAAGGCCGACCAGGATCGCCGCCAGCACTAGGTACGGGTTGGCGTCGGCACTGGCCAGGCGATGTTCGATCCTCAGGTTGCGCGGGTCGGAATCGGGAATGCGCACGCACGCGTCGCGGTCTTCAAACCCCCAGCAGGCGCGGGTGGCTGCGTTGACCGTACCGCCCAGGCGGCGGAAGGCGTTGTGGTTGGGCGAGAAGATCGGCATGCAGTGGGGCAGCAATTCCAGGCAACCGGCCACGGCGTGGCGCAGGGGTTGCTGCTGGTGCGCCGCGAGCACATTGTTGCCCGCACCGTCGTACAGGCTGACATGCACATGCATGCCGCTGCCGGGAAATTGCAGGTAAGGCTTGGCCATGAAGCTGGCGCGGTAGCCGTGCTTGAGCGCCACGCCGCGGGTGCTGCGGCAGAACAGGGCCGCCCAGTCGGCGGCGCGCAGGCCGTCGTCGAGGTGACCGAAATTGATCTCGAACTGGCCGGGGCCGAGTTCGGCGGTGATCACCGTGATGTCGATGCCTTGGTCCTTGGCGGTCTGCGCCATGTCGTCCAGCACCTCGCTGAAGCGCGACAGCCGTTCGATATGCAGGTTGGGCTGGTCGTCGGTGTCATCGCTGAGCGGGTCGCGGGCGAATTGTGGCAGGCCGTTGTCGAGCTTTTTGTCGAACAGGTAGAACTCCAGTTCGAAGGCCACCACCGGGTGAATGCCTTTGTGGTGCAGGCGCTCCAGCACCTTGGCCAGGACTTCGCGAGGTTCGAATTCGATCGGCGCCTCGGTGCCGTCCGAGGTGATCAACATCTGCCCCAGCGGCTGCGATTCCCAGCTCACCGGCTTGAGCGTGCCCGGCACCAGGCGGCGGTTGGCATCCGGGTCGCCGTCGTGGAAGCAGTAGTCGCCGATCTTGAACAGCCCGCCCTGAACCCCCAGCAGCACGGCGTTCTGCGGCAGCTTCAAGGGGCTGCCGGCGGCGACCTTTTCCAGCATCTCGATGGGGTAGCGCTTGCCGTAGAAATGCCCGGGAATGTCCAGGGCGATCAGGTCGACATAGCGCACGTCGGGATGGTTCTGGCGAAAGGTCCGTACTTCGGCCAGTAACGTGGAGGCTTGGCTTTTCACGGGTGTTGCTCCTAGTTGTAAACCCACAACACGCGGGCGGGCAGGTCGGTGAGGTTGGCGTAGCGGCAGTGGGCGAAACTGGCCAGGTGGAAGCTGTCACCGGGGCCGAGGGTGACCGAATCGGCCTCGCCCTCTACCCACAGGGTCAGTTCGCCTTCCAGTACAAATCCGGCCTGCTCGGCGCGGTCGCTCATGGTCTGTTCACCGCTGTTGGCACCGGGTGCCAGGAGGCTGTCGAGCATCGAGAAGGCGCCATTCATGCTGGGGGACACCAGGATGTCGGTGATGCCGTTGGCGTAGTACACCGTGCGGCGTTCGTTGGGGCGGGTGACCCAGCTCACGGCCTTGGGTTTGGACAGGCTGTAGAAATAGGTGGTGGGCACGTCGAGGGCATGGCTGATGGCGGTAAGATCCGCCACGGTCGGACGCGACAAGCCCCGTTCCACCTGGGACAGGAAGCCCACCGAACGCTCGATCTTCTGTGCGAGTTGGGCGAGGGTGAGTTTCTTGTACTTGCGCAGGTCGTGGATCAGGATCGCCAGGGCGTCGAGTTCTTCTTGCTGGTTCATGAAATTTATATCTAATAATTTTCATGAAAAATTACAGGATTTATTTCATGGCGGCAATGGGCGGGGCGCGTAAGCCAGTGAATACCCTGTGGGGAGCGGGCTTGTCCCGCGTTGGGCTGCGTAGCAGCCCCATTAAAGAAAGAAGACGCGGTGTATCAGACACTCTGTAGCGGCTGGTTTTGGGGGCTGCTTCGCAGCCCAACGCGGGACAAGCCCGCTCACCACAGGGAGATTTGTCAGGGTCTGAAAAGTTGTGTAGATACCTATGCTCATCACAGGGGATCAAGGTTCAACAGGCTGAATGATTTCATGCGCCTGCGGTCGGAACCTGGGTACGCATCATTCATTGAAGGAGCACCCATGAAGTCCAAAACCCTAGCCGCCTGTGTCCTGGTCGCCGCCAGCCTGTCCACCGTCAGCTTTGTCGTGCAGGCCGGCGATACTCCCCAGGAAACCGTGCAGCCTTCGAACATCAATACCCGTGATTTGAAAGAAGGCGACCGCGCCCCGGACATCCTGATGCGCAAGGAATCGGCGGTCAGCGACTGGAAGAAACGCGGTCTCAAGCAGCCTGAGGCCGACAGCCAGTGGGCCCGTGTGGGTGACAGGTTCGTGCTGCTCAAAACCACCAACGGCACCATCCTGGAGATCACACCCGTCAAGAAATGACCCGCGTTTTTTCCTCGCTCTTGCGTTAAGGTAACCGGCCATCAAGACCGCGTTACCTTAGACGAAAGAGAGCAGGATGCTTGCCACAATAAGAAACTACCCCCGCGCCGTGAACCTGCTGTTGTCCGCCACGCTGCTGCTGACGCTGGCCAAGGCGATTACCTTTCCTTACTTGGTGATCTACCTCACCCGCCAATTTGCCCTAGACATCACCCAGGTCGGGCTGGTGATCGGCAGCTCGTTGATCCTTGGCTCGCTGCTCAGCGTATATGGCGGTTTTCTGGTCGACCGCATCAACAGTTATCGGCTGTTGCTGGGGTTGAGCGTGCTGTTTGGGCTGGGGTTTATCGGTACGGTGCTGGCGCAGAACATCTGGGCGTTCTACAGCTGCCTGATCCTGATCAACCTGGCCTACGCGGTCATCGATATTGCGGTGAAGGCCGGTTTTGCCAGCTTGCTGCCGGAAGATGCACGCAGCGAAGTGTTTTCCATCAAGTACACCCTGACCAATATCGGCTATGCCGCGGGGCCGTTCTTTGGGGCGATGGTGGCCAAGCTGGACATCAGTCTGCCGTTCATCTTGTCGGCGCTGTTGGGGGCTGGGTTTTTCCTGTTGTACTGGCGTTGGGGTGATCGCACCCTGGCGACCATCGATGTGACGCAAAAGCCGGTGCCGTTCCTGGCCGTCGGCCGCGTGCTGCTGCGTGACCATCGCCTGGTGTGCTTCACCCTTGGGGGTGTGCTCAGCGCCGTGGTGTTCGGCCAGTTCACCGCCTACCTCTCGCAGTACCTGGTCACCACCACCAGTGCTGAATACACCTACACCGTCATCAGTGCCGTGCTCACCACCAACGCCGTGCTGGTGATCGCCTTGCAGTACGTGATTGGTCGACGTATTTCCCACCGTTACCTCAGCCAATGGCTGATCGCCGGCCTGGGCATGTTCATGCTGGGCTTGATTGGTTTTGCGCTGTCCACCAGCGTGCTCTGGTGGGTGCTGGCGATGGCGGTATTTACCGTGGGGGAAATCATCGTGTTCCCGGCCGAATACATGTTTATCGACCGGATCGCCCCGGATCACCTGCGGGGCATGTATTACGGGGCGCAGAACCTGTCCAACCTGGGGGCTGCGCTGGGGCCGGTGTTGTGCGGGCTGGTGCTGGCCAGCCTGCCGGCCCACTACATGTTCTACATGCTGGGGGCGTTCATTGTCGCGGGCGGGGTGTTCTATTTCATTGGTTCGTCGTTGAAGGCGCGTCTTCCAGCGTGACCTTGCCCATGTTGTTGCTTTGCAGTTCGTAGCGCAGTTCTTCCACCATCTTTTCCACGTCTTGCGGGGTCTGCAGCCGGTTGGTGCTGATCCCCGTCACCACCAGGTCCACCCGGCCGGTGTCGGCGTCGTAGACCTTGAGGGTCAGCGACGCATCCCGGCACAGGGTGAACTCGCATGTCAGCGGCGCGAGGCCTTCTTCGATGCAATTTCGCAGTTGAGAGAGCGTAAACATGTGGGTTCCTTCAAGGTGTCGTTTTACGACGGCACAGGTAGAAAGCCCTGTACTCACACCTTGAAGGTTAGGGATTGGGACTGCGCGGGATAAGGCGAATTCGCACTAGCCGCACTAGTGCATTTGCACTTTCATCGGGTTTTCTTAACCCGCAGTTCACCGGCAAACAGCCCGCGTTCACGGGCCCAGACAATCGCTGCACTACGGCTATGCACCCCCAGTTTCGAGTACACCGTGGCCACATGGTTACGCACCGTGTTGGGCGCCAATTTCAGGCGTGAGGCAATCTCCTTGTCGGCCAGGCCCTCGCAGATGAGGCCGAGTACATCGCGCTCGCGGGCGGTCAGGTCGGTGAAGGCCACGTTCGGCAGGTTGGGGCTGTTGACGCTCTTGGCATTGGCCAGTTTCTCGATCAGGGTCTGGCTGAACCAGGACGCGTCCTGCATCACTTCCTCGATGGCCGCCACCAACTCCAGCTCCGAGCGCTTGCGTTCGGTGATGTTCATCATCACCAGCAGGTAGCAGGGCACATCCTCAATGATCACCGTGTCTGCCGAGACCACGCAGTCGATGACCTCGTTGCCTTTCTTGCGCACCTTGAGGTCCTGGCCATCGAGGTTGCCGGCTTTCTCCAGGGTGGCGAACAACTGCGCGGCCGCCTCCTGGTTGTCGATGAAGTTGATGTCTTCGATGGATTTACCGATCAGCTCTTCGCTGGTGTACCCGGTAATGGTCATGAACGCTTCGTTGACATCCACCACCTGGCGGTTGGCGGCGCTGCACACCAAGGTGGGCACCGGCGTCAGGCGAAACGACTTGGCAAAGCGCTCTTCACTCTGGCGCAGGGCGATTTCGGCCTTGCGGCGTGGCTCCAGGTCGGTGAAGGAAAACAGCATGCAGTCTTCCTCGTTCATGTCCAGCGGCTGGCCGGCGACGATCACCAGTTTGCTGCCGCCTCCGGGCAGTTTCAGCTCGGCCTGCATCTGCGGGATGGTCGCGCCTTCCCCCAGGCGCTGAACGGCCAGCTCCCTGCGTTCGGCATGCTCCAGCACGTCCAGTTCATACACTGAACGGCCGATCACCTGGTCACGGGTGTAGCCGGTCATCTCCAGGAAGCCCTGGTTTACTTTGATATAGCGCAGGTCGCTCAGGCGGCAGATCACCGCCGGCGCCGGGTTGGCGTTGAAGGTTTTCTCGAAGCGCTGTTCGGCGCTGGCCCATTCGGTGGCGTCGCTGAGGATCAGCACCAGCAATTCAGGCGTGCCGTGGGAATCGCTGATGACCAGGCTGCGCAGGCGGTGCACCCAGGTTTTTTCTTCATCGGCGGTGGGCATGACCTCCACTACCACGTCACTGAATTCATCGCCTGCCGCCGCGCGGGCGAGGGGGTAATTCTCCAAGGGTAAGGGATGATTATTGCGATAGCGCAGGCTGAAGCGTTCGGCGTATTCCTGGGTATTGGCACCCAGTGCCGTGACGTCCTCCACACCGTGCATGGCCAGTGCGGCCTCATTGGCCCAGAGAATGGTCTGGTCGACTTCGGCCAGGATGATCCCGTCGGACAGCCCGGAGATGATCTGCTGCAGCTGGCGGCGATTGGTTTCTTTGGCGAGGACATCCTGGGTCATGGTTTCTCCGGGTTTTAGACGCATGAAAGTACGACAGCCCGGTGTCAGGATAGTGCAGGGTAATTGCGCGGCGTGGGGTGCGAATGCACCAGGTGGCCTGGTGCCTTTGCGCGAGGATGAGGAGTTGAAGCAACAGGCCGAGTATAAAACCCGTGAAGTGGCGCCCAAGCAGCTGTCGCGTGCGGCGTTGAGTTTCTTTGTGGGGCGAATGGCACTGACGATGCGTCGGGTGCCGTTGGCTTGATCGATTATTGTTGTGTTCAAAAGTGGTTAGGGGGGCCCTAACCACACCTTTCAAGTTGCCAGCCAACCTACGATCGGCACAATCATCAACGTACTCAACGCCATTGAAACTACATTGCCAATGTACGGATGAAAATGGGCAGGCAGTCTCGCTGCAACTGCACAGGCCAACGGCGGTGCCACAGAGACCCACTGTGCTTTTAACGTGGCTGCACGCACTCCAGCGACCGGTCCACCATCACACTGGCCATGTCCACCAAGTGCATGACCGAAAGCACCAGCGTGCGCGAAGGACCGTCCAGTTGATCACCTGCCGTCTGTGCGGCAACGGCGGCGCAACGCAGCACACTGCTGGCGTGGGCCAGGGCGTCTTCGAAGCTGAGGTCTGGGGTGGTCGTGAAGAATTTCAGTTCTGGGGCGGGTGGGGC
>NZ_MBDT01000037.1:0-97371 GCF_001702295.1 Pseudomonas sp. S3E12
GGGGACGAGTTTGTCCATTTTGAAGCTCCTCTAGTCAGTAGGAGCCGACACCATCGCTGCTAAACGATTTGGGGTGGCGGCCATGCGCAGGTTAGCAGACCGGTGACTAGGAACCCGGTGCACCCGAAGGTGCCCTGCGCACGGCCACCATGAAACACGGGCCGAAAAAAAGCGCCCTGCAAAAGGTGGCGCTTTGCGCCTAGTCATATCGGCGGGCTGCTAAACCCGGTCACTGAATTGGCAGTGACCGCCGAAGACTAGCCACGTGATTTGAGCGGCGCAAGCGCTTGGGATTCTCTCGGAAACGTCCTGCAAGTTAAAGGGAAATGTCACGGCAGCGACTGTTCCTGCACTTGCCAAACCCCACCGATTCTGGGAAAACCCCAGCCTTTACGCCTTCAACGAGAACCCCATGAGCCCCGACGAACTCCAGATCACCGACATCCGCCCAGGCACCGGTAAAGCCGTGGTCAAGGGCGCACTGATCACCACCCAGTACACCGGCACCCTGGAAGACGGTACGGTCTTCGATTCGTCCTGGGAGCGGGGCAAGCCGTTCCAGTGTGTGATCGGCACCGGGCGGGTGATCAAGGGCTGGGACCAGGGTTTGATGGGCATGCAGGTCGGCGGGGTGCGCAGGTTGTTTGTGCCGGCGCACCTGGCCTATGGCGAACGGTCGATGGGCGCGCATATCAAGCCCAACAGCAATCTGCGCTTTGAGATTGAGTTGTTGGAAGTGCTGACGCGGGACGATTAACTTCGCAAAAACCTGGCCCACCACCTCGTACGCAGCTGCCGCCTCACATTCAAGCATCGGCGGCTTCAGGATAGGGGTTCCTGAACCCTCCCTGAAGAATCTTCTTATTCACCATATGGAAACTTTCCTACGGTTTACTCTCCTTAAATCGGGGCGTAAGCTTCGCGCGTTTTCATCAATAGCGGAGACCCTCAGTGGGTACTTGTTCGAGTGACAGTTGTCGGCCGGTCTCGGTAACCGGCACATACTTGGCAAGATAACGCGCATTTTTTCGATGCCGTTGTCTCGCCACCTAGCGAGAAGCGGCATCCCGACAGCGGCCAGTCCTGGCCCCTGTGCGATCCCTCTCATCGACGCTGACCAGCACCCGGTTAACCTCGGGATGCTACGGACGCGCCTGTCTTTTACGGCGGGCGGGCCGGGCTGACTGTGCCTATGAAAGGGCGCGGTGGGACAGGCAGTACCTGCTCGACGGTTTTTCCTCGCGCAGGAGTAACACACCATGAACCTCACTCTGTTGAAAGAGTTCTTCGCCGGCTTCCTGCGGACCCGGCATATCGCCCGGCATTTCCGCCGCCTGGCGATGCTCGAAACCGTCACCGATGCCAGCGTCAGCCGCGAAGTGCCGCCCACCCTGGCGCAGACCCTGGTGGTCGCGGCCAACAGCAGTGCCGTGCAATTGCTCGGTACGTTGGGCAGCCATACCGAGGGCTTGAGCAGCCTGGAAGCCGATGCCCTGCGCGTGCAATACGGCCTCAATGAAGTCGAGCACGAGCAGCCGCTGCCGTGGTGGGTGCACCTGTGGCATTGCTACAAGAACCCGTTCAACCTGCTGCTGACCTTGCTGGCGGTGATCTCCTGGCTGACCGAAGACATGAAGGCCGCCACGGTGATTTTCTCCATGGTGGTGCTCTCGACCCTGCTGCGCTTCTGGCAGGAGGCCAAGTCCAACAAGGCCGCCGATGCCTTGAAAGCCATGGTGAGCAACACCGCCACGGTGCTGCGCCGCGATGATGCCAAACGCGTCGAATTGCCCATCAAGCAGTTGGTGCCAGGCGACCTGATCGTGCTCTCGGCCGGGGACATGATCCCCGCCGACTGCCGCGTGCTCAGCGCCAAGGACCTGTTCGTCAGCCAGGCGGCGATGACCGGTGAATCGATGCCGGTGGAGAAGTTCGCCCAGCAGCACGACACCAACACCCGCAACCCGCTGGACCTGGAGAACATCCTGTTCATGGGCACCAACGTGGTGTCCGGCGCCGCGACGGCGGTGATTCTGACCACCGGCAACAGCACCTATTTCGGTGCGCTGGCTCAACGCGTGACGGCCACCGACCGTGCGACCACCTCGTTCCAGCACGGCGTCAACAAGGTCAGCTGGTTGCTGATCCGCTTTATGTTCGTGATGGCGCCGCTGGTGTTGTTCATCAACGGTTTCACCAAGGGCGACTGGACCGAAGCGCTGCTGTTCGCGCTGTCGATTGCCGTGGGCCTGACCCCGGAAATGCTGCCGATGATTGTCACGTCCACCCTTGCCAAGGGCGCGGTGTTCCTGTCGCGCAAGAAGGTCATCGTCAAGCGCCTGGATGCGATCCAGAACTTTGGCGCGATGGATGTGCTGTGCACCGACAAGACCGGCACCCTGACCCAGGACCGGATTTTCCTGGCGCGTCATGTGGACGTGTGGGGCGAAGAGTCTGACGATGTGCTGGAGATGGCTTACCTCAACAGCTACTACCAGACCGGCCTGAAAAACCTGTTGGACGTGGCGGTGCTGGAGCACGTGGAGGTGCATCGCGAACTGAAGGTCGGCACCGCGTTCCAGAAGGTGGATGAAATCCCTTTCGACTTCAACCGCCGCCGCATGTCGGTGGTGGTGGCCGAGCAGGGCCGGCCGCATCTGCTGATCTGCAAAGGTGCGGTGGAGGAGATCCTCTCGGTGTGCAACAGCGTGCGTCATGGTGATGTCAACGAAGCGCTGACCAACGAGCTGCTGGCGCGCATTCGCCAGGTCACTGCCGCGTTCAACGAAGAAGGCCTGCGGGTGGTGGCCGTGGCTGCGCAACCGATGGCCCCGGGGCGCGACACTTACAGCCTGGCGGATGAAAACAACCTCACGCTGATCGGCTACGTCGCGTTCCTCGACCCGCCCAAGGAAAGCACTGCGCCCGCTCTCAAGGCGCTGAAAGCCCATGGTGTGGCGGTCAAAGTGCTGACCGGCGACAACGAGCTGGTCACCGCTAAAATCTGCCGTGAAGTGGGTCTGGAGCAACAGGGCCTTTTGATGGGCAACGACATCGAGGACATGACCGACGCCCAGTTGGCCAAGGCCGTGGAAACCACCAATGTGTTCGCCCGCCTGACGCCCAGCCACAAGGAACGCATCGTGCGCCTGCTCAAGGCGAACGGGCATGTGGTGGGCTTTATGGGCGACGGTATAAATGACGCACCGGCGCTGCGGACGGCGGATATCGGGATTTCGGTGGACAGCGCGGTGGATATCGCCAAGGAAGCCGCCGACATCATCCTGCTGGAAAAGAGCCTGATGATCCTGGAGGAGGGCGTGCTGGAGGGCCGGCGCACCTTCGCCAATATGCTCAAGTACATCAAGATGACCGCCAGTTCCAACTTCGGCAACGTGTTCTCGGTGCTGGTGGCCAGTGCGTTTATCCCGTTCCTGCCGATGCTGCCGATGCACCTGCTGGTGCAAAACCTCCTGTATGACATCTCGCAGATCGCGATCCCGTTCGATCACGTCGACGAGGAAATGCTCGCCAAACCACAACGCTGGCAGCCAGGGGATGTGGGGCGCTTCATGCTGTTTTTCGGGCCGATCAGTTCGATTTTCGACATCACCACGTTCGCACTCATGTGGTACGTCTTCGATGCCAACACCCCTGACCACCAGACGCTGTTCCAGTCCGGCTGGTTCGTGGTAGGGCTGCTGACCCAGACGCTGATCGTGCACATGATCCGCACCCCGAAAATCCCGTTCCTGCAAAGCCGCGCGGCGCTGCCGTTGATGGTGATGACCGCTGTGATCATGGCTGTGGGGATCTTCCTGCCGATGGGGCCGCTGGCGCATTACTTCAAATTGCAGGCGCTGCCGTCGCTGTACTTTGTGTTCCTGCCGGTGATCCTGCTGGCGTACATGGCGCTGACCCAGGCGGTGAAGGGCTACTACATCCGTAAGTTTGGCTGGCAATGAACAGGGACGGTTTCCCATGCAAGCAATCGACAACATCAACCTCAACTCCCTGATCGATACACTGGTCAGCCTCACCGCTGCCTTTATCCTCGGTGGCTTGATCGGCTTCGAGCGCCAGTACCGCCAACGCACGGCGGGCCTGCGCACCAACGTACTGGTGGCGGTGGGCGCGGCGATTTTCGTTGACATGGCCAACCGCCTCGGCGGTGCGGAAGGCGCCGTGCGGGTGGTGGCGTATGTGGTGTCGGGCATCGGCTTTCTGGGGGCCGGTGTGATCATGCGTGAAGAAGGCAATGTGCGCGGTCTCAACACCGCCGCCACGCTCTGGGCGTCGGCGGCGGTGGGGGCGTGCGCCGGTGCCGACCTGGTCCTCGAAGCGTTGCTGGGCACGCTGTTTGTGCTGGCGGCCAATACCCTGCTGCGGCCCATCGTCAATAACATCAACCGCCAACCCCTGGATGTGGTGTCGGCGGAGGTTACCAACATCCTCTATGTGATTGCCCGGCGTACCCAGCAAACCGCGGTATTGGCGTTGCTGGAAGCTGAACTGGCGCGCTGTAACTACCCTGCCAGCGATGTCGATGTACGACCGTTCGGCGCCGAGGAGGTTGAAATCGAAGCCACACTGGCGGTGACCTCGGTAGACGGTGACGAGTTGGACGCCCTGGTGGCGCGAATTTCCCGGTCGACCCTGGTGGTACAGGCGTTCTGGAGCCCCAGCACCACCGAGTAGCCTTTGGAAGATTCTGAGGAAAAGTCCTACATTTAGTCGAGATTATCCCTTCATTGGAAAAAGCACGCGGTTGCTAAGGTTGCGCGCTTGCGCCTGTTCAGGAATCAAGGCGTGGCTGCACATGTTTATCGTGTTTTGCAAAAGGAGGGGCCTGTAGTGCCTGAGGTGTTGTACAGAGTAATCAGTGCCGCTTGTCGGAACTGTTACTTTTCACAGGTAGTGGGGTCTCGCGTGATATGTAAGCGTACTGATCTTCCCAGGGGAGTCTTATGAGCAACAAAGCTTTAATCGTGGATGATCACCCTTTTATACGCGCCACCGTGAAGTATCTGTTGAAGCAGGAAGGCTTCGATACCATCTACGAAGCGGGGAACGGCGCTGACGCCATGCAGATTGCTCGTGAAGAACGTCCGGACCTGGTCATTCTCGACCTGGCGATGCCCAAGCTCGGTGGGTTGGAGGTGATCAGCCGGATCAAGGCACTGGAGTTGCCCTGCAGGATCCTGGTGCTGACCTCGTATCTGGCGGTGTTTTTTTCCACTCGCTGCATGCGCGCCGGGGCGATGGGGTTTGTCGCCAAGACCGGTGAGCTGGATGAGCTGCAAAAGGCGATCAGGGCGATCAGGTCCGGCTACAGTTGCTTCCCCAGCCTGCCCACCAGTTCGGTGCGTCGCGACGACCTGCAATCGACCGAGCAGGAGTTGGTGGATGCGCTATCAGATCGCGAATTGACCGTCCTGCAAAAGCTGGCGCTGGGCCTGGGCAACAAGGATATTGCCGACGACATGCTGTTGAGCCACAAGACTATCAGTACCTACAAGACGCGGCTCAAGGAGAAGTTGCGTATGTCGTCGGTGGTGCATCTGTCCAAGTTCGCCCAGCGCAATCATCTGATCTGAAATGGTCACCTCCCGGCGTGTGAAACGTGCGGCCATCCTGCTGATGGGGCTGTTGCCGTGGGCGGTGATGGCCCTGGAGGAACCGCACGATCTGAAACTTCTGGGCCACTCCACCCTTGAAAACTCTTCCCTGGTGTTGGACGAAGCCGACTGGCGCTGGTTGCGCGAGCGCCGCACACTCACGATGGGGGTGTCGGCGCCCGACTACGCGCCCTTTGACCTGAGTAACAACCAGGAGCTTGAAGGCATCACGGCCGATTTTGCGGCACTGGTTGCCCAGGCGCTGAATATCACCATCGACGTGAAGCGCTACGACACCCGCGATGAGGTGATCGACGCGCTCAAGGCGGGCGCAGTGGATTTCGTGGGGTCGGCCAACGGGTTCGAGGCGGCCGACCCGGAGTTGGTGCTGTCCCGATCCTACGCCAACGACCAACCCGCATTGGTGACGCGTGCGGGAGAAAACCAGGCGCTGAGGGCTGACCTTTCAGGCAAGCGCCTGGCGATGCTTTACCACTACATGCAGCCTGAGGCCGTCCAGGCCTTTTACCCCGATGCGCAATTGCTCCTGTTTGCCTCGACCTTCGAAGCGCTAGGTGCCGTTGCGTTCGGCCAGGCGGATGTGTACCTGGGTGACGCCATCAGCACCCGCTATCTGATCAACAAGAACTACCTTAATAATGTGCGTATGGCGGATTTTTCCGCATTGGAGGTCAACCCTTTCGGGTTCGCATTCGCCAAGGACAATACCCGCCTGTTGGGTATCATCAACACCGCGCTGGCTGCCGTTACGGCCAGTGAGCAAATGGAAATCCTGCGCCGTTGGAGTGCCGGTGGCAGCGGATTCCTGGAGGCGGAGCAACTGCGCTTGAGCGCAAGTGAACAGCGCTGGCTGGAGAAGCATCCGCGGGTGAAAGTGGCGGTGCTCGACAAGTTCGTGCCGTTGTCTTTTTTCAACGAACAAGCGCAATTCGAAGGGTTGAGCGCCGAGGTGCTGTCGCGCATCAGTTTGCGCACAGGTTTGAAGTTTGATGTGGAGCGGGGCAGTTCGCTGCCTCGGCAAATTGAACAGGCCAGTGCCGGTCGCGTGGACATGCTGGCGGTCGTCACGCCGAGTGTCGAACGGTCTGAAAAGATCCGTTTTACCCGACCTTATCTGTCCAGTCCCTATGTCTTGGTGGTGCGCACCGACGACGAGCATCTGGTTACCCTGGAAGATATGACCGGTAAGCGCCTGGCGGTTCTTCGCGGCAACAGCCTGGCCGCGCAAATCAGCCGGGACTACCCAGGCATCGGGTTTGTCGAGGTGGAGAACCCCGAGCAGGCCATGGAATTGGTGGTCAACGGCAGTGTCGATGCGACTGCGGTTTCACTGATGAGCGCGCGCTACATGATCGCCCGCAATTACCGCAAACGGCTGCGCATCACCAGCACCGTAGGGAGTGAACCTGCGCGCATTACCTTTGGTGTAAACCGCAGCCAACTGGAGCTGTACTCGATCCTCGACAAGGCGTTGTTGAGCATTACGCCAGAAGAAATGGACGAGCTGACCAACCATTGGCGCAGCGAGATCATCATCGAAGACAACTACTGGACACGTCACCGCAACATCATCCTCCAGGGGTTTGGCTTGGCTGCGCTGCTGCTGCTGGTCACGCTGGGATGGGCGTTCTACCTGCGCAGCCTGATTCGCAAGCGCGCCCAGGCCGAGCGTGCGTTGAGCGACCAGATGCGGTTCATGAGTGTGTTGATCGACGGCACGCCGCACCCGATCTATGTGCGCGATCGCCTGGGCCGCCTGATGGCCTGCAATAACGCCTACCTGGATGTGTTCGGCTTCAAGTTGGAAGACGTCATCGGTAAGACCGTGGTGGAAACCGACACGGGTAACGCGCCCCAGGCCCAGTCGTTCCATGCCGATTATTTGCGTTTGATGGAGTTGGGCGAGCCGCAGGTTCATGACCGTGTGCTCAAGGTGCCCGGCGGCCAGGTGTTGACCATCTACCAATGGATGCTCCCGTACCGTGACAGCAATGGCAGTGTCGTGGGCATGATCGCCGGCTGGGTGGATGTCAGCGAGCGCCAGCGCTTGCTGGGGCAGTTGCAGGTGGCCAAGGAGGAGGCCGACACTGCAAACCGTGCCAAGACCACTTTCCTGGCGACCATGAGCCATGAGATTCGCACGCCCATGAATGCGGTGATCGGCATGATCGAACTGGCCCTGAAGAACGCCGAGCAGGGCGTGGCTGACCGCGATGCGTTGGAGGTTGCGTCGGTGGCGTCCCGGAGCATGCTGGAGTTGATCGGCGATATTCTCGACATTGCGCGAATCGAATCCGGCCACCTGTCCCTGAGCCTGGAGCCGGCCAATCTGTACGAACTGCTGGCCTCAGTGGCGCGGGTGTTCGAGGGGCTGGCGCGGGACAAGGGCCTGGTGCTGCAGGTGGAGCTCGACCCGTTGATCGACCGGCCGGTGCTGGTTGACCCGCTGCGCTTCAAGCAGGTGGTGTCCAATGTGTTGGGTAACGCGATCAAGTTCACCGCCTCGGGCCAGGTGCGCCTGGGCGCCCAGGGGGCACCGGTGTTGGCCGACGACCAGTTGCACCTGCGGTTGTGGGTGGAGGACACGGGTATTGGCATCAGTGCCGAAGATCAGCAGCGTTTGTTCAACCCCTTTATCCAGGGCAGCAACAACGAACAGCCGGCGCGAAGCGGATCGGGCCTGGGGTTGGTGATCAGTCGTAACCTATGCGAGATGATGGGCGGTCAATTGCACTTGAGCAGTGTGCTGGGCAAGGGCACGCGGGTGGATGTGACATTGACGCTGGCGCTGACAACGGCGGCGCCGGTCAGTGTCCCGGTCCCGCACATTCCGCCAGCGCGCGGGTTGAATATCCTGGTGGTGGATGACTACCCGGCCAACCGCTTGTTGCTGGCGCGACAGCTGATTTTCCTGGGGCATCGCATCACCTTGGCCGAGGACGGCGCCCAAGGATTGTCACTGTGGCAGGCCGGGCATTTTGACGGCGTGATCACCGATTGCAATATGCCCTTCAAGGACGGTTATGCGTTGGCGCGTGATATTCGCGCACAGGAACGCCAGCGTGGGCTGGCGCCGTGCCTGATCCTCGGGTTCACCGCTAATGCCTTGTCGCAGGAAGCCGAACGCTGCCGGCAAGCAGGCATGGACGGTTGCCTGTTCAAGCCGACCGGGCTTGAGGACTTGCGCCTGGCCCTGGCATCACGGACCGCTGGCGCGCTAACGGATGAAGTGGAAGTGGCGTTTGATTTAAGTTCACTGATCATGCTGACGCAGGGTGATAAGGATGCTCTCAACGAGCTGCTGATGCCGTTGCTCAAGAGCCTCGAGGAAGACCGTGCGCTGTTGCCGTCCCTGAAATCGCCGGCTGATTTCGCCAAGCTCCATGACTTGGCTCACCGCGTTAAAGGGGGCGCGCGCATGGTCAAGGCTCAGGTGTTGATCACGTGCTGCGAGACATTGGAAAGCGTGTGTGAGCGGCATGACAGCGATGCATCGGACGCTGCGGTAGGGGCGGTAGCTTCGGCCATCGAACAGTTGCATCACAGCCTGGGCCGGTATGGCAATCAGGCTTGACTGCGGGAGCTGGCCATTCGGTTGATTTGGGAGAACTCCTACGCGAAGGGGGAACATGCCTGATTTTGTCTTCGGTATATGTCTGGAAAATGGGTCTCGCTCACTGACGAGCGCTGCCTGCCCAGGGGTTTGCCATGCCGAACAAAGCACTGACCATCCTGATTGCCGATGAACAGCACCTGCAACGGTTGTACATCGAAAAAATGCTCAATCAGTTGGGGTACCACCGGATCGTGCCGGTACAAACCTTCGAGGAAGTCCAGATACTCACGGCTATCCCGGCCGAACCTTTCGACGTGCTGATCATCAATGCGGGGCTGACGGCCCAGGCCTGTGGGCCCCAGCCCCAGGTGCGCCATGTATTGGTCTACGATCACCTGGATGTGGGCGCGCATCCCGGTGTAACGCCGGCGGTGCTGGTGCGGCTGCCCGGTGTGCCGGACAACGTCAATCTCGAACACTTCATGGACATCATCGACCCACCCGAGGCCACTGCCGGCCTGCGGGTGTTGCCATGGCTGCGCGAGTTATCCCGCACACCGGTGGCGGGGGTTTAGTCCCACTTCGGCGCGATGCCCTTGGGGCTGGTCAAGCGCTGGCCCCGTTCCAGCCCGGCAATGTGCGCCATGTCAGCAGCGCTCAAGGTCAGTTGCAGGGCCTTGAGGTTGCTTTGCAGGTTGGCACGCTTAGTTGAGGACGGGATGACCGCATAGCCCAATTGCATGGCCCAGGCCAAGGTCACTTGCGCCGGGGTGGCCTGATGGCGCTCGGCGATCTGCTGGATCACCGGATCCTTGACTACTTCACCGTAGGCCAGGGTCATGTATGAGGTGATCTGGATACCGTTGGCGGTGGCGAAATCCACAACCTGTCGGTTTTGCAGATAAGGGTGCAATTCGATCTGGTTGGTGGCGATGTGCTCGGTACCCACGGCTGCGATGGCCTGCTTCATCAGGGCGATGGTGAAGTTGGAAACACCGATCTGGCGTGTCAGGCCCAGGCGTTTGGCTTCCAGCAACTGCTCCATGAATTCGGTGACGGGCACCTGGTCTTCCGGCGATGGCCAGTGGATCAGGGTCAGGTCCAGGTAATCGGTCTCGAGCTTGCGCAGGCTTTCCTTGAGGCTTGGGATCAGCCGGCCTTCAGCAAGATTGGCGATCCAGATCTTGCTGGTGATAAACAGCTCGTCCCGCGGGATGCCGCTGGCGGCGATGGCCCGGCCAACGTCTGCTTCATTTTCGTAGATCTGCGCGGTGTCGATGACACGGTAGCCCAGTTCCAGGCCGGTGCTGACGGAATCGATCACCACCTGGCCTTGCAGGCGAAAGGTGCCGAGGCCGAAGGCAGGGACTTTTGGCGTGAGGGTAGACATCGGTAACTCCAATAGGGCCGTAGGCAATGACGTTGAGTATCCCCTCGTCGTTGCTTCGGAAACACCGTCGACGCCGAAAAGGACTCTTGCCTGCACGTCACGAATGGCCTGTGTGCCGCAGGTTCTCATGAGGCGCTGTACCTGCGGCAGCAGCGCCTCGATCGATCAGCCTTAAGCGCGCAGGCGCTCGGCAGCCGCACGCAGCAACTGCTCGGTGGCGGTCCAGCCCAGGCAGCCATCGGTCACCGACACCCCGTATTTCATCGATGGGCTCAATGGCTGGCAGCCTTCGAACAAATGGCTTTCGAGCATCATGCCGATCAGCGAGGTATCGCCCTGCAAGCGTTGCTCCAGCACATCGTTGAACACGGCCGGTTGGCGCAGCGGGTCCTTGTTGCTGTTGGCATGGCTGCAGTCGACCATGATCCGCGGGGTGACCTTGGACTTGGCCAGGTCGTGTCTTACCCGCGCCACGCTCTGCACATCGTAGTTCGGCCCGTGATGCCCGCCGCGCAGCACCAGGTGGGTGTCGGGGTTGCCCGGGGTCTGGATGATCGCCGGATGGCCTTGGCTGTCGACGCCGAAGTGGCGGTGCGGGTGGGACGCCGAGCGCATGGCGTCACAGGCAATCGCGACGCCGCCATCGGTGCCGTTCTTGAAACCCACGGGCATGCCCAGGCCGCTGGCCATCTCGCGGTGGATCTGCGACTCGGTGGTACGCGCGCCAATCGCCACCCAACTGAGCAGGTCATCGAAGTAACCGGCGGCCATGGGTTGCAGCAACTCGGTGGCGACCGGCAGGCCCAGGCGCAGCATTTCGCGCATCAGCTCGCGGGACAGGGTCAGGCCGGCGGCCATGTCATCGCTGCCATCCAGGCGAGGGTCGTAGGCCAGGCCTTTCCAGCCGATCGTCGTGCGGGGTTTTTCGACGTAGGCGCGGATCACCAGCAGCATCTGGTCGCCGACGTCGAGGGCCAGCTTCTTAAGGTTGCGGGCGTATTCCATGGCCGATTCCGGGTCATGGATCGAGCACGGACCGACAATGACCAGCAAGCGTGAATCTTCGCCATTGAGGATGGCGCGCACGGCTTGGCGGTGGGCGTGGATCTGTTCGTTGAGGAACGGGCTGAGGGGCAACTGGTGCTTGAGCTCAAGTGAGCTGGGCAGGCGCTGGGTCAGGGCTTCATTGGCACTGTTCAAGGCAGAGAGGGGCAGAGCGGCGACGGAGGAGTTCATATTCAAGGTTTCCTGGGCAAGCGGCGGGCTATTCCCGCGCGCTCGGCCTACTGGGGTGTTCGACAATTCGCCGTATCGGCGATGTGTGTTGGTTTGCCACCGATAGGTGACCGATCGGAGGCGGCAGGCTGTCCCGAGCGGAGCTGGCTAAATCGCCACGCAGTGCACAAGTCGTAGCGGTAATAGGTGGCGTAGTTCATGTCGTGATTCCCTTAAGTGTTCTTGATCAAGTTGAAAGGTTTATGGAGACCTGAAAAAACAAAACCCCCGGTCGGGGAGCCGACCGGGGGTTAGATTTCTCTGGTAGGCGACCCCTTGGTAAGTGGGCGCCGATTTCAGGTATCAGGCGCGCCAGTGGCTAAACCAATACCCAAAATAAAAGCTGACCAGTGTGCTCGAACCGTTCACACGGGTAGCCGACACCGAGCGCTGGGCGCTGGCAGCAGGGCAAACCTGAGTGTGGGTGAGTTGCAACATGGTGTGTCTCCAAATGTATGGAGGGAGCTTACTCGAGGCACGCAGGCAGATTCAATCAGTAATTTCTATTGCGGTGGGGGACTTACGACTATGGGGGGAGTGCCGATATGCTGTTTGCACTTTGATACTGATTGCTTGGACGCGACCATGACTGCCTTCACCCTTGCTGCTGCTCAATCCATTTCCATCGCGGGCGATGTCCCAGCCAATATTGAACGGCACCTCGCATTTATGCGCACGGCGGCGGAACAAGGTGTGCAATTACTGGTGTTCCCCGAGTTGTCGTTGACGGGGTATGAGCCGTCGCTGGCCGCTGAATTGGCGATTGCGCCGGGGGACAAGGTGCTGGCGCCCCTGCGCGAGATGGCGCGTGAGCTGCGACTGACGGCGGTGGTGGGAATGCCGATCCGACTGACGCCAGAGGCGGGCGTGCTGATCGGTGCGTTGGTGCTGGGAGCGGATGGCTCCCTGGCGGTCTACACCAAGCAGCATCTGCATGCCGGCGAAGAGGCTGTGTTTGTCCCAGGGCAGGGCGGTGCGGTCCTTGAGCGAGGGAATGAGCGGATTGCGCTGGCGGTGTGCGCAGATTTTTCCCAGGCCAGCCATCCCCGTGCCGCGGCGCGAGCGGGCGCCACGGTGTATGCCGCCGGGGTGTTGATCAGTGAGGGGGGGTACGCCACGGACAGTGCGCTGCTTCAAGGCTATGCCGCTGAACATGGCCTGCTGGTGTTGATGGCCAATCATGGCGGCCCGTCGGGTGGCTGGGCCTGCGCCGGTCGCAGTGCGATCTGGGCCGCCAATGGCACTTTGCTTGCTGCTGTACCTGGCGTGGGGGATGCGTTGCTGATTGCCCGTCGCGATGGCGGGGGTTGGGTCAGCCACGTGATGGCTCTCTAATGGCTTTTCACCTGCGCGCTGCAACGGACCAGGACCTGCCCTTTGCGCGGAAGTTGACCCACGAGGCCATGGCCCGCTACTACGTGCAGTACGGATTGTGGTGGTCCAACGAAGGCTTTGATACGGCCTGGGCCGGTCGGGAAAACTGGCTGATTTGCCGGGACGACAGGGTCTTGGGTTTTATCAGCCTGAGCCGCGATAGCCGGGCCCTTTATATTCGCGAGTTGCATCTGCTCGAGGCGTATCGCGGGTTGGGCGCGGGTGGCTGGGTGTTGGAACAGATGGCGCTCAAGGCGCAATCGTTGGGACTGTTGCGTTTGACCGTATTCAAGACCAACCCGGCCAGGAGGCTCTATCAGCGCATGGGGCTCAGCATCGTAGGTGAAGAAGACTGCTTCTGGCGTATGGAGCGTGTTTGTCGCTCAAGCTAAAACGTGCACCCACTCCTTATAAGCGCATACTGGCCTCAGGAGCCGATTTCCTGATCGTTGTTCAGGTCTCCCGTCTCAGCAAGGATGATCCCTTCTTTCATGCCCAAAAGGACCGCTACCTTATGGGCTTCCCCACGCCGTCCCTTTTTGCGCCCAGCGAGCACTTGATAGGTGGTTGCCGGATCTACGCCATGTTCACGGGCGAACGCTTGAACTGACTTTCCTTGATGTTCCAGCCAGGCCTTGGCTTGTGCAGCGGTACGGATTCCGGGCATAGTTCAAAACCGTTCAAGTTTGTTTAATAAGAGATGAATGTGTCACCTCTTGGGGTGTGCCAAATAGGATCATACATCCAAATGAGTGGAATCGGTTCGCGTTTACGGCAAGAAAGGGAGCGACTTGGCCTGTCGCAAAAAGTGTTTGGTGAAATCGGCGGCGTTGAAGCCAACGCACAAGGTAAATATGAAAGTGGAGGGCGTGCGCCTAAAGCGGATTACCTGTCTCGTGTCGCCCAAAGAGGCGTGGATGTACTTTACGTGTTGACCGGCGCAGCCACGCCGATTCAATTGGAAAATCTGAGCCAGATCGAAGAGAAAGTCCTCGGGGACTATCGCGCGATGCTCAAGGAAGACCAGGCTGCGATCCGTCGCCTGACCTCGACGTTGGCCGAGCACTCGATTGCGATGAATGGAAAACCCAAGCCCCAGCCCCAGGATTCCTGACCCTTCGCCCAGCAAATTGAGCCATCCGCCGCCCGGCGGATGGCTGTCGCTCAATCAATCTCTCTCTATATGACGCGTGCTATTAGGTCTGTGCCTTGGTTTTTTGCTAAGGTGTTCAGCAACCTATAAGACCATTTCGCGAGGTGTCTGCTTGATTAGGGTGCTAGTAGTCGATGACCATGATCTCGTTCGTACAGGCATTACACGAATGCTGGCTGACATCGATGGCCTGCAAGTAGTCGGTCAGGCCGAGTCAGGCGAGGAATCCCTGATCAAGGCCCGGGAGTTGAAACCCGATGTGGTGTTGATGGACGTCAAGATGCCTGGCATCGGCGGTCTTGGCGCGACGACCAAATTGCTGCGCAGCCATCCGGACATCAAGGTCGTGGTGGTGACTGTGTGCGAGGAAGACCCGTTTCCGACACGCCTGCTGCAGGCTGGCGCTGCCGGTTACCTCACCAAAGGTGCGGGCCTGGCGGAAATGGTCCAGGCCATTCGCCTGGTGTTTGCCGGCCAGCGCTATATCAGTCCGCAGATCGCCCAGCAATTGGCCATCAAGTCCTTCCAGCCCACCAGCGACTCGCCGTTTGATGCGCTGTCGGAGCGGGAAATCCAGATTGCCCTGATGATCGTCGGTTGCCAGAAGGTACAGACGATCTCCGACAAGCTGTGCCTGTCGCCCAAGACCGTCAACACCTACCGATATCGCATCTTCGAGAAGCTCGCCATCAGCAGTGATGTTGAATTGACCCTGCTCGCGGTGCGCCACGGCATGGTGGACGCCAGCGCCTGACATGACCACACCGTTTGATCCGAGTGCCTTTCTCTCAACCTGCAGTGGCCGCCCTGGCGTTTACCGCATGTTCGACAGCGAGGCGCGCCTGCTTTATGTCGGCAAAGCCAAAAACCTCAAGAGCCGTCTGGCGAGCTACTTTCGCAAGACCGGTCTCGCGCCGAAAACCGCCGCCCTGGTGGCGCGTATCGCCCAGGTCGAAACCACCATCACCGCCAACGAAACCGAAGCGCTGCTGCTTGAGCAGACGCTGATCAAGGAATGGCGACCGCCCTACAACATTCTGCTGCGTGACGATAAATCCTATCCCTATGTGTTTTTATCCGACGGCAACTTCCCACGCCTGAGCATTCACCGTGGGGCGAAGAAAGCGAAGGGCAAGTACTTCGGGCCTTATCCCAGCGCCGGGGCCATTCGGGAAAGCCTGAGCCTGCTGCAAAAAACCTTTTTTGTGCGTCAGTGCGAGGACAGCTTCTATAAGAACCGTACCCGGCCCTGTCTCCAGTACCAGATCAAGCGCTGCAAAGCGCCCTGTGTGGGGTTGGTTGAGCCGGCCGAATACGCCGAGGATGTGCGCCATTCGGTGATGTTCCTTGAAGGGCGCAGCAATGCCCTCACCGATGAGCTTTCCACCGCCATGGAGCAGGCGGCCAGCACCCTGGATTTTGAGCGTGCCGCTGAGCTGCGCGACCAGATTTCGCTGCTGCGCCGTGTCCAGGACCAGCAAAGCATGGAAGGCGGTACCGGCGACGTCGACGTGATCGCGGCCTTCGTCAATCCGGGGGGAGCCTGTGTGCACCTGATCAGCGTGCGCGGTGGGCGAGTGCTGGGCAGCAAGAACTTCTTTCCGCAGACCGGTATTGATGAGGAGGTCGCCGAAGTCATGGCCGCTTTCCTGGGCCAATACTACGTGAGCAGCCCCGAGCGCGACCTGCCGTCGGAGTTGATCGTCAATGTGGTGCACGAAGACTTCCCCGCGTTGATCGAAGCCATCCACGAACTGCGCGGCCGCGAGCTGGACATCAGCCACCGCGTGCGTGGTACCCGCGCACGCTGGCAGCAACTGGCGGTGACTAACGCCGAGCAAGCCCTGAGCGCGCGCCTGGCCAACCGACAGCACGTCGCCGCCCGCTTTGACGCCCTGGCTGAAGTCCTTAACCTGGAGGAGCCGCCCCAGCGCCTGGAGTGCTACGACATCAGCCACTCCAGTGGCGAGGCCACGGTGGCATCCTGCGTGGTGTTCGGGCCGGAAGGGCCGATCAAGTCCGATTACCGGCGCTACAACATTGAAGGCGTCACTGCTGGAGATGACTACGCCGCCATGCACCAGGCCCTCACGCGCCGCTTCAGTAAGTTGAAGGACGGCGAGGGCAAGTTGCCGGATATCCTCCTGGTCGACGGCGGCAAGGGCCAGCTGTCCATGGCCCGCGACGTGCTCAATGAGCTGGCGGTGCCTGACCTGATCCTGCTGGGCGTGGCCAAGGGCACGACGCGCAAGGCGGGTTTCGAGACGTTGTACTTGAATGATGCCGCCCATGAGTTCACTTTGAAGGGCGACTCACCCGCGTTGCATTTGATTCAACAGATTCGCGACGAAGCCCACCGTTTCGCCATTACCGGCCACCGCGCCCGCCGTGGCAAAACCCGGCGAACCTCAACCCTGGAAGGGGTGGCAGGGGTAGGCCCGACGCGGCGTCGCGACTTGCTTAAACATTTTGGTGGCTTGCAGGAGCTGTCCCGTGCCAGCATTGACGAGATAGCCAAAGCACCCGGTATCAGTAAAAAGCTCGCTGAGCTGATTTATGCGAATCTGCATAGCGAATAGAATGCCTTTCCACCTCGTAGCCAGTTGTGCCGATGAATATCCCTAATCTGATCACCGTTCTACGCGTCCTGCTCATCCCTATTTTCATTTTGTTGTTCTATTTGCCGTACGAATGGAGTTATCTGGCTTCCAGTTCAGTGTTTGCCTTTGCCGCCGCCACCGACTGGCTCGACGGCTACCTGGCGCGCCGCCTGGAACAAAGCACGCCTTTCGGCGCGTTCCTCGACCCCGTGGCCGACAAGCTCATGGTGGCCGTCGCTTTGGTCCTGCTGGTGCAGGAACACGGCAACCTGTGGCTGACCCTGCCGGCAGCGGTCATCATCGGCCGCGAGATCGTCGTCTCGGCCCTGCGCGAATGGATGGCCGAAATCGGCGCCCGCGCCCACGTGGCCGTGTCCAATATGGGCAAATGGAAAACCGCCGCGCAAATGCTCGCGCTGGTTATCCTGCTGGCCAACCCGTCGGACTTCTCGTTCTGGGTCCTCACGGGTTATGCCTTGCTGCTGATCGCCGCGGGCCTGACCCTGTGGTCGATGCTCCAATATCTGCGCGCCGCCTGGCCGCATCTGCGCACCACCGTTGAAAAGAAATAAAACTTTTTTGAATCAAGGGGTTGACGGGTGCTGAGGATTCTATAGAATGCGCATCACCAAGCGGGAATAGCTCAGTTGGTAGAGCACGACCTTGCCAAGGTCGGGGTCGCGAGTTCGAGTCTCGTTTCCCGCTCCAAATATTGCGCTACAGAGTTCCACTGAATTCTGTAAGTGATTGAAATCAGGGCCTTTAGGCCCTTTTTTCGTTCCAGCGGGAGCCACTGAAATCCAGCTCCATCCAGTGCTTTTAAGTCCCGATTTAAGTCCCGAATGAGGATCTTGGATCTGGATGAGCACTGAATCGGTTTTTTGCTGGAGCAGCTTGGATAGCGAGACGAGCATCTGGCCCTGACTCTGCTCAGGAGCTCGCTATGGCACTCTCGGATACGACCGTTCGGCAAGCCCGAATCACCGGCAATGACTACACGATAGGCGACACGGATGGGCTCGCGCTCAACGTGACCGCACGCGGCGGGAAAATCTGGCGTTTCAGATATTACTGGGCGGGCGTGCAGAAACGCATGTCTCTTGGTAGTTATCCGCAAATCAGCCTTAAAGAAGCCCGTGCCCGACGTGACGAGGCGCGCACCTTGGTCGCCCAAGGCATCAATCCCTATGAGCACCGTAAGCAGCAGCGTCGTGCTGTTCGTTTTGCGGCGGAGCACACCTTTGAGGCCGTGTTCAATCAGTGGGTGGAGTTCCGCAGGCTAAGCCTGAAGGAAGGGCGACAGAGCACGCTCTCGCAGATTTTGAGGATCTTCAGTAAAGACGTCCTGCCTATACTGGGTGGGCGTTCTATCTACGATATCAATCGTCACGATCTGTTGGATTTGCTGAGCAGGATCGAACAGCGCAAGGCCTTAACGACAGCCGAAAAATGCCGGACTTGGTTCAACCAATTGTTCCGCTATGCGCTGGTGAAGATCGAGGGGCTGGAGCACAACCCAGCGTCAGACCTTGACGTAGTTGCACTCCCAAAACCTCCGGTTACGCATAATCCATTTCTTCGCATGGACGAGCTCCCGGCATTGATGGCTGCTCTTCGAAACTACGGTGGCGCCAACCAAACTCGGCTTGGCCTTCGGTTGTTGTTGCTGACCGGTGTCCGCACGGGCGAATTGCGGTTGGCAACACCCGATCAGTTCGATCTGGAGAAGCGCTTGTGGATCATACCAGCGGAAGTGGTGAAACAACTTCAGCTAGCGATGCGGAAGCCAGGTAAACAGACCCAAAATGTACCGCCTTATATCGTGCCGCTGTCGGTTCAGGCGCTGGAGATCGTGCGTCACTTGCTGGACCAGGTTGTCCCTGCGCAACGCTACTTGTTTGCGCATCGAAGCGACCTGAGCAAGCGCATCAGTGAGAACACTCTGAATGGCGCGCTACGCCGAATGGGGTACGCTGATCAACTCACCGGTCATGGCATGAGGGCGACGATCTCGACGGCGCTGAACGAGATCGGATACCCGAAGGTGTGGGTGGATGCTCAGCTTTCTCATGCGGATCCGGACAAGGTGAGTGCGGCCTACAATCACGCGGAATATGTCGAGCAGCGCCGGACCATGATGCAGGACTGGGCGAATCGTCTGGACCTTTGGGGGCAGGGACAGCTGAAAGCGGCAAGTTCTCCGCTGACCATTCGTTTAGAGGGCGCAGCTTCATTACCTTCGTTGGAAAGCGCGAATGCAAACGCCGTTCTGTACAGCGGTGGCTTCCCAGAGACGACTGTCCCAGCCTCCAAAACGTCCGTCAGCAACGAACCGGTCCTTAACGCTGCTCAGTATTCACCAGTCCTACCTGCTCCTACGCAGACTGAACAGCTGCGCGACCCCCAAGTATCTGAAATACAACGCCAGCGCGCCGAGATGCTAGCTACCTATGAAGCTTCGAGTAATTTGGCACTGTTTGTCTTCGCCAAACTGGCAGGCAAATCCAGAGATCAGATCAACCGAGATATCAAGGCTCGGCGCCTGCTATCCCTGAGTCTGGGGAATCGCGGTCAGCGTATTCCCGATTGGCAGCTTGATCCACTGCGGCACAAGTTGGTACTTGCTGCGTTAGCGCGGTTTCCGGATGTCGATGCATGGAGGCTTTATGGCGCCCTTTGTAAGCCTCATGAGCGATTTAAAGGTCGCGCGCCAATCGATGTGCTTACTACGGAGAATTTCGATGTGACCGCACAAATCGTTTGCAGTGCGCTGGGTTCAAGCTGAGGTACTGTCTTTTTGCTGTGATAATGGATGTCGCTGCTTGCTTGGGTCCATCTAGCTCGGGCTGCCGTAAATGCGTGAACTTCACGCGTTGCCTGAGGTGCGGCGGAGATGTTCGGCAAGAGGCTTCTATTGCGCAGGAAGACACCCTTTGGCATCATCTCGATCCCGCCCTCTCTTGTCAGCTCTCCATCCCTCTCATTTGGGGGCTGCGTCTTGGGGATGGCGGGTAACCACCCGGCCTCGTGCCGGGTTTTTTATTCGTTCGGCAGGCACGGCTGGCGGACAAACTTGGAATATCCAGCTACCCCATGTATGGGGTGCTAAAGGGAGAGTGTTCGAATCACTCCGTCCCGACCATATTTTTCAATGTCTTAGCCCAATCTGAAAAGATTGGGCTAAGACATTGAACTCCAGGAATGGCGCGCTACGCGCAAGCCCAGGTGTGAGGAGGTGACAGCTTTGGCACTGGTGAGGGAGTCGGCGGGAAGAAACGGGATTACCCTAGTCATTCCTATTGACTGAGCAGTTGCCGCTACAACCTCCATGCCTGTCAGGGAGCTTGGTGTGTCGGTGCGCTGAGCACTTACCAGGTACAAAGGTGAGTTTGAAGCGTCAAGCCGGGCAGCCCTCGACCAAGTCAAAATACAGCATCGAATTGGCTCATATCGATGTCAGGATCATCATCTCTTTGGTGAGGTAGCCCGGAATCGTGAAGGCTTTGCTCGTACGTCCGTCCCTTCAAGTCGGAAGAGTCGTTTCTAATTGCCAACACCGTCCCAGCAATATGCAATCCACCATCCATACGCCGGATCTGCTTGACTTGAATAAGGCTACCAACCGACTGTCGACCTGTTAGCCAAAGACTCCAAGCGGACACTGAGGTAGCTTCGGCCGAGTCAAATACGAAGCTAATAATTACGTGATTTGCTGTTCGCGTACCTCTGCGTAGAGCGATGCCCACTGGTGCTGGCACCTCATCTGAGAATGAGTGAGCACCTTGAACAAATATGATGTCGCCGGGCGCAATCGTGCATCCCAGCACGCTTCGGTCGAGGTGGTCTGAAATGTTCCTGACAACGACGTCCTGCATTACGGCCGAAAACAGCGCAGTAACATAATAGTAAAGCTGTATTCGATCTGAGTCCGCGTACATAAAGCTGCCAGCTGTCACCCTTTTCACGACCGCCCCTGCTTGGTCACAGACCCCCGCCGTGATTGCCTGCTGAAAGCCCGATACAGCAGTGGGGTCTACTCCCAATCCCTGCGCCAACTCGAACAGACGCAGATGATTAAAGTAAAGCCAGTTATCAAGCTGAAGCTGACTTCCTTGCTGAATAGCCAGGGCATCATCTCGTACAACCTGCTGTTCCCATTGAGCCTTGAGGCTTGAAATACGTGATGACGTCAGATTCTGTTCAAGCTGCCGATTCGTATGCGCCTCTCCATGATGGATAGTGCACAGTACCGCTAGATTCGGCGTTGAGTGATCACGACTGGTAGACCACTCGTTAATATGGTGCACAATAATTGGCCTTTGAGGATCACGGCAGACACAGCAAACCCAGCGGTTGGCAAACAAGACTTTGACAAGATCCTCCTGAGGTATCGCTGGCCGGGTTCCGCCGTATATAGCTGCGATTTGCTCAGCATTCAGTCCAAGCGCTGACAACGCATTTTCACTCGAAAGCTTTAGCTTCGCCAATGTCTGACCTGCGCACCGCAGCCTTGCGGCCGTCTCACTATCGAAGCCGCGCGCCATGAGAGCTTTTTCAGTTGGATTATTCGTCATGCTCGAGACTATAGGCCATGAGCGAGCTCATGGTGAAGCAAGACAGCAAGCCAAACGGCTGCGTCGAATCACACACTGGCCTAGGTCGTTCCGACATTAACTGCTGAAGTGGCGAAACGTCGGAACACCTGAGTGTCTCGGTGCCAAAGAAAACGCAAAAAGGAGTATTCCGCCGATATTTTCGAGTGCCAAACATCGTGCAAAGGAGTGCCAAATCCGGCGCGTCCTTACACCAGGGTCGCTTTCGTGTGCGTTGAGCGTGGCTGCCGCACCTCATGCCAACAAGACCCTTTACTGACCTGTCAGGCTCTGTGACATGACCCGTAATTCCCCGAGAATAAAATGGCTACAAGGCGTCAAGGCTGATGGTTAAAGTGCACCTCGTTGGTGAGCAGGAGGTCGGTGCCGCGTCTGGCTTGCTCCGAACGCTGCTGCCGGGCTGGCAGTGCCATGAGAAAGACATGGGGCCATTAGTAGACACTATGGTGGCAAAACAGTAGCGTGCAGGGCAGGCCTCTCCAGAACGGTTACAGGAGGCGCGGAATAGGAAAAGACTCAAGGCCGAATGACAGGAGGTTGCATGTTTGAGCCCATAGAAGCACTGGATATCTACAACAAAAATGTCAATATTCTGATCGGCTCTGGTGCTTCGGCGGATTTGTTTCCCACTTTGGGATTGCAGATTAAGGATGTGCTCGGCAACTGGGAGACGATCGAAACGCTGTCGACAAAGTATGCACTGCGCCCAGAGAAGAACGCGGCGCTGTTCATGCACTATTACAACACGTGCATTCATCCGGTTCAGACATTTTCTCCATCAGCGATTGCCACGGCTGAGGGACTGGAAAATCTTGATAATTACGAAGTTTTTTTGCGTACGCTATTAGGTTTTCTGGACAGAAGAAAGGATGTCAATCGCAAGATCAACATCTTCACCACCAACTATGATGGCTGTCTGGCGCACGCCGCTGATCGCCTGCTGGTGAGAGGGACGCACGAATTTGTCGTGAATGACGGGACTTCAGGGTTTCACAAGAAGCATTTGCACGCGAAAAACTTTAACACCTTTCAATGCCAGACCGGTGTTTTCGAGCGTGTCGCGTACGGCGTTCCGCAGCTCAATATTATTCACCTGCATGGCTCGGTCTACTGGGAAAAGAGCGGGGACAAGATTGAAGTTAGTTACAAGAATGACTTCAAAAACCTTCTCAGCCCGCACGTCATAAACAAAATTTCGGATCTCTCAAAGTATCTGACCACAGAAGGGGGCGTCACGGACGAGATTCCGTTGGTAAAGCTTACCCACAATCAGATGGAAAGATTCTGGTACGAGTACAATAAGCTTCCAATCGTGAACCCCACAAAGTGGAAATTTCACGAGACGGTTTTTGAAGAGCATTACTATCAAATGCTCAGACTACTCAGCTACGAACTGGAACGACCCAACTCGATCTTGATTACATTCGGGTTCTCCTTTGCGGATGAGCACATCTTGAAGCTCGTTCAGCGCTCGCTGTCGAATCCCAAGCTGCAGACGTTTGTCTGCGCATACAGCCAACGAGGAGCACAGAAAATGCGCGACGAGTTTGGCGCGTGGAGAAACGTCAAGGTCATTGGCCCGCCCGAGGGGGCTGACTTGAATTTTGCCAATTTTAATAAGCATGTGCTTTCGCTCAGCCCGCAGGCCTACGTGCCGGGAGATGCTCACTGATGGTCATCCGGGTAGGTGAGGTTATTGCCGTCAGCGGCGTCAGGATTACTCTGAGGATATTTGAGGATTCCAACCAGGAAACCCTATTCCACGAGGGTAAAAAGTATAGGGGTGTTTCAATCAGAGAGCATTTGCTGATTCAACGCGGGTTCATCGATATTGTATGCCTAGTGGAAGGTGAGTATCTGGATGAGCGCAAGCTTGACGAAACCGCAGAAAAAACTTCCTACATCAGGAAGGTGGATGTTCGGCCCGTCGGTTACGTGGCTGACAATAAGTTCTATGAAGGCGTGAAATACATGCCGATGATCAGGGATGGTGCCTCTCTCCTCAGTGAGGAGATGGTAGGGAAGATCTACGGTGTGAATGATGGGGGCAGCTTTACCATCGGCGCGATGCTCAAAGAGAATATCCCTATCAGCCTCCCGTGGACACGGCTATTTAACAGTCATCTGGGCATTTTTGGTAACACCGGCAGTGGGAAGTCGAACACGCTGGCCAAATTATATACGACTTTATTTCGGGAGAAACTTGCCGGGTTAAAAGGGAAGAGTCAGTTCGTCATTATTGATTTTAATGGTGAATACACTGGAGGCCAGATCCTGGCCACCCAAGATAAAAAGGTTACGGTTTTAGACTCCAAGAATGGGGCACAAAAATTCACGCTGGAAAGTGCTCATTTCTGGGATGCGGAAACCCTCAGCCTGCTTTTTCAGGCAACCACCAACACTCAGGCACCGTTTCTCCGACGGGTTCTGTCGGGGAGGGAAAAGTTTAAAGACCTGCCGCTCTCCCATTTTCTGGAAAAAACGTTTGAGCGAGTGTTTGCTGCTGCTGAGCCTAAAGCGGAGGCGTTGGAGTTAACACGCGAGGTCGCCCGGATTATAGGCTCTGAGGCATTGCAGCACCACTTGGCAGGGGTAAAATACCATGCGCAGAACAAATACTTCAGAGCGCTGGAAGGGCACTACTACGATTCTGATGGGAAAGCATTTGCTGCCTTTTTGAAGCCTTTCCTTGCCGCACATGTAAAACTGGATGCGCTGGACCAATTCGATGAGCTGCTTTTGCGTTGCTATCTACAGCTCTGCGGTGATGTGGTGATGGGCTATGCACAATACGAACATATCCAACCCGTGTTGGCCAGGGCGAGGTCTTCTCTGGCGGGATTGCGCAACGTATTGCATATCGTCGATGCACCACCCCCTCCCTACCTTCTGCACGTCATTTCACTGAAAAAATGCAAGAACGATGTGAAAAAAATTCTGCCAATGCTCATTGCAAAGAATTTTTATGTGAATCACAAGGAAGCAGAAGGGTTGAACAGCCCACCGACTAAAACCCTGCACTTGATCATTGATGAGGCACACAACATCCTCTCCGAGCAATCAACACGAGAGCATGAAATCTGGAAGGATTATCGACTGGAGTTGTTTGAGGAGATCATCAAGGAAGGAAGAAAATATGGCGTGTACCTGACGCTCTCCAGCCAGCGACCTGCGGACATCTCTCCTACTATCGTCTCTCAAATACACAATTTCTTCATTCATCGCCTGGTGAACGAACGCGATTTGATGCTTCTGGATAATACAATCAGCACATTGGACGCTTCGTCCAAATCATTGATACCCACGCTAGCTAAAGGGTGCTGTGTACTTACTGGAACGGCCTTTGATTTACCGATGATCCTGAAGATAGATCCTCTGCTTGAAGGGCACAGGCCTGCGAGCGATGACGTTAATCTTGAGGCACTGTGGGCGAACCATTAGCTTTTTCACGCGATGACTCACGGATTGGCATGGCCAAAACGCTGATCCGCGGCCGGCAGCCCTTCGTGATTTTTGTACGTAAATACAACTCGAGCTTGACGGCTCCGCAGGGATGAAGGACGTCTGCGCATGCCGTCTCCAATTGGACAGGCCTTAACTTCGCTTCAACTCGATTTTGGTCAAGCAAGATCGTTGTGTCCTTGAGCAGGAGGATCGAGTGACGGAGCTCATCTCAATGAGGCGCTGGCACGCGTGTCTGAATACTCATAGACGAAGGCGGACAGGTGAGACTTCTACGCGAACTATGCTTGGTGGCACTTGGCTATAATTCGTGCCGCTGCTCGTGTCGAGGTGGGTTAAAGTGCATCAATGGCTAAGCAAAGCCTCCCGAGGCATGAAGGAGTATCTGGGTTGGAAAGGACTTATGCATTTGTCGACGAATCCGGAAATCATGATCTAGAAACCTCGAAGCAAGGCAGCTCCGGATTCTTTGTTGTGTGCTCAGTGCTTGTTTCTGAAACCGGCTTGGAAAGAGCTTATGAGCTCGCTGAAGCGCTCCGGGTGCGGCATTTCCAGACGGGTGAGATCAAATCCAGCAAAGTTAAGGTCAAGGATACAGAGCGGCGTGTTCGCATTCTGAGTGACCTGGCAGAGCTTCCTCTAAAGCTCTACTTTACGGTCGTCGACAAGTCGAGGGTGTACCGAGATGGGGGGCTTCAGTTCAAAAAGTCCTTTATTAAGCACATCAACGGCATGCTCTATGAGCGGCTCTTCATTGACCGCCCAAACCTCCAGATGACCGTCGATGAACACGGTGGTGCAGAGTTTCAGGAGAGCCTGAAAGCCTATGTTCAGGCCCGTTACGTCGATGATCTGTTCGGCGATGATCAATCCTTTCAGACCAAGAGCAGCAAAAACGATGTCCTCATACAGGTAGCAGACTTTTTCGCCGGTTCGGTCGCCCAAATTTATGAGGGAAAGGCTGGCGAGGAGGTCGTTAAAGCCTATAAAAGGATATTGCGTGATCTGACGCTAGGTCTCGTTGAGTGGCCTCCGAAATATCAATCGCTGCTTGCTGCTCCTGCCGACGATTCTCAATACGCAGATTATCGAGTGCATCAGGAGGCACTTAAACAGGCAGATCAGTTCATCGCTAAGGTTGGCAAGCATCCTGACGAAGACGAACGCTTACAGTGCTGTATCCTTGACTACCTTCGGTTTCAAAGCGAGTTTGTCAGTAGGGATTACGTGACGATGGGTGACATAAAAAGTCATTTGGCTGATCGTGGATTCGGCGATCTCAGCGACCAGAAAATCAAGTCAAGCGGGATTGCCAAACTTCGCGATTCCAATGTGATCATCACCAGTGCATCCAAGGGGTACAAGATTCCGCAAACACGGGCTGACATCAATGATTTCCTGAGAATGACATCTGGGCAAATTGTGCCGCAGTTGGAAAGAATCAAGAGGGCTCGTGATGTCTACATGCTGAGCAGCCGAGGGGAGTACGATATTTTGAAGGCGGCGAATTTGCCAGAGCTTGAGAAGTTGCTAGCCTCACTTGAAGTGCTTGGAGATGGTGACCATTAGTCCTGAATGGCCGCCCCTACCATGTTGCGGCTGATGGAGTGGAAAAATGAACTTGTCGATGCACGATGGATAGTGCCGAAAAGAGTATTTTGATGACATCGGCCAAGGTGAAATATGTACAAGAGGGTGGGCGATTGAGCGCATACACGGATCGTGACCTTGAGCGGAAAATCGTAGCAGCCCAAAAGGACTTACAAGCCTGGGCTGTCACCAACGATCTTTGGCATGATAGCGGGTTTACTTCCTATGCCAAGCGCGTACAAGCAGAGCCTGGCGAAGGGGCGGTGGCTTTCATTCTCTACAGCAGTGGAGAGCTTGCACGCATGCTTGATGAGGATCTATATCCGAAGCTTCGAGCGGAGCTTGATGAAATTGCTGACTCGCATGGTTTTTGGTATGACAACTACGACGGCTGCTCCTACTACTTTTACGCCACAACCGAAGCACTCCAAGAAGCCTACGACCAATTCTTTCACTGGAAATGGGTCTGCAGTCTGATCATCGAAGATTTCGGCGATATCTACGCTGAGCTCTATCAGTATTTTCAGGCTCGCCCTGAGCGGCTTTACAATCTGCATCACCGCGAATTCGAAATATTGCTTTACCGCGTATTCCAGAGCTTGGGATATGAATCAGAGTTGGGGCCGGGAGTTGGAGATGGAGGGGTTGACGTCAAACTACTTCAGCGGAGTCCGTTGGGGGATACCTTGGCTTATGTCCAAGCTAAGCGATATGCCCCTAACCGGCCCATAGGCCTTGAGGCTGTGCAAGCATTGCGTGGGGCGGTAGCAAACGATGGCGCTGACTTGGGCATATTTGTCACCACCTCCCGTTATTTACAGGGAGCGCAGAACTTTGCACATCGATCATCAGGAATACTGGAGCTGAAGACCTCTGCAGACGTCGCTCAGTGGTGTCAGCAAGCGCAAGCGGGCATTGTCCAAGACAAGTCCGTATTAGTTTCGGATACGCATCTATTATCTATTCTGCGTCGTATTGAAGATGGAAGTCACGCGTTAGTCGTTCATGCTCACACTGGGTATCGAACAATCGGAAACAGCTTTGCACTCGTGCTTAAGGAGACCAAGCACGCGGCTCTCCTCATGAGTCTGCCACGGCGGATTATCAGCCAGGATTCCCATGGCCTTGAGGGGCATGAAATCCCAATGTTGGATAAACAGATACTGACTGCCAAAAATGCAGATACGGTCTTCCGCGCAAAACGGAAATTGGATGATCAGGGGCGGGTGAGCTACTGGGATGGGCAAAACCTCTATTCGATCTGGAATCGGCAGCCGAGTCGCTTCAGCCATTTAGACTGAGTATTCTGCGGGGAACTGGTTTGCCATTGCGGCTAGCAGCGACAATAATAAATAGCTCCTCATTTTTGGGTCCTCCTTACCTGGTTTCATGCAGTGGCCGGGTTTGATGCCGTTTCACGTGGCTAACAAATTCAGAATGCGGGTTTCAATGCATATCCCATCCCCTTTGTGTGCACTAGCGGAGCCCGCCATGGTATCAATGCCAGCTTGATTCGAAAGTGGGTACTTACTGCGTTCAGTCCGTCATTAAACATTATGGGCAGCTGAGAGGCTGCAAGAGTATGGTCCAGTGGCGGGTGTTCCAGCGTCGACTTCGCGTGTTGAGCTCTTTTGGGGCTACGGACGTTTATGCTATTCCACTTTAAGGAAAGGATTGTCGGCAGGTACTGGCCCAGTTTCGAACATGAGTGCTGGATTTTCTAGCAAATAGCCTTTGAGGGCTCCTTTTTTCCGTGGACCTTCTACCTGACAGATCCAGATGTTCAAACCATCGTCGCGCTTTTTGTGGGTCTTCAGTTTCTCGAACTGCTTCTGCACCCATCGCCATTCCTCACCTGCAGAATCGGCCCCCAGTGAGATGCACGGAAACTCTTGAACGTAGCGCTGAAAAAGGCCAGGCGTGACCAGGAACACTGTACCGCCCACCGTGTGAATTTTAGCTTTGCTGTCATTGATGATCAGCTTGTGACTCCGGATGCCTTCCTTGACCCAATTCAGGAATACCTGGCCTGGGTCATCCGATGGAAGCGTTGAAGTTTTGTCAGCACTTTCGGACAGTTCAACAGTGGCCTCACGTTCTTCCAACTCGAACATGTCCAGCAGCGAGCCGAGGTAATCGGCATCCTCTAGCGCCATGGGTTCCGGCTGCGGTTGGCTATGGTCTGATCCTACACGGACTGTCTCGGGCGCTGGTGTTGGTACCAGGGTATCAGTATCAGTTGAGTGGTCATGGGTTGCAATGCTCACCGTTCCGCTGAAAGCCTCAGGCCGGTCTTCGTTCCCCCAAATCAAAGCCGGTTGAAGGCGCAGGAAGGTGAAGCTCTGCTGCCAGTTGCCTTGTGCCACAAGCGCGGTCCAGATGGCTTTGCCTTCCGGCGTGGACTCAACCAATCCATGTGACTGCAGCTCGTCAAACACCGTGAGGTTGGACGAGGGAATCCCTTCAATCGATTGCGACAGCAGATAGGCTCGCAGCTTGTCTGTGACCGTCTTGCTGACGAGCCAGAGTGCGTCCTGGGTCAGCCATCCCGCGGCACCTGGCTGGTTGAGTTTCAGCTCGTTCAGAACCAGATGACGCAGTCCGCTGATCAAGTGATGTTGCAGCGAAGGAATGGGCGCTTGTAATGCCTTGCTTGGGTTGCCACCGATGTTCTGCGCAGTGGAAACGCGGTCGGCCTGAGTCACCAATTCGCCCAGCACGCCGGCACGTTCGTACTGACCCGCCAGGACATACAGCAGGTTGGCCCAGAGCGATGGGAACCCACTGAGCCAATCGAAGATCGGGCGGTCGAGAATCTTCGTGTAGAGCAAGCCTGCGGCCGCGCCGTGCAGGTGGTAGTCGCGCCCCTTGAGGTAGCGAAAACGGTAGGGCTGATCTAGGGATCCCTGCCAAGGATGCCAGACACGGCCATCCTGGCGTTCGACCAGCAGGTCCACGGCGATTTTGCCGATGTCATGCAGCAGGGCTCCATAAGCGATGCCGGCGGACCAGGCATCTGTCTGTGCGGCTTGGTCTTCGGGCGCGGCGCCGGTGGGAAGCAGATACGACTGACGCAATTTCAAACTGCAAGCAACCAGCTCGAGGCCATGGTCGAGCATGCCGCCGAGATAAGCATGATGGTGCGTCTCGCTGGCCGGGAGTTGTTGGACCAGTTCGGCGTAGCGATGGATCGGATTTAAATAGAGCTGGCTGAATTGCGGATGGGAGAGGGCGGTGTACTGCCAAATGCGATCAAGCAACTGGCGGCGATGCTCGGCTGCTAACAAGCGCTGGGACGATTCGATGGGCAGATACCCATCGGCGACGTTTACGGTGGGTGGCGGAGGAGGCTTTTGCCTTTTGTGCCGAAACAGACTGAGCATCATGGCCTCCCGGGAACTGGCAGAGTCAGTGGCCTTTTAGCCTTTTCGGATAGGGCTCTTACCCTTGACTTCCCATTCCCTTCCAACCCTTCCCCGTCCTTTTGCCGTGTGTCCCTTTGTGCGGCAATCGGAATATCGATTTGTCCTGGTGCCGTTTTGTTGGAAGCGCATGCTGGTACGAAAAAGGAAAGTGTCGGTACACTGCGGTGCGAATTTTATCGGGTCTTGCCATGAACCTCACTGACGCCACGCTCATACTGCTGCTCGCGGCACGTATCCATGGAACAGACGAAGCCGTCAGGGCCTCGGCGAAGAGCGTGGTCAAGAAGCTACCGCGCAGCAAACGTGATCTGATCTACAGGGTGATCGACAGCCGAAGTCCACTCGAACTGGTGGATTACCTGGCTGAGAATCTGGATACGTAACGGCGTACTGCGGTTACGGGACTACCTCATGTTCTTTGCGTCAGAGCACCGCAGTGTGGGGATTTTTCTGGGCATAGAAAAAGGGTCCAACTCGTGTTGGACCCTATGAAGCGTTTGCAGCGGCGAGGTGACGATCAAGCTCCATCGTTCATGCATCGCGAGTCATCCATTACCGTCTGCTTCCGTTGCTGCTCCAGGTTGAGCACATACTCCGAAGCGCATCGGGCCTGGCCACTGGCGCGGAAAATCGCGCGGTTGTCAGCTTTGAGCAGGCCGAGCCAGGAGTCGATATAGCCCTCGTGCCGAAGCTCTCCCCGTATACCGGCGTAGGCACATAAAAAAGCGGCGCCCATTTCGGCGATCAACTCTTCAAATGCATAGCCTGGCGAGCCAAATGGACCAGGAGAGGTCACGCCTTCGCGCTGCAATCGAGAGTGGTGTCCGGTCCAATGCGTCAGCTCGTGAAGTGCAGTGGCGTAGTATCCACCTTGATCGTGGAATTGCGACTTTGTCGGCAGTTGGATGAGATCCCTGATCGGGTGGTAAAAGGCTTCGTCGGCAGATCGATGAATGATGATTGCGCCCGAACGTAACAACAGATTTTCCGCAGCGCCGTTGGGGAAGAAGGGATCGCTCGGTTCTGTCTCGAGCACGGTTTCGTTGAGCGTTTCGAGCCCTTCCGTTTGCTCGATGTTGAACAGAAAATGCGTCCTGAGAATGCCAAAGTGAGCGACCTTCGGCTGACCGTTTTCATCGAGTACGGGTTGACCTGACTTGGTCTGTTCCTCGCGCTCCATCGGCTTGTAGAGCACTGCCAGGGTGCTGTGCTCACCCTTACGAATATGCCCGCCGGCTTTTTTGGCTTGATTGAAGGTCAGCCAGCGATCTTGAGTGAACCCCTGCAACCTAGCCTCGGCCCAGAGCAACGGTAAATTGATGCCCGAATAGGGACGCTGCGTGACGGCGTTGATGGGATAGGGTTGGTGATGACCGACGTCAGTTGAGCCACTTGAGGACCAGGGCTTGATCCAGGGAGCTACGCCTTGGTCTAACGCGGCAACAATTTTGTCAGTCACGTCTTGATAGATATTACGCATGGCATTTTCCTCGGAGAAAACGGAGGAACGCCTTTCCCGTCGGGGAGGGTTCCCCGGTGGGCGTTGGTTGGAATGGCGCAATACCGCGCACCGTTTGAGTGTGAATCGGTGGCGGGGTATGGCCGTTTGCGTTTAGCGTTGTTGCTCTTCCGCAAGCGCTATCAGCAAGGCGTTAGGTTGGTCTGATGCCTGAAGCAGGCTGAGGCTCAGTCGCAGTAATGGCTCATGATCTGCATCACTCGCTGAGCCGAACTTGGCTACCTCGAACACCACGTAGGGTGTGTTTGGATCGGCCAGGTGAGCTTTGAAGGCTGCGCGTACGACGTTGCTCAGCCTATCGAGCTGCAGCTTTTCAGGATGACTTGAACCATCGAGCAATACTGCGTGTTGCCACGCGTCTGGAGTGAACACAACGGGCAAGCGCAGAGTGTTCAGTGCTTTGCTTGTGAGTGAGTCGGACATGGTGTGCCTCCGTTGATAGCGCGAAGAAACCTGTCCCATAGGGGAAAGAATTTCCCCGCAGTGGATTGAAGAAAAACAAGAGGGTTTGGGACGAGCCGAGCTCGAAAGAAGCTCGGGAGAGCAGTAGGCGTTCATCACCCGTGAAACGTGATCGTGCGAGCCACCGAACGCTAATCGCACTTGGGGGGAACCATCACCGGAGTGACGTAGCTTTGAAGGCTCTGGCTACCTGGGAAGGTGCTGTCGATAACAGCGATCCGTACCCTCTATGTAGCTGGATGATATGGATGGGTCAACGGCCATAGAGGCGCTGGTGCACGAGTTGCGTCTTCTGTCTTCCAGTGAAGAGTTTTTTGACCGAGCAAGCTGATAAACGGTTAAGCATGGGCGATTTTCAGTAGTAGGCTGTAGTCTCAATTTCCACAGGAACACGCTCAGAAGAGGGCGCAACCATGCCGGCTCAGCAGCCAGTTCAAATTTCCCACGCGCACCGCTGGGCATATGCATGTGGTATGGCGGCAAAACGTGGTTATCGCAAGTTGAAAGGATTTGAATCCCGCGTAGCTAAACGTGCGGCGGCGACAGGTATGCCTGCGGGTGGGCTGTTGATCCGCGGGACCTTTCTGGTTACGAAGCTGGCATTCCTCCTTGGGTTGCTCTTTATCGGTTTCTGGTTGGTCGCTTCTGTCGTAACGATGATTGCTGTGATTGGACTTCTGGTGTCCAAGGCTGCCATTGACACGGATCTTGAAGACAATGATCCAGGTCCAGACTTTTTAGGGGCCAACTCCTATCTAGGTAATTACGACGACGATGGCCACTACATTGGGCATTCCAAATCATCGAGTAGTGATGTCAGATGATTCTTTTCGTAGCTCCCATCAACTGATCTGTGCCTTTGCCTGCCGCGCCATGCGCTGCCTTGCTCGCACTTCCTAGCATCCCTTCAAGGCTGCTGCCAATTGAGTAGCCTGCCCAACTCATAGCAACCAGAAATAGACCTGGCAGGACCAAGAACATCGCCCCCATCACGTATTCAATCACCTGCGCCGTCACGGTTCCATCCATAAATCCGGATGTGGGTAGGGACAACAGCACCTGACTGGACGCCGATACTTGGTTGTACAAGGTATCGAGCATGCTGGAGTCGACCCAGCGGGCCAACTCCCACCAGAAGGTCAGCATGTGCAGCGTGAACAGCGCGAACGTCACCGTCATGACGGTCTTTAGCTGGTAGGTGCTGACCAGCAGTATCAGCGGCAAGCTGATGATGACGCCCATGATTAGGAAAGCCTGCACCATCGGCAGGGCAGCGCGTAGTGCATTCATTGCCGGGAAGTTGCTGAAGGAGCCGAGGGCTAGCCCAGTGTTAGTCGCCAGGTTATTGAGCCCCTGATTGATCGACCCACCGCGAGCACTGGAGCCATAGTCCTGGTACACCTGTCCGGGCGACATGGACATCGATTGTTGGCGCGGGCTGACCAGTTCGCGAAGCGTGGCATCCTCGATCTCGTTGCTTGAGCGACCAGTCAACCAGCCTTTCAGCTGAGTCAGTAGCGAAGGATCGACTTGCTCGATCAAGCGCGCTCGCAACCCGACACCGCTGTCATTCCACCACTGTTTGCAGGTGGGATAGCCTGCACCACTCTCCAGCCGTGGCAATGAAACATCGCGGGTTTCATCATAGGGCCAGCTGACACGCGGTGTCCGTGAGCGATCGGTGTCGTAGTAGCCCGGAGTGTCGAGAAAATAGCGTGAGCCGACCCAGGACGCATCATGACTTTGTGCCTTGTCCAACTGCGGGCGATTGGTGAACAGCCGAGAGCGGGAATAGCCGTAGCAGTCGCGAGTAAAATCGGCGACTTCCTGTAGCAACACTTGGTTATCAATGCGAGAACTGTCGATCTCCATGCGCATCTGTCGGATGTCCGGTGCGCAGGGAATGGAGGCGGTGGCCGCTGCGGTCACTCCTTTACTCAAGGCGTGCACCAGAAACCACCAGATTGGCACGTTGGCAGAGCGTTCTCCGATGGTGTTGAAAGTGGTACCCCAGGCGGTTTCCGCTGGCTTGGCCACGCTGACACCGCAGCGTTGGCTCGCTGCATCGTCGAACGCCATTGAGGCGAGGTTTAGCGGGAAGACCGGTGCGCAGCCAAACAATACGACGATGTAAGCCAACCAAAGCCGGTTTTCGATTCGAGGCACCGAGAGCAATCCCTTGTTGCCTTCATCCGCGCCTTGCTGACGGGCCGACAACCACTCTTGCAAGATGATCGCGCCGAAGGGCGCGGCGAACAATCCAGTATCGGACATGACATTCCAGATACCGTTGTTGATGATCCATGCCAGCAGGGAGAGGTAAAACTCCAGGTAGCTGTTGGTGCTCATGAGCATGGTCGTGACCTCACAATCGAGTGAGCTCGACGCAGGTAAAGAGCAAGAGCCCTAATGTCCCGGCGCGTTTCACGCGCAGTCGGTCCTGCGGCCGATGTCGGTAGCGCCTCAGCAGGTCCCGCCAGAGCGCAAAGAGGATGCCGTAGAGCAGGGCGCGCCACCACCGCAGGTAAGGCCGTATCGATTCCAGGGTTTGCTGCCAGACCTCGAAACTGCCCAGCGCAGTGCGGCCGATCCAGGCGACCAGTGCGGCGGCCAGGATCATCACTGCCGCAACCCAGAGACTTGAAAGCAAAGTGAATAGCAGTGAGCGTTTCATGGCTCACTTGCGCCTGGCGTCAGCGTCGTTGAGTCGGCCAGGTTCAGGGTCGCCTTGCTCGACGGTACGCGAAGCATCGGCGCCTCCGGCATGTCGATCGAGCACGAGGCTGGCGGTATTGGTAGCCAATATTTGCCGTACCTGCAGCTCGGTCTGCAGCAGGCGTATTTCGCGCTCCAGCGTGTCGATGTTTTTCGTCAAGGCCGTTTGGGCCGGTTCGGCGGAAGCGATGTTAGGTTCGTGGCTGCCTGCCAGCAGCGTGCGCAATAGCAGGAGCGCTTTGTCGAGTACGCTGGACAGGGCCGTCTCACTGGCCAGGCGCCGCGCCAGGAGTTCCTGATCAGGATCGTCGCGCAGGGCTTCGATCACACCACGAGTCACCGGCAGCATCGGGCTGGAGGCTTTGCTCAGATTGTCAGGGTTCGGCGGCAGAGATCCGGACAGTAAGCCTTGCAGGGTTTTGAGGTGTTCACTGTAGGCCTCCTGGATCAGCGGCGTCAGTCCGCTGCCTGCGGTAGCCCGCAGAGTCTCGCAGGTGTCGCAGGTCGCGACTTCGGTCTCGCCCAACACGCGAACAGCCCATTCGGACTCCTCTTGCGGTGAGGTCCATGCCTGGCAAATAGCGCCGCCCAGGCAATCACTGTTACTGATCGAGGTGTTGTCATCCACTGCGCGGTTATGCAGCAGGTTATAACCCGCGCGCACCACATCGGAGGTTGCCCGGATGGGTGTTTGTCCGCTACCTCCAGCCTTCTGCCCGCCGACCCATGACACCCCATTATTGCCGTTACGGGCCTCGGTGTTTTTCACCGCGGCCACCGCATCACCGCCGGTTTGTTCGAGGTTGCCCTGCATCTCCTGGTTCTTGGCCAATGCGCCCCAACCGGCTTGACCGACCTTATCCGCCATCTTCTCGGCCATGGCCTGGCAGGTCAGCTTGGAACGGTCGAAGTCGATGCGCCCTTGCATCACCCCGTTACTCAACAACTCATAGAGACCGGGGTTGGCGCGCTGGATGATCAACGCCGGCAGCGACATCACCGCCTGGGTCGCGTTCTGCACGATGCTGCCCATGATCTGCTGGAACCCTTCGGTGACGCCGTTCAACTGGTTTTGCAAGGTGTTGGTGAGGCTCATGTTTCCGCACATCATGTTCGCCTGCCAGGACCCGCCGACACCGAGTCCGTTGGGGCGATAGAGCGAGCTCGGCGAGCCCGCTGCCGAGCCGCCACCGATGGTGTACATCACCCGGTCGTCGAGCACTTCACCTTGAGTGCCTAGGCGGTAATCGTCCTCGACTGCATGAGCATGAGTGGCCACTGCGAGCAGTCCACATAGCAACAGACTCATCGCGTCGAACGAGGATCGTGTGAGAAGCAGGCTCATGAAGCACCGCCTTCGAAGTCGATGCTGAACAAAAAGGTCTGTCCTTCACGCTTGCAGCAGCTATAGGGACGCCACAGCGACCAGGCGTAGCCGCCATCCGCGCTCTGCACCGAATCGCTGGGGAAGATGGCACATGTGGGTTGAACCACGGGGGAGAGCAATTGCCATTTGTGGGTCGAAGCGTCGTTTTCAACGATTGGGCCAGGCGGCCAATACCCCTCGCGTGGTACGGGCATGAGCGGGACATATACGTGCGGTTGCCAGTTGCGGGTAATGACATCACCCGCCCGCTGCACCATCACCGCAGCGGCTTTGAAATCGTCGGGTTGCACCAAAAACCCTTGCCGGGGATAGACGTTGCCCCACATGTTTCCCGCGAGCTGACGACCGATTTCACGGATCCCGGGCACAAGCGACTCGGGGTAGAGGCTTTCCGGAATGCCATGACGCCAGGCCAGTGAGTCCAAAGTGCTCAGGTAATAGGGCATGAACGCAGTGGCGCCGCTGGCGCAGGCGTAGCCGGATTGCGAGGCAAGTTGCGTGGCGGCCCAGCCACCGGGATGGCCGATGCCATCAACGTTTTTGAAACGAGGCAGGTTGTCGCGTTGCGTGTTCGGCGTGATCAGGTTACCACCGCCTTCCGCACCGCTGAGGGGAGAGGAGAGTGCGGCCATCTCGGTCCAAGGATTGGCACCGGTGGTGGCATAGCTCGAGACCACCAGCTCAGGAATGAAGTGACGAACCTTGGTTGAGGTTTTCACAGTGCAGCCGAAGGGGGTGCAGAGCAACCAGAAGCAGATGCCGACGACCTTGTATTCGAGACAGTCCGGAGTGAGCACGGAGGCGGCAATGCTGCCGGTATCCAACGCTACGCTTGGCCCGGATGCCAGCAGAATGCTCAGCACCAAAGGATGCAACTTCTGGGGCGAAATGTGTGGGCAGGCAGCAGACATGATCCAGGCTCTGGGTGTATGGCCTGGACAGGTTCAATAATCGAGAGAGGGGTGTCAGTGAGAAAGCCGAACGCAGGATTGTCGGTTTATAACGATCTTCTAGATCAGCAGAGGGTCATTCAGCGCTCAGCGTACGAGCAAGCGCGTCAGACTCGATGAGCAACTGATCCGTTTTGATCTCGAAAATGTTGGCGAGTTTGCAGAGGACCAATAACGACGGGTTGCCTACCCCTCGTTCGATTTGACTCACGTAGGTACGATCCACCTCGGCCATGAGCGCCAATTGCTCCTGGGTAAGGTTCTTCACGCGTCGCATCGAGCGGATATTTTCCGCGAGTTGCAGACGGAGCTGTTCGAAGTCTTGAGTCATGCGCGCAAACTGCGCCTTGAGGGACTCTCAATCCACGGGATATAGTCTACATTGGCTCTGATTCGGGCTTTTTTGATGCTTAAGCCGAGTGTCAATTTTGTTTCTATGCTGCTTAGAACAGACCGAGCATTAATAAATAATCGAAAGCTAAGGTGTCTATGGACGAAAATTACGTTTCAATTCCGGCGGCGGACGGCTGCCCGAGCCTTTTGACACCGTGGGGCAGCGAATTTGCGCCTATGATCGAACGTGGCGTGCAATGCGCCCAGGCCTGGCTTAATACACCCGGTGACGTACCACTGTGGTGGGAACTGGCGCAGGCACGGAAGACTTGTCCGGCAGGAGAATCTCAGGATGCTTTCGAAGCAGGATTTTTATTGAGAGTTCAGCAACGGCTTCAAGGCGTTTCACCGTAGCCGTGCGGCTCCAACCCTGACGATATGGCCTACACGGGAAAATTTACTGGAAGGTATGGTTCCAGGCTCCATTCCTCTAGAATGGAGATCTGACAGAAGTGGCGTTGGTCTGTGATAAACAGATTTACGTAGCTAGGATTCTGATAAGTGCAGATTCTGCACGCTCTGAGAACGTGGAGCGCGATATGAAAGCCGACCAAGTGTTGAGTGACGATCTGGTGAGCCGACTGGAGGGTAAAATCCCAGCCATGGCTGAAGGTGCGATCAATACGGCCTATATCAACGCGCTGGCGGCCGGACGCAGCGTGATGGAAGTGATGGACGGCAAGCTCGTTGAGACGACTGCCGACGGTAAGCACAAGGTTATTCGAGTAGCCAAGCCCAAGCATAAAGTGACCTTGGGTGGGATTATCAAGGTGCACCGCTGCTCATGACCGTCCCTCGGCTGAGGGTGTTTGCCGGCCCTAATGGTTCCGGTAAAAGCACAATGAAAAGTGCCGTCCCTTCCCACCTGATCGGGATCTACATCAACCCGGATGAAATCGAAAAGGCTGCCAAAGAGGGCGGACGCCTGGAATTCAGCGATTTTCAACTGGAAGTCGAAGGCGACGAGGTTCTCGGCTTTATCAAGGCGCACCGACTGATTCGGTCGACCCAGCTCATTGAAGAGGCATCCAATATAGACTTCAGCAATAACGGCCTGAATTTCCAGTCCGTCGCGATGAATTCCTATTTTGCTTCCGTGCTCTCTGATTTCATGCGGCACAAGCTCCTTGAAGCCCAGTTGTCTTTCACCTTCGAAACGGTGATGTCTAGCGAGGACAAAGTCGCTTTTATGCTTAAGGCAAAAGCGTCGGGATATCGAACCTACCTCTACTTTGTCGCCACTGAAGATCCTGACATCAATATCAACAGGGTCAAGAACCGTGTCGCGGCAGGTGGGCACCCAGTCCCCACGGAAAAAATTGTGCAGCGCTACGGTCGTTGCCTGAACCTATTGTCAGCAGCCATCGCAGCCTCGAACCGGGCTTACATCTTTGATAACTCCGGCGCTGATCTGGTGTTGCTCGCTGAAGTAACGGACGGGACGGACCTTGAATTCAGGGCTGATGAGATCCCTGACTGGTTCATGCAAGCCTACGTGGAGAAGGTGTTCAAGGATTTGCTGCCGGGTTGATCGAAACCTAGGATCAGCCCCGTTTCACTTAATTCCTCGCATCCTATCGATCCGTTCAGCTACCCGGTAAGCCGCCTCCAATTCCGAGCAGCCGGTGCTCTGCATCAGTGTCCAGCGTTCGGCTTTTTCCTCGGGCTCCGTCATGGCCAGGGCGAGATAAAGACTCGGCGGAACGGCCCGAAACAGCGTTTCGAGCTTCTTCGACAGCACGACCCCCTCAGTGTATTTACCCGGCTCCTTACTGGCGGAGAGCAGCAAGGCTTTCTGTGCCGGCGTGAGTTTCTTGAACCGTGCGATTTCTTCGATTTCCGCGGGCGGCATGTTCAAGCAAATCCACCATTCGATCATGTTGAGCATGGTCTGCGCGGCGGTGGGGAAGTCGGCAAGGTTTTGCGTCGCCAGCCAGAACCAGGCGCCAAGCTTGCGCCACATCTTCGTGCCCTTGACCACGAACGGTGCCAGCAACGGGTTCTTGGTGATGATATGGCCTTCGTCGGTGACCATGATGATCGGTCGGCCCAGGTATTGATCGCGCTCGGCGAGATTGTTAACGGTGTTCATCAGGCTGATGTAGCTGATGGACATCTGTGCTTCGTAGCCCTCACGAGCATAGGTGGCCAGGTCGACGATGGTCACATCGCTTTCGGGCCAAGGTGTGCCTTCGCGATCGAACAGTTCACCCTCGAAACCCTGGCAAAATAGGTCGATGGACTCTCCCATTTCCTGGGCACGCTCACGACGCTTTTCAGGTAAGTGCGTGTCGCTGGCGACGTGCAGTAACGCGTCGCGCACGTCGCGGGTCAATACCTGGCGACCCGACGCGACACAGGTCTGCGCTGCATCGAGAATGCACTCGCGGATCAGACTGCGATCGGCTCGACTCAGGCGCGCCTCTTCCTTGGCTTCGCCGCCGGTGATCATCAGCCTGGCGGTGATTTCCAGTTCGCCGAGAACATCACGCTGGTCGTCGCGACTGCTTACCGCCTCATCGTCCAGCTCATCGATCGACAGAGTTGCCACCTGATCCGGCTGCTCGACCAGACGCCATGCATCGACAAAGGGTGCGAGGCTGACCGAAGCGCCAGGTTTCAATTGGACCTTATTGACCGACAGGCCCTGGGTTGCGAAGTAGTCGCCCTGCAAGCCGAATGAGTTACCGGCTTCGACGATAAACAGGCGAGGGCGGTACACCGCCATGACCTGCATCAGCAGGGTGACCAGGGTGGCCGATTTACCGGCGCCGGTCGGGCCGAATAACAGCAGATGGCCGTTCATGGCTCGGTCTAGGCGTGACAACGGATCAAAGCTCAACGGCGAGCCACCACGATTGAACAGTGTGATGCCCGGGTGGCCGGTGCCGGTGCTGCGACCCCAGATGGGAACGAGATTTGCCAAGTGTTGAGCGAACATCAGGCGTGTGTACCAGTTGCGTGTGTCGCGGGCCGGGTTGTAAGTCATCGGCAGCCAACGCAGGTAACTGTTGCACGCGGCGACTTCATCACCCTCACGTACCGGTTGCAGCCCCGCGCCCAACAGCGCGTTGGCCAGGCTGACCGAGCGCTGGTGCAATTGCTGTTCATCGTGACCGCGCACGTAAAATGCCAGGGTGCCCCGGTATAGCTTGTGCTGACGGCCGATGATCGCGCGAGCCTCTTCAACATCCTGGCGGGTCTGGGTCGAGGCCAGGTTTTCACCGATGGCTTTGCGGGCCAGGCGGTTTAACTGCTCCTCGAGCGCATCTTGGGGTTTGATCACCAAAGTCAGACTCATCACCGTGCCTTCGGGCAACTGGTCGAATAGGGCATTCACCGCGTCACCCTTGCGGGTTTCGCCAGTGAGTTGGCCAATTAAGGGAGCCCGCCGCAGCTTGTCTACCACCATGACCCGATGGGGCTGTCCATCGAAAAACCAGAGTCCGCGCTGCACATCCGAACGCGGTTCATTGAAGAACAGACGTTCGGCAAAGTCGTGATCGAAGGGCAGTTCCAGCGACTCACCGTCGCCCGACTCCGGATAGGCCACTCGGTGGTAGAAATCTTCGGGCGATTCATCGGTGAGCTTGGGGGCTGGATTGAACCAAGGCAGCAACCAGGCATACAAACCTCGGCCATCGACTCGCGTCGATTTCACCCCACACAATTGCAACGAAGCAGCGATACGTTCGCAAGCCTGATGCAGGGCTTGCACTGAGATAAGTCCCGTCTCCTCAGCGTCAGACTCGAGCCAACGATAGACCACGAGGCGCACCCGGCGGTTGTTGCCCCGCCAGGGCAGGCGCGTGACTGTCTTGTCCTCAAACAGACCACCGGGCTTGGCGATGGCCTTCAGATGATGGCGGCTGAGTTCCAAATAGGCTTCGGTGAAAACCGTGCCTCGCGCGCGGTCCTGAATATAATTGGTGAGTCGAGTCAGGTAGGGGGTGAAGTCGTTGTCGTCCTGGCAGAAAAACTGCGCCACCCAAGGCGCTTGATCCAGTTCGTCAAAGCTATCTTGCAGGGCATCTTCGAGGGCATCGCGGGCGGCCATTAGCCAATCGGGTTCGCGCCCTTCGGTGCCGATGGGCAGTAACTCGAACACCGCTCCCACCGAGCGATTGTCATCGAGTAGAAAACACTGCTCGGTCTCGAGGTACTCGACCCAAGGCAAGTGGTCGGTGAAGCTGGGGTTGTGTGCATAGAGTGCAGCTTCATCGGCCAAGGTTGCGCGAGGGCGCGCTGGGTGGCGCCAGGCTTTCCAACCAGAAGTGCGGTTGCCCGCATCGCCGCTACGCACTACAAGTCTTCCTGACGTTCACCCGGCAATGCGTACTGCACCCGTTGGTAAAACGGAAAAACGGTCGAGTAACCCGGGACCGGTGCCTGCTCGGTACCACTCAAATGCGGATACACGTACAGCACCAGATCGGGATTGGGTAGGCGAGGGAACAGATTATGGATCTCGTTCTCCGATGTACGCGTGTACGGTTCTTGGAGAGAAGCGGAGAAATCCACCTCAGCCAACGGGCGGCGTAACTGCTGCCGAGCATCCAGCAGTTGCTGCTGAGTGCCTTGCGACCCGGCACCGTTCCAGATGTCCAGCATGGTTTGCTCGCCATGGGGCAGCAGCGTCTCCTTGTCAGTGGAACACCCTGTCAGGACCAAGGAAAACACGCTAATCCAGGTCAGGCAGCGAAACGTGGTCTTTTTCATGGCGAACTCTCCGGCCCTTGGGCTCGTAGTCGATGGTAATCTCATGGTCGAGGTGCAGCGCGACTTGGGCGGCCGGTGGCACGTACACGGCAGCAAAGGTCTCGCCATAGAGTTTATTGATCCACTCACGGATGTCGCTGACCCCACCACTGAGAATTGAATTCAGCGCGCTATTGCCACTGCTGCTGGCGACCCCGAGCGTACTGCCGCCTGAACTGATCACGCTGCTGTTGTTCTGCTCATCCCCGAGCAAGGCGGCGACACCGGCGCCGGCGGCAGTGATCAAGCTCTGGCTGCCGAGGTACTGTTGAGCGTTTGAGCGGCGCTCACCGGCAATGCAAGGAATGCCATACGGATCGGACAGGTAACCGAGTCCGCCACGAATCTTGTCGGTGTTCGAGCTCTGGGTGGTGGAGGCATTGCGGCTGGCTACCGCCTTCGGCTGAGGCACCGTGCGGATGGTGCCGTCTGTGAACACGAAAGTGATCGACTCGACTTGCCCACGAACGCAGGACAGAGTCCAGTCACCGGACGCCGTGCCGCTCATAACGGCGCCCGCGACGTCCGGCAGATCGATGCCGTTGGCGGTCAGGTTCTCGGGGCCCACCAGCACTTTGAAGGGATAGGGATCATTCACGGTTCCGTCCACTGGGACTCGGCCAATCAGCGCGGTCATGGCGATCGAGCCCATCAGCGTGGCGTTTTCGGGGATCGTGTAGACCGGCTTCGCGCCTTCGGTACGATCAGCGGGGCGTGTCAGGTCTCGTTCACCCTTGGTGACCTCGCGTAACTGCTTCTGGCTGCGGTCGGTGACATTGTCCTTCAAATCCTCCAGTGAGTTGAAGGCAGTAGGCAGACTCAGTGCGGACACGGTCTTGGTTTTGCCTTGGGCGTCGGTGGGCAGAGCATCCAAGGGCTCAATCCACTGCAATGCATCATTGGCAGAATGCTGCCGTTCGAACTGAGCACCGTCGCCCGGCTCAAGCCCCAGTCCGATCGGCATATCCTTGCCTTTTCCGGTCAGCCCCGACAACTGCTCCTGCAATTGCGTCAGCAGACCGCGAGCTTGACGACTGTCTTGTTCTGCTTTGAGTCGGGCCTCGTTGGCTTGGCGGCGACCTTCGTCGACCTGCTGGGTCACGCTGCCAAGCGCCGTCTGGATTCGCGAATCAACACTGTTTTCTCGCTCGCGCAGGCGATTGTTTTCCGTCTGCAGCGAATCGTTGTGTTTCTTCAAACCGAGCATGTCGCTACGCATGGCCTTCACTTGGCCGATCAAGGTGGCGACCGTATCGCGTGGAGTGTCGCCCGCAATGCCGAGCGACTTGGCTTGCTCGGCGGATAACTGAATATTGCCCTGATCAACTGGGTGCTCTGGAGAGGAGGTACTACCCGCTACCCAGGTTTTCAGGATGATAATAGCCACGCCCAGCAGCACAGCTGGTACTAGCCATTTAAGTAAGGCGTTAGCTTTCATCGTCGGCACCTTCCGAAACAGACAGGAGCATCACGGCGTGTTCAAGACCGGCACCGCGGGTGACGAGGTAGGCAACCGTAGTGTCCTCGGCGCTGCCGACAGGTCCGAGGAAGGTGTGCTGGAATGCCGCTGCGAATAGCTTAGCCTGTAGCCGACGTGGATCGAGTTGCACCGTCGCTGAACCACGGTTGCGCAACTTCACTGCTGTAACCCAGTAGTCACCGAGTTGCCAGGCGGCGATGGACGTGCTGGACACGTTTTCGGTCGGCAGCAGGGTTGGCAGTTCTGTGCGCAGCTTTAGCGGGACGCGGCGTACGCCGGGCAGGGACTCCACGGTACGTAGAGGTGCGTACAGGCTTTGCGCGGCGTAGCGCGTCAAAGCGACTGGGATTGGCGTACGTTCTGGAGCAGGGACGGTGCTGGATTCAGCCTCGGTAGGCTGCTCCTGAGCATTCTTGAAAATACGCACGGGTTCCAGCGGTTGATCGCCAGGCGTGGCTGCAATGTCCAAGAGGATGATCTCTCCCGTCGCGACAGATTGCAGCTGTAGGCGGGTCGGGGCGATGGCCTCCGACGCGCGCAGGTACAGCGTGCCGCCAGTTGATTGCACACGCAGCTTGCCCGTCAGGGTTGAGGGCACTCCGACGCGAACAGCCTCATCGACAAAGACCACCCGCTCCTGATTGATTACTAGTGGCACCGCGAGAGGAAGGCGTTCCCAGCGCATCAACTCGACGGACTGCGCTGCAGCTACCCATAGCAGCAGTGCGATGGTGAGCGCCGGGGTAGAAATCCGCTTCATGGCTCACCTCCAGGCAGAGCGATTTTTTGCGGCGTGCCCTGATAACAGTCCAGTGCCAGCCCCCACTTATTGCGTTCGGGGTCCAGATCAAAACGCACCACGCGTAATGGATAACGCACCACCACCCGTTTCACCGGTTCGGCGGCGTAGTACTCATCGGCGTTGAGGTCGAGGGTGACCAGCCAGCTGTCGCGATCGAGTTGCTTGACCCTGAGTTCCGGATCTTCGCTATAGCCTCGGCCCAGAATTTCGTAGACGCCACGCACCCGCTGGCGGAGTTCGCCGGCGGCCTTGCGGTATTCGTAGTCGCCGTCGAGGAAGGTCTTGCAGGAGGGTGTCAGATAAGACTGCAAGCCATAGATAGCGCGGCGATAGTCCTTCTCGCCATCCGAGGGCCAGCGGTTGAGCTGACCAAAGATGTACAGGGCAAAGGCATAAACATTCTCTGAGGGGATATCCCACCATTTGCGGGTGCTGCCCGAGCGCAGATCCGGTGGTACATGCACGGTCAGATCGGTCGGCGCCGCGCGCCAGCCGTACCAGAGCCCGGCACAGACCAATGCTAGGACTATTACCGCCAGGCGCAGGCTGAAGATATGGGCCTGTTGGGTATCCACCTTGTTCCGAAAGCGGCTCATGGCTGCCACCGGGACAGAGCAGGGCGTAGTCGACGCGAGCGGCGAACTGTCCAAGCGCCTGAGTGGAGAATCAAACTTCCGCGTCCCAGGCGCCAACGGCTGGCGAGTATCCATTCGAGCTTGCGGTACAACCAGGTCTCGGGACGAGCCCGTTTGGCCCGGCGCAATAGCGTGCCACCGGCCAATAACACCACCGCCATGCCTCCAATCATGCTGGTCGGTGCCACGGCAATGGAGGAGGTGGCGATCGCCAGAGGAACACCCAGCACCAGGCCGACGAGTGCGCCGGCACCGAGCGCCACCCACATTTCATCATTGGTCAAACCGCGCAACACGGCGGGATCACGATTGAGTCGCTCAGGCAGAAAGACCAACGTGGCGTCGGCAAGACGTTCGATAGCGTCGTTCATGTCGGCCTCACAGAATCGCGGCTGCCTTGGTCAGGAACCAGATGATGATCACAACCAACAGCGCTCCGATACCAACCACCGCGCCGAGGTCTTTCCAGGTCTTGCGCTGGTTCTGCACGTCGGCATAGACGGTCAGGGAGTGCCAGGCCACACCGAGAAAAGCGAGTAGGGCGATCAGCAAGCCGAGCAGGATTCCGCCGTCGTAGGCGTAGTTTTTGATCGTCTCGATCAACCCGGATCCTTCGCCGCGCGAAGGGGCTTCCATGGTCGGGAGTTCGGCAAAAGCCAGGCTTGGACCGAGCACCAGCAGCAGACCGATCAAGCGCTGGCTGGCACGATCACGCAGGTTGTTTTTCAGAGGGGCAAAACGCTTGAGCATGGCGGCGATCTCCTGGATTAGGACAGGGTAAAAAACATCAAAACCAGCAAGGTGAGCAGGACACGGGTAGTACTGCCGCCAAACGCGCCGAAGCGCACACTGCCGGCCGCCCATCCCCGGTAAGCCGTCCAGATCACCCATGCACACCAAAGCAAAGCCAGGACGAGAACCAGGGACAGCCACAGTGTCGAACTGCTTTGCGACGAAAAGCCGGAGGCGTTTTGAAAAGCGGAGCTCTGAGCGTCAGTCATGCTCATGGCGACGGCTCCGCGGGCAGTGCGTCCAGACGGTAATCGCCGACCAATTCAGTAGCGTCGCGGGGTTGAGCGCGAGAGGGGGACATATAGCCCTGCACCCCCTGGCGAATACGTTGGATGTCCTTAGACAGACGGAGATAGTCAAAGCGATAGCGCCCGACTGGTTCAGCTGTGCTGGCTGCCCCAGCTCGTGTCGCAAGGCGTTCGATGGTGTCGAGTTGCCGCTGTATAAGGCTGAGTTGATCCTGCTCATGAGCCGAGGCGGCATAGCTGCTGCCGTGAACGATAGCCAGTGAGAGTAGTAAGCAGCGAAAGACGGTAGTCGGCATGATGCTGTCCCATATGAAGCTGGGAGCAGAATCAAGTCAAAGGTCGAATTATTCCGTAAGAAACCTGAGATCTAATGAATCGCTTTTTCTGGGAAAGGACTGGGGATGTTTACGTTACAACTAATGTGGTCCTTCGATCTTGGGTGGAGAGAGTGGTTGAGGCTCTAGGGAACTTCCACTCTCGATGAGCTTCGTTGATGACGATATTGTCACCCCCCCCCCATTTTCCGTGAACACCCCGGCACGCCGGCCTGTAAGCTATTCAGGAGGCCTTCTGCCAACTCTCTCAGGACCGTTCCCGATTCATCACCAATCCTGACAGAGAGCCCCATTCAAACACTTAATCCGCGTAGCATCTGTGACTGGCCGTTTACCAGAGCGCGACGCGATGCTTTTGTGGCTCACACATACCACTGGCGTTCGCGTCACCGAATTGGCCTTGCTGGAGTTCGCTGACGTACTGTATCCCAGCGGGGCTATCAAGCCCGAAGTGTATCTACGCGCAGAAATCACCAAGGGCTGTCGACCGCGCAATGTGTACCTGACCCATCCACGATGCCTTGCCGCCCTGGAAGGCTGGATCGCAGTTCGCTGGCGGCGCCGCTGGGGCCTTTCCGGCACTGACGAATACCGAAGCCTGCGCCCAGGTTCAAAGCTGGTCACTACACACAAGGGCCAAGCCTTTGAACTGGCGTTCAAGCACCGCGAGCTTGACAGTGGGCCAGAGGTGTACCAGGCCAGTGATTCGCTCCAACAGACCATTAGCAGGCTCTACCGGCAGGCTGGTATCAAGCAGGGATCGTCGTACACCGGCAGGCGCTCCCTGGCGGCCAAGGTACTGGCGGCAACAGGCGATGTTGAGACGGTGCAGACCATACTCGGTCACTCCTGTCTTGAGCATAGCAAGCCTTACTTGACAGTCGACCAAGCGACAATTCGACATGCATTCGAGGTTGCGCTGGCATAGCGACATCAGTGATGCTTCCTGGATGCATTTTAGTCTAGGTGACGGGCTCTACAGGCTCGCATAATCAAGCTAGCTCTGCGCAGAAGCGCAGCTAAGGAGTCGTCATGTCAGATTCACCCGAGAAACAAGTAGCGGTCGCGCGTTTGCTGGAGCTGGAGCAGATCCTGGCAGCAGCCGAAAAGGACCTGGCAGACTGGAAGGATTATGACTACCGTCGCCGCGACGGCAGCATGCGCCAAGACCAGATGCACGAAGAAGAAGGCCAGAGATTGCGCGACGCTGTTTATCACGCGCGCCAAGCGGTGGAAGCTCAAAAGCAGGCGATCGCAAAGTTGCCCTGAGGTCTGCCTTGTAACTTCAAGAAGCCCGCGGTGCGGGCTTCTTTTTCCCCTCGGACATCGCGATGGCCATCTACGACGAAATCCGTGCCCAGCTCCAGGAGCTGATCGAGCTAGTAGAACAGGACGCGCAGTGCACCTCTGCTGTTGCTCATGGTGCGATTGTGGCCGACCTGGGCACCGCGCAGGCCCGCCAGCAGCGTGCAGCTCGTATCGTCGAACTCAAGCGTAATTTCGGGCTTAAGTGAGCCCTCACAGCCACAACGGAAAAATCAGCCAGCTCAACCCCAAGCTCTGAGCTACAACCAGTAAAGGGCGATGCGACTTTCGCGGCTGAGAAAACGAGGGAATGAAAATGAGCAATTGCGGCGACTTGCTGGACGACAACCTTGGTGACCGTTCCAAATTCCCATCAGAATTTGCAGGTCAGAAGTTGTTTGTTCGAGGTGACGACTGGCAGAACAATGCCATGCTTGGCTGGGCGCCTTATTCCATGGATATCTACGCGGCTGGGTATAAAGACGCGGCAGATGCAATTTTGTATGCATTGTCGGAGCGCAGAACCAGTCTCGACAGCGTTATTTATCCATTAGTATTCCTCTACCGCCAAGGATTAGAGCTTCAAATCAAGCTGATTTTGGCGTTGGCTAGACAGCTGGCAAATTCTCCTGCCAAAGAAGACCACAGCCATAGCCTGATGCCCATGTGGGCAGAACTGCGAACGCTGCTCAATGAGCTGACTCCACATGCATGCGATCAGGAGGTGCCTGCGATGGAGCAATTCCTACATCAACTAGCCGAGATTGATCCGCAGTCGTTCTCTTTTCGGTACCCCGAGGACAAGAAGGGCCAGTTATCACTGCCGGATCTGCACCATATCAATGTTCGACATCTCAGCGAGGTCATGGACAGCATGTTCATGCTGCTTTCCGGCATTCATTCGGAGCTGGGTGAGATGGATCAGCATGTTTGGTGAGCCGGTAGTGTTCAACTTCAAAACTGTGGTTTCGCTAAGCCACGGCCATCCATAGGAAAAATCCTATGAATATGCGCTCATATCGCTACTTCGCTTGCCCGAATAACCACCGGGGCGGAGAGCAAACGTCCGAAAATGATCAGCCGTATTCAAAGTGTTGGGAGAATGTGTCGACTAAGGGCCTCTCGGATGGATCAGGTGACACGTATTTGTGCGCAACCTGCGGGCTGTTGATGTCTCCAGCCTCGAAGCCGGAGGTCAAGAAACACCATGAACAGTGACCAGCTTCAGAGTATTGCTGCTGCTTTAGAAGATGGGTACGGGAGTTGCCCACACGGGCGAGCGGCACTGATGCGTTGGCTGGAAGAGGAGATATCCAGGCTCAAAGCGCGTGGAGTTCCAGGTGGTGAAGCGGCAACGATGGAGCTTGGATTGTCGTACGGGGCTTGGCTTGGTGAAGAGTAGGGAAGTTCGACCAATCCCCATGGGTTGCACTGTCAAACGCGCTTAAATAACTCGGAGGGGTTATGGAAAAGACCAAGAAAATGAAGGGAAGTGTCCGCACGGCGGTGGATGCCGATCTCCCACTCATCCAGGAATGGTTAAAGCGTGAGGCGCGCAATGGGCATGGGTTCATCAACAATTGGGGCATGATTCAGAAAGCGTGCGCCGAAAAGCGGATGACGGTCTTTATTGGGGCGGAAGGACCGGTTGGTTTTCTCACATACGGTATTTCACACGATACTATCTTGCAGACAAAAAGCAGTTGTCAGCAGCGCGGGATTGGACGGGCACTTGTTGAGCATGCCATTCGTAAGGAAGAAGCACTTAACAACACTGTGCTCGTTGTTCAATGTGAACCACGCAGCTCCGTGGAGTTCTGGTCACAAATGGGTTTTGAGGTACACAGGGATGCTGGAGATTTAAAGCATCAAAGGTCAATCTACATGCAACGCCTTTCGAAGTTGGCTCACGCGCACGTTCGGGGCGATCCCTTGGAGATGGTCACCGTATGCGTTTACCCCGAGAACGCTCTGTACTCGAAAGAGCGGGTAAAGCCTGATCGTGTGCATTACGTGATGGCTAAATTCGACGAAGAAACGCGCTCGCTTGAATTGGCGCATCGCGTTTCTGTCGCTCACGAGCGGATTCTGAAAGATCCGGTTGTTGAAGTCAGCTGGGGTGGCTTTGAGATCGTCAGGGGCAAAGTCAAGCATGAACAGGCGAGAGCTATCGGATTTAGGGCCACGCCGAACTGCTGTGGTTGGTATCTGGATGTCATCACTCTCAACGAAATCGAGCTCTAACTTCTTGCTGAACGGATCAAGGAAAAAGAAGCATGTCTACCAAAACGACGGAAACATGTGTCAACTCTTCATGTAAAAGAAAATTCAAGCTGGTTGAGACTGGAGGCAGCTTTGGTGGTGGGGTGGAAGATGCTAGCTATGACTGCCCTTACTGCGGGCATCACTTCGTGTCTCGTAGCAGCGGTCACTTTGAGGCCCAGCCAATCAAGGAGAAGTAGGAAAAAACGACTCTCGCAATAAACGTGATTCTTGGCCTACCGCCGCAGCTGCAGGCATCGATTGACCAGGTGAAAGCCGAGGAAATTCGCTCAGTCCCCTCAAGGGACGTGTCATGTAAAGTTGAGCCGTAAGACAAGAATTTTAAGGCCGTTAGAGGCGCTGCATGGGTTCTGGAGATATTCCGATGAATTTTTTGAAAGTAATATTGGCTGTCACTTTTTTTGCTGCTGGGCCCTCATGGGCTGGAGATTTGACTGGACCTCAAAATAATGCAGTCAGATCAGCGAAGCAGTATCTCAGCATGACGGGCTTCTCACGGAATGGGCTTATTCATCAGCTTTCATCTGATGCTGGAGAGGGTTTCGACGTTTCTGACGCTACGATAGCAGTGGACAGCATGAGCATTGATTGGAACCAGCAGGCGGTGAGGTCTGCGAAGCAGTATCTCAATATGATGGGCTTCTCGTGCAAAGGCCTCATTAAGCAACTTTCCTCGAGTGCTGGAGAAAAATACACTGTGGACCAAGCAACCTACGGGGCAAAACATGCAGATGGTTGCTGAAAAACGGCGTGGTTCAAACGATAGTTACATTGGAATAATCGAATTTGCCTACAACCATCGTTCTAGGCCGTTGGGCTGAAATAGCAAGATGTTGACCAATGCCACCACGAAGCATGGTTTGCCCGTGCCGATTTGGCTCGTGACGCTGCGGACAACGTGAACCAGTAGGAAAGGCTTGTATGAACAATTTTGGGCCTCTAATCCTTGTCATTTCCGGGGCGATAGTTTTTTACCTCTACCGGTCACACAAGCGGAAGGCTGACTACGAAGCTCTATGTGAAGTGTCCCAAGTTTTGAGAGATTTGGCATACAGATCTGGAGCTGAAGCCAACGGGAAAATTCATCGGCACGAGGTCATGGCGGACGCCATTCGGGAAGCTCAGTCAGCGGTTATTGGGAAACGCAGATTCGAGTCTGACTACACTAACCATGTCAGTCGCCAATTGCTCAGTTCATGTAGCCCCGACTTCCTTGAATCGATTGGATTCCCACGCGAAACGGCAAGGTTTAGCAGGTGCCGCTCTGGTCTGATTACGCTCGCAAAAGACTTTGAGCGTCTTCAGCTCCGTAATAAAAAGTGGTGAATCGCGCCCTGTGAGTTGAAGGAAATGTCACCAGGTACACCCAAGCCGAATACCCGCCGCGCCGACAACTGAACGCCAGAGGAAAAGTAAGAATATGGACATTCCAGCGGTCGCGGGTGAAGAGAAGCAGAGACTGTATGAACGCCTCTACGTAGCCGCCGATGATTTGGGCCTTGCACGCCAATACGCCCAACATCTACTGAAAAAAGGGTGGCACTCAGCGCCTTGGGAGCGTCGTGGTTCTATCTACATGCAGCAATCCGCATTTGTGACGGCACTTGTTGTTAGCTATGCGAGGGCATTCACCAAAAGCTACGGATGGCCGAGTCTCGGTCTTCCAGAAAGTTTTTTGCCTGAGGATCAAGGCGCTATAGCTCTGCACAAGCGGTTGATTAGCCTTCGCTATGAGGTGTATGCACATTCGGATAGCAAGCACCATAAAGTCCAGCCTTGGCGCATAAATTCTAAGTCGGTCACCGATTTACGCAGTGCACCGTTTTTGCGTTTCACGAACGATGAATGCGAACTGATAACCGAATTGATTGACGAAATTCGGAAGCGGCTCTTGCCGAGAATAACCCTCATGCGAGCCGATATTGCCGACGCATAGGAAAATGCACGGCACCTACAAGCCCGCCGCCGTGCGGGCTAAACGGGAAGGTACTCAAGTGGCCAACAACATCAAAACCGAAGTTCAGGAAAGCGGCATGGTCGAACAAGTGCAAAAGGTTGAACTCGCTGACTTGGCGGCTGCTTTCGACCTGCCTGCGACGCGCTTACAGCGAGAGCTGTCGCTCCTAGGCTGGGGCATGATTGTCAATGAGGCCATCCGCTTGGCGCATGCGGATGACTCCGATCGAAACGTTGGACAGCGGCGGATTTTAAAGAGCCTCAAAGACCTCGATGTAACCCCAACCTGGGCGCATTTCGTAGAAGCCGCGAAGGAATTTCTCCCGCATCTCGCTTCGCGTGCGCCTGGAAACCCAACGAGCCCGCCTGACCGACTGGTCGGTTATGTCTATGTCTTGTTCGATGGGATGACAGGGCTCAGCAAGATCGGACATACCAAGACGGCAGGTCGTCGCCAGCGTGCACAGATGAGCGGCCATGGGAGCGTGCTAGTCAATGTAATCAATGCCAAGGTTGCAGACTGCCTTGCGGCCGAGGCGAAGTGTCACCAGCATTTTGCCCAGTACCGCACGAACGGTGAGTGGTTCAGCGTGAAACTAGAAGACATCATTCAGTATGTTCATGCGGAGCTGGATTGGCTGGAAATCGACTACGAGAATCAGGCGAGGCTTGCGCAATACATCCTTCACTGCCGATCCGGTAGTAGAGAAGAAGCAAAGGCGGTGCTAATGGAGGGGCGAAGAAAACACACACGTCTCAAGCCTACCTCAACAACAAGCTCGGGTATTGAGGGTGCTTCATAGCTGATTCTAGAAATCAGTTGCATATCACCGGCCCTCGAATGGGCCTTTGGCAGTACCAGGGCGTATTGGGCGTCCGAGAGACTGAGTTGGGAAAGGTTGGTGAGAAGCTTATGAATACTATCCCGCTTACAGATACGATCATCCATGCATTGGCTCAGCTCGTAGACGACTCTGGAAATAATGGCATTTATCGGGAGCCATCCCATGCCGATATTGAATTTCAAGTGAACACCGTTGGTCTTTCTAAGCATGATCCAAAGCAGCAAGGACAGACCATTGGCAAAGCGAAGCGAGTTCGTGCGGTGCTCTACAGTGCGATGGAGCTACAGCCTGAGGCTGGTTCTCGCTTAGTCGCTGGGCTCCTATCTAAAGTCCGCGCCTGTGGTGGTTTCCGCGAAACATCTGCGAACTACGTAGGCCGTGAGGCTGTGGAAAACGCTAAGGGAGCCTTCAACGCAGAGGGCTTTAATCTAGCGGACGATGGGACGGTATCTCCCAAAGTACTGACCGCGCTTGTCGGAGCGGAATTGACTGATGCTTTGTGGGCCTATGCTCTTCGTGCCCAAAAGGGGGCTGAGGATGCGGCTCTCATAGCGGGTACTGGAAAGGATTTGTTAGAGGCTACCGCAGCCCACGTGCTTATGAGCCTGAAGGGGCGTTATCCAGAAAAGGCGAACTTTCAGGGCCTTTTGGGTATGGCATTCATCGCTCTTGAGTTGGCAGTGCCAGAGATTCCCGAGCAGCCCGGTGAACCAGCGATTAAATCGATGGAGCGCGGCCTTTTCACCGCCGCCCTCGGTGTCAATCGAGTTCGCAACAAACAGGGTGCTGGCCATGGTAGGCCTTGGGTGCCCACTCTTTCGTCAGAGGAGGCTAAAGCCGCTATCGAGATCGTGGGAACGATCTCGGCGTACTTGCTCGGGAAGCTGTCGAAACGAGAGCGTCGATAGGCCTAGCTACCGAACTCCAACTGATCGAGGAAAATCTCTATGAGTGCGCTGAGCAGCTATAAGGGTCAGATCCATCTGATGCGGCAGATTCACGAAGCCAGCTACTACATCGGCAAAGCAGAAGAGCTTGGCCATCCTCATCTCTGGAATTCATACTGCCCGATCCTAGAGTTCTTAGGACACTTCAAAAGCGCGCTCAACTCGTATGCGAAATGCTTTGTGAGTACTGGGAAAGGTCGGAATAAGCTTGAAGCTTCCTCGGTTTTTAAAGCTGAGGAGGCGTGTCTGGAACAACACAAAAAAATCATGGAATTGCGTCATACCTACGTTGCGCACAATGACGAAAACGAGTTTGAGTCGGTGACAGTTCGTGAGGAGCAAGCGCCAGGAGAGCTTGTGCTTCACCTGCAGTACGAAATCTCTTTTCCTTTTGATCGTCTTTACGAGCTACGTAAGCTGATCCGGATAGTTGAGCTTCATATTGTTGACCGTCAAAAGGGACACCTAGCTGCGATCGCGCGCGAGGTTGGGAAGCCTGTGCGAGTTCTCGAAGGAAAACCGTGAAGAAACCAACTACCGTTCAAACCTTAGGCGCGGTCTGTCTTAGCGTGCTGCTCGCTGGGTGCGATGGCTACGACGGTCGGGATGTCACCGGGGATTGCCAACCAGATGGCGTGCGCCCACAGAATGGGCAGTGCCCGGCGTATTCGGACGCCGACCAGCCGCATGCTGACGGCTACTGCTACCCCGGTTGAACGCCCCAAGCAAAAAGGTTGAGGAAATGCCCCGGTCGCAGCCGTAGGCAGCGGCGAACACCCCACCCCTTGATTGGGGGCAGTGCCAGGGCGCAGTTTTCGCGTCTAGGAAACTGACACGAAAAAAACACTGCCATGAGTACGACTATGACCCAGCTTGATAGAAGAATCTTCAGCACCTTCAGCTCCAACCTTTCAGCAATCACCACGCTGATGGAGGCGGGGCACCTTACCCATGCAATTACCTTAATTTATTCGGCGATCGACCACATGTCCTGGCTGAACGCAGCAGGCGAGCCTGGCGGCCGAGGCTTTAAGGATTGGGTGAACCGATTTCTGTTCAATGGCAACACTTTCGACTTCAACGCTGAGGACCTGTGGGCGGCAAGATGCGGCCTCCTTCATACCGGAGCAGCTGAGTCCGATCTCTACAGGGATGGTAGAGCGAAGCTTGTCTATTACGTTGTCGGCGAATCACAACCGGATGAAAGCATGCTCAATCCCGTACTGACGGCGCATGGTATTACTCGCAGCCAAGTAGTGATCGTGGACTACCACTGGCTCTCGACAGAGTTCGTTGATGCCTTGAGCCGCTTTCACGCGCACCTACTGGCAGACGCAGCCGCGCATACTCGGGCTGCTCAAAAAGCAGCAATGTAGATGGTTTTCCAAGTCTCCAGCGACGTCTCCAGGTGATCGAGAAAAAGCGGCTTCCGCGCCTATGGGCGTGCTGGCTGATGTCGCCCAGGGCGATAAGTCATCCCCCTCCATCACTAGCTCCACGAACAATGAAAAAAAGCGGCGTTCGTATATATGGCGTCGCTGGCTAGCTGATCTACCACTACATGTAGTGGCACAAAGGAAAAGACCATGCCATTCCCAAAGATCCACCAGCACAATTCACACGTCACGGCCGATCCGATCATGTCGGACTATGTTCGCGAACAGTAGCAACGGCTTCATATCGAATGGCTTACTCATGTTCGACCGCCAATGTAAGTCGATAACAGGTCGATACGGCCGAGTCCCAACTCGTAGCTGATTTGCACTCGGGCATCCTGGTCTAGGCGTCGGTCGAGTTGGTAGCAACGGCCACCGTTGATGGGCGCAAGATGATGAGTGCTCTGCTCATAGCGTTCGCACGCATAGGCGGCCCGAAGCTCGTGGAAGCCTTTGAGGTTGTGCGAATGGAGGATCTCTCGTGCGGGGCGGACGATTTGCTGTTGTAAATCGACATAGCTTTCGTTCGGTGCAAGCAGATTGCGGCTACCGTTGGGTGAAACCTGTTCGGCAAATTTCAGCGCGTCACGAATAGGATCATTTACCGTAATCCAACGAAGCGCCGACGCACGTGAGCGGCTACCTTGGATGCCATCTCTGATGTTGATTTTGCCGTAGTGTTCGGTCTCATGTTTTAGGCGCGGTAGGTCGGCCAAAATGGCCTCGCGCAAGCGCATGCCGGTGGCTCGCGCCAACTGAACGATGGCCGCCGCGCGTGGCATTTGGTGTTCGCAGAGCACGTCGACGATCCGCTTCACCTGCTCATGGTCTTGGCCTTGCGGCGTCGAGCGACGAACACTGGTACGCCGCATTCCCAAGGCCTTACTCGGGCTCGGCACCGCCACAGACTGATCGCCGCGAAGCGCCGCCATAGTCCGGTTCACGCTGGACAACCGGTTTTGCGCGGTGGCGATGCCGATAGCGCCTTGTTCAACTAGTTGGCGCAGATGCCCTGCGTACTCCAGCAAGGTCTGCCGATCAATCTGTCGCGCATCGTTAAACCCCTCCGAACGACACCAGCGGACAAACGCCTGCCAGCGATCACTGTGCGCCTTGACCGTGGCATAATGCCCACCACCAAAAAGATCGCGCAAGGCTTGCGGTCCGGCATAACTCAGTTGTCGGCCATAGCCAAAATTGCGCCCTTCTCGTCTACCAACCAATGCCATGATCAAACTCCTCTCGAAGCCAAACACCTGTGAGGGTTGTCCACTAACGCGGGACTGGCGGCTCCTTACGACCGGGAGCTTGGGCCTCTCATGAGCTGACCTCCTGAACACTTCCGCAGATAAGCATTCGTATCGCACTCAGAGATATTTTTTGAATGTCGCCGTCGTGATGGCCATGGCGACCCCGAGCATCACGGCGCAAGGCACAAAAACAAGCATGGGGTTGAGCGAAAAGGGCAGAGACAGGTAAAGGATCCAGGGTACGCTCAGCAGTGGGATGACCGCTCGCTTGGCCCGGTGATAGACAAAGCTGCTTTCGCGCCCGGCTCCAAATTTTCGCAAGTCGCGGCGCATCAGGCCGTCGATAAAACCAGTGAACATGGCCAGCAGAAACAGGGGAGTCGCCAAGGCCAAAATGGTCAGGCGCACCACAAAGGTGAGGCTGACATACACCGCTGCCAGCACAAAGTCCTCAATACTCACATACAGTTGATTGATCCAGCCCCAGAAACCCTTGCCTTGGCTCGACACCTGCGCCTGCTGGGCAAAATCCGTAAAACCGGTCTTGACCAGTAACCACTGCTTGAGGAAATCCAGCCACCGGACAATCGTCTGCCCAGGCTGCTGGAGGATCAGTGAGGATTTGAAGTGCTCACTGAGCCAGCCCAGTTCGTGGCTCAACATCGCCTGACTGTGTCGCCAGCCTTGATCACCCCATAACAGCAGCAGACCGGCGAACTCGATTAGGATCGAGAACAGCAATGAGGCGATCAGTAAACCGATAATGCGCAGGACAAGGCCAATCGCCGAAACGATCAGTCCAGGGCGCTGGATCGGTTGCGGTGGACGGGGCTGAGCTGAAGTCATCCTCCTTGACTCCACGAGATGCACTGTAGGGCCGAGAGCGTCATGGGGCCTCCTGAGTAGGAACACTTGCATCCACCGCTGAAGAAGTGCGTGGAGGCGTAACCCGATCTGGATCGAAGCCCAGCGTCGGACCGCCGCCACTTGCACTCCACCAGTGCCCCGCCTGTTCGTTGTAGCTGACGCGCATCCGCTGAGTGAGCTCTTGCAGATCCTTGGGCATGGCATCGTCAGGCGAAGGTTTGGGCAGCGGCATGCGAACTTTCCAGAGCTGCCCACCGGCTTGGAAGGAGAACATTTGCCCCTTGGGCAAACTGACGATGTGGGCCGGTTCGATCAGCGGCACACTGGTGCTGCTGACCCGGTCCTGTGAGGACGAGGTAAAGTCGGTATTGGCCTCAGGATCAGATGTGTCGGTGGCACCCGACACCAGGGTCTTGGTCAGCACATTAACTTTGGGCAACTGTTGGGTGAGTAGTTCAGCCGTAGCGGTTTCACGCACGCGGAGCATCTGCAGGGTGTTGAAATTGCCGATCACTTGGCCGGCCTTGGCCCGGTTACCGATTCGCGCTTCGATGTCGCTGAGGGTCTGGGTGTAGGCCGTCACCTGAATGCCGGCACCGCCACCCTTGTTGATCAGCGGGATGAACTCATCGCCCATCAACTCGTTGAACTCATCAGCGTGGAGATTGATCGGCAGCTTGTCACCGCTGCTGCCGGACTGGGGCAGGCCATGGTCGATGCCGTGTTTATAAATATGTCCTGCTACGGAGACCAGATCGGCAAACATGGAGTTGCCCACAGCGGCAGCGACCTCTGCGTCGGTCAGCGCATCGAGGCCGACATACACGATGCCGCGTTTTCGGATGACTTGCATCCAGTCAAAGATCGGCCGCGGATCGTCCAGATCGGTGTATTTGGGGGCCAGTAATTGGGCGGTCTTACCGGTGGTAAGTTTCTCCAGCAGCGGCAGTAGCGAGGCAACGATTTTGTCGAAGTAAGTACGGTCGTATCGTACCGCAGAACGCAGCCCGTCCATTACTGGATCAAACACCCGCTTCACCGCCAGGTACTGCTCGATGGCCACCACACGCTTCTCGCGTCCGATCATATGCCGGGGAATGTTCTTCTCGGTGAGCTTGCCTTCAAATTGGACGATCATTTCCCATGCTTGCGGATCGGTTCTGGCGAAAAACTGCTGGGCGTATTCGACGAACAGCGCGTCGATGTTGACCACATGTCGCTGGATCTGCAGATAGTCCGGACGTCGGCCCAACTCGATCAGGGCGCGGGCGATGATGTTGACGAAACGCCAGGCGAACTCGCGAAACGCCGCCGAGTTACCTTCGCCACTGAGCTGCCCAGCGATGCGCGACGCCACTTCCGAGATGCGCCCGAAACGTCCCACGGCGTTGTAGCGGGCGGAGATCTCCGGCCAGCCTAGATGAAACACATAAAACTCCTTTTCCCGACCAGCGCGTTTGGCTTCGACGTACATGCGTTTGAGCAAATCGGCATCGCCCTTCGGATCGAAGACAATGACGACCTCATGTTCGATACGATGAATGTCCTGGGTGATGTACACCTCCGCGAGCCGGGTTTTGCCGACACGGGTAGTACCAAGCACCAGCGTGTGACCCACCCGTTCGCCCAGCGGCAGGCTGACCTCTGTTTCATCTGGCTCGACCCCATGCAACAGCGGTGAGCCACCGACTGGGGGTAAAGGGCGCAACGGATTAAAGGCGCTGTCCCAGGCCGTGACACGGGCCAGTGTCGAGAGCGGAAACGGTGCATGTTCTAGGCGACTTTCGAGTCCACGTGCCAGGCGGTAACGGGTCGGTTGGTCGACGTAGTGAGCGACGGCCGGATCCTGGGCCTCGACCAAGCGCTGGGTGTGCAGGCGGGTCCAGCGAAAGCCGCGGCCCATGAACAGACGTTTGCGGCTCACCGGAATCTGCCGGCTGGTCAGCTCGTAGCGGGGCAGCCGGCGGATATTGCGCCGATAGCGCAACACCTCCCAGGCTTGTCGGAGGCGGATCAAACCGAACAGAGCATAGGCCAGGGCCGCAATCAGACCGATCTCGGGTGATAGGGCCACGGCCCAGGGCGAATACACGCATAACACCGCCGCGGCGACGCAGATCGCCACGGTATACAGCTCGACTGCGGGCCGGAGTTTGGACTCCATCGCATGCTCGGCCATGACTCAGACTCATTGTTCCAGTGAGGTGGCTGTGATTAAGACAGGGTAGTGCTCAATTTTCAGGCGAGAGGCGATGTCGTTGCCGTTGACCGGCAGGATGGTGATGCCCGGCGCGGCTGCTCGAATTCGGCCCAGGGCTTCAGTATCGGTCACTTCGACGGCGAGGCCGAACGCCCCCATTTCTTGCAGTTCAGTCGCACGCTGATGCAGCCAAACCAACGATTGGGGATCCTCCCCGACAAGGAAAAACGGCTGCAAGCCCGGCATGTTCAGGGTGCGAGATGTGATCGGGCCAGGGCTCAAGTGAGAGCTGCGCACGGGCAGTATCCAGGTCTCATCGGCAAAAGCAGATAGGTCCGCATGTATGGCCAGAGCAGGCTGAATATTGTTGTTTATTGGCGGCCTGGAAGCTTCAAACTGGGGGCGGGTGAAATCGCCAGGCTGAACTTCTGCAAACGACAGTCCCGGCTGGGCGAGCGCAGCCAAGAGCACGGCGAGGTAATACGCACTGGGAAGTCGCTTCATGGTGGTATGCCCTGTTTGAAGGAAAGCCTGTCGAGTTGGCGGGTAAAGCCGGCGCGGTAACGTGCGGCTGGCGTTCCTCCTGCCGGGCGGTGATACCGGCCAGCAGCTGACACCCAATCACCGGTGACGGCGTGATGCTCTTGCAGCAGCGCGGCAGTTACGGCCAGATTGCGGTAGGGTTCAAGGGCTTCGCAGGGACTGGAGAAATGCTGTCTGTGATAACCCAGGTTGATTTGCCCAAGCCCGGCATCGACCCGCTTGGCGTCATACCGAGCAAGTGCCTGAAGCAAGGCGTGACAGGCGATCTGACGATTGGCGAAACGGTAAGGGGTACCGGCAATATTCAGCGTCCAAGGCCAGGGCAGCAGTCGACCACGGAGGCGGGCGCCACTCTCCTGCAGGGCAATCGCGAACAACACCGTGGAAGGGACGTTGGCGTCATGCGCTGCCAGTTGATAAGCCGGAGGCGGGAGTTCGTCTGCCCGGACGGCGTGCACCGTCAGCAGGAGCGCAATAGCAATCAATCGAGACGTTGCCATTGTCCATTCACCTGCTGAAATATGACGGGTAATGGTCTCGGGGCACCCAGGCTGAACCAGCGACCACGATCATGGTTCAGGGTGATTTGCCGGCGTTGGACCTTGGCCGGATCGATGTCCGCTTGCCGAGCCCAGCGACGGACGCGTTCATCCTCGCCTTGGCTGCCCACCAGATAAATATCAAGCGCCGTATCACTGCTTTGTAGACGCTGCGCTTCGGCGGTGCACGCAGGGCAATGGTCTTCGACAAACAGCGCTCGGCGCGGCTCTACCGATGAGCTGGCAGGGGGCGGGGATGCCATACCCTGAATCGGCAACAGTCTAGGAAACAGCTTGGCCCAAGCTGCGGTGTAGGCGTTTTGGTAAGCCAACTCGCGCTCGGCGCGTTTGGCTTCCAGCGCTACCTGCAATTCGGCATAGCGCTGACGCTCTTGGTCGGTCTCTGCCTCGACGCCGAGTGCAGTCAGCGGATCGAGGTTAGGGCTCCAAAAACCACGCGGGCCGCCTTGGATCTGTTCGAAGCGTATCCATTCCTGCTCCGTCAGACCCCAGCTCGTCGCCTGTTCAGCGTGCGAACGCCCCAGCGGAGCGGACTGTGTGTCCTGGACCCGTGACGGTGTCGTGACGGGGCTGCCCAGCGCAGCGCCCGTGCTCAGCAATGAAACGAAACAGACGACGGGGCTCAGCAGCGCTCTGTTCATGATCGCTTCTCAAGGAAGGTGCACGGTCTGGTCTGGGTGAGCGGTCACCGTGAAGATAGCCGCGTTCGGCTCCAGCACCTTCAGTTGCCATGTGCCGAACTGCTCGCCGTTGTGCAGCAACTGGATATCATTGAGCGAGCGACTGTCAGGAGGTGCGACCGCCAGAAAGCGCTCGCTACCGCGGGACTCGACGCTCAACACTGAAAATGGCGGCAGGAGCGGGGCAGGCTTGGGCTGAGCGGTTTTTTTCGGCTTGGCCGAGGAAGGCGTCGGTGGTGGGAGTGGTGGCTGGCTTTTGAGGTCCAGGAGTTGCTGCTCGACGTGCTCAAGTCTCGCGCGTAGCGCGATCATGTCGGCGTCGGTGGCACGGTCCGCCAGACCGTCGCGTAGCTCCTGAATCTCTTGCGCCCATTGATCCAACATCGGATCGAGGGTATTAGCCTGTTGCTCACCGGTATCGACCATCTGCTTCAGGTCTTTCAGTGCGTACTGCAGCTTCTCCTGTGCATCCAAGAGGGTGCTTGAATCACGTTGCAGGGTATCCAGGGTCTGTAGGCGTTGGGCGTTCGCATTTTCCAGCTCGGTCACGCGTTGATACTGGTTATATAAACCACCACTCAGCCCGGAGACCGCCAGGCAAAGTGAGCCGACAATGAGGGTTTGAAACGTCGTGGCTTTCATGGGCGTGCCTCCGGCTGATGGGCCGCGCTGGGTGCGAGCCGCACGACGGCAGCATCATTTTTTAGCCGTTCGAAGCAGACCGAACGGCTAACCTCATCGATCGTGAGTTGCCAGGCGGGGCCAGCCAGCACTTGTAGCGCGTTGCGTAGTGAGATCGGGCCGAGCCGGTAATTGGCGGCGGGCAGAGGCCGGGTAAACATTATTTTTACTGGTTCGGCAGCAGGGCAGAGCGAATAACCTGAGCGCTGCAGCACGTAGTGCATCGCTTCCTGTACCGAAGGATTCAGGTTGGTCGGAATGCTCACGTCAATGATTTGAGCGAGAAGATCACGTTGCTCTGCCGTGGGCTCGGTGCTGACCAGCGTATAGCGGCCATAGCGGAGCTCTGTCGGGTGACTCCCTTCGGCTGTACTCCTCGAAAGCTGGGCCCGATTGGAACTACCGGCATTCTCTGGACTAGTCGGCAATGGGGTCGGGATCTGCGCCGTGCAGGCGCTCAATAAACCCAGCAGGCAGACAGGCGTGAAAAAACGCTCCATGGAAAAAACCTCATGTCAGATTCAGTGCAGAACCTGACATGAGGTGAAGGAGCGATTCAGTGAGTAAGTTGATTCAAGGCGGGTCGTGTTAACGCTGAACGCGTTGCTATTCAAAAATCGCGAGCCCATCCAAGACGTCGGCGTCGGGGTCGAAGATCAACAATCGCACATCGGCCAGTGCAGCCAGATACAGCAGGTTGACCAGGGCTTCCGGTGTGCCAGCGTCGAGCTGCTCCTGCCTCAGCGATGCGTAAGGACGGCCCTCGATCTTCACCAGGTTCTCGTCGGTCCAGGGCGTGCCGATCAGCTTACACCCGACGCCATTGCAGTCCTTCAGGGCAAAGGGTTCGAACAGCAGTCCGGTTGGGCTAGAGTCGAAATAGCCCGCCCGGTGTTCCAAGTAGCGCAATGCTTCTTCAGTGAGGTGTGCGGTACTGATCTCCCAGGCTCGACTGTAGTGTCCTGTGTCGAAGCTCAAACGATGGACCATGGCTTGGGCTTCTTCCAGGGAGTAAAGGTCACCGACATGATGTCGTTCGTTGAGCATTTCGCCCGTCACGGCATAGATCACTTGCCGCACCAGCCCGGTGGACTGGAAGTGTTCATCCAATTCATCCGGAATGGCCTGACCCTCGCTGGTCAGAGCGAAGTCGTCGTTGAACAGGCATGCGAACAGTTCCAGCGCATCGTCGAGTAGATGAGCTTGTGAGCGGTGTATGGAGCGAAAGCAGGGCGGGCAGTCGTTTGCGTAGGTGATCAGTAGCAGTCGTTCGATAGATAGATTGTCATAGCCGCGGACGAATGGGTTTGAGGTCCCCAGCATGTCTGGGGTTTGGGTAGTGGAGTTCATGAGTATTCTCCAGGATGAAAATGAACAAGGCGCCCGAAGGCGCCTGTAACGGTTAAAGCCAACCGTATTCGGCAAGAGAAAGTGGGCGACCTTCACCCACGATGAAGTGATCCAGTACGTGAACCTCGATCAAGGCCAAGGCCTCCTTCAACCGTGCGGTCAAGACGCGGTCTGCCTGGCTGGGTTCCGTGCAACCCGAGGGGTGGTTGTGGACAAAAATGGCGGCTGCTGCGTTATGTGCGAGGGAGCGCTTGACGACCTGGCGGGGATAAACACTGGCGCCATCGATGCTGCCGTGAAAGAGGATCTCGAACGCCAGAACGCGATGGCGGGCATCGAGAAAAACCACACCGAAGATTTCATGCTCTTGGGGGGCAACATGCAGTTTTAGATATGAAGCCACGGAGTCAGGTGACGTCAGGCCGGGGCCGCGGGTGAACAGCCGACGATCCAGAATATGCAGCGCTTCGTCGATCAGCTGGTTTTCCTGGGCGATACGATCAGCCTCGACATCCGACGTTTCAATCAGGGTGAGTGGGGTGCTCATGGGGTACCTCCGAAGGGAACAATCCGGGGGTACACCCCCGAGGGGAGTGGCGTCCCCGAGGTGGATATAGAGTCACGGGCATTGCCCGATGACGCGCTGTTTACAGCCGAGTGAATCGGTGGCGTTGTCCGTGCAGGTGTGAATCACAACCGTCGCAGGGCAATGGGGAGAAGGTTCTTATTCCGCGACCAGTTTCGAGATCGAAGTCGGCACTGATGGGCATTAGCCGAGCCAGCCCAAGATGGAGGCCAGCAATGCGTTTCGCGATCTCATCTGTCGTGTAGTAGAGCGATAACGTGCTGTAGTCCTCGTAAGCCGCAGCGAACAGGCAATCGTCGCAAAGCCAGAAGGATTCCATATGGGTTCTCCTGTGCTGATTGAAGAAAAGGCGCTCGATTGAGCGCCTTGATGTAAACATCGTGGATTGTTCAGGCGGACTGAACAGTACGTGTAGTGACACGGCGGGCCGTGCGGGGAGTGGGTGCAGATTCAGGCTCAATCCTGGACTTTGTTGGGTTGTCGGTATCCTCAGCTTCGATATCAGCCGACGTTGGGGATGGCTGACTGTTTGGCGCTTGCTCAGCAGGTGCTGTTGCCTCCTGCCTGGCAGGCGCTTTGTACTCGAACGTGCCGTTGACCTTGATCCAGTCGATGTACAGCAGACGACCTTTCAGGCTGGCGCCCGGTTGGCCTTGTTTATCGCCTTTCTCATAGAGAAATGGGTCAATCCACAGGTCGCCGATACGGAACGACAGCAAGACCTTTTTCTCGGCTTTGACGGCGTCCATATAGAGGCGAATCAAACGTTCAGCTTCGCCCCCTGCGACTTTGCAGTCGAAACGGGTGTATTCCACTGCATCGGTGGCACCGTGCAGAGCCGCGATATCGCAGGCCATGAACGGCTGGCCGCGGCGGACTTGTACTTCGCGGACACGGTTGAGGTAGCCGATACCGACGGTGTGTAGGTTGAAGTAAGTGGTCGCTTCTTGGGATTGGTTGGCGTGGGCCATGGTGATTCTCCTGTTTCAAGGGGAAACGGCGACGCACCTTCCCTGACGGGGAAGTGAGTCCCCGTCAGGGTGGGTAAGGTGAAGGGGAGCGATGAACGACACGCCACCGGCAAGCCGAGGACGATCAGAACGGTGCGCCTGGGGAATAGCGATGCAGCAGAAGAGGATCCGCAGTAGTGGTCTGCGGATCTGGGGTAGTGGGCATTCATCACCGCTGAAGCGGTAATCGTGCGAGCCTCCGAATGCTGATCGCACTTGGGTAAACCACCACGAGCGTGGCGTAGCCTTGAAGGTTCAAGCTACCTGGGCTGGGCTGTCAACGACAGCAAACCACGCCCTTTGTATAAGCCTGTCACAGGGGAGGGTCAAGACGCTGCATACGGATTTTTTAAGACCGGAACGCAGTAGCTGTTACTGGTCTGAAAAAAAACGGGCGGCAAGCACAGTCTATCTGGCTAGCGGGCGCCGACTTGGAGTTAGCGGTCAAAGCCATCACTGTTTCGAGGGTGATCTACATCGAGCAAGTCTGCAACTGCGCCGTGCGGGTGGTCGAACAGGCATTGGCGGGCACACACTCCACTTCAACGCGCGGACACTGGGCCGTCGCCAGATACGGAGTTCCGCAAGGCATCCCCCCCGTGGCTCGACATCAACTAACAGGGTCTCCATTCCTAGTCCGCTGTTCATCTCTTTCTCAGGAATTCTTTCAACGCCCGGGTGACGTCGAGCGCGAGTTGATCGGTGATACGCCCGGGAACCTGGTCGAACATGTGCGGCGCCCCGGTGTAGACATGAAGTTCCATGGCTACACCTGCCCGAGACAACCTTATTGCGAAATCGACATCTTCTTCAAGGAACAGGTCCTGTGAACCGACCGAGATGAAGGTAGGGGGCAGGTTGCGCAGGTCGGGTTGCAGGGCGGGTGAAAACAGACCGACACTATCATCGTCCAGGGTGTAGCCACCGCGAAGGCAATCCCAGCAGAACTGATTGGGCGCCGGCAACCAGCTGAACGTGTCAGTGCCCCGGCTCGGGTAGGGCGATTGTCCCGAGCCTGTGCGGTGGTCGAGCATGGGGTAGATCAGCACTTGGCCGGCGAGTGAATATTGGCCCCTGTCGCGGGCCATGATGGACAATGCTGCGGCAAGCCCGCCGCCGGCGCTGTGGCCCATGATCACGACACGCTGGGGGTCGAGGCTCAGGTCGCGATGGTTTGCAAGCAGCCAGGCGAGGGCGGTGTAGCAATCGTCGAGGGGCGCTGGGAAAGGATGTTCGGGCGCCAGTCGATAATCCACCGCAACGATGATCGCACCCGACGCCTCGGCCAACCCGGCCAGGCAGTCGTCTGCCATCTCGGGTTTCCCCAATACGAAACCTCCGCCATGCATGTACAGGATCGCTGGCAAGATCGCGTTTCGCGGGTGTTCTTTCGGTCGGTAGAGACACAGGCGCAGGCGTTCGGCATCGGTGCCTGTGATCCAGCAGACCTCGCACCGCGCGCTGTGCTCGGGTTTGAAGGTTGAATGGACTCGGGCGCGGATGGCCGGCAGCGAGCTCAGCGACCATTGCTCCTCACCCGATGCCACGAGACCCTGGAATGCTGGATCGAGCAGTTCATCTGGCTTCAAAATAGCGCTCCCTTTGCGTCTAGCCGCAGGGCACTTTTGCCAGTGCCCTGGGCTTTGCCATTACAGCCAGGCTTTGATTTGTGCGCAAACGGCCTGGGTCGAAATGCCGTAGCGGTCATGGAGCGTCGGCAATGCGCCCGCGTCAAGGAAGGCATCCGGCAAGGCGATCTGCCTGAATGTCGGCGTCACCCCATTGCGCAGCAGCACCCCGGCAACCGCTTCGCCCAGCCCGCCGATGATGGAGCTGTTTTCTGCGGTCACCACCAGACGTCCGGGCTTTCTGGCTTCGGCGAGCAGGGTGTGTTGATCCAGCGGCTTGATGGTCGGCATATGCAGCACCGCGACATCCACGCCGTCTGCCTGCAGTTGTTTGGCAGCTTCCAATGCACGCATCGTCATTAAGCCGGTGGAAACGATCAGCACGTCATTGCCGGTGCGCAGGGTCTTGGCCTTGCCGATCTCGAAGGTGTAGCCGTACTCGTCCAACACCAAGGGTACGTTGCCGCGCAACAAACGCATGTAGACCGGGCCTTGATGCGCGGCAATAGCCGGCACTGCCTGTTCGATTTCCAGCGCGTCGCAGGGGTCGACGATCATCAGGTTGGGCATGGCGCGGAAGATCGCCAGGTCGTCCGTGGCCTGGTGGCTTGGGCCGTAACCGGTGGTGAGCCCCGGCAAACCGCAGACGATCTTGACGTTGAGGTTTTCCTCGGCAATCGCCATGCAAATGAAGTCATAGGCACGACGGGAGGCGAACACCGCGTAGGTCGTCGCGAACGGCAGGAAGCCTTCCCGGGCCATGCCCGCCGCCGCGCTCATCAGCAATTGCTCGGCCATGCCCATCTGGTAGAAACGCTCCGGATGGGCTTTGGCGAAGATGTGCAAGTCAGTGTACTTGGACAGGTCGGCGGACAGCCCGATTATGTCCGGGCGCTGATCCGCCAATGCGGCCAGTGCATGCCCGAATGGCGCGGATTTCGTGGGCTGGCCTTCAGCGGCAATCGAGGCGATCATCGCTGACGTGGTCAGGCGCTTTTTCGCCGGTTCGCCCATTGAAGTTGGTGTGTTGGCGGCGTTGCTCATGGGTGTTTTCCTTCTTCGAGGTTGTTCAGCGCCAGGTCCCACTCGTGTTCTTCGACGCGGATGAAATGGGTTTTTTCCCGGTTTTCCAGAAACGGTACACCCTTGCCCATGCGGGTATCGCAGATGATCACCCGAGGCTGGCTGGCGGGGTGGTTACGCGCGGCATCGAATGCCGCGACCAGTGCATCCAGATCGTTGCCATCGACGCGCTGGGTAAACCAGCCAAACGCTTGCCAGCGGTCAACGATCGGCTCGAACGAGAGGATTTCGCAGGAATAACCATCGGCCTGCTGATTGTTGACGTCGACGATGGCGATCAGATTGTCGAGTTTCCATTGCGACGCCGACATCACCGCTTCCCAGGTCGAACCTTCGTTCAGTTCACCGTCGGACAGCAGGTTATAGACGAAAGCCGGCGAGCCTTTGCGTTTAAGGCCCAGGCAGGCGCCGACGGCGATGCCCAAACCCTGGCCGAGGGAACCGCCGGTTATTTCCATGCCCGGCGTGTAGGCGGCCATGCCGGACATCGGTAGCCGGCTGTCGTCGGCGCCGTAGGTTTCCAGCTCGTCGAGCGGGATGATTGCGGCTTCGATCAGGGCCGCATACAACGCAATCGCGTAGTGACCGATGGAGAGGTAGAAACGGTCGCGTTCCTCCCACTCAGGATCTTCGGGCCGATAGTTCATGGCGTGGAAATACGCGACGGCGAGCAGATCGGCGGCGCCGAGGGCCTGGCCGACATAGCCTTGGCCCTGGACTTGTCCCATGCGCAGTGCGTGGCGGCGGATGTTATGGGCGCGCTCGGTCAGCGGCGTGGATGAGACGTAGGGAACAGGGGCTGTCATGGTAGAACTCCGATTACTCAACGATTGACCAACGCGGCGGGAATGCGCAATACCAGCAAGGCACCCCCCAGCAACACGCCGGTGATCAGGTACATGCCGATGGCGCTGGAGCCGGTCTGCGTGGTGATCCAGCCGATCAGGTAGGGTGAGCAGAAGCCGGCGAGATTGGCGAAACTGTTGACGGCGGCGATCCCGGCGGCAGCCGACACACCACCGAGCAAGGTGGTGGGCAGCATCCAGAACATTGAGGACGCGGACAGGATGCCGGACGCCGCCAGGCACATGCTCAGGATCGACAGCAAGATGTTGCCACCCAGCAGCGCCGCGAGTGTCAGTCCGATGGCACCGGCGATCATCGGTCCGATCAAGTGCCAGCGCCGCTCGCGATGTTTGTCGCCGCTGCGACCGATCAGCAGCATGGCGGCAATTGCGCAAAGGTAGGGCAGGCTGGTCAGGAAACCGATGTGCAGGGGATCGGAAACCCCAGCGTTGCGCACCAGCGTCGGCAGCCAGAAGGTGATGGCGTACTGGCCCATGACCACGCAGAAATAAATGCCTGCCAGCAGCCACAGACGGCGGTCACGGATGAACTCGCCTACCGAGGCATGGGTGACTTTCTGTTGGTCGTCTTCGGCCAGTTCACGGCTGATCAGCGCTTTCTCATCGTCGTCCAGCCACGTGGCCTGGTGGACGCCATCCTTGAGATAACTCAATACCAGCAACCCGACAATGACGGTGGGAATGGCTTCGAGCACGAACATCCACTGCCAGCCGGCCCAGCCATGCACACCAGCGAAGTGGTTCATGATCCAGCCGGAGAGAGGCCCGCCCACCATGCCCGACAGCGGGATGGCGATGAACCAGAGCACCGTCATGCGGGCACGCCGATAAGACGGGAACCAGTAGGTGAGATACAAAAGCAGCCCGGGCGCGAGGCCCGCTTCGGCGACGCCGAGCAGAAAGCGCAGGGCATAGAACTGCCAGGCGGTTTCGACGAAAGCGAACAGCGCCGAAATAATGCCCCAGGTGATCATGATCCGCGCGATCCACACGCGAGCACCGACCTTATGCAGGATGATGTTGCTGGGCACCTCGCAGAGGAAGTAGCCGATGAAGAACATGCCGGCGCCCAGCCCGTAGACGGTTTCACTGAGTGCCAGATCGTTCATCATCTGCAGCTTGGCGAAACCGACATTGACCCGATCCAGGTAGGCGCACAGATAGCACAGCATCAGGAAAGGCATCAGCCGCCAGGCTGTTTTCCGGTAGGCATTGGAGCGCACGGTCGAAACCGCTTCGAGCGACAAAGTTGTCATGATGGTCTGATCTCTTGTTTTTATTGACCGCCAGGCCCGTAGGCCCGGCTGGCGTCGTCGATCCAGAACCGCACGGGCCGCGCTGGCCCGCCCAGGTGCGTCAGTGAATCAGCATTCCGCCGTTCACATCCAAGGTGGTGCCCGTCAGGTAAGAGGATAAATCGCTGGCCAGGAACAGGGCGGCGTTAGCGACGTCCTGGGCTTCACCGAGGCGGCCTAGCGGAATGCCGTCGATGATCGCGTGCCGTCGCTCATCCTGCATGAGGCCACCGGTGATATCGGTGTGGATCAAGCCTGGAGCAATGGAGTTGACCCGGACCTTGTCCGGGCCCAACTCCCGGGCCATCGCCTTGGCCAGGCCCAGTACGCCGGCCTTGGCGGCGCTGTAATGCGGCCCGCCAAAGATGCCGCCACCCCGTTGGGCGGAGACCGAGGACATGCAAACAATGCTGCCACCCTGCTGCTCGCGCATCAGCGGGATCACCGCCTGCGACATGAGCAGGGTGCCGCGCAGGCTGACGTCCAAGACCTTGTCGTAATCGGAAGGACGGATATCGAGGGTCTTGAGCGGTTGGGTAATGCCGGCGTTGTTGATGAGAATGTCGATTCGGCCGAAATACTCGATGACTTTAGCAACGGCCCGTCGGACCTGGGCTTCATCCGCGACGTTGGCCGCAAGACTCACGTGGCCTTCGCCCAGGGCGTTGGCGGCGTCCCGTGCGGCGGATTCGTCCAGGTCGAGAATCACCACGCGAGCACCGTGCTGCGCGAACGTGGTAGCGGTGGCGCGGCCAATGCCACGGGCGGATGCGGCGCCGGTAATGATGGCGACTTTGCCTTGAAGAAGCATGGAGGATTACCTCGAATTATTTTTATGAGTCGATTAGGAAAAAACCGATGACTCAGCTTCTTCTTTGCTCCTTGGCTGAGCAATGGCCTAAAAATCATTCAGCGCTGAAAAAAATTCAGCACTGGGTCGTTCACGGCTGGCAGCTTTTACGAAAAAGCTCAACAATCATGGGACTTGTTGCGGAGCGAACTGCCATGCGTACTGATGTCGATGCCCCTTTGATCCTCCCACCGCTGAAAGCGATTCAGGCGTTTGAACAAACGGCCAGATTCAATAACGTCGCCCGGGCTGCGGAAGTGCTGGACCTGACGCCTTCTGCGGTCAGTCATCAACTGGCGAAACTTGAAGCCATGATTGGCCGGCAATTATTTGTCCGTGCCGCCCGGGGCGTCACGCTTACGCCGGTGGGGGAGCAGTACCTCAAGGAAGTCTCCAGGGTGCTCCACAGCCTGGCCGTTGCCACCGAGCGCGCAGCCAGCGACGTGAGCCTGGACTGCCTGCGGCTGCATTCGGCACCGAGCTTCGGATTGTTGTGGCTGATGCCAAGGCTGGAAGCTTTTCGCACGTGCAACCCTGATATCCAGATCAATCTGTCGTGTTCCTACGAGTCGCTGCATTTCAGCCGGGACAAGATTGACGTGGACATTCGTCACGGCACCGCAAACTGGCCGAGTTACGAAGTCCGCACCGTCCAGAACGAAACCTTCGCCGTACTCGCATCGCCGAAATTGCTCGCGCAATGCCCGATCCGCCGTGCGTCCGATCTGCTGGATTGCGACCTGGTGCTTTCCGAAGCCACGCTGCTCAAATGGCCGCAATGGTTCGCCCAGCATGGCCTGGCGCGTCCGGAGAAGCCTTACGCATTGAGTTTCGACCGCTCGTACATGTCGCTGGAAGCGGCCAGCCATGGGTTGGGGTTTGCCTTGGAAAGTACCTTGCTCGCCAAGAAGTATCTGGCTTCCGGCAGCTTGATCGAAGTGGCCCCAGAAGCACTTAGCGCGCCAGTGGCTGCGCACCATCTGGTGTTTCCGAAAGCGCACTCCAGCTTCCCGCGGGTGCGGCGTTTCCTGGAGTGGATGGAGAGTGAATTGGGCCAGGGTTTTGCGTATTGAGCGGGAGGAGGCAAGCTTTACAACCTTGTTTTTATATTTATGGACCGCTTTAGTTCCTTTGAAGGGTCCGAAAAGGATCTAGCACCGGAACTGGAAAGAAGAGTAAGCCTGGCGGAGCGCCAGGCAAAGAATAGAAGATGCCACTTTTGGCGGCAGACGCAGTCGACAAGCTCCTCGCAAAACTTGGTTTGACTGCGCCATGATTCACCAACCGACCCTTGTCGTGGCCTGGGTCGGAACATGCTGGCACGCATCCGCGCACAAACGGTGCCCAGTGTTTCCCCGGTGGGCTCCGGGACTGAATGCGATCGCCGTAGCGGATGACCGCTGCTGCCTGGCAGAGGCAACAGTGGTCATCCGCCACATTGATACGGTCAAGCACAAAACGGGAATGAAATTCCGCAGAAGAGAAGGCTCCGAACTCAGGGAGTCCGACCGAGCTACCCGGAGCGAATCGGTCTTGGGTCGCCGTAAGCGATGATCCTGAGGCACTACAGCAGAGCGGGTGTGACGAAGTCAAGCCAGTGGACGAAGCGGTTATTTGCTACTGAGATGAGCGGCCAGCTGTTTGACGGTCGTCAGGATAAAGGCACGGTCGCTTTCTTGCAGGCCGCTCAGCAGGCCCGCGATCATCTGGCCCTGGTCGTTGGGGCGATTGCTCGACTCCGTCAGCAGTTCATCCATTCGGCAGTCGAAAATATCTGCTAACTGCATCAGCTTGACCACGGAGAGCTCCACCACACCCCGCTCAAGGCGCGAAATGGCTTCGCTGCCGATTCCCAGGCGTTCTGCCACCTCTTCCTGGGTCAGATTACGCTGGGTGCGGTGTTTCGCGATCATGCGTCCGATTTGGGCTTGGGTTGGATGTTTATGTGCCAAGTGATGAGTTCTCCAATTCAACCCGAATGGTTGAGCAAAGACCCATTGACATGAACATCCTTAACGGTTGAGTATCGACTTTTAGGGTTGTTATATTGACTGAAATACCTGTTTGTCGCGACGTGACATGTGTTCCTCCAGGAATCAGATCCCGTAGTGACCAGTGAGACTGAGCGGTCTGATAGGACCAAATGGAGGCAAGGTTGAGCATGGATGAGCAGCGAGAGCACGACATGGACCTGATCTGGGATCGAACACTGGAGCTGTTCATCAAGGTCCATGACTGCCCTGATAACCCTGAACACCGCGACAGCCTTGTTCATTGGCTTAACGAAGATCCTGCTCACCTGAAAGCGTTCAACGAGCTGGGGCAGATATGGATAGCGACAGGCATCGCCTTGGCCCGTGAAATCGGACGACCGCTAAGCGACTTGGAGAAGGAGCAGGCGCCGTTGATGATGCACTGACCCGCATATCACCCCCAAATCTCATATGAACGCCAATGGCGCCTCATGGACGACGCGTATCTTTGCTGATCGGCACAGTACCTTTGCAGTCCGGGTACTGGGAGCATGACCAGAACGGCCCTGTTTTTCCCTTACGCCTGAGCATTGAGGCATTGCAATTAGGGCAAGCCGGCCCGGCTTCGACCGGTACCGATAAAGTGAGCGCTCCGCAGTTTGCGATCAGATGCGTAACCCAGTGCGCCTGATTGGCAACGAATGCATCCAAGGTCAGACGTCCCGCTTCGATTTCATCCAGAGCTTGCTCCCAGATCGCTGTCATACCCGGATCGGCGACTGCAGCGGGTACTGCTTCGATCAGGGTATGGGCCGCTGCGGAGGCCGTTAAGGCACGTTTTTTCTTCAACAAATAACCGCGATCAATCAACCCCTTGATGATGCCGGCTCGCGTGGCTTCGGTGCCGATACCGGTGGTGTCCCGAAGTTTCTGTTTCAGACGCGGGTCGTTGACCAGCTTGGCCACATTTTTCATCGCCCTGATCAGATCACCCTCGGTGAGCGGTTTGGGAGCGGCGGTGCGCATGGACTTTAGCTCGACGTCGTCCACTGTGCACTGGCTACCCTGTTGTAGGGCGGGCAACACCTGGGTCTTTTGACCGGGTTCATCGTCTTCGGGGTTGTCGGAGAGTAAGCCTTTCCAGCCCAAAACCAGGATCTGTTTGCCAACAGCGGTTAACCGTTCTTCGCCACACTCCAGTTCGACCTGGGTTCGATCAAACTCGTGATGCGGCAGAAATTGCGCGAGGTAGTGGCTACGAATCAGCTCGTAGACTTGGCGCTCTTGTTCGGACATCCGCGTGAGATTCGCCGGCTCGGTGGTGGGGATAATGGCGTGGTGCGCAGTGACCTTGCCATCGTTCCATGCTCGTGAGCGCAATGATCGATCGACGCTTCCGAGCGCTGGGCGCAATGCGGGATCCATTCTGAGCAGGGCATCGAATACCGCGGCGACCTCGTTGAACATGCTCTCTGGTAAATAGCGGCAATCGCTGCGCGGATAGCTGGTGGCTTTGTGGGTTTCATACAAGGCTTGAGCGATGTTCAGCGTTTCCTGAGCGCCGAGTCCCAACTTGCGTGAACAGACTTCTTGCAGTGTGCTCAGGTCGAAGGGCAGGGGCGGCGGTTCTCGGAAATGCTCAGTATGTAACGAGATTACCGTGGCGGACTTCTCGTCGGTGATTGTTTGGACCGCTTGATGGGCAAGCACTTGTTGTAGGCAACGCCCCGGCTCGTCCTGTCCTGAGCATGGCGGTAACCACGACGCGATGAGTCGCTGGCCCATCGACGATAGCTGAACTTCAACGTTCCAGTAAGGCATCGGGACGAAGCCGGCAATCGCACGATCCCGATCGACCACCAGACGTAAGGTGGGTGTCTGGACGCGTCCCACTGACAAAACGCCGTCGTAGCCTGCCCGCCGACCAAGAAGGGTAAACAAACGACTGAGGTTCATGCCGATCAGCCAGTCGGCACGGCTACGGGCGAGGGCCGAGTGATAGAGCGGGACGGTCTCTTGACCAGACTTCAGCAAGGTCAGTGCCCTGAGAATCGATGCTTCGTTGAGTGCGGACAGCCAGAGGCGCTGAACAGTGCCTTGGTACCGGCAGAGCTCCAATAATTCGCGGGCAATCATCTCACCTTCGCGGTCGGCGTCGGTTGCGATGACAACGGTGGTGGCTTCGCTGAGCAGGCGTTTGATGATTTTGAACTGCGCGGCGGTCTTGGGTTTGACCTCCACTTGCCACTGCGCCGGAATGATCGGTAGATGATCCAACGACCAGTTCTTGTATTGAGTGCCGTAGGCTTCAGGCGGGGCCGTCTCCAGTAGGTGGCCGATACACCATGTGACAGTTGTCTCGGGGCCGATCAGGCAACCATCGCCACGCTGAGTGGCTCCGAGAACCTTGGCGATGTCACGACCCTGGGAAGGTTTTTCGCAGAGGAAGAGGCGCATATAACTACTCCGGATTGAGTTCGGAGCAGCGTTGTTCGAAGTAGCAGGGGCGAGATATGAGAAACCCGAATGGCAGGTTCCTCATATTAGTCGGTGAGGGCGGCTTTGAGTGGGCTGAAACTGCTACCTTTGGAGCGTTTGTAAATTGGTGGGGGACTTCATGAGCAGCGAGCAATGACAGGCCTGGAACTTCGCGCAAAGGCGCAATTTTCATGCCTGAAGTCGTTCAGGCCTTAGGTGATTGCCCTCTGTGTTTCTTGGGTTTCGACGTCGGCGAGCTGGCCTGCTCAGTATTTTGAGCGGCCGTCGGTTCACTGGAGCGTTCCCGCATCACCACGCTGTGCACCCGGTGAGGCAGGATGCCGACTCGACGGGCCTCGATCTTGAAGGTCACCCGCGCATTGTCTTCGCTGTCCTCCCACTCATCGCGCACCGTACGACCTTCGACCAGTACGCGCATGCCTTTCTGGTACAGCGTGCTCCAGTGTTCAGCCTCACGGTGCCAGAGCTCAACCGGCGCCCAATAGCCGCCCCGATCTTCATAGCTGCCCTCGCGTGGGATGGGGTTGTCGAAGTACACATTCAGCCGTAGCAAACGCCGTGGCTCGTCATTGCCTGAGGCGAACTCCTGGAACTCTGGCGCACTGCCGATATTGCCTTCGCCGACGAAAAAAGTACTCATCGTGTTTTCTCCACTGCGGGTGTGAACTGGCGCAGCAACTGTTCGGCACTGGCCATTTTGATCGCGCAGGTCGTAGCCTGGCGGTAGAGCGAATGCACCACACTCATCTGAAGGTTTAGTGCGATACGCGCGCATTCGAAACGGTGCAATTCCTTTCGTACGATCTGCGGCAATGCTTTGTTGGAGACCTGACGTTCCCAAACCGCCACACCCATGCGAGAAAAATCACGGGTACGCCAACGCAAAAAGGTGCTGCCCGCACTGGTCTTCTGCAGCACCAATCGTATCTTCAATAGCGAGTACGGCGGCTCCCCGGCTTGCTGCACGACAGCCTCCATCAGGCGACATAACTGCGCCTCGATTTTCCTCGCCACCTGCGCCAGGTGCTCCAACTCCCCCTTACCCTTAAAAGGTTTTAAAAGGCCTTTTAGGGAGGCAGCGTGTTCGAGCTGCCGATAGGCATCCGGTGTCAACGCTTCGAAGGGCATTGGTTGAATCGGTATCATGGGATTCACGCGTCAGCCTCTGGCTCATTCACGGTCACAGACGGACCATCCACGTCCTCTGCCAACGCGTCAGCGTCATCCACTGCTACAGTACCGCGGCGAATGATCGGCGGCGCAAACTGAGAACGGCGATGACCCTCAAGGATGTCCATCGGGGGTAATCCATACTTCTCCACGGCCGCCAGGGCGCGAGCATTATTTGCGGCCATATCATCGCGTGTAACGCCAGCATGTCGATAACGTTGCGCCTGGCCGAACAGGCTGCGTAACAGGTGGGCGCCGTCGTCGATCCACGCTTCCATGTCTCTTCGGCCGATTAAGGCGGTGTGATGGGCCAATAGGGTATGGCGTACCAGCGTGTCGTAATCGGTCAGCAGGTAGACGGCTAGAAAACCCAGCTGACTACCGATGTACAATGGCAAAGTAACGGGGTGGATGTTGAGGTTGTCCCCCATGTCGATCTGTGTCGGCAGGTCCTGTCTTATTCGGTCTAACTGTTGAGTCAGTTCCAGCATCCCAGCCTTTGCCTGCATCAATTTTTCTTCGAGCTGCACGATGGCCCAATCTGCATAGGGATCGTCCTGAGCCGCAGTTTGTTTGATCAGGTTGGTGACACTGATGTAACCGGCCATACCCATGATCGAGTGGACGCCTTCGCGTGCGGCTCGACCTTGCCAGATACGGGCTGCATGGTGGGTATGCAGGGTCAGGGTGATGCTGCTGCGCAATGAACCTAGATTGAGTTGATAGTGATCGGCCATGGTGTTGTCCTCGCATTGGCTTGGACGGGACGTTGCGTCAGATGAGGGTCAAGGACAGCCAAAAAGCTGAACGCGGTCTATTCGGTTTGGTGAGAGAGGGCAAATGCCTGACGTCTATGTTTATTGGAACTACGCCCAGGCGTTTCCCTAAACGCTCCATGGTTCGGTCCGATATTTTCGTAGATTGGAACTCTATGGATTTGATGCCACTGGCATCAAATCTACTGACGTCCACTGCCTCCACGCAGTTGGCGCAGCTCATTTAGGCACGCTTGGGCGAGGGCTGATGCAGGTTCGCCCTTTTTTCGAGATGGCCGCGAGGGGGCGGTTGGGGGCGGTTCTGTGATGGGTGATGGTTCGGCCTGACTTGCCCAAGGACGAAAGTCGCCCTTCAGCGCACGTTGGGCCAAGCCCATCAGATAGGCAACTGGCTTGCGTATACCACCGGCCGCACAGCGTGCCCCCGCTTCGTTAAGCACCGCCTGCTGATCCGCTGGGTTGAGCTTGTTCAGCGCCACGGCGATGGCCTGACGTTCGCTAGGGTTCAGACGCAGCGAAGTGGGCCAGTGCAGGTTATCCACAGTAGAGGTCGCGCGCGGTACTGTACATTTACTTTCTTTTAATACAGTACAGGCAGCGTTCGGATTCCGAACGGTGCTGGAAACGTTAGGGTTCGAGCCTGATTCGGAATCCGAACAAGGGCATGCACGATTCCGAACGCGGTGATCTTCCATCTGTTCGGAATCGTGGAATGCATCACCGGGTGGCTGACCCAAGCCTTGCTGCGTCCACTGTTCGCCCCAGCTGTCGAGCCGCGTCGGTAAACGACCCTGATCGATATTTATATCCTGTCGGACCTCCTCCACAATGTGCTGAGCGACAATCCGCACCGCCTTCGTCGCATGACCGAGAGCATGTTCGACCAGTTCTAGATAATCCTGATCCAGCTCCATGGCTTCGGCGGGGGTTAACGGCTCATCGTGTAGAACGTACAAAGAACCTTGTAGCTGCCCGCTGATTTGATCGCGACCGCGGCTAACCAAACTGAGCCAACGAGTGAGCCTGAGCATCGTCAATACGCGTGCAATGGTTTCACGCGAGGCTGACGCACCGTAGGGCACGCTCGAGAGGTAAGGCTGCAAATCCTCATAGCGTGGCGTGACCACGCCCTGGCCTTGCAGCATGAGCCGAAATACCTGCCAAGCATTTCGCTCCAATGGCGTCAGCCGATTATCCAACAGCAGCCGACGTGGCACGACTTCGTGTGATTGGCCACTAAACAGAAAACCAGCCTTTAGAGCCTGGTTGGTGGGCTGTTCAGTGGTAGGGCGTGCGGGCCAGCGCTCATGCAGTTGCTGGGTACATTGTTGCAGGACACGTTGCCAGCGACTGGAAGGAATAGCATTCATGTTTTCTTGCTGTACTGGTCGATCTGCTGCCATACGATGTTCAAGCTGATCTGCTGCTCTTCAGCAAGCATCATCATGGCGTCGAGTCTATCCTCGGTCCCATCTTCTGTTCGTATTTGACACCAACGCTGCCACAACGAATGTTCCTGCGCTTCGCTCAAATGCTGAGGACGACCTTTACGGGCTTCTAACTTGAGCAGACGCCGACGCATGGCTGTTTCCGAATGCGCCAAGCCAAAACACTGGTACATAATGGTGCTGCTGGCGCCGAGTTTGAGCGCTCGGTTGATCAACCGTTCGTTCTGTTCGTCGCGTTCAGCTTGTTCAATCAAACGATGCAGCACTGGCGAGTCAATCTTGACCTCAAGCCAAGGGACTGTGGCATGGGCCAGGCGCGATAACGTGGTCGGTGGTAAGGATTGCAGCACGAAGATGTCATCCTCACTCAGTCCAAGTGCCTTGCAGCGTTGCAGGTTGCCCAGGCGCAGTTCGTGCAGTACCTGGGTTAGCATGGCTTGATTGAGCATATTGAAGGACAAGTTCATCTCAGCTCCTCCGGTGAGTTTTTGTCTTCAGAGATGAGGGTTAAGTCGATTAGACGCCGGGCCAGGCGGATCAGGCGAAACAGTTTGATTAACAGACTGTCAGGCAGTCGCTCCAGACCCACGTCCGTGACTGGTCGATCTGGCAGATAGAGTTGATAGACCCCTAACAACAGTTGTCCGAACAGTGCGGAAGGTATTTGCTTGCGGTCCTCCCAGTTCACCTCGTCTTGAGCCCTTAACAGGGCCAGGAGCATTAGGTGAACGCCGGTCGAGCGAGGCGCTGAAAGATCAAGTCGCTCAATGTCTAGGGTGAAGCCCAAGCCAAGCTTTTGATCAATGATGCTCTCGGCATCTCCGGCATAGGCCGCCATTTCCCGAGCCAGTCCGGCAATGGTTAAACGCAGTTGTTCGGGCGTATCCAGCGTTGGTGCGATGGTCCAGAGGTCGTCGATTGGGCAGGTTTCGACTGGGGACGTCGTTTCGGTGGCTATCTCGCGATCGATTTGCTCACGAATCTGTTGAACGCGTGATCGAGGACTGGCCGCTGGTAAAGTATTTGTTTCGGGTGCGCTGAGCTGTTCTTCTGAAATTGGCTCTATCTTGCTCTTGGCATCAGTTGATTCGGGGGGAGTGTCGGAGGAGGGCAACTCTGCCGCAGTTTCATGCACGCTTGGCCGATGGCTGCTTTCTGAGGGCGTGGTGGTGACAGCCGCAGGCGTGGAGACGACCCTTTGGGTATCGCTCAGCTCCAGGGCCAGCATACGGTAGGACTGTCCGAGCAAGTGGCTCATGCGTTCGAGCAATTCGTCCTGGATCTGCTCAAGATCAAAGGATTCAGGATCGCCATCGAAGTAGCCCATGGTCTCCAGCCAGAACTCTGCAAATGCGACTGTGGCGGTTGGATAACGGTTCCAGGTTCGCTCAGCCTGACTACGTAGACCGATCAGACGTTCTATCTGTGGCTTACCCAAGCCGGCATACAGAGTTTGTGGAATGGCAGGTAATAAGTGTTCGAGGGTGTCCAGCATGCGGCTGATATGCGATTGCGAAATCGGATAGCCTCCAGCAGCAAGACGTCGAGCCAGCTCCCGTTGTGAGAGCTGTGGGCCATCAGACTCCAGCATGGTTTTGAGTTTGGCTACCGCCAGAGCCCGTTCGATAAACGTGAGCTGGCCGTGCAGATCGCTTTCCGCCAGATGGCCGAGTAGGGCGTTGGTTTCATTGCTCCAAGGTCGGAACAGGCAGTGAATCCGAAAGAAACGCTCGTCGCGAGTTTCCTGCCACAGCTCGCCGAGAATCGCCAGGCGCGTATTACCGCCGTTGCGGATGATGAAAGAGGTTTCACCCGGGCGGCGGGTAATCGGTGGCGGTTGATCCAGCCCGCGTTCACGGATCGAGGCTTTGATATCTTCATACAGCGGATTACGGATGAAGCGGGGATTGTGTTCGTAGGGGCGTAACTCTTCCAGAGTGACCAGCATGGGAGTGTCGATGACTGGATCGGACAGTCGCTCCAGTCCAGGACCTTGAGTGAAGTGGTCCTGGTGCAGCTTGTCGATGATTTCCTCCTGACTGAGCTTCTTCATCGCAACCGCCTCGGTTAACGTCGGCTACGTAAATGGTCACCGACCTCGAATTTCACGATTTCGGCAGTCCCTGAACCTTCGAAATGTTGGGAGAGTTCTGCGAGGAACCACACCATGGCCGAGCGCCCCCCTTGCAAACGAAAAACCACCGTGCAGTACTCTTCGCAAGCCGCGTCGCGTGGTCGAATGGAAGGCTGAACAACGATAGGAAACTGATCCAACATTAGAAAACTCCTTACCAAGCCCTGTTGGCTTCAAGGTCGATCAAACAAAAAAATCGGTGAAATGCTGATTAGGCGATTTGTTTTATCAAGGCTCCGCACACCTCATTACCGAAGAGATCGCTTCACGCCATTCAGGGAATAATTCGATGGCCAGCGCCTGCATGATTTCTAGCGCAGATTGCGAGCGTCGGCGTTTACTCGACGGGCGTGTATCTATTCGGTGGACCGGTAAGCCGAGGGATGCGGCATTGATATATGCCACCCGGTCCGGGATCACGGTGTCTAGCACCGAGATATTGGTAGCCTCTGCGAAAGTCTCGCGCAGGCTTCGGATGATCATCCGGGTGTCCACTCGATTGACGTTCACCTGGTTCAGTAAGAGCCGTAAGGGCGGCGGGTCGATGCCTAGGTGGCGAAACGGTTCGAGCTCACTCAGTAGCTTCAAGGTGCCACGGCGCATTTCTCGGGCAGCGAGCATTTCTGGCGTGATGGGAGAGAGGGCGAGATCGGAGGCCAGGATGGCCATTTCCAGCAGTACACTGCGTGCTCCCTGAGTATCAATCAAAAGCAGGTCATAATTGAGATGCAAATCGTTGAGTAAATTGTGCAGGCGTAGCCGCCCATCAGGTGCATGCAGCAACAAGGTGCTCAGTCGACCTTGATCGTCGTTGGAGAAAATCAGGTCGAGACCGACGACTGCAGTCCTAGAAATTATTCGCTCAGGTATTGTTAGATTGAGTGCAATGAGCTCGTACGCACCTGCCTGCGCTTTCTGGCTCAATGAATAATAACTGGAGAGGGTGGGTTGGCTATCCAGATCCAAGAGCAGAACACGCAGACCAGCATCGGCCAACAGGCCACCGAGGTTCGCCGCTACTGTAGTTTTGCCTACGCCACCCTTGGTGGACACCACCGAGACCACGTGCATCACCTCACTCCTGTCGCGAAAGGCGTTCTGCAATCCAGTGCTCGATTTCCAGTGAGTCCCAGCCAACTGCGCGCAGTCCGATACGCTTCGCCCGCGGAAACTTGCCTTCCTTCATCAGGTTGTAAATGTGCGCACGTTTGAAGCCGGTTTTTTGCTCCACCTCATCACGTCGCATGATGTGGCGTTGGGGTTGAAGTGCTTCGACTGCGGGTACCGATGGGTTGGACATGCTAGTCACTCCTGGCGCCAGTTGGCGCGTGGTGGGAAGTGACATGGATTGAATCGCACCACGGCGGATGAGTCATTGCATTGCAATCAGGCCTGTTGCACTGCAGTTGGCCGGATCAGCTATTTTTTTTGAGGCTACGATTGGCCACGGCAAACTTTTCATCCAGCGTGCGCTTGCTGAGGCCGGGCACATCTTTGTGACGAGCGACAATGGCATCAACGATGGCTGCTTGATTCTTGAATACCGAAAGAGGTTTTCCGGCGGGCGAATGGTCCAAGAGAAGACTGACCAATGCCCCAATGATGTTGTGATAGGTCAGTTCGCTGCGCTCGCTGAGTTGGCCATTCGTTTTGGCCAAGGCTTTGAGATCATCTCTCTCAAGTCCAATCGACTGGAGCTCTTCCAAGATTTCTTGAATGCGCTGCTGTTGCGCTTTGAACGCTCTCGATAACTCATCTCGATCTGCTTTCAACGAGAGAAAGGTTCCGAGGCTCACCTTTGCAGGTGCATCCTCACCGGACTCGAATAAAAAACTGGGCTTATGGTCGGGGTAATGAATTTCCATCCAGCGGCGTAAGTCTGAGTGGCGGATGGTCAGCTGATAGGGCTCTACATAGCTTCCCAAAGGAACAGAAATCCCGAGGCAGCCGTACGGCAGTTCACCATTGCGTATGGCGTCTAAAATCCTTTCGAAAGCGATGTGAAGATTGGGCCATTGGGGGAATAGGACTGCAAGGTTCTCGGGACGAGACCAATCCTGCTGGACAATTTGGGCTTCGTAGCGAGTGAGATTGCACCAGCGTAACGCTGCGTCGATAGGGCGATAGAAGCTTTTGCTATGCGGATTGAAAATAAAAATGCTCATCTACGGCAGGCCTCCGTTCCTTACAGGTAGGTTGCTCACCGATTATCTACAAAACAAAACTAGTTATTTTCCGGTTGACCAACTCGGTGAGGTTATTCCATTTCTTGGACTACTCGAAAGCGATCCCAACGCGGCAATCGCTTTAGGAAGTCTTTAATGTTCTTATGAGGAAGAGTCAATGCCGAATTAAATTCGGGTTGGACAATTCCCTTCTGGCACCTCGTCCCAGAATACTCAGCTGTAATGCTCAAATTGATCTAGCCTCCTCGGTTGGCGCATTCATTAAGGTGCTTTCTAGTGGATCAGTTGAATGAGGTCTTTGTCAACTACTGTAAGGTGAAAATATGCCAAGTGCGTTATAGATAAATGTTATTGAATCTAATTTTTTCTTTTAAGTGAGAGGGTGTGGTTTGTAAAGAATGCTGTAAAAATCCAGGGGTTGCCGTCTTTTTTCCAATATAAAAAATTTCGCTAATAGCATTTTTGATTCACAAGAAGAACTATAAAGTTTCAAATGAGGCAAGTAGGGGGCTTTTATGATATGAGTTTTTGGATATAAAGCTTTAAATTAATCAGCTGAAAAAGCTTGTTTTAAGATGTGCTTGTATACTGCAATAAACTATTGTTACTAAAAGCTTTTTGGAGTTATTTGGGGTTAAGTTACAAACTGTCGGAGTCCCCAAAAACATTTTGACTGGGCTCTAGATCGGTAGTTTCAGTTTCAAAAATCTTAATATGCCCCCAATTTTGCCCAACTCAGACGCCGCACATGAGCGATCACGAATGGTGGTTCCTGACGCGGACTTCGGTGGCCGTGGCTGGTATTCAGTGTGCTCTCGCGTACCGAATGACCAGCCGGAACCTGGCAAACTCGTGATCGTTCGGAAGCGGATATGAGCAATGAGTCGATATCCTTAAGCGGAGTTGTTGTGTCTGGCTATCAGCACCTATCCCGAAATTGACTGGCGAGATGCTCGTGCTCTGTGTGATGTTGTTAGGGCACTGGTTGGTAGGCATCGATCCGCGTGTGCGTCATCGGCAACTGGGGCGTGATGTCAGGTAAGAAGCAGTTGTTCAGAATTGAAAGTGGTACGCAACGTTGAGCATCGTGTTTCTGTTCGTGGGTCTCGATAGTCCGGTTGGAACCAGAGCCTCGCGCTTCAATTGGCCGTCGAGTCGGCCCGCAACGGAGGAGGCTCAGGTCGCGATGTAGAGGGGTGCCTTACCGTCGCTGTCCCGTCGGCCCCGGTCGCTGATCAGTCGTTCGGCAAGTGCAAATGTACTTCCATGGCGTCATGAAGGAGTCGGACGACCTCGATCAGGTCGTCGTTTACCACACGATAGAACACAATATGGCGCGGGCTTTTGACCGTTCCATGGGGCTGTTTGGCCTTCTGGCGAGAAAAAATGAGATGATAGCTGCGAAGGCCCGGTGCAAGCTCCTCACGGTCTTGGCTGCCAATCCGATAAGGCGTGCTGGCAAGCGCTTGCAGCGCCGCGAGGACCAGCGCCTGGTAGCGCTGGCGTGCTTGATCGCCGAACTGCGTCTGGGAGAACCTGAGGATGTCAACAATGTCGACGCGCGCCGCATTGGAAATCCGATACTGAGGCATGCTTAGTGTTTATCTCTCGCGGGGAGGGTCGCCTCCAGGCTTAAACCCTCGAGGTAGTGCTCCAGATTCCCTTCGTTCACCTGAGTAAAGTGCCCGTGCTTAAGATCCATGATGCCGATCGAGGTCGCCTGACGCAGTGCCTCAATTTTGGCGTTGTCTTCGGCGACGCGCTGTTCCAATAAACGCAAACCTTCCCGCATGACTTCGCTGGCATTCTGATAGCGGCCAGACTGAAGAAGGTCATGGATAACCTGTTCTTGATGAGGGGTGAGCACAACGTTTCGCGTGGCCATAATGAGCTCCAGCTTTCGGTAAGAGATTTCTTCCGCTCAGTGGCATATTATGCCATTTTGCTTGCGAACACATGGTTCGAGGTTTGGATCTGACGAAATTCGTCGTACGGGGTCGTTCTTTGCTCCATGCGCACAACGTCAAAAAAAGACTGGCGCAGGGGGGTAGTAGACATCTTGATTAGTGCGGACTTGGGCGTTCAGTTTGGCCAAGCCTTGCTTGATGGGGCGGGCAGGCTCCCCGAACATTTGCAGTTGCAGTGCCGCGGGGGAGGGCGGACGTCCCAAGGCTCGCGCGATGTAAGTGTACGAACTGGCTTTGTGTGGGGGACAGCGACCAGAAGCAAACCTTAGTAAAAGTATAGAAAATCAGAGGCGATTCATGCGTTGTCGCAGCGACGAAGCTCTGTTGATGATGACAGCTTGTGAGGTCGCCTGGCTGTCCCCATCTTGAGTGCAACACAATCACAGGCGTGGAATCTAGCGTTGAAGCTCAACGATGTAATTAAAGTGATCATCCGGGTGTCGATCCTAATGGCGTTCACCTGGTTCAGTAGCAGCCGCAAGGATGGTGGTGGAATTCCCAGGTGGCGGAACGGTTCGAGTTCGCTGAGCAGCTTCAAGGTGCCACGGCGTAGTTCGCGTGCGGCGAGCATTTGCGGTGTAATCGGAGAGAGGGCGAGATCGGATGGCCAGGATGGCCATTTCCAGCAGCACGCTACGTGCTTGGGTGTTGATCAACAACAGATAGTAACGGGGGCGGAAATGGTTGAGCAAGGCGCGTAGCCGCAGTCGCCCATCAGGGGCGTGCAGCAACAAGGTGCTCAGTCGACCTTGATTGTCGTTGGAGATGATCAGATTGAGACCGGCGACCTCCGTGGTGGAAATTATCTGGGCAGGATCTGTTTGGTTGAGCGCGATGAATTCATACGCACCGGCGATGGCCTTGTGGCTCAAGGCGTAACAGTTGGAGAGAGTGGGTTGGCTATCCAGATCGAGCAGTAGAACTCGTAAGCCCGCATCCGCCAGTAGACCGCCGAGATTGCTCGCCAGGGCAAGGTCTAACCTATGTCGGGTAGATTGATTATCAGGAATGCGTTAAGTGCCTGAAGCTTGCCTGCTGCGTTTGCGGGCAAGGACCAGCGCGTGTGCAGGATATTGGGGCAGGCAATTAGGCTTACTGTGAGTTCCTGTACCAGAAGCAGATCTGCATGTCGATGCTCGCTTGCTTGCGGATGGGCTCGTTGCAACTCCGCTGGGCGAGTGAGGTAAGGGACAATTAGGCGGTCTGTTGGTGTCCGCGCAGTTCGCCCAAGTTAAGTGGGGACGGCTGAACCTTCCGACTAGTGTTATCGCCTAAACGCAGGCGCGATCTCGACAAGGCCTAGCCCGTAACTGCTGAATCTATCGAAACGTTTTCTGTAGCAGCGAGACGATCAGCGCTAGAGCACCCAAGACCATGATTACCGAGAAATACTCCATGCTCGCCACCAATGTTGCCTGCTGAAGCAGCCTTTGTGCAAGCGTGGAAACTGCAAGCATCCCTGCATGACTTTCCCCAACCTGCGACGTAACTAGTTGACTTAGGTACCGGATCTGTTCGCGGTACAGCGGATCGTCTGAGCTAAAGTGTCCGTTGAGATTGTTGTACTGAGTCGTCGTGCGCCATTGCAGGAACAACGTCGCAATAGTAGTACCAATGGCCATCGCTATCTGTCCCATCATACTTTTGATCTGGTACGCATGTGCAAACAGCGTATCATTGTCATTAATGTCGCGGAAGGTATGCATAGCGGCGGTCGCTAGTATAAGCATTACGAAGCAGCCGTTGAGTAGCAGGGCGGGCAGGATGTTGGACCAGATGCTGGCCTCGGGAGTAAGCGATGAAAACAACCAGCTAAATCCTACAAGAGCCATAAAGCCTGCCAGAAAGAATTTCTTCGGTGCCGGCGACTTGGGAATTACGATCGACATCACGGCCCAGGTCGCCAACGCCCCAGCCAGCCCATAGGACTGGATTACGCCGATGCTGTCCCACGAGTAGCCCAATGCGGTCTGCAGAAAATACGGAAGGATATAGTTGTTACTGCCCAAAACCAAATAAGTGAAGCAGAACAAAGCGATTCCTACCAAGTAGCGAGAGTGCATCAACTCCCGGACTTTCAGAAAGGGTTCTTTCTTGCGGTGCTCGGTATGAAAGAAGGTATAGACGCCCAGTGCGGCCAGCAAAGCGAACGCACAAAGAATAAACGTCTCATTGTAAAAATCATAATACGAGCGCTGCAGGATGTATAGCAGGAAGAAACTGCTGACCGCTAAAAGCAGCACATTTCCCGGACTTGATGGCGTTCGCTCGTTCTCAGGCGCAACAGCGTTAGAAAGGAAACGAGTACATAGAAGTGCGGCGACTACAGCGCCGAGGATGAGTAGCCAGAAGATTGCGTGCCAGGTATCTGCGACCACCACAAGCGAAGAGATGAACGGCGCAGACGCCGTCCCTCCGGCCAGTCCGGTAGCGAATACCTTGATGCCCGTAAAACGCTCTCGCCCGGGCGGCAGCATATTGACCATCAAACGGGCCGAAGTCATGAAAGAAGCTCCTCCCAGGGCCATGATCACCCGCCCGGCGGTGAAGCTTGTCAGATCATTGCCGACACCGCAGACGAACGCGCCCAAAATATAAATGCTGATGGAACCGAGCATGAAGTTGCGCCAGCCTAGCCGCTCAACTAGCCACCGCTGTTTGGAAATCACAATGACGGCAATGCAGGCATACAGCGCCGCCACGAGGGTGAACTCCTCGGGGCTCGCGTCGATTTCTCCGCGGATAGGGGCAGAGGTAAAGGCAATCATGCCTGCCTGCAGGTACTCTAAAGCGCAGAGCAACCCGACCGCCATCAGCAGGGCAGCGTGTTTTCGGTACATGGTCGTCCCCGTCAGAAATTCAGGTGTTTGGCGTCGAGTTCACCGTCTGAGTTGGCTCCAATGACCTGTTTGACAACATCATTAGCGTCCATCAACTCGTGGTTGAAGATGTCCGTGCTATAGGCTGAACTCACTGGGGGCAAGGTATTGTTGAGGGCCGGACCTTTGGTATCAGTGGTGTCCACCGAGACGCGCATGGATAAGCCCAGTTGCAAGGGGCTACGGGCCACCTCATCTGGTGTAAGGGCAATTCTCACAGGTACCCGCTGGGTGACCTTGATCCAGTTACCTGTGGCGTTTTGCGCTGGTATCAGTGAGAACGCGCTGCCAGTGCCGGCGTCGATTCCGACGATCGTTCCGTGGAAAACCACACCGCGGCTGTAGGCATCCGCGCTTAACAGAACGGGCTGGCCGATGCGCAGGTCCTCTAGCTGCGATTCTTTGAAATTAGCATTAACCCAGATCTGATCCATGGGTATAACCGACATCAGGGCGACGCCTGGGCTGATTCGCTGGCCCACCTGCACGCTGCGTTTGGTCACCAGCCCTGAAATGGGCGAGTAGATCTGCGTGCGGTGCAGTGCGATATAGGCGTCTCTCAGATTGTTCGCAGCGATCAGAACATCCGGATGGGTTCGCAGTGTTGTGTTGTCTACCATCGCCAGACGCTCAGCCAAAGCGTGGCGAGTGCCGTCCAGTGCGGCAGCCGCGTTTTTGAGCACCTCCTCGGCGTGGCTGATCTCCTCACGCGACACTGCACCGCTGGATGCAAGCTGATTACGCCGCCGAACATCATCCTGGGCCTTACGCACGTCGTTCTGACGTTGGCTGACTTCAGATCGCAGTTGTTGTACCTGATAATACTGTGTACGTGCCAGCCGAACCGCTCGGGCCAGGTTCGACTTGGCGCGTTCGTATTCGATCTCGGCATCCACTGGATTGAGCGTTACCAGTGCTGAATTGGTCTCCACGTGATCGGTGTTGTCGGCACCAATCACGGTGACGGTTCCGCTGACCTGGGATGTCACTTGCACAATATTGCCGTCAACATAAGCATCGTCGGTGGTTTCGGTGCCAGGTTTCATCAGATACAAGATACCCATTGCGGCCAGCATTAAAGCGATAGTCAGTAACAGAAGCATCCGTCGCCACGGTGATGGTGTGTGAGCAGTGCCATTGGTTGCAGAGGAGGTCTTGGAAATCATGATTTATCTGCTGGGGAGGTTTGGGAAGCGGTGGTTGGCAATTCGGGCAGGTAGCCACCACCGAGCGCTCGGCTCAGGTTGGCCTGCAAGGAAAACGCTCGGGATTGCAGATCCACCTGCTGACGCCTCTGTTCAAGTGTCGAGTTTTGTGTGCTCAACACCTGGAGGTACGTCGCAAGCCCGGCGGCGTAGCGTCTATTGACCAAGTCGGCAGCCGCCTGCGCTGTCGCCACGGCCTCGCTCTGTTGCGCAAGACGCTCCTTCAGCCAGCGCAGAGAGGAAAGCTGGTCGGCGATGTCCCGCAGTGCATCCACTACCGTCCGGTTGTACTGCTCCACGGCAAGATCATAGGCCGCATCTTGAGCATCAAGGTTACCCCGCAGTTGACCACCCTCAAAGATTGGGAGGCTAAAAGCAGGGGTAGCGCCAAGAATGCGACTGCTGTGATCATCGAAAGTATCAAATGCCAGGCTTTGCATACCGATGAACGCTGTTAAATTCACGTTCGGATAGAAGCGTGCTTTGGCTACATTCATCTCATGGCCCGAGGCTTCCACTCTCCAGCGCTGCGCCACGACGTCAGGCCTATGGCCGATCAGTTCAGCAGGAATGAGGGTCGGGATCATCACCTCGTCGCTTAACAGCATATGTGGTCGGCTGATATTGCGGCCCCTGTCCGGCCCTTTGCCTAATAGTGAGGCCAGCTTGTTCTTATCGAGGTCTATTTGTTCCTTGAGAGCCGCGATATTCGCTCTGCTCGTCGGAAGTGAAGCCTGCGATTGTTTGATATCGATTTCCGTCCCCAACTCGGCGGCAAAGCGTTTTCGGGTCAGCTCTTCAATTTGCTCCTGCTGATTAAGCAGCGTCTGCGCCAGATCGATCTGATCGTATGTGTTCTGTAAGGAGATGTAGGCCTGAACAATTGAAGAGGAGAGGATTAGCGCAGCGGCCTGCTCGTCCAGCTCCAGTGCTCGCCGGCGCCCGATGGCTGCCTCAACCGCAGAACGGTTTTTGCCCCAGAAGTCTAGCTCGTAACCGACGTTAAATGTGCTCTGATGTACATTTTGCCAAGTGCCTTTGACGGGCGCGGGGGTTGTGCCGTTGGAGCTGAATCGTTCACGCGTGACGCTCGTGTCAGTAGTTATGTTTGGCAGCAATTGAGCGCCTTCTATCGCCTCCAACGCACTGGCTTGGTGGACCCTGGCGGCAGCGGAGCGGAGTGTGGGACTGTCCGCGATCGCCTCTTTGACTAATGAATCAAGCTGCGGATCCTGATAACGCTGCCACCAGTCTTGGGTAGGCCAAGCGGCAGGCGAAATCTTCATCTGAGCGCTGCTAAGCGCTGCGCTGATCCCGCTTATCTTCATGGGCTCGGATTCGGGCTTAAGATCGCTGAAAGAGCAACCGGACAGAATCAGCACCAACATTAGCGGCAAACCTCGCTCTAGCGTTGAGCGCGAAGTGACATGCAATGCAAGCGACGTAGGTTTGCTTCTCATGAAAGGCATTCTCGATATCAAGAGGCAAAAAAGCACGAGAGTACGACTGTAGTAATTTGAAAACAGATAAGTGCCGTTGTTGACCCGGTTACAAAATTGCTCGGTGGTCTCGTTTAGCTTCTTATCTTGGTTTGGGACCATAGCGTTCTCAATCTTATCGGGGTTTCTAAGGATCACTTTTTAATGGTGCAGCCATTGGCGTGTTTAGACTGCTCCTACCCTCATGTTGCTTGAGGATATTAGTAACTGCAATATGCTTCTCGGTCAACGCATCTGACGCAGCCGTGGTGACGTTTTCTAACGGATCATAATAGGAGGTTTATTTGCCAAGACCCTCCTTCTGATCCCGGCTTGCTTGGTTCTGCCATGCGTAATAGCGCAACGATGGGCACTCTCTGAGATGGTTATTCTGAGTATGAATAGGCACTATCGTTATACGTTATGAGGGGTTCCAGGCGTTGCTGGTAGTGTTCCTGCTCGAGTTGGAAGATGTCTAAGCGCTTCGCTCGGTGCTGAAAACCCTCAGCAAACTGGATCGCTACCGCTCGTTGTTTCAAAATATTAACCAAATATGCGTTGCGTGGAGGTATTGAATGATAGGGTAAATCTTCGGTCCATACAAAGTTATAGAAAAGTTTTATAAGGTTACTGGGGTGGATAGTTCCGGCGGCTGCCAAGTACGGGTTAACAAACCTTGATTTCCGGGTTCTTGATGTTCTGGCTCGAAGTGTAGTGTTCACTGCGTCAGGGTATCAGGGTGTGCCGCTGTTTGCATATTATTCCTTTGAGGATATCCACTATCCTCGACAGGCTTTAGGAAGTTGGCTGCGTAATACGTCGACGTGATATGTGTGACTGACGATTGGTCGTAATGAAGCTTTCGGAACAAGGGTTAGAAATACCTGTGCTTGTCCAAAAAACTTTGTCGAACACTGGGAAGCAGGCCTAAGCAAGATGGATATCGAGTTCAAAAATATCGTCGAACTGCTCGCTCGATAACTGGCGATTTAGTCCAAGTGAATTAAACCATGTTCGTCAGTGGGTAGTTGTAGCTGCCCGATAATGGAGCCATGAATCCATGAGGGCCGCAGTATTACGCTCATTCAGCGCGCACTCGTGCGCCACGTCAGTATTATGATACTATATTGATCGGTCTCGGATCTGTAGAGTTAAGCTCTGACAACGCGCATACAGCTAATGAAGTCGCTAGTGTGTTGTCTCTGAAATAAATTTCTAGCTTGAGCTATGCTTCTGTAGTCTATCAGTGCTCGGAGTGATCACACGAACTTTCAGGATATCGCGCTTAGTGAAGACGAACAAATTGAACTGAGTCGGTGAATAAGATCAGCCACGATCAGTCAGAGCGACGGTCGTGGGGCTCGGGTGATTTTGCGAGCCGTTCGTGGTCGTTCTCGTAACGAGATTGCCCAGTTGACCGGTCTCTTCTTTTTTTCAGTCACCCGCTAGTGCAAGCGTTTTGAAGAGCTGCGCCTACACGACCCGGACGAGGTCGCAAGCCATCCCTGCCGGCCGAAGCGTTGAAACGGACCCTTGAGCAAGTTACTCAGCCGCGTATCGGTCAGCCTCGCTGGAGCTGTCGAAGCATGGCGCGAGTCGCCGGCATCTCTCCGGCCAGCGTCCAGCGTATATGGGCCGCCAACGACATAAAACCGCACCTGACACGCACCTTCAACTGTCCAACTATCCGAACTTCGAAGAGAAATTTTGGGACGTCATTGAGCTGTAGCTGGATCCGCCGGATAAGGCACTGGTGCTCTGTTGCGATGAAAAAGGCAGGTTCAGGCCCTTGAGCGCACCCAGCCTGGACTTCCTTTGGAAATTGGGCATATCCGCACGCAATCGTACGATTATGTCCGCCATGGCACCGTTACCTTGTTCGCCACGCTGGATTATCTTCAGAGGCATTTGATCAGCAGCATTGAGCGCCAATATCGGCTCAGGAGTGGCATGAGTTTCCCAAGAAGATCAATCGAGAAACGCCCAAGCATCTTCAACTGCATTTGATCGTCGACAACTATGCCACGCACAAACATCCAAAAGTCAGGGCTTAGCTTGAGAAGCACAAACGCTTCCAGATGCATTTCACCCCGACCTTCAGTTTGTGGATGAACATGGTTGAACGCTTCTTTTGCGATATCACGGTGTACCTGCGTGACGGCAGTTTCAGTTCGGTTCGCGAACTGGAAAGCTCAATAACCACGTTCTTGGCACTGCGAAATGCGCAGCCGACTCGCTACGTCTGTAACGCTAAGGGGGAAGATATTTTGAACAAGGTACAGCGAGCCCGTGAGGCAATGGTCTCACAGGCATGAGGAACGTTATTTGTGAGACGGCACACTAGTTCTGAATTATCTTGGCAGTTAGCTGCGATACCCTGCGATTTCTAGTCCACTGAATCAGAAGAATTGGTGGTGTCGGCGCTGGCGATTGTTGTACTTCCACTTCAGCGGCTTCGGGGCCTTGTTGTGCTGACAGATGTAGCGCATGAGCTTCTTGTCCAGGTCCTTGAGCGAGGTGAAAATGCCGCGGCTGATGACGTCGCGCTTGATGCGCGAGAACCAGTTCTCGACCTGGTTGAGCCACGACGAGTAGGTGGGCGTGTAGTGAATCCGCACGTTCGCGTGTTTGGCCAAGAAGGCCTAGACCAGCTCGGTCTTGTGGCTGCTGACGTTATCGCAGATGACGTGGATCTCGCGGCCCTGCGGCTGAGTGCCGACAACGTCGCCGATGAAGCTGACGAACTGCTCGCTGGTGTGGCGCGTAGCGGTCATGCCCAGGACTTCGCCGGTGGCGGTGTTCAGGGCGGCGAACAGGCTGAGGTGCCGTTGCGCTTGTACTCAAACCCGTGGCTCTCGGCACGGCCCGGCGCCAGCGGCAGCATGCGGTCCTTGCCATCGAGCGCCTGGATCACTGTCTTCTCGTCCACGCATAATACCGCGGCTTGCGACGGCGGGTTCAGGTACAGGCCGATCACGTCCGCGGCCTTGGTCTCGAAGTCGGGGTCGTTGGAGACGAGATGGCGTTCCCGCCGATGCGGCTGCAGTCCGTGCTTGCGCCAGATGCGCTGCACGGCAGAGAACGACACGTCTCGGCAGCTAGCTTGCCGCTGCTCCAATGCGTGGAGCCATCTTTCGGCTTGTGTTTGAGCTTCTTTTTGAGCACCCGGGCTTCCAGCTTGGCGACTGGCCGAGCTGGAAGCGCGTCCCGGGTGCAGCGACACCAGTCCGGCCAGACCTTGATGTTCAAACGCCTTGGTCCATCGCGTGACGAAGGCGTCGTTGCAGGCCAGCTTGGCGCGGATGTCCACCCGACGTTAGGCGTCTGCCCACAGCAGCACGCAACGCGCACGCCGCTGCAACGCCACTACGCCACTGCGTTTGCGAATCACCGCTTCCAGTTCGCCGCGCTCGTCGGCCGTCAACTTCTTCCTGTGCATGCTTTCCAAGATAGAGCATACACAGCCGATTTCAATGATTCGGTGGACTAGATAAGGCAGCGTTACCACTTTTGATTGTACCAGGCGTTGCGCATGAGACACGGTATCAGGTGCTCGATGACGGACAGTTATGATTGCTACCAAAACGCCTTGGCAGATCGGGTCAATGGATATCGAAGACAGGGCTTTTGCTCCAGCGACCGCAGGATTTAACGCAGGCGAGAAGATGCTGAGTGAGTCGGTATCGACCTACCAAGGCGAGCACCCGCCCCTGTCTTTGAAATACAAAACACCCGATGCGATGCAGGGCTTTGGGGTGAAACAGGGGTAAACCTATTTTAGGACTAGACTTGGGGCGAAATCCCCAACCTATTGCATCATCAGGCTACCAGGCTTAGCGGTGGCCGTGATCCATGCGATGCGCCTCTAGAGTCTGAAATTCAATCACTGAAAAGATCAAACATCAGTTGCCGGAACCATTTGCTGGTCGGATCGCGGTGGTATTTCGTATGCCAAAACATATTGATCGCGATTTCCGGGAGCGGTACCGGCAACGGCAAGGTGGTCAAACTGAACGGTCCGGTGCAACTGCGGGCGAATCGCTCCGGCACGGTCGCGATAAGGTCAGTGGCTTGCAAGATATGCCCTACTGCAACAAAATGCGGAACCTCCAAGCTTATCTGACGCTGCAAGCCAGCCCGTTGCATGTGCAGGTCTATCTCACCATGCCCGGTACTGGCCGCAACGATTCTCACATGCCCATATTCACAGAAACTTTCCTCCGTCATGGGCTTCTGTGTCAGTGGATGACCCTGGCGGCACAAGCATACGTACCGATGTTGGAATAGACGCCTTTGATAAAAGCCTGCCTGTAAATCCGGTAGCAATCCGACAGCCAGATCCACCTCTCCGTTAGCAAGCGCTTCGGCGAGTCCAGCATTGCTTCGCAAAGTACTGACCGAAATCCCAGGCGCCTGCTTGAGCAGTGCATCAATGAGTCGCGGAATAAAATAAATCTCGCCAATGTCTGTCATCGCCAAGACAAATCGTTTTTGGCTGGTTGTAGGATCGAACTCATCCTGGAGGTTGATGGCGTCGTGCAGAATGTTGATCGCCTGAGACACAGGTTCTGCCATCTGCAACGCATAAGGCGTGGGTTGCATCCCCTGAGATGTCCGCACAAACAGTTCGTCATTAAATGAGGTACGCAGACGCTTGAGTGCATTACTCACGGCGGGTTGAGTCAGCCCTAACGTTTCAGCTGCGCCGGAAACACTATGGTCGATCAAAAGCTGATGAAAGATCACCAGCAAGTTCAAGTCGAGTTCGCGTAGGTGCATTACAGGCATCTCGGCAAGAGTGACGAATGCAACAAGTATACCCATATTCAGTCCGGTGATAGATTTTATGGGGCTCGCGCTATTTCTGTATACCCACCTTAGGGCTATTCCAAAAAAAGCGTGAGGTTTCCCATTAATCGCCCTAAATCGGTTTTGCAAGTCGCTATTGTTGGCGGTGGTATCGCAGGTGTGGCCCTCGCATTGGAGCTGTGTCGCCATCAACATCTGGACGTTACATTATTTGAGGCGGTACAAGCGTTTGGTGAAGTCGGCTCGGGTGTTTCGTTTGGTGCGAATGCTGTAAGAGGGATAAAAGCGCTGGGCATCGGCGAACCCTACGAGCAAATCGCCACCGGACGGCGCAACCCTGGCAGAGCATTTGTTTTGAATGGCGTCGGGGTGTCGACGGCAGCTACCGAGGCGCCAATTTTGCTGAGGGTGTGGGTCAGTCTTCGGTACACCGTGCAGATTGTTGCCGCTGACCGAAAACTGACCCAGTGGGGATGCAGACAAAAACTTGGACTGGTTATGCCGCTAAGCCCAGGCTTTCACGATACTCAATGGGACTGAGCGCGCCGAGGGAAATCTTTATACGTTTTTCGTTGTACCAGCGAATGTATGAATCCAAGGCCTGAATGAACTGCTCGATGCTCGTTGACTGCCAGTTGCGAGGATAGAACAGTTACGTTTTCAGTCGGCCGAAGAAACCTTCACAAGCCGCGTTGTCTGGTGAGCAGCCTTTGCGCGACATCGAACGAATCAGCTTCGCATCAGCGATGCGCGATAACCAGCCGGGCCAGCGGTAGTGAGCGCCACGATCGGAGTGAACAACAGGCCGTTTATCGTTACTGGCCACCGTTTCGATAGCTGCATCCAGCATCGTGTTCACAAGCTCGGCGTCGGGACGCGTGCCGATCGACCAACTGATTACCTTCCCATCGAAGCAGTCGATCATGGGGGACAGGTACACCTTGCCTGCCGGGATCTGGAACTCCGAGATGTCGGTCAGCCATTTCTCATTCGGAGCTAGGGCCGTGAAGTCGCGGTTGAGGAGGTTTTCCGGCGCCGGACTGATCTCCCCGAGGTAGGAACCGTATCGACGCCGTTTCGGCTTGGCGACGACTAGGCACTCCTGCTTCATCAAGCGCTGCACCACCTTCTCTGAAAGGCGCACACGCTGCCTGCTCAACGAAGCTCGCATCCGACGGAAGCCATAGCAACGATGATTGCGCTCGAATATGTCCGCCATGGCACGACGCACTTCGGTGTACTTTTCCGCGATCTGCATTCGGGCTCGATGATAGAAATAGGAGCTTCGGGCCAAGCCCAACGCGTCAAGCAGCTCTAGCAAGGAGTACCTATGCCTAAGGTCATCAGCCAGCAATGTCTTCTCCCGATTGGTCAGGACTTGCCGGTTGATGCCCGTCTCTTTTTTTATGAGTTCATTCGCCCTCATCAACAGGTCATGTTCAAGCTGCAAACGGCGAACATCGAGCTGGAGAGATTCGAGTTGCCGCTGCAACTCCTCTCGTTCCGGTGACGATGAGGGTTCAAGTCGACACTTCATGGATGGGGATACCTCTGGGCCGAGTAGCTGGTTTTTCCAGTTGTACAAGGTCGGCCTGCACACGCCCAGCTTTTGAGCCAGGGCTTTCGCACTTTCTTTTCGCGTGCACAGCGCGATGACCGCTGCCTGCTTCACCGCTGGCGGCCGGGCTAACCCGTCTGATCGACTGACAACACGCTTATGCAACTCGGGGTGCATTTCGTAAATCCAGGCACGCAAAGAATCCCGCGCGGGGTAGCCCAACGCCTTGATGGTAGCGGCGATGTTGCGACCGTATTCGAGATAGTGCTCGACAGCCTTTTCCCTTTGGGCAGGTGAGTACTTCGACTTCGAGTTCTCGTAGCCACGCGGCAGGTCGAGGCATCGCATACTCTGCGTGCCAGCTCTTCAAAGAGTTCTTCGTCGGGTAGCCCAACTGACGAATAGTTGCCCCGGTTCGCTTGCCCAGTTTGATGTAGAGCTTGACCGCTCGGATACGGTCTTCGTATGAATACATGAACTACCTCCAGGTAGTCCAAGATTTCCGCCGCATCCCC
>NZ_MBDT01000038.1:0-85000 GCF_001702295.1 Pseudomonas sp. S3E12
GGTGTCGGGCGATTCGGTGGTGTGGACGGACCATGAGAATCGCTCGATTGGGTTTCCACTGCCGACTGTTGCTCGACCTGCCATCACCAATAGCCTGGCCGAAGCCGCCATCTATTTGGGCGCGTCGCCGGATGAACTGGTGCTGGCCCAGGCGTCGCGCTTTTATCACTTTCGCGACGGTGTGCTGGTCTCCATCAGCGATGCGTACGACAACCGGCTGCGGATTTCCCGGGATTATTTGGGGCGCATCGAGCGGCTGGATAACGGTGTCGGGCGTTCGCTGTTCCTGCGCTATGCATTTGGCCGCATCGTCGCGGTGGACTATCAGGTCCAGCGCGCCAAAGGGCGTGAACCCTTCGAGTGGGTGACCGAGCAGACCGTTGTTTCCTACGCCTATGACGACCTGGGACGGTTGGTTTCGGCGACCAATGCCATCGGCGAAAGCGAGGTTTATCGCTACGACGATCAGCACGTCATTCTTGAGCGGGGCTTGGCCGGTGGGGCGAGTTTCTTCTGGGCGTGGGAACGGGCGGGCAAGGCCGCGCGATGTGTCCGGCATTGGGCCAGTTTTTCCCAGATGGACACGCGGTATGCCTGGGGGGACGACGGCCGTGTCACGGTGCATAACGCCGATGGCAGTCAGGAAGTGTACGTCCATGACGACCGGGCGCGGCTGGTGCAGCGGATTGATCCGGACGGTGCCCAGCATTTCAAATCCTACGATGCCAAAGGCCGACTGACGGTTGAGCAGGATCCGCTGGGGGCGGTGACGGCGTATCAGTACGACGAAGCCGGACGCTTGGTGGCGTTGTTTCCCGGGGATGATGAGCCGACGTCCTACGAGCATGAAAACGGCTTCGTACGGGTTATGCGCCGTGGTGAGGCGGTCTGGAAGTACGAGCGCAATGACCAGGGCGATGTCATTCGTAAGACCGATCCCGACGGACATGTTACGGATTACAGCTACGACCAATACGGGCAACTGGTTGGGGTTTGGTACCCGGATCACAGTTGCCATCGGCTGGTGTGGAATGAGCGGGGGCAACTGGTTGAGGAGCAGTTGCCCAATGGCGGGATCAAGCGTTATCGCTATGACGATCTTGGCCGGCAGTTGGCGCGCGAGGATGAGCATGGCGCGCTGACCCAGTATCAGTGGGACAGCGTGGGTCGGTTGGTTCGCGTCGTATTACCAGGCGGTGCATGTCGGGAATACAGCTACAACCCCTACGGAAAAATCACCGCCGAACGCGACGAACTGGGCCACGTCACCCGCTACGAATACGCCGACGGGTTGCACCTGATCAGCCGCCGTATCAACGCCGACGGTAGCCAGGTCAAGTACCGCTACGACAACGTGCGGTTATTGCTGACCGAGATCGAAAACGAGGTTGGCGAGACCTACCGACTTGCTTATCACCCCAACGGCCTGATCCAGCAGGAAACCGGGTTTGACGGGCAGCGTACGGCCTACGTCTACGACCTCAATGGCAACCTGCAGGAAAAGACCGAACACGGTGACGACGGCAGTCAGCTCGTTACCCGTTACGAGCGAGACCATGCCGGACGCCTCGTCAGAAAAACCCTGCCCGACGGTAGCCTTGTTGAATATGCCTACGACCGTCAGGGCAACCTCCTCAGCGTCGACGACGGCCATTGGGCGCTGGCCTACGAATACGATAGCCAAAACCGCCTCACCGCCGAACACCAAGGCTGGGGCACCTTGCGTTATGGCTACGACGCCTGCGGCCAGCTTCAACACCTGCGCCTGCCCGATAACAACCGGCTGGTTTTTAATCACGCGAAAGGCGGCCACCTCGCCACCGTCGAATTAAACGGCGCGCTGCTGACCTCTCATCTGTTCAAAGCCGGCCAGGAACACCAACGCCAACAAGGCCAACTCCTCAGCCACTACCACTACGACGACCAACACCGCCTCCATGCCCACGCGATCACCCAGCAACAAGACCACCTCTACCAACGTCAATACGACTACGACAAAACCGGCAACCTCACCCGCCTGCTCGACACCCGCAAAGGCGAACACCACTACCACTACGACCCACTAGGCCGCCTTACCCGCGCCGACCACTCCCAAGACCTGCAGGAACGCTTCGGCCACACCCACGCCGGCAACCTGCTCATGCAAGACCGCCCCGGCCCCGATATCGTTGCCGGCAACCGCCTGATGATCCAGGGCGACCGCCACTACGACTATGACGCCTTCGGCAACCTGATCCGCGAGCGGCGTGGCAAAGGCCATCAACTCGTCACCGAATACCGCTACGACTGCCAGCATCGGCTGATCGCCATCACCCAACCCAACGGCCAAACCGCCAGTTACCGCTACGACCCATTTGGGCGGCGCATCAGCAAAACCGTGGACGGCCTAACCACGGAGTTTTTCTGGCAAGGCGACAGGCTGATTGCCGAGCACCATGCGGACCGCCATCGCAGCTATCTCTATGAACCCGACAGCTTTCGTCCACTGGCCCTACTGGATGGCTTTGGTCCACAAGACACCAAAGCCTTTCACTACCAACTCGACCACCTCGGCACACCGCAGGAACTCACCGACCCCGACGGCGACATCGTGTGGTCCGCGCATTACCGCGCCTACGGCCAGATCAGCCGTCTCGACAAAGGCACAATCGACAACCCGCTACGTTTTCAGGGGCAGTACTTTGATCTGGAAAGCGGGCTGCACTACAACCGTCATCGCTACTACAATCCGGATGTTGGTCGCTATCTGACGCCTGATCCGGTGAAGTTGGGCGGCGGGATCAATGCGTACTTGTACGCGCCCAACCCTACTGGGTGGGTGGATCCCCTGGGACTGAGCGTCTGCCCAGGTGGGGATGGATGTAAACCATCCTACAACGCTGAAAGCCCAACAAAGCACGCAAAAGCTAACAATGGCGAGCCAACGCTCCCCGCTCCCGCGTCAAAACAAGACACCACCGTCAGAGTACGGCATTACACAAGCAGAGCAGGCTCAAAAGGAATTGAAAAAACAGGAGTGATATTGGCCCAAGATAACAACAGAGTCTATCTCGAACCTGCAAAGAGCAAAGTGCTAAGTCCTAGAGATGCACAGGAAAAATATCAGATCGACAAAAGCAAAGGCCGAGATTACATTGAAACGGACGTACCTGAGTCACAATTAGAACTGGTAAAAAACCCCAGATATAGCACCATGGAACTAACCGTAAAAGGTAACCTGACATTAAACAACCCTACCTTTACGAGGAGAAAGTAATGCTAGAGCAAAATCAAAAAATAGTTCTTACCGGAAAAGAAGCACTTGACGCCCTTAAAGAAATTGAATACATACTTATATCCCTACACAAAATGGGCAGCTTTTATGCTGAAAAACCTGGCACTCTGGAAGAGTATCGCAAAGCGACCACTGACTTTATCGATGACTGTGCCGTTACCCAACGATTGTCAAAGGTACGCACGATAATTTCTCAACACTTTGACGACTCTCTCGGCGATGACGAACTGGATGATATAGAGAGACATTTTTCCGACTTGAAATTTTGGAAACCCGATCAACCCTTGAATAAAAAAACACCTGAAACAGAAGTACTGGAAGTCTCGAAGGGAACCATTCAACAAGTAACGTGCAAGCGTAACGAATTACTGGTGGTTTTTACCAACCAGCAAGGTGAACTTCTACTAATCACCTTTCACAGCCCCGTAGCATTCAAAGGCATTAGCGCGATTGGAACCGAAACAGATGGCCTTTTTAAAGAAGGAGACCCTACGCTTTTAGAAGACGCAAAATGCATTACCCCTCTGCCAAATACGGAAACTTATTGCTTCAAAGCAACCACGAGCAGAGAGATTATTTTTATAGTAACTTCAGAAGGATACAGCGTTGAAAAAATATGATTGAAAACGCAACAACCTTTCCAGATCAAAAATTCAAATTTTAGCGACCACCCAACGTATGAAACACTGATCAATACTCCTAATGAGCAAACCGCTACTTACCGTTACGACCTGCTTGGAAGGTTCGCAAAAAAAATGAGCTATTTTGATGACGAGCTAATTACGGAGCTGAATTCCCAGAATATTGCCTTTGATATTCCACCCACAAATGACCACGTTTCCATTGTTAGAGAACCTAATGAAAACATACCTTTTTCAGGAAGCAAAATTGCCTGAAACAAACTGCACAAAAGCATTAAGCTTGCGGACAACCTCCCGAACTTGGCAACCTCACGACCGGCCAGGAAAATCATAAAAATCGCCGACAATAAGATAATTATTGTGGGTAATTCGGTTTGTGAAGAAGCGTATTGCATAAATATCCAACAACCAGAAGAAGCACTCAGAGTCTTCTCCAAAATACCACGACACACATATATTCTTCAGAGAAATCCAGATTGGATTGCTTGCATTTTATTTGAGGGCGATATCGACTTCACACTATTGAATCCCCCTACACTACAAAGACCCATGTATTGAATGGCGCTGCCGATTCTAAAACACTCTATATGTACAAAATATCAACCTAGTTGGACGAGAAAGCTACTGCTTTATGGTGAGCGATGCCAGGTAGGTAATCTTCCAGTGGTTGCTGATCGATATATGATCCAAGAGGCATAAGTCAAAATTTCACATCACAAAAACTACAGAAAACACCGATCACCAGACTAGACCCTGAGCCGAATCCGCAGCACAATCGGCTCACCAAATGAGCCGAATAACTCTCTTTATTCGGCTCACGCACCCAGGCATTCCACCATGGCTCATCCGCACTGGATCTGGCAACACGCCGACTGGCCTCACTTCCACTGGCAACCCGGTCGCCTCGCGGCTTTGCTGCGCGAGTGCGGACAAGCCCAGGGCAAGTTGTTGGGCATGCTCGGCTCCGTCAGCCAGGCAGTCAGCGCACAGAATGAACTGGATGCGCTGCTGCAAAATATCCTGACGTCCTCGGCGATTGAGGGTGAGCAGTTGAATGTCGGCTCGGTGCGCTCGTCCCTGGCAAGGCGGATGGGCCTGGAAGCGATGGAAGGCGGTCAGGTAAGCCGCCGCAGCGAAGGCCTCGCCGAGTTGATGATGGATGCCACTCAACAATTCACCCAGCCGTTTACCCTCGCCCGCCTATTGAACTGGCATCACTTATTGTTCCCGGGCCCGGAAGCGGGCTATGCCGCTCGAGCGCTCAATATTGGATCCTTGAGGGGAGATGAGCCGATGCAAGTGGTGTCGGGCCGGCTTGATCGGCCGACCGTGCATTTCGAGGCCCCGCCACGTATGGGACTGGAGCAGGCACTGGCGGATTTCCTGGAGTGGTTCGAAACCAGCCGCGATCAGCCGGAACTGGACCCATTGGTACGCGCCGGCGTCGCGCACTTCTGGTTTGTCACACTGCACCCCTTTGATGACGGCAATGGTCGCCTGACACGGGCTATCACCGATTTGGCACTGGCCCAGGGTGAACACCAGGCCATCCGTTTCTATGCCATGTCAGCCAGCATCCTCGAAGACCGCACCGGCTACTACAACGCGCTGGAATCCAGCCAGAAGTCCTCCCTGGATATCACTGCCTGGCTGGAGTGGTTCCTTAAAACCCTGTTACGCAGCGTGCAGCAGGCCATGGCGCGGATTGACCGGGTGCTGGAAAACAGTCGCTTCTGGCAGCAACACCGCGACGTCCCTTTGTCGGCTGAACAGATCAAGGTCCTCAATCGACTGCTCGACGGTGGTGAGAAGGGCTTCGAACACGGCATCAGCGCGGCGCAGTACCAGGCGGTGGCAAAGGTCTCCAAGGCGACAGCGACGCGACACCTGGCGGACCTGCTGGAAAAAAACTGCCTGGTCCGTCTCCCCGGAGGCGGCCGCAGCACGCGTTATCAGGTCAATACAGGGGGCGAGTGACACCCCACTCATTTGCCCGCTCATTTGCCCAGAATCCCCATGTCTGCTAGTGTCGCGCCGGTTTACCGTCTACCGGAATAGCCGCCATGGCCCGCAAAAAAGTTGCACTCGATTTCGAACAATCCCTCGCCGACCTGCAAACATTGGTCGAGCGTCTGGAGAACGGCGAGTTGTCGCTGGAGGACTCGCTGACGGCGTTTGAGCAAGGCATCGGACTGACCCGTGACTGCCAGAGCGCGTTGGCGCAGGCGGAGCAGAAGGTCCAGGTATTGCTGGAGCGTGACGGAGAGTTGGCCGAAGAACCTTTCGATGCGGAACAGCCGGAATGATCGACGCGTATCAGGCCAGTAGCCAAGCCCGGGTGAATGCGGCGCTGGAGCCCTTGTTTGTTGCGCCAAGCCCGGAAATGAAGCGTCTGTATGAAGCCATGCGCTACAGCGTGATGAATGGCGGCAAGCGCGTGCGCCCGTTGCTGGCGTATGCGGCCTGTGAAGCGCTGGGCGCGCCGGCCGAACAGGCCAACGGTGCCGCCTGTGCGGTCGAGTTGATTCACGCCTATTCCCTGGTACACGACGATTTGCCGGCCATGGACGACGACGACCTGCGTCGTGGCCAGCCCACCACCCATAAAGCCTTTGATGAAGCCTATGCGATCCTCGCCGGCGATGGCTTGCAGAGCCTGGCGTTCAGCGCGTTGCTGGACCCACGCTTGAGCAGCGTCAACGCCGAGATTCGCCTGCGCATGGTCACGGCCCTGGCCCTGGCTGCCGGCCCTGCGGGCATGGTGGGCGGGCAAGCGATCGACATGGGTTCGGTCAGCGTCAAGCTGGATCAAAAAGCCCTTGAGCACATGCACCGCCACAAGACCGGCGCACTGATTGAAGCCGCCGTGCACTTGGGCGCCCTGGCCAGCGGGCGTGCCGAAACCGCGCAATTGGCGGCCCTGCAGACCTATTCCCGGGCCATTGGCCTGGCGTTCCAGGTGCAGGACGACATTCTCGACGTGGAAAGCGATACCGCGACCCTGGGCAAACGCCAGGGTGCCGATATCGCACGGGACAAACCGACTTATCCTGCACTGCTCGGACTGGAAGCCGCCAAGGCCTACGCCATCGAACTACGCGATCAAGCGCTGGATGCCCTGCGACCTTTCGACGCGGCGGCCGAGCCGCTGCGTGACCTGGCGCGGTATATCGTCGAACGCCGCCACTGATTACGGCGGCCATTGCAGCCGCATATCGGCCAAGTTCGGCGCTCTGCGTGGGCAGTTTGCGATGCTTGAGGTAAACTGCCGCCTCTTCTATACCTATAACGATTCGCCTGATGCCCACGACGTTTCAAGAGATTCCCCGCAAGCGCCCGTCCACGCCCCTGCTCGACCGTGCTGCCACGCCGGACGGCCTGCGTCGTCTGGGTGAAGCCGAGCTGGAAACCCTGGCCGATGAGTTGCGCCTGGAATTGCTCTACACGGTCGGCCAGACCGGTGGGCATTTCGGTGCCGGCCTGGGCGTCATCGAGCTGACCATCGCGTTGCACTACGTGTTCGACACCCCGGATGACCGGCTGGTGTGGGACGTGGGCCATCAGGCGTATCCGCACAAGATCCTCACGGGCCGCCGCGAGCGCATGGCGACTCTGCGACAGAAGGACGGTGTTGCCGCCTTCCCGCGCCGCGCCGAAAGCGAGTACGACACCTTTGGCGTCGGCCACTCCAGCACCTCGATCAGCGCAGCGCTGGGCATGGCGATTGCCGCCCGCCTGCAAGGCAGCGACCGCAAGGCAATCGCCGTGATCGGTGATGGCGCGCTGACTGCCGGCATGGCCTTCGAAGCGCTGAACCATGCGCCGGAAGTGAACGCCAACATGTTGGTGATCCTCAACGACAACGACATGTCGATCTCGCGCAATGTCGGTGGCCTGTCCAATTACCTGGCCAAGATTCTCTCCAGCCGCACCTACGCCAGCATGCGTGAAGGCAGCAAGAAGGTGCTCTCGCGCCTGCCTGGCGCCTGGGAAATCGCCCGGCGCACCGAAGAATATGCCAAGGGCATGCTGGTCCCCGGCACGCTGTTCGAAGAGCTGGGCTGGAACTACATCGGCCCCATCGACGGCCATGACCTGCCCACGCTGATCGCCACGCTGCGCAATATGCGTGACCTCAAGGGCCCGCAGTTCCTGCATATCGTGACCAAGAAAGGCAAAGGCTTCGCGCCGGCGGAAGTCGACCCGATCGGCTACCACGCGATCACCAAGCTGGAACCCCTGGACGCCCCCGCCGCTGCGCCGAAAAAAGCCAGCGGGCCGAAGTACTCCGGTGTGTTCGGCGAATGGCTGTGTGACATGGCTGCCGTCGACCCGCGCCTGGTGGGCATTACCCCGGCGATGAAGGAAGGCTCCGACTTGGTGGCGTTCAGCGAGCGTTTCCCGCTGCGCTATTTCGACGTGGCCATTGCCGAGCAGCACGCGGTGACCTTTGCCGCCGGCATGGCCTGTGAAGGTGCCAAGCCGGTGGTGGCGATCTACTCCACCTTCCTGCAGCGCGGTTATGACCAGTTGGTGCATGACGTCGCGGTGCAGAACCTCGACGTGCTATTTGCCATCGACCGCGCCGGTCTAGTCGGCGAAGACGGCCCGACTCACGCGGGCAGCTTCGACCTGTCCTACTTGCGCTGCATCCCCGGCATGCTGGTGATGACGCCGAGCGACGAAAACGAACTGCGCAAGATGCTCAGCACCGGCCACCTGTATAACGGCCCGGCCGCCGTGCGTTACCCACGGGGCAACGGCCCGAATGCGCTGATCGAGAAGGACCTGGAGCCGATCGAAATCGGCAAGGGCGTTGTGCGTCGCCAGGGCAGCAAGGCTGCATTCCTGGTGTTTGGCGTGCAATTGGCCGAAGCGCTCAAGGTGGCCGAGAAGATCGACGCCACCGTGGTCGACATGCGCTTCGTCAAGCCGCTGGATGAAGCCCTGGTGCGCGACATCGCCGGCAGTCATGAGCTGCTGGTGACCGTCGAGGAGAACGCCATCATGGGCGGTGCCGGTGCGGCGGTCAGTGAGTTCCTGGCGCGGGAGAATATCCTCAAGTCGGTGCTGCACCTGGGCTTGCCGGATACCTACGTCGAACACGCCAAGCCGGCGCAGATGCTGGCCGAGTGCGGGCTGGATGAAGCAGGGATCGAGGCTTCGGTGCGCGAGCGCCTGGCGCTGCTGGCCCTGTAGAAACCGGGACCCAATGTGAGAGGGGCTTGCCCCTCCCACATTTGATTGGAGCCATCCTCAACGCCATGGACAGCCATGAAACACCTGTACCTTGCCCTGCTGCTTCTGCCCTCCCCTGAATTGCTCGCCGACACCCGCGACAACGCCCTGAAACTCCCCGATGTCGTCATCAGCGCCAACCGCCAGGTCCAGGCACGCAACGACAGCAGCGCCGCCAACACCGTCTTCACCCGCGACGACATCGACCGCCTGCAACCCACCAGTCTCACCGACCTGCTCAGCCGTGTGCCCGGCGTACAAGTCGCCCCCTCCGGTGGCCGTGGCAGTTTGCCGGGCATCTACCTGCGGGGCACCAAGTCCGCCCAAAGCCTGGTGCTGGTAGACGGCCAGCGCATCGCCAACACCACCTCTGGCGACAGTGGCCTGCAATACCTCAACGTCGACCAGATTGAGCGGGTGGAAGTGCTGCGCGGTTCGCGCTCGGTGATCTACGGCAGCGACGCGATTGGCGGCGTGATCCAGGTATTCACCCGACGCAATGCCGAGCAAGGCGTGCAACCACGGGTGAAAGTCGGGTTCGGCAGCCACAACACCTGGGAGCGCAGCCTTGGCCTTTCGGGCGGTGACAGACAGACGCGCTTCAACCTGGGCGCGAGCCTGGATGACACGGCCGGCATCAACTCAACCCGCCAGTCGTTCCCCAGCGACGGCGACCATGATGCTTATCGCAACCAGTCCGTGAGCCTGAACCTCAGCCACTCCTTCAGCGATGAACTGGAGGCGGGCTTCAATCTGTTGGATAACCGCGGCAAGTCGGAGTACGACAACAGCTTCGGCCGCTACGACGCCGCCACCGGGCAAACCGTCGGCCAGAAACCCTACACCGACTACGCTGTGAGCAGCGCCAGCGGCTATGTCGACGCCACGCTCAATGAGCACTGGCAATCGCGCCTGGAGCTGGGCCACAGCGAGAATCGCGACACCAAGCGCGACACCCTCAGCGAGGATTTCAGCGTATTCAACACCTACCGTGATTCGGTCAACTGGCAGAACGACCTGAGGCTGGATGACCAGAACAGCCTGATCCTCGGCGGCGACTGGTACGAAGACCGCTTCCACGGCTCCACCACCTTTACCGAAAACAGCCGCTGGAACCGCGCCGCCTTTATGCAGCATCGCTTTCAAAGCGCGTGGTTTTCCACCGAACTGGGCCTGCGTCACGACCAGAACCAGCAGTTCGGCAGGCAGAACAGCTGGAGCGGCACCCTGACCTTGCCGGTCAACCCCGACAATGACGTGCTGCTGAGCTACAGCGAAGGCTTCCGCGCGCCGACCTTCAACGACCTCTATTATCCGGACACGAAGTACAGCAACCCCCACCTGCAGCCCGAAACATCAAAGAGCTACGAACTGCAGTGGCGCAGCCAGTTGAGTGACAGCACGCGCCTGGAGGCCTCGCTGTACCGCACCGATTTGAGCGATGCGATCATTCTCGACCAAACCGGCAAGCCGCAGAATGTGGCGTCGGCACGCATCAACGGTGTTGAGGCGGCGCTCAAGCAGGACCTGTTCGGCTGGCAAGGTAACCTCGGGCTGTCGCTCATCGACCCCCGCGACCGCGACAGTGGCCACACCCTGGCCCGCCGGGCACGGCGTACGTTGAGCCTGGACCTCGACCGGCAATTCGACCAGATGGGCGTGGGCGCCAGTTGGCAGGCGATCAGCCACAGCTATGACAATGAAGCCAACACCCAGCGTCTGGGCGGCTATGGGTTACTCGGGCTGCGTGGCAGTTGGGCGGTGACGCGGGAAGTGGCGTTGTCGCTGAAGGTCGATAACCTGCTGGACAAGTCCTATGCACGGGCGCGCTACAGCTACAACGATCCGGCATTCGTCAACAATCAGGATTACCGTGAAGAAGGCCGGACGTGGATGTTTGGCGTGACCTGGACACCTGAAATCTGATTGTGGCCTGGACCGGCCTCAGCGGCCCGGAGCAATCACCTGACACAGCCGCGCCAGCGCTTCCAGCATCTGCCCGCTGGGCCGTTCCAGGCCTTTGTCCGGAACCAGCCGCACCCGCGCCGCCATCGCTGGCCATACCTTCCAGGCTTCCTTCTGAGCCTGATCGCCCACCAGGATCATCTCGGGATTGCGCTGCAATACCGACTCGATGCTGACCTGCGGCGCGGGCAGCTTCAGGTCGTCAAACACATTGCGCGCACCGCACACGCTCAGCGCGTCGCTGATGATCTGGCCGCCGCCCACGGTGTACAGCGGCTGGTTCCACACCTGGTAGAACACCCGCACCGGTTCGGCCCGCTGATAACGCTGGCGCAACTGCGCCAGGCGCTGGCGCAGGTGCGCAGCCAATTGCCGGCCGGCGTCGGCACGGCCCAATTGCTCGGCGATGGCCTGGACCTGGGTGGTCATTTGTTCAAGGCTATGGGGTTCGGCGACATACACCGGGATATTCAGGCGCTGCAGTTGCTCGCGCTGGGCCGGGCCGACGCTGCCGGGCCAGAGCAGGATCAGGTCGGGCTTAAGGCTGAGCAGGCGCTCCATGTCCAACTGCCCATAACGCCCAACCGACGGCACGTTCGCCAGCGCCTCTGGCCGATCACCGCCATCGAGCACGCCCACCAGCAGGTCGGCAGCACCCAGCTCAGCCACGATTTCAGAAAGTGAAGGCGCCAGACTGACGACACGTTCGACCGCCAGGCCCTGGGCACTGAATGCCAGCAGCAGAATCGCCAGCCAGCGGCGCATCATCCCAACTGACGCGGGATGCGGTAGAGGTAAAACAGCACCGTCGTCGACAGCGCCAACAGGAAAAGCGGCACCGCCTCCAGGCCGACGAATACCGCCAATGCGCCCACCCAGGCCGGCACGGCCGCCACCATCAAGGCCGTGCGCCGACGCGCCGCCAGGGTGATCCAGGCAGCCGGTTCTTCAGCGGTATCGAGGGCTTTGGAGGTGGCGATCAGGGCGTGTTTATAACCGTTGAAGTAGCGCAGGCTGAGGAACATCGACGCCACGCCGGCGATAAAGAACGGCATGGCCAGCACCGGCAATAAGGGCTCGGCCTGGCCAAACACCAGGTTGATCACGAACAGTGGGAGCAGCGCCAGGGCCAGGTACTGCCACCAGCTGAAGGACAGTCGCCGTTTCACCTGGCCACGGGTCACGCGCGGTCGACCTCGCCTTGATGCTCGTTGCCCATCATGTGGTCGAGCTTGCTGGCCTTGGTCGCCAGGTAGAGCTTGTTGTGCGGGTTGTGCCCGGTGTGCAGCGGTACGCGCTCGGCCACGGTGATGCCCATCTCGGTCAAGGCCTTGACCTTGCGCGGGTTGTTGGTCATCAGGCGCAGGGACTTCACGCCCAGGTGCTCCAGCATCGGCAGGCAGATCGCGTAGTCACGCTGGTCGGCGGCGAAGCCCAGGCGCTCGTTGGCCTCGACAGTATCGGCGCCGCCGTCTTGCAGCTCATAGGCGCGGATCTTGTTCAGCAGGCCAATGCCACGGCCTTCCTGACGCAAGTACAACAGCACCCCACGGCCTTCACGGGCGATGGCGCGCATCGCGGCTTCCAATTGCGAGCCGCAGTCACAGCGCTGGCTGAACAGCGCATCGCCGGTCAGGCACTCGGAGTGCACGCGACCGAGAACCGGTGCGCCATCGGCGATATCGCCGAGGCTGAGCACAACGTGCTCGCGCCCGGTGGCTTCTTCGAGAAAGCCGCTCATGGTGAACGTGGCAAAAGGGGTAGGCAGCTTGGAAGCAGCGACGAAAACGACGGGCACCGTGTGCTCCTGATTTCAGATTTCACAGAGGCGGGCATTGTAACAGCAGGTTCCTACAGACGCTTAAGCTGAATTATCGCTGATAAAGATCAATCGGTTCGATTGGCCTTCGTCCCGGTTCTATGCAGGTCAGAACGGATACGGCAGTTTCCAGCGCAGGAAAATCGGCTTCAGCTCGCCGCTTTTCACCAGGACGGCCATGCGCTGGTCAAACACGGTGCGTAATGCCCGACCACGCTCGGTATCGGCAAAACCCACGTAGAGCGGCAGGTCGATGATATGGGTGAGCCGGAACTGGGACGGGGCGTCCGCCTGACTGAGGACGTATCGGGCTTCGGTGAGCGCATCAATGTAGAAGTCGGCACGACCATGTTGCAGCATCGGCAAGATGCCATCGCGCCGCTGGATCTGATTGAAACGGCGCACATGGGGCAAATACGCCTCGTACTTGTAGCCCCGCACCCAGGCCAGGCGATAATCCCCCAGCGTCGCGGCGCTCGGTATCGGCGAGGTCGCCAGCCCAAGGGCGTAGATGGGGTCGGAATCGAAGTTCCAGTGCGGGTAGAGCACACCCTTGACTTCATCGCGGTAGGAACCGACCCAGCCATCCACTTCACCGCGCTGGGCCAGGCCGACCGAGCGGGTATAGGGCTCAATGCGGGTTCGCAAGGTGATCCCGACCGGTTCGAAGACGTGCCGCAACACATCCCAGGCCAGGCCGCTGCCGTCGGCATTGGTGTAGTCATCCCAGGCCTCGCTGGCCAGCATGACCTTGCCGGGCACCACCGGCACCTCCTGCGCCTGGGACCATGACGGAAGGGCACACAGCAGCATCAGCGCCCAGCGGCGTACATCCATGGCGATGATCTCCTGCAAATCCAGCATCCAGAACGACGTAATAGAGCGTAGCGCAGCACGCGATTCAGGGTGCCGGGCAAAAATGTTGATAGCCACGGATGGCCGGGGTGATGTCTTGCCCGAGAGCGTCAAGCAGCATGACCCCCTGCCCCGCCTGGACCTGGCCGATAACATGCACCGGCCAACCGTCAGCCAGCAACGGCGCCAACTCGACGGGCGGCAGGGTGAACACCAGCACGTAGTCATCGCCGCCGCTCAATGCGGCGACCCGCGCCTCGTCATCACCGACAAACGCCAGCAACGCGTTGGACAGCGGCAGCTTCTGGCGCTCGATCAACAGGCTGACAGCCGAGGCCTTGGCGATATGCCCGCAATCGGCCAGAAGGCCGTCAGAAATATCCATCGCCGATGTGGCCTTGCCCCGTAGAGCCAGGCCAAGGGCCAACTGTGGCTGTGGCGACCAGTAATGGGCCAGCAGCGGGTCGGCAATCGCGGCATCGGCGCTGCGCTGCCCCAATACCAGCGGCAAGGCACCGGCGGCATTACCCAACTCGCCGCCGACACACAAGAGGTCGCCCGGCTGTGCGCCGCTGCGAGTTAACGCTTGACCGGCCGGGACACGACCAAACACGGTCAGGGTCAGGCTCAGCGGACCGCGCGTGGTGTCGCCGCCCACCAGGCCCACACCGCAGTTTTGCGCCATGGCGTTCAACCCCTGGGCATAGCGTTGCAGCCAATCGGCATCGACGGTCGGCGTAGTGAGTGCGAGGGTAAACGCGAGGGGGTGGGCGCCCATGGCGGCCAGGTCGCTGACCGCCACGGCCAGCGAGCGCTGGCCGAGCAGGAACGGGTCACAGGGGTCGGCAAAGTGCACGCCGGCCACCAAGGTATCGGTGGAAATTGCCAGTTGCTCCCCGGCGGGGAGCGCCAGCAGGGCACAGTCGTCGCCGATCCCCAGGGCAATGCCCTCGCCGCCCTGTGCGCACGGCGCGGCGGCGAAGTACTGGTGGATCAGCTCGAACTCGCCCATTCAGGACTCAAGCGCAGGTTAGCGCTTGTACGCCTTCACTTCGGCTTCACGCAGGCGCGGGGCCAGCTTGTCGAGCACGCCGTTGACGAACTTGTGACCGTCGGTCGAACCGTAGACTTTCGCCAGTTCGATGCCTTCGTTGATCACCACGCGGTACGGCACGTCGACGCGCTTGAGCAGCTCCCAGGTGGACAGGCGCAGTACGGCCAGTTCAACCGGGTCCAGCTCTTCGAGGGTCAGGTCCAGGCACGGCGTCAATGCCGCATCGATCTCGGCCAGGTTGGCCGGAACGCCGTGCAGGATGTCGTGGAAGTAGCTCTGGTCGGCAAACGTGAAGTCGTTATCGACGCGAAACTGCGCTTCGATCTCGTTCAGCGAGGTGCCAGCCATGTGACGCTGGTACAGCGCCTGGGTGGCGAGCTGGCGGGCAGCACGGCGCTTTTCGCTTTTCGACGGCTTGCCGGCGTCCGCTGGACGCTCGTCGCGTGGGTTGAAGCAATCGCTCTCGTCGGAAATCACTTGGCCTCCAACTGCGACAGCAGGCTGACCATTTCCAGGGCGGATAGGGCAGCTTCAGCGCCTTTGTTGCCGGCCTTGGTGCCGGAACGCTCGATGGCTTGCTCGATGGAATCCACGGTCAGTACGCCGAAAGCGACTGGCACGCCGAACTCCATGGACACCTGGGCCAGGCCCTTGGTGCATTCGCCGGCCACGTATTCGAAGTGCGGAGTACCGCCACGAATGACCGCGCCCAGGGCGATGATCGCCGCGTATTCACCCTGCTGAGCAACTTTTTGCGCAACCAGTGGAATTTCGAAGGCGCCAGGGGCGCGGATGATAGTGATGTCGCTCTCGCTCACACCGTGGCGAACCAGGGCATCCACGGCACCGCCTACCAGGCTTTCAACCACGAAGCTGTTGAAGCGGCCAACCACCAGGGCATAGCGGCCTTTGGGGGCGATGAAGGTACCTTCGATGGTCTTCAGGGTCATTCGACAAATCTCTTAAAGAGCCGGGACGCGAAAAGTGCGTCCCTCAGTGATGATTTAACCGCGAACAAGGGGCAAAAAGCGCCGGCCTTTATTCGGAGGGCACGTATTCTACAACTTCCAGATCGAATCCGGATATCGCATTAAATTTCATCGGGGCGCTCATCAGGCGCATTTTGCGCACACCGAGGTCACGCAGGATCTGCGAACCGGCACCGACGATGCTGTAGGTGGTCGGCGTTTTCACCTGGGTCTGCTCGGCGGTTTCGCGAATATGCGCGAGCAGCACGTCGCCATCTACCGGGTTACCCAGCAGCAGCACCACACCGCTGCCGGCCTCGGACACCGCAGCCATGGCGGCGCGCAGGCTCCAGCGGCCCGGTTGCTTGACCATCAGCAGGTCACGCAACGGGTCCATGTTGTGCACGCGCACCAGGGTCGGCTCGTCGGCGCAGATAGTGCCCAGGGTCAGGGCCATGTGCACGTCGCCTTCCACCGAATCACGGTAGGTCACCAAATTGAATTGGCCCAGTTCGCTGTCCAGTGGCTGCTCGGCAATCCGCTGAACGGTACGTTCGTGGATCATCCGGTAGTGAATCAGGTCGGCAATGGTGCCGACCTTGATGTTGTGTTCGGCGGCAAAGGCTTCGAGTTCGGCGCGGCGGGCCATGGTGCCGTCGTCGTTCATCACTTCGCAGATCACGCCGCAGGGCTCGAAACCGGCCATGCGCGCCAGGTCGCAGGCGGCTTCGGTGTGGCCGGCGCGAGCGAGGGTGCCGCCCGGTTGAGCCATCAACGGGAAGATGTGGCCGGGGCTGACGATGTCTTCGGCCTTGGCGTCCTTGGCGGCAGCGGCTTGCACGGTGCGGGCACGGTCGGCGGCGGAAATGCCGGTGGTGACGCCGGTGGTCGCTTCAATCGATACGGTGAACTTGGTACCAAACCCTGAACCATTGCGCGGCGCCATCAACGGCAGCTTGAGCAACTCGCAGCGCTCGCGGCTCATGGGCATGCAGATCAAGCCACGGGCGTGCTTGGCCATGAAGTTGATGTGCTCAGGCTTGCAGGCCTCGGCGGCCATGATGATATCGCCTTCGTTTTCGCGGTCTTCGTCATCCATCAGGATGACCATCTTGCCTTGGCGGATGTCTTCAACCAGTTCTTCGATGCTATTGAGCGCCACAGGGCACCCCCTTGGTCAGGATTTCAGGTAGCCGTTAGCGGCCAGAAAACTTTCGGTGATGTTCCCGGCTGCAGGCTCTGCGGCCTTATCGCCCAACAGCAGGCGCTCCAGGTAACGGGCAAGCAAGTCGACTTCCAGGTTCACCCGGCGGCCAGGCTGGTACGACGCCATGATGGTCTCGCTCAGGGTGTGGGGAATGATGGTCAGTTCAAATTCGGCGCCATTCACGGCGTTCACGGTCAGGCTGGTGCCGTCGACGGTGATCGAGCCTTTGTGGGCAATGTACTTGGCCAGCTCCTTGGGCGCGCGGATGCGGAATTCCACGGCACGCGCATTTTCGCTGCGGGCCACCACTTCGCCGACGCCGTCGACGTGGCCACTGACCAGGTGGCCGCCCAGGCGAGTGGTCGGGGTCAGGGCTTTTTCCAGGTTGACCGGGCTGCCGGCCTTGAGGTCGTTCATCGCGGTGCAGTCCAGGGTTTCCCGGCTGACGTCGGCGGCAAAGCCGTTGCCCGGCAGTTCGACGACGGTCAGGCACACGCCGCTGACGGCGATGCTGTCCCCCAGCTTGACGTCGCCGAGGTCGAGCTTGCCGGTTTCAACCAGCAGGCGCACGTCGCCGCCCTTGGGGGTCATGGCGCGGATGCTGCCGATGGATTCGATAATGCCGGTGAACATGGCCTTACTCCTGGAAAACGGTGCGGGCACTTGAGCGCCCGGTCAGAATTATACGCTCGCTGCTGGCACAGGGATGGCAGTGACTCGCCAGTCGTCGCCTACAGCGCGCATTTCAGTGATCTTGAGTTGGGGGGCGTCGGCCAGCTTCTCAAGTGGCCAGTCCAGCAAAGGCCGGGCAGCGGAGCCGAGGAACTTGCCGGCGACGAAAATCACGTATTCGTCCACCAGGCCCTGCTGGGCAAACGCGCCCGCCAGGCTTGGGCCGGCCTCCACCAGTACGTCGTTGACGCCACGGGCGGCCAGCGCCACCAGCGCCGAGCGCAGGTCGACCTGGCCATCCACGCCCGGCACCACCAGGCACTCGGGGCCACGGGGGAACTGGTTTTCCGCGGTGACGCAGGTGATGACCAACGCCGGGCCGGCCTTGAAGAACGGTGCGTTGAGCGGCACGCGCAAACGGCCGTCGATCAGCACGCGCAGCGGCGGACGCGACATAGCCAGGGCCGTGGTGGCGTCGTCCAGGCCGAGTTCGGCGGCGCGGACGGTCAGGCGTGCGCCGTCGGCCAATACGGTGTCGGCACCGGTCAGCACCACGCTGGCCTCGGCGCGCAAGCGCTGCACGGCGGCGCGGGCGGCGGGGCCGGTGATCCATTGGCTTTCGCCGCTGGCCATGGCAGTGCGGCCGTCCAAACTCATCGCCAGCTTGACCCGCACAAACGGCAGGCCATGCTCCATACGCTTGAGGAAGCCCTTATTCAGGGCCCTGGCTTCACCTTCCAGCACGCCGCTGCGCACCTCGATTCCGGCCTGGGCCAGGCGCTGCATGCCGCGCCCGGCGACTTCCGGGTTGGGGTCCTGCATCGCTGCGACCACCCGCGCCAGCCCGGCACTCACCAGCGCATCGGCGCACGGCGGGGTATGGCCGTAGTGGCTGCAGGGCTCGAGGGTTACGTACGCCGTGGCGCCGCGCGCCTTGTCACCGGCAGCCCGCAAGGCATGCACTTCCGCATGGGGCTCGCCGGTGCGCACATGCCAGCCTTCGCCGACAATCTGCCCAGCGCGGACAATCACGCAGCCCACACGCGGGTTGGGGTGGGTGGTGTACAGGCCGTTGCGCGCCAGTTCGAGGGCGCGGGCCATGTAATGGGCGTCCAGCACAGCCTGTTCAGCAGAAAGTGGGTTCATTCTTTGACCGGCTCACGGGCCAGGCGGTCGATCTCTTCACGGAACTCGTTGAGGTCCTGGAAGCGTCGATACACCGAGGCGAAACGGATATAGGCGACTTCGTCGAGCTTTTGCAGCTCGCCCATCACCAATTCTCCCACCACCAGGCTCTTGACCTCGCGCTCGCCGGTGGCGCGCAGCTTGTGCTTGATATGCGCCAGCGCCGCCTCCAGCCGCTCGACACTCACCGGGCGTTTTTCCAGGGCGCGCTGCATACCGGCGCGCAGTTTTTCTTCGTCGAAAGGCTGGCGGCTGCCGTCGGACTTGATCAGGCGCGGCAATACCAGTTCGGCGGTTTCGAAGGTGGTGAAACGTTCACCGCAGCCAGAGGCCAGGCATTCGCGCCGGCGACGCACTTGATCGCCCTCGGCGACCAGACGCGAGTCAATGACCTTGGTGTCGTTGGCACCGCAGAAGGGACAGTGCATGGTGGCAGGCAACAAAAAAAGGGAGGGCCATGGTAGCGCATCCCTGTGGCAAGACAAGCCATAGCCTTTACGGTATATAGGCAGGCCTATATGTTTCTTATATTTCAAGCCACGGATTTTGTCCTTTTCTGGAGCCGTACATGCAGTTACGACCACTTGTTTTGCTCACCGTGTTCAGTGTCCTGGTCGCCTGCAGCAGCGAAGCCCCCAAGCCGGCCGCCCCTCAACCGACGCCCGCACAAGAGAAAAAAGTCCCCGGCATTGAAGACCTCGGTCCCCTGCCCGCCTATCAACGCGAAATCAGCGGCAGCCTCACCAACGTGCCGGCCGGCGCCGAAGTCGAGATGGCGCTGCTGGTGATCGATGGCCGTTCGCGCCCGCAACAACTGTTGGCGAGCAGCGTCTTGACCGGCAACGGCAAGCCCCTGGCCTTCCGCCTGCGCTACAACCCCGAGGCGTTCCCAGCCGGTGCGCGGGTCGAATTGCGTGGCCGTGCCAGCCAGTCCGGCCAGTTGATCCTGCACCTGCCTGCCGTACGCATCACCCAGGCGATCACCCAGACCACCGGCCCCCTGGAACTCGTCAAGGCACCATGACGCCGCCGCTGGACTTGCAGCGCGCCCTGAGCGCGCTGATCGGCGACGCCCAACTGGTGCCCTGCCCGCTGCCAGGTACCGCGCTTTCATTGTGGCTGCTGGATGCGGACAACATGGACCGCGCCTTCAGCCCCGAGGAAACCCGACGCATCCTGCATGAACCGCCCTACTGGAGTTTTTGCTGGGCCAGCGGTTTGGCGCTGGCGCGGTATCTGGCGGCGAACCCGCAATGGGTGAAAGGTAAGCGTGTGCTGGATTTCGGCGCGGGCTCCGGTGTGGCCGGGATTGCGGCGGTCAAAGCCGGCGCGCTGGAAGTGGTGGCCTGCGACCTGGACCCGCTGGCGTTAGCGTCCTGCCGAGCGAATGCCGAACTCAACGGTGTGGAACTGAGTTACTCGGCGGACTTTTTCGCCGAAGCCGATCGCTTCGACCTGATCCTGGTCGCCGACGTGCTCTACGACCGCGCCAACCTGCCGTTGCTCGACCACTTCCTCAGCCGAGGCCGCGAAGCGCTGGTGGCGGACTCGCGCGTGCGGGACTTCCAGCACCCGGCTTATCAACGGCTGGAGATACTCGATGCACTGACGTTGCCGGACTTGGCCGAGCCTTGGGAGTTTCGCAAGGTGAGCCTGTACCATTCGCGGCGCCAGCCCTTATAGTTGCCCCATTCCCGCTTTATTCGAGACGCCCCATGAGTGAACCCACGCCGTACATCTTCGACGTCACCAGCGCCAATTTCGACCAGGCCGTGATCCAGAACTCCTTCGAAAAACCCGTGCTCGTGGATTTCTGGGCCGAGTGGTGCGCGCCGTGCAAGGCGTTGATGCCCATGCTGGCGCAGATTGCCCAGAGTTATCAGGGTGAGCTGCTGCTGGCCAAGGTTGATTGCGAAGCGGAGCAGGACATCGTCGCGCGCTTTGGCATTCAAAGCCTGCCGACGGTGGTGCTGTTCAAGGATGGCCAGCCGGTGGATGGGTTTGCCGGGGCGCAGCCGGAGTCGGCGGTGCGGGCGATGCTGGAGCCTCACGTGAAGATGCCACCACCGGCGGCGGCTGACCCACTGGAGCAGGCCCAGGCGCTGTTTGCCGATGGCCGCATCAGCGACGCCGAGGCCGTGCTGGTGGCGCTGCTGGGTGAAGACAACAGCAACGCCGCCGCGTTGATTCTGTACGCCCGTTGCCTGGCCGAACGCGGTGAGTTGGGTGAAGCCCAAACCGTGCTCGATGCGGTGAAGAGCGATGACCACAAAGCAGCGCTCGCCGGCGCCAAGGCGCAAATCACCTTCCTGCGCCAGGCCGCCGACCTGCCGGACGCCGCCGAGTTGAAAAGCCGCCTGGCGCAAAACCCGCAGGATGACGAAGCCGCCTATCAACTGGCCATCCAGCAGCTGGCGCGCCAGCAGTACGACGCGGCGCTGGAAGGCTTGCTCAAGCTGTTTATCCGCAACCGCAGCTACAGCGAAGGCCTGCCGCACAAGACCTTGCTGCAGGTGTTCGAGCTGTTGGGCAATGATCACCCGCTGGTGACCGTGTACCGCCGCAAGTTGTTTGCCGCGCTGTACTAATCGCGCTGTAGGAGCGAGCTTGCTCGCGAAAAACTCAAGGGCGCCGCGGTCATCCAGAATGCCCGCGTTATCGTTAACGACCTTCGCGAGCAAGCTCGCGCCTACAAGGGTTCGATCCAGGTATACAGCGGCGTATCCCCGCCGCTGGCCACCTTGACCTTGGCGCTATGGCGCAGGCGCACCAACAGGCGCTTGCCCGCCGCGGCATCCCCCGCCAAACCTTCCAGTCGATCAAGCAGCTCCAGACCGCTGAGTTGCCCGGCGTTGCGCAACAGGTCCTGGGCGTTCTGCCACAGATCATCGTTCTGCTTGACCGGCGCTGCCGGCGCGGCGGGCGCACTTGCCATGGGCGTTGCCTGCAACTGCGCGCCGAGTCGCGCCCAATCGCCGTCGTCCAGCTCCAGGGTCAAGTCCACCGGCAGGTCGCCGATGGTTCCACGAATTCGCAACATCGTCCTTACTCCTGCATTTTTTCTGACGAGCATGCTCCCATGCGGCTTGCGCAACGCCAAGCGGGCGGGCAAACTCTCGGCACTATTGTTATAAGATCACATAACAAAACTTTCATCTGTGGAGCTTTCCCATGCGCCGTCTGTTGCTTGCTTTGCCGTTTGCCCTGTTGCCACTCGCCATCGCTCAAGCTGCCGACGAGCATGACCACGATCACGAACACGGCAGCCTCGGCGCCCACGAACATGGCGTAGGCCGCCTTAACGCGGTACTCGACGGCCAGGCCCTGGAGCTTGAACTGGACAGCCCGGCGATGAACCTGGTGGGCTTCGAACACCTCGCCACCAGCGCAGCCGACAAAGCCAAGGTCGCCGCTGCACGCAAACAACTGGAGAACCCACTGGCGCTGTTCAACCTGCCCAAGGCAGCGGGTTGCGTGATCAGCTCCCAGGAACTCAACAGCCCGCTGTTCGGCGACAAACCGGAAGCCGACCACGACGACGATGATGACCACGACGCCAAAGGCGGTACCCACGAGCATCATCACGATCACAGTGAAATCCACGCCCACTACCAATTCACCTGTGCCACGCCGACCGCCCTGGGCAACCTGGACCTGACCCAGGTGTTCAAGACCTTCCCCGCCACCCAGAAAATTCAGGTACAACTGATCGGCCCGAGCGGCCAGCAAGGTGTTGAAGCGACCGCCACCGCAGCCACCCTGAAGTTCTGAGTGCCCATGACCCACCCATTGATCGAACTGTCTGACCTGGGCTTTAACTGGCCCGGTCACCCACAGTTACTGGACATCCCCGCGTTCCGCCTGGAAGCGGGGGAAACCCTGTTTCTCAAGGGGCCGAGCGGCAGTGGCAAAACCACCTTGCTCGGCCTGCTCGGCGGTGTGCAGAAGCCCAACCAGGGCAGCATCCGCCTGCTCGGCCAGGAGCTGACCGAACTCTCGGCCGGCGCCCGGGACCGCTTTCGTGTTGACCACACCGGCTATATCTTCCAGCAGTTCAACCTGCTGCCGTTCCTGTCGGTGCGCGAGAACGTCGAGTTGCCCTGCCACTTTTCCAAGCTGCGCGCGCAACGGGCGATCCAACGCCACGGCAGCGTCGACCAGGCCGCCGCGACCTTGCTGGCGCACCTGGGTTTGAAGGACAAAGACCTGCTGGAGCGCCGTGCCGACTCGTTGTCCATCGGCCAACAGCAACGGGTGGCCGCCGCCCGTGCGCTGATCGGCCAACCGGAGCTGGTGATCGCCGACGAGCCCACCTCGGCCCTGGACTACGACGCCCGCGAAGCCTTCATTCGACTGCTGTTCGCCGAATGCCGCGAAGCCGGCGCCAGCCTGTTGTTTGTCAGCCATGACCAGAGCCTGGCGCCGTTGTTCGACCGCAACCTGTCGCTGGCCGAACTCAATCGCGCCGCCACGCCCGCAGAGGTTTGAGATGTATCTGTTTCGTCTAGCCATGGCCAGCCTGGCTAACCGCCGCTTTACCGCGCTCCTCACCGCCTTCGCCATCGCCTTGTCGGTGTGCCTGCTGCTGGCGGTGGAGCGCGTGCGCGTTGAGGCGCGCAACAGTTTCGCCAGCACCATCAGCGGCACCGACCTGATCGTCGGCGCGCGCTCCGGTTCGGTCAACCTGCTGCTGTACTCGGTGTTCCGCATCGGCAACGCCACCAACAACATTCGGTGGGACAGCTACGAGCACTTCGCCGCCAGCCCCCAGGTGAAATGGGCGATCCCGATTTCCCTCGGCGACTCCCACCGCGGCTACCGCGTCATGGGTACCAACGAGTCGTACTTCGAGCACTACCAGTACGGGCGCAAGCAAAACCTGGAGCTGGCCAGCGGCCGTGCCTTCGCCACCGACCCGTTCGAAGTAGTACTCGGCGCCGAAGTCGCCGATGCCCTGCACTACAAGCTCGGCGACAAGCTGGTGCTGGCCCACGGCGTGGCGGTGGTCAGCCTGGTAAAACACGATGACAAACCGTTCACCGTGGTCGGTATTCTCAAGCGCACCGGTACACCGGTGGACCGCACGCTGCATATCAGCCTCGGCGGTATGGAGGCGATCCATATCGACTGGCACAACGGCGTACCGGCCCAGGGCAAAGGCCGCATCAGTGCCGACCAGGCGCGCAACATGGACCTCACCCCGCAAGCCATCACGGCCTTTATGCTCGGCCTGAACAACAAGATTTCCACCTTCGCCCTGCAGCGGGAGATCAACGAATTCCGTGGCGAACCGATGCTGGCGATCCTGCCCGGCGTGGCGCTGCAAGAGCTGTGGAGCATGATGGGCACCGCCGAAAAAGCCCTGTTCGTGATCTCGCTGTTCGTGGTGCTGACCGGTTTGATCGGCATGCTCACGGCGATTCTCACCAGCCTCAACGAACGCCGCCGCGAAATGGCGATCCTGCGCTCGGTGGGCGCGCGGCCGTGGCATATCGCAACCTTGCTGATTTTCGAAGCCTTCGCCCTGGCCCTGTCCGGCGTGATCGCAGGCGTGGGCTTGCTGTATGTGTGCATCGCCGCATCGCGCGGGTATTTGCAGGCCAATTACGGTCTCGACCTGCCGATGTCGTGGCCCAGCGAATATGAATGGACCCTGCTCGCCGGTATCCTGGCTGCAGCGCTATTGATGGGCAGCGTGCCCGCGTGGCGCGCCTACCGACAATCCCTGGCCGATGGCCTGTCCATACGTTTATGAGGAAGGCTTCGATGCGTCGCGCTCTGTTTGCATTATTGCTGCTGGTGGCCGTGCCCGCCTGGGCAGAGGACCAGCCCAAGGACTTGTCCTGGCAGGAGATGATCCCGCCGGACGCGCCGCCGGAAATCCCCAACATGAAACCGCTGCACGACCTGTCGAACATGGCCGATGCCTTGTCCGTCGAAGCGGCGCCAGCGGCCAAGCAGGATCTGCCCAATGCGCCGGTGGTGCAGAGCCTCGATGGCCAGCACATCCGCCTGCCCGGGTATATCGTGCCGCTGGAAGTCAGTGAAGAAGGCCGCACCACCGAGTTCCTGCTGGTGCCGTACTTCGGCGCGTGCATCCATGTGCCGCCGCCGCCATCGAATCAGATCGTGCACGTGAAAAGCGAACTCGGCGTGAAGCTCGATGAGCTCTACCAGCCGTACTGGATCGAGGGGGCGATGCAGGTCAAACCGTCCACCAGTGAACTGGCCGACGCCGGCTATCAGATGGATGCCGAGAAAATTTATATCTACGAACTGCCGGAATAACGCTGATCGCCCTTTCATTGAGCTGAGTCAAAAGACCGGACGGAACGATCTTTACCATTGGACGTACAACTTCTAAACGTCCTCTGGAGCTCCCATGAACAAGTCTCTGCTCGGCGCGTCCCTCTTCGCCCTCGCACTCGCCGCCCCTGCCGTCCACGCTCACGAAGCGGGCGACATTCTGATTCGTGCCGGTGCAATCACCGTGAACCCGAAGGCAGACAGCAGCACCGTCAAAGTTGACCAGGGCCCACTGGCCGGCGCCAACCTGGGCGGCAAGGCGACCATGAGTAGCGACACCCAGCTGGGCTTGAACTTCGCCTACATGCTCACCAGCCATGTCGGTATCGAACTGCTGGCGGCCACGCCGTTCGAGCATGACGTGAAGATCAAGGGCACCGCCCTCGGCGCCGCCAACGGCAAGCTCGGTACGCTGAAACACCTGCCACCGACCCTGAGCGTCGTGTACTACCCGCTGGACAACAAATCCCCGTTCCAGCCGTACGTAGGCGCCGGTATCAACTACACCTGGATCTACGACGAACACGTCGGCAGCCGCGCCTCCGAAGCCGGCTTCAGCAACTTCAAGGCCGAGAACTCCTGGGGCTGGGCTGCGCAGATCGGCGCGGACTACATGATCAACGACAAGTGGATGATCAACGCCCAGGCGCGCTACATCGACATCAGCACCAAGGCCACCGTGGAAAACAACGCCGTGGCGCCTGGCACCCGTGCCAAGGTCAATGTGGACGTTGACCCGATGGTTTACATGGTGGGTATCGGCTACAAGTTCTAAGCAACACTGCATAACCAATGTGGGAGGGGGGGTTGCTGTGGTGAGGGACAAGTCCCCATCACCATAGCAACCCCCTCCCACATTTTGCTTTGTGTCGTGTCAGCTATGGCGGTAGAACCGGTCCAGCAACGCCGGTAACCCCGCTCGCCACGCCCGCGGCTTGATGCCGAAGGTGTGCAGGATTTTCTTGCAGGCCAGCACCGCATGCTGCGGTTCGTCTGCCGCATCCGGCCGTGCCGCGTGGGCCTGGGCGGTGGGCGCTTCAATGGCCAGCGCATGGTAGCTGCGCGCTTCGGTGAGGATCGCCTGGCCCAGCGCCAGCGGCGTGGTCGCCTCATGCCCGGCGTAGTGGTAAGTGCCCCACAGCGGCGCCGCGCAATCGAGTTGCTTGAGCACCGAGATGATCACCCGTGCGGCATCGTCCACCGGCGTCGGGTTACCGCGGCGGTCGTCGGCCATCAGCAACTCATCCGGTTTCTCGGCCCGGGCCAGGAAGCGCCCGAGGGTACCGTCGACGCTGTCATCCAGCAGCCAGCCAAAACGCAACAGCACATGTTGCGGACACGTCGCGCGCACGCTCTGCTCGATCCGCCACAACGCCTGGCCGCGCAGGCCCAGGGGCACCGGCTCGTCCTTTTCGCTGTAGGCGGTGGCGCGGGAGCCATCGAACACGCGGTAGCTGGACGGTTGCAGCAGGGTAATGTTGTGGTGCTGGCACAATTCGGCCAGGCGCTCGATGGCGAACTCCTGGGCGGCCAGGCGGGTTTCGCTGACGGCTTCGGCCTGGAACCAGTCGAAATAGTAGGCGAGGTTGATCAACGCATCGGGACGGGTGTCGTCGAGCAATTGGGTGAGGCTTGCGGCATCCCAGCCGTCTTGGGGCGGTTTGGGTGCGAGGAAACCAATGTCTTCCTCTGCACCGAGGCGAATCAGCGCCTGCCCGAGGGCATTCCCGCCGCCCAGTAACATAAGGCGCATTCGCATAGATTGAGCAGGCCCGGTCTGTTTGGAACGATGGTTATGGTCGGCAAGCCCGTGAGGCGTGCCGTAGGTTTATTCCAGAATCGTTGCATTTTGCGGGTTTGTAGCGCAACCGTCACGGATAAAGTGCGGGGTTGCAACTTGTTGGAGTGGGCTGCATAACTTAGGCATGAACCTTCCTGAATCAACCGACACGGTCTTGAACGGCTTCCACCCCGCCGTCAGCACCTGGTTCCGACACACCTTCCCTTCGGTGACCAGCGCCCAGGCCCAGGCGTGGCCGCTGATCCGCCAGCGCCGCTCGACGCTGATCGCGGCGCCCACCGGCTCCGGCAAGACGTTGACGGCGTTCCTCGCGGTGCTCGATGACCTGGTGCACCAGGGCCTGGCCAACGGCGGGCAACTGCCGGACGAGACGCTGGTGGTGTATGTGTCGCCGCTCAAGGCGCTGTCCAATGACATCCAGATCAACCTGCAAACCCCGCTGGCCGGGATCACCGAGCATTTGCAGCGCCTGGGCCTGCCGCCGCTGGTGATTCGCACCGCCGTGCGCACCGGCGACACCCCGCAGAAAGACCGCGCACAGATGCGCAAGCGCCCGCCGCATATCCTGGTGACCACACCGGAATCGCTCTACGTGCTGCTGGGCTCGGACTCCGGCCGGCACATGCTGGCCAGCGCGCGCACGGTGATCGTCGATGAAATCCACGCCATCGCCGCCAGTAAGCGAGGCAGCCACCTGGCCCTGAGCCTGGAACGCCTGCAAGGCTTGTGTGCCGAGCCACTGACCCGCATCGGTCTGTCGGCCACGCAAAAGCCTATCGAGGCGGTGTCGCGCTTTCTGGTGGGCACTGAGCGAACGTGCGACATCGTCGACATCGGCCATGCCCGCCGCCGTGACCTGGATATCGAAGTGCCGCCGGTGCCGCTGTCGGCGGTGATGGCCAACGATGTCTGGGAGCTGGTCTACGACCGTCTCGCCGCCCTTGCCCGTGAGCACCGCACCACGCTGATCTTCGTCAACACCCGGCGCCTGACCGAACGCCTGGCTCGGCACCTGAGCGAGCGCCTGGGCAAGAGCGCCGTGGCCGCCCACCACGGCAGCCTGGCCAAGGAAATGCGCCTGGATGCCGAGCAACGGCTCAAGGCCGGCGAGTTGCAAGTGCTGATCGCCACCGCATCCCTGGAGCTGGGGATTGATATCGGCGATGTCGATTTGGTGTGCCAGATCGGTTCGCCGGGCTCCATCAACGGTTTTCTGCAACGGGTGGGCCGCTCCGGGCATCAGGTCGGCGGCACGCCCAAGGGGCGCCTGTTCGCCACCACCCGCGACGACCTGATCGAATGCGCCGCCCTGCTCGATTGTGTGCGGCGGGGCGAACTGGACACCTTGCAGATCCCGGTGGCGCCCCTGGACGTGCTGGCCCAGCAGATCATCGCCGAGGTCAGTGCCCAGGAGTGGCCGGAGCAGGCCCTGCTCGACCTGATCCACCGCGCCGCGCCCTACGCCGTCCTGGATGAACGCCACTACCAGGCGCTGCTACAGATGCTCGCCGACGGCTACAACGGGCGCCAGGGTATCCGCAGCGCGTACCTGCACCGCGATGCCCTGACCCGCACCCTGCGCGGCCGCCGTGGCGCCAGGCTGACCGCCGTGACCAGCGGCGGCACCATCCCCGACAACGCCGATTACAGTGTGTTGCTCGAACCCCAGAGCCTGAACATCGGCAGCGTCAACGAAGACTTCGCGGTGGAAAGTATCGCCGGGGATATCTTCCAGCTCGGTAATACGTCCTACAGGATCTTGCGGGTCGAAGCCGGCAAAGTGCGGGTCGAAGACGCCCATGGCCAGCCGCCGACCATTCCGTTCTGGCTCGGCGAAGCGCCGGGGCGCAGCAATGAGTTGTCCGCCGCTGTCGCGCGTTTGCAGGGGCAACTCGACACCCTGCTCAGCGCCAGCCCTGGCGACCTGCAACCGGCGCAAGAGTGGCTCACCGGCACCCTTGGCCTGAACCGCGCCAGCGCCGAACAGATCCTCGACTACCTGGCCCGCGCGCGCCTGGCCCTCGGCGCGTTGCCGTCCCAAGACACGTTGATCATGGAGCGGTTTTTCGACGAATCCGGCGGCACCCAGTTGATCATCCACACGCCGTTCGGCAGCCGCGTCAATCGGGCCTGGGGCCTGGCCTTGCGCAAGCGTTTTTGCCGCACCTTCAATTTCGAATTGCAGGCGGCAGCCAGCGAAAATGCGATCGTGCTGTCGCTGTCCACCAGCCACAGTTTCGAGCTGGATGAGGTGTGGCGTTACCTCAACAGCAACAGTGCTGAACACCTGCTGATCCAGGCGGTGCTGGATGCGCCGCTGTTCGGCGTGCGCTGGCGCTGGAACGCCGGCGTGGCCCTGGCGCTGCCGCGCTTTACCGGCGGGCGCAAAGTGGCGCCGCAGCTGCAGCGTATGAAGAGCGAAGACCTGATCGCCAGTGTGTTCCCCGACCAGATCGCCTGCCTGGAAAACCTCGCCGGCGAACGCGAAGTGCCCGAGCACCCGCTGGTGGAACAAACCCTCGACGACTGCCTGCACGAAGCCATGGACAGCGACGCCTGGCTTGCCTTGCTTCGGCGCATGGAGCGCGGCGACGTGCGCTTGATCAGCCGCGACCTGCCGGCGCCCTCGCCCATGGCCGCCGAAATCCTCAGCGCGCGCCCCTACACCTTTCTCGACGACGCACCGCTGGAAGAACGCCGCACCCAGGCCGTGCTCAACCGCCGTTGGAGCGACCCGCAGAGCACCGACGACCTCGGCGCATTGGATGCGGACGCCATCGCCGGCGTGCGCGAAGAGGCCTGGCCGGCGCCCCATGGCGTGGATGAAATGCATGAGGCACTGATGAGCCTGGCGTGCATCGCCAGTCACGAAGTCACGGCGCAATGGGCCGAGTGGCTGAACGCCTTGGCCAAGGGTGGACGCGCCTTTCAGTTGTCCAATGGCCTGTGGGTCGCGCTGGAACGCCTGGGATGTTTGCAGGCGATCTACCCCAACAACTTGCCGTTGCTCCCCGGCTTCGATGAGGCATGGACCTTTGACGACGCGCTGGTAGAAGTGCTGCGTGCGCGCCTGGGTGGCTTCGGCCCGCAGAGCATTATCGAGATCGCCGCGCCACTGACCTTGCCGGTGGCCGACATCACCCAGGCGCTGGCACGCCTGGAGCAGGAAGGCTACGTGCTGCGCGGTCACTTCAGCCCCGGCGCACTCGAGGAACAATGGTGCGAACGACATCTGCTTGCACGCATTCATCGCTACACGGTCAAGCGCCTGCGCCGGGAAATCGAGCCGGTGGCACTGCAGGATTTCATGCGCTTCCTGTTCGATTGGCAGCACCTATCCGACAGCACGCGGGGCCAGAGCAGCGCCATGCTGCCGCAGATTGTCGGCCAGTTCGAAGGCTACGCCGCCGCCACGTCGGCCTGGGACAGTGACCTGCTCAGTGCACGGCTCAAGGATTACTCATCGACCTGGCTCGACGAGCTGTGCCGCAGCGGCAAGCTGGTGTGGACGCGCTTGAGCAACAAGTCCGGCGCCATGGCCCTGCGCAGTACGCCGGTGGTGCTGTTGCCGCGCAGCCAGGTGGCATTGTGGAGCGGGCTCACCGAACCCACCGACAGCACGACGCTGTCGCCCAAGGCGCAGAAAGTCCACCTGGCCTTGCGCGAACACGGCGCGCTGTTTTTCGATGAGCTGGTGCACGAAGCCCATCTGCTGCGCAGCGAACTGGAAAGCGCGTTGCAGGAACTGGTCGGCGCCGGCCTGGTGAATGCCGACAGTTTTGCCGGGTTGCGCGCACTGACCACCCCGGCCAGCAAGCGCCAGGCGCGCAGCAGTCGGCGCGGGCGTGGGGCGTTTATCGGCGGCATGGACGATGCCGGGCGCTGGGCGCTGATTCGCCGCCCATCGACCGCCGCCGGCCCGCACTCGGCCGAAACCCTGGAACATGTGGCGATGACCTTGCTGCGCCGTTATGGCGTGGTGTTCTGGCGTTTGCTGGAGCGCGAGGCGGATTGGTTGCCGAGTTGGCGCGAACTGCTACGCACATTCCATCGGCTGGAGGCCCGGGGTGAGATTCGCGGCGGGCGGTTTGTCAGCGGGCTGGCGGGTGAGCAGTTTGCGTTGCCCGAAGCGATCCCGTTGCTGCGCGAAGTGCGGCGCAGGCCCCATGACGGGAGTTTGATCGCCGTGTGCGGGGCTGACCCGCTGAACCTGGTGGGCACACTGTTGCCGGGCAGCAAGGTGCCGGCGGTGAGTGGGAATCGAATTGTGTATCGGGATGGGTTGCCGGCGGCGGTGATGGTCGCCGGCAAGCAGCAGCTGTTGCTGGAGGTGGATCAGCAGGCGGTGCAGGAGAAGTTGATCAGGCATTGAATTTGAGGGCCTCATTGAGGCCTGGGCTGCTCCGTCAACACCACCGACGCCGGCACCTCTTCATCCGGCTCATCCACCTGGGATGCACGCTTGGGCAACAAAACCTGCTGTGGATAAGTCTGCGCGAAGTGCACCTCATCACAGTTATCCACAAGCTTTTTCAAACGCTGGTTGAACGCACGGCTCACCGCGTATTGCCCACCCGACACAGTACGAAACTGCGCCGTGAGCACCACGCCATTGAGGTCCATCTTGTCGACGCCAAACACCTCCAGCGGCCCTTGCAGGTTGTACTTGAGGAACACATCGTCGCGGATCGACTGCCCGGCCTCGCGGATCAGTTCCACGGCCTTGTCCACATCGGTGTCGTAGGTGAACTGCACCGAGAAGAACGCATAGGCAAATTGCCGCGACTGGTTGGTGACCGCCTTGATCTGCCCGAACGGCACCGAATGCACGAACCCCTTGCCGTCGCGCAGGCGCAGGGTGCGGATGGTCAGGCCTTCGACGGTGCCGGCGTGGCCGGAGTCGAGCACCACCCAGTCGCCGATGGACAAGGTGTCTTCGATGATGATGAACAGGCCGGTGATCACGTCCTGCACCAATTGCTGGGAGCCGAAACCAATCGCCAGGCCGACCACACCGGCCCCCGCCAGCAACGGCGCGACGTTGATGCCCAGGTTGGCCATGGTGGTGATTGCGCAGATCACCACCAGGATGATTTTGATCGCATTGCGCAGCAGCGGCAGGATGGTCTTCACCCTTGTGCTGGGCTGGCGATTGGAGCGTTTGTTCACCGGCGGTTTCAGCGCTTCCTGGATCGCCGTGTCGAGTACGACCCAGAACAACCATGTCATCAACAGGATCAGGCCGATGCTGCTGAGGGAGTCGCTGATCGCACGGCCTACCGAGTTGCGCTGGGCAAATTCGAACAGCGATACGCCCCAGATGCGCCCGAGGATTTCGATAAAGGCGATGGCCATGACGATACGCAGGATCGCATGCAAGAGGCTGAGGAAACGCTCCTTATAGGCACTGCTGCGCTGGATCGCCACTTGGCTGCGGGACTTGAACAGGTGTTGCAGCACCGTGCTCAGGAAGACCGTGCCGATCAACAGAATCGTGGTGAACAGCGCGCAGCGCAGGGCTTTCTGGTTGTCGTCTCCGGCGCCGATCAGGTTGATCGCCGAGACCAGCACCATCAACAGGATCGGCCAGTACCAAAGGCCGGAAAATATCCGTAGCGACTGTTGCAACGCCGGGTGTTTCAGGCGCTGGGCCAGCGGTCGATTACGAATCAGGTGGGCCACCGGGCGGCGCAGGCGCACCACCAGCACGCCAAAGATCACCGCCGCGAACAGGCCGGTAAACACCGCGATACTGCTGGTGATATTGCCGCCGAGCTGGCGGGCGATCTGCGGACTGGTCAGGGCGTCGCTGAGGGCGGCGAGGAAGCCGATCAGGAACAGCGGCTTGGGGCAGTAGTCGCGAATGATCTGCACCGCCGGCCGCTTATGGCCGACGTTGAACATCACAATCACGCACAGCAGCATCGACGTGGAGAAGATGCCGCTGCTGGTCGCATAGGCAAAGCACAGCGCCAGGGCGCGGCCTATGGACGTGGGCAGGAAGTGACTGACATAGAGCGTCAGCGGCAGGCAGATCAGCGCCGGGATCGTGTAGGGCACCACATAACCCAGTACGCCTTGCAGGCGCCTGCGGCGTTCGACGAACTGGCGCCGGTTCAAGCGCCGCACGATAAAGCGCCCCAGCAACGTCAACAGCGCGAAGGCGCCAATCCACACACTGGACAGCAGCAGGAAGTCGCCGGCCACGCTCCACGGCGAACGCTCCGACGTCTGGTCAACCAACCGGCCGACTTCATCCGCCGCCCGATCCGCGCGCAAGCGCCAGGCATCAACGAGGTTCTGATTGAGGTCGAGCTTGTTCTGCACATCATCGATGCTGGAACTGATGGCACCGAGCAATCCACCCTCCACCAGCAACTCCGGTTTGGCCGGTGCCTCGGGCTCCGGCGCGGTGGCCGCGGCGTACAGTGCGCCGCTGCCGCAGAACAGCAGCGCGCCGAGCAGTAATGCAGTCTTTAGATTCAGCAAAACACCGGGCTCCTTCAGAAGGGTCTGTAAGGAACTGACGGATTTGAGCACTGATCGTTCCCCTGTTTCAGCATCTTTGCCGCTTGGGCAACTATCAAATGCGGCCTGCATGCCGGGGTGAGGCGTGGTGGCCCCTTTGCACAGTTTTGAACCTGCACCGTCTGTAGGACGGTGGAAACTTTCGCGCAAATTGCACGGTCATCCCAAAACGGAGGTCAATCGACCCACATCGACGGGAGTAACCATGGCGGCGATTCATATCGGCATTTCCGGCTGGCGCTACACGCCTTGGCGGGGGGATTTCTACCCCGAGGGGCTGACCCAGAAACGCGAGCTGCAGTTTGCGTCACGCGCCGTCAACAGCATCGAGATCAACGGTTCGTTCTACGCGCTGCAAACTCCCAAGCGTTACGCCGAGTGGTATGCCCAGACGCCTGAAGACTTCATGTTCAGTGTCAAGGCACCGCGCTACATCACGCATATCCTGCGCCTGCAGGATGTGCACAAGCCGATGGCGAACTTCTTCGCCTCCGGAGTGCTGGAGCTGAAAGACAAACTCGGCCCGATCCTGTGGCAGTTTCCGCCCAGCTTTAAATTCGATCCGCTGCTGTTCGAAGCCTTCCTCGCCGAATTGCCCACCGACACCCGGCAGGCCGCCACCCTCGCCCACCAGCATGAGCCGCGCCTGAACGGCAAGGCCAGCCTGCAGGCCCACGGCAAGCGCGCCCTGCGCCACGCGGTGGAGATTCGTCATAACAGTTTTGCGGTGCCGGAGTTCGTGCAGATGCTGGAAAAGCACAGCGTGGCGCTGGTGGTGGCAGACACCGCCGGCAAGTGGCCGTATCTCGAAGATGTTACCGCCAACTTCATGTACTTGCGTTTGCACGGCGACAAGCAGCTGTACGCCAGCGGTTATACCGATGAAGCCCTCAAGCGCTGGGGCGATCGCATCGAACGTTGGGCCCACGGCAAGCAACCGGCCGATGCGCACCTGGCCGCTCCGCAGCACAAACCGCGCGCCCGCAAACAGCGGGATGTGTTTTGCTTTTTCGACAATGACATCAAAGTGCGTGCGCCCTTCGATGCACGCCACTTGCTGCAGCGTTTCGGGCTGGACAGGCAGCTTTGCACCGAACCCGGCAAGTTGCCTGAACCGGGGGTGTTGCCATGACACATCCGGAATGGGTCCCCATTACGCCCACCGTCGCCATCACCCACTTCACGGTGCTGACGGTCAATATCCACAAGGGCTTCACCGCCTTGAACCGACGTTTCATCCTGCCGGAACTGCGCGAAGCAGTGCGCAGTGTGGGCGCTGATATGGTGTTCCTGCAGGAAATCCACGGCACCCACGAGCGCCATCCCCAGCGCTACAGCGACTGGCCGAACATGCCGCAGTACGAGTTCCTCGCCGACAGCATCTGGCCGCAGTTCGCCTACGGGCGCAACGCGGTCTACCCCCATGGCGACCATGGCAATGCGTTGCTGTCGAAATTCCAGATCGTGCGCTACGACAACCTCGATATCTCCCAAAGCGGCCATGAAAACCGTGGCCTGTTGCATTGCGTGCTGCGCTTGCCTGGCACCGGACAGGAAGTGCATGCGATCTGCATCCACCTGGGCTTGCGCGAGGTGCATCGCCAGCAGCAATTGCGCTTGTTGGAGCAGCGTATCAGCGAGATCCCGGCGGATGCGCCGTTGGTGGTTGCCGGCGATTTCAATGACTGGCGCCAACGCGCCGACCTCAGCCAGAGCGGCCTGCAGGAAGTCTTCATGCAGGCCCACGGCAAACTCGCACGCACCTTTCCCGCGCGCCTGCCGCTGCTGGCGCTGGACCGCATCTATGTGCGCAATCTAAAGATTCATAACCCCAAGGTGCTGACCACCCGCCCCTGGTCCCATCTGTCAGACCACGTGCCCCTGTCGGTGGAGATTGAACTATGAACATTGCCGTTGAGCACATTGCTACCGACCAGCCGCCGGATGAAGCCAAGGCCCGCGACGTCGATTACGGCTGGCAGCCTGACAACCGGCTCGAGTTGCTGGAGAACGGCGAGGCGTACTTTCCCAAAGTGTTCGACGCCTTGCGCGGGGCACAGCGGGAGATCCTGCTGGAGACCTTTATCCTCTTCGAAGACAAGGTCGGCCATGAGCTGCAACGCATCTTGATCGACGCGGCGCAGCGTGGTGTCAAGGTGGTGGTCAGCCTGGATGGCTTTGGCTGCGGCGAACTGAGCCGCGCTTTTCTCGGCGAATTGGCCCAGGCCGGGGTGGCCGTGCAGATGTTTGACCCGGCGTCCAAGACCCTGGGTATTCGCACCAACTGGTTTCGCCGCCTGCACCGCAAGATCGTGGTGGTGGATGCCGCCGTGGCGTTTATCGGCGGGATCAATTTTTCTGCCGATCACCTGGGGGATTTCGGCCCCGAGGCCAAGCAGGATTACGCGGTGCAGGTGATAGGCCCGGCGGTGGCCGACCTGCATCATTTTGCCCTCGCCCAAAGCGGCCGCCAGGTGCGCACGCGGCGCGGTTGGCGACGGCGCCAGCAACGGCCATCGCCTTGGCCGACCGACACAGGCGAGGGCCTGGTGCGCCTGATTTACCGCGACAACCTGCAGCACCGCGACGACATTGAAGAGGCCTACATCCATGCCTTGAGCAAAGCCCGGGAACGCGCGGTGATTGCCAATGCCTATTTCTTCCCCGGTTACCGCCTGCTGCGCGAGATCCGCAATGCGGCGCGCCGTGGCGTGAAGGTGCAATTGATCATGCAGGGCCAGCCCGATGTGCTGCTGGCCAAGCTGGCCGCGCGCATGCTCTACGACTACCTGCTCAAGGATGGCGTGGTGATTCATGAATATTGCCAGCGCCCGCTGCACGGCAAGGTTGCGCTGGTGGATGACGAGTGGAGCACCGTGGGTTCGAGCAACCTCGACCCGTTAAGCCTGTCGCTGAACCTGGAGGCCAACGTGCTGATTCGTGACCGGGCGTTCAATCAGCAACTGTACGAACGCCTGGACGTACTCGCCAAGGAGCATTGCCAGACCATGCCGGAAAACCGCAAGCCGCGCCTGTGGCTATGGCGATTGACCGTCGGTTTCCTGGTGTTCCATGTGATGCGCCACTTCCCCGCGCTGACCGGCTGGTTGCCGGCGCACAAGCCACGGTTGAAACCCTTCGAGGCTCGAACCCATGACATCTGAAGCCAACGGTTCCCGCTTCAAGCGCTGGAAGAAACCGCTGACCGTGGCGTTCTTCCTGTTGCTGATCGTGCTGTTCACCCTGCTCGCAAGGCGTATCGACTGGAGCGAAGTGTTCCAGACCCTGGGCGATTTCAAGCTGCGCACCCTGCTGATCGCGGGCACGCTGACGTTGTGCAGCTTTATCGTCTACGCCTGCTTCGACTTGATCGGCCGCACCTACATTCGCCAACCGCTGCGCTGGAAGCAGATCCTGCCGGTCGGGATCATCAGCTATGCGTTCAATCTGAACCTGAGTGCCTGGGTCGGCGGGATCGCCATGCGCTATCGGCTGTATTCGCGGCTGGGGGTGAGCACCGGCAATATCGCCAAGATTCTCGGGCTGAGCCTGGCCACCAATTGGTTCGGTTATATGGCATTGGCCGGGGTGGTGTTCAGCAGCGGCCTGGTGACCATGCCGCCGGGCTGGAAGCTCAGCAGCGGCGCCCTGCAGGGCGTGGGTGTGCTGTTGGTGCTGGCGAGCCTGGGCTATCTGGCGGCGTGCCAATTCTCGACAAAGCGTGCGTGGTCGATTCGCGGCATCGAGATCAACCTGCCGTCGCTGCGCATGGCCTGCCTGCAGTTGGCATTGGGCGCGTTGAACTGGTCGCTGATGGCGGCGGTGATTTTCACCTTGTTGCCCGCCAAGCTGGACTACCCGCTGGTGCTGGGCGTGCTGCTGATCAGCGCGATCGCCGGTGTCATCACCCATATCCCCGCCGGGCTCGGGGTACTGGAAGCGGTGTTTATCGCACTGCTGCAACATGAAGCGTCGCGGGGCAGTTTGCTGGCCGGGCTGATCGCCTATCGCGCCATCTACTTTATCCTGCCGCTGCTGATCGCTCTGGTGATGTACCTCGGTGTCGAGGCCAAAGCCAAGGCATTACGGGTGAAGAAAACACCGGCATGATCGCGTTACTGGGACTGGATGATGCTCAACCGCTCGCCCACCACCATCTCGGTGATCCAGTCCACCAGGATCGAGGTGTAGGCTTGCTGTGACACTGGATCGCTCAGGGAGTGGTCGGCACCATCGATGATGCGGTGCGTCAGGGAGTGCGTGTGCTGGCACGCCGCGCGGTAGCTCATGATGGTGGCGTGGGGCACATGGTCGTCGGTTTCCGATTCGACAATCAGCACATCACCGGTAAATTGCGCGCAGGCCTGCAGCGCGCGGTTGGTTTCGGCGTGCACCAGGGTGCTGCGGTAATCCATCAGGTCGGCCTTATCGAGGTCACGCTTGGGCTTGAGCCATTCCTGGTCGCGGTACAGCGCCGGCACGCGCAGCGCCAGCCAGCGCACCGGGCGCAATGAGGTGAGAATCGCCGCCAGGTAGCCGCCATAGCTGGTGCCCACCACCGCCACCGCCGAGGTGTCGATGGCCGGGTGCGAGAGCAGTCGGTCGTAGGCCGCCAGCAGATCGCGCAGGTTGTCTTCCCGGGTGACGCGGGACAAGGGAATACCTGTGCCCGCGTGACCACGCAGATCGAACGTCAGGCACACGCATCCCAGGCCGGCGATACCTTTGGCGCGCTCCAGGTCACGCTCCTGACTACCGCCCCAGCCGTGCACGAATAACACCCCCGGCACCTTCGATTTGGGGCTGAGGAACGTGCCGCTCATCTGTTCGTCGTCGATGTCGATCGCAATGCTTTCGCTTCTAGCCGTCATAAGATTTAACCGTCACGTACTTGAGAAGAAAGTCGCTGTTTTCCGCCGGGCCTCGGTACACCTCGATAGCATCCGCGGGCAGCGCCTGGTCCACGTAGGTCTCTACCGAAGACACCTGAATGGCCTTGAGGCCCGGGTGGTTGATAAAGCTCTGCAGCGCCGCGACTTCCGCGCTGCTGGCGCCACCCATGCGCCAGGATTGTTCAAGCACACCACTGCGCCGCTGGCCGTCGCTGTCCAGGCCCTGGGCGATGTCGTAGTTGCGCCGGGACGCGTAGAAACCTGGGTAAGCCTCATCGGCGGCCGCGTCGAAGACCTGGGCTTGCTCGATGGCTTGGCGCACGTCGCCGGGCAGCTCGAGCTTGAGCAAATCGTCATAACCGCCAGGCACCACCAGCAGGTTGGAGCCACCGTAGACCTCCTCGCCCTGTCCGTCCTGGGTCAGGTATTGCTCGCCGCAGTAGCTGATGACGTGATCGCCGATAAAACTCTGGCCCACACTATGGGTGACCACATCGTGCAGGTCTTGTTCCAGCACCACGCCTTCGCTGAACATCCGGGCCGCTTCGGGGCGCGCCAGCACGGCCTCGAACTCATCCAGGCTGTGGATAACTTCCTGGCCGCGCCCGGCGCAGGCATGCACCGGCTTCAGGCGGATCGGCCCGCTGTAGAGCAGGCGTTTGGCGGCTTCCCGTGCATCGTTGAGCGCAAATACGCTCAGGCCGTCCAGCACAACGTCGCGCACGCGCTCGCAGAACAACGGCGACCAGCCTTCGGGGGCTGCGGCGTCCGGGCCCAGCAGGCCGTGACTGATGGCTTTGGTGCCGATGAAGTCATGCTCCACATAACCGCCCCACAGGTCTTCGGGGCCCTTGATATTAAGGGCCCGCGCCTGCGCAGGGCCAATCAGTGTTTGCGTGGGAAGCAGGTAACGTTCACGGCCGGCGTGTTTACGTGGATCGTAATCACCGCCGTACTTGAGCCCAAGGATTTGCGCCAGCCAGCGCGCAAGGGCTCGGTTGGTTTCGACTTCATGCCGGGGAGCGCCTTCTCGCGTGGAGTGAGCGACTACCCATTTCTTGCGTTGAGTCGGGGTCATGCATCCCCCTTGGCCTTCCCGCCATGTGTGTGGGTGGAAGGTTGCAGGGATCAGGCCAAGGCAGGTTCAAAAGTGAGGGGTTTGAAATCAATCACTTGCGCAAAAAGCGATAGCAGTTGGCCTGTATTATTCTGCACGACACCCCCTTGACCGTGGGGCGTTCTGCACGATTCACACGCCAAAACGGCTGCGGTAATCACTGGGTGCCAAACCGGTGATCCTCTTGAAGGTGGCGCGAAACGCACCAGGGTCCTGATACCCCACGGTCCAGGCGATGTGGTCGATGGTGGCGGTGGTGAATTCCAGCATTTGCCGCGCCTTGCCGACACGTAAATGCTGGCAGTATTCGGTGGGCTTCAATCCCGTGGCACTGCGAAAACGCCGTAGGAACGTGCGCTCTTCCAGCCCCGCCTCTTGCGCCATGGCGGCCACGGACACATCCACCGCGCCACTGGCTTGCAACCAATGCTGGACCTTGAGGATGGCCGCATCGCCATGGCTGAAGATCGGCGCAAAGTTGCTGCCGCACTGGCTGGCACTGTCGCTGTGCTCGATCACCAGGAAACGCGCGGTAGCGGCGGCAACGCTGGGGCCCATCAGGCGGTCGACCAGGCGCAGGCCCAGCTCGGACCAGGCCATCAGCCCGGCGGTGGTGATCAGGTCGCCGTCATCGACGATCGGTTTATCCGCCTCAAGGCGTACGGCCGGATAACGGGTCGCGAAGGATTTGGCTGAGGACCAATGGGTGGTGGCGCTGCGCCCGTCCAACAGACCGCTGCGCGCCAGCAGGATCGAACCGATGCAAACGCCACCGAGCACGGTGCCCGCAGCGTGTTGCTGGCGAATCCACTCGAGCAGTGCGGGCGGCGCCTGGTCTTCGGTGAACTCGCCGATTGAAGGCGGCACCAGCACCGCCATCATCGGTTGCTCAGGCCCTGGGTGGCTGTCGAATACCCGCGTGGGTATACCATCGCCATCCACCTGCCAGTGGCTCACCCGCAGCAACGGCAGCTGTGCGGATTGATGCTCGGCGGCGATCCGGTTGGCGACACCAAACAGATCGGTCAGCCCGTGCACCGCTGCCAACTGCGCACCGTGGTAGATCAACACGCCCAGCTCAACAACCGCCATTGTCAGTTTTCCCCCTGTTATTGTCGGTGCAGCCAATCCCCCGCTGCGGCGCCAGCTAACATACTGGCCCCATCAACCCATCACGAGGCAATACCCATGGCCAAGCAAGCACTCATCCTAATCGATATCCAGAACGACTACTTCCCTCAAGGCAAGTGGCCGCTCGATGGCGTGGAAGCCGCCGCGGACAAGGCTGCGCAGGTGCTCCAGGCGTTTCGCCAGAACGGGGATGCAGTGATTCATGTGCGCCATGAGTTCACGTCCGAGGATGCACCGTTTTTCACGCCGAACTCTGAGGGTGCCTATTTGCACCCCAAGGTGCTGAACGAGGGCAGCGAGCCGGTGGTGCTTAAACATTTCGTGAATGCGTTCCGCGAAACCCCTCTACGCGCCCTTCTGGAACAGCGCAGCATCACCGAACTGGTGGTGGTCGGCAGCATGAGCCATATGTGCATCGATGCGGTGGTGCGGGCCGCAGCGGACCTGGGCTACAAGGTCACGGTGATTCATGACGCGTGCGCCACCCGCGACCTGGAATTCAACGGACAGGTGATTCCGGCGGCGCAGGTGCATGGCGCGTATATGGTGTCGTTGGCATTTGGCTACGCGGGCGTAGTGTCGGCGGATGAGTATTTGAAGGCGCAAGCAGCAGCGGCGTAAGCGCTGCTTGCTTCTGTGCCGTCAGCGGGTCGCGATGATAAACAGGCGCGGGAAGGGCAGTAATACGGTGCCATCACCTAGTGCTGGATAAGCCTGTGTAATCCGCGCCTGGTATTCCTGTAGGAAGGCGGCTTTTTCGCTATCGCTCAGTGGCGCAAGAAAGGGTCGCAAGCCTGAGCCCTTGAACCACTCCACCACCGCCGCGTGATCCGCCAACGGGTGCTGGTAAGTGGTGCGCCATACGTCCACGGTGCCGCAGTGTTTGCTCAGCAACTCGTAGTAGTAGCTCGCCGAGTGGCGCTCATTGTGTTGGAACGCGCCGATCTTTGCCGCCCATGGGCCATCTGCAGCCACTTCGCGCGCCAGCCGGTGGGCGGGCTCATTGAGGTTGTCTGGGGTTTGTACGGCGAGCGTGCCGCCAGGCGCCAACTGGTCGACCAGATGCGGATAGAGCGTGGCGTGGTTTGGCAGCCATTGCAGCGAGGCGTTGGCGAGGATCACGTCGAATGGCTGCGACGGACTCCAGGCACCGATGTCCGCCAGCTCAAAGTTCAGCGCGGGCAGGCGTTTGCGGGCGTCGACCAGCATATCGTCGGAACTGTCCAGGCCAGTGACCTGCGCCTCTGGGAAACGCTCGGCCAATACTTGCGTGGAATTGCCGGGACCGCACCCCAGATCGACAGCAGTGCGCACATCGACATTGGGAATGGCCGCGACCAGATCACGCACAGGGCGCGTGCGCTGTCGTTCGAACATCGTGTACTGCTTGGCGGACCAGGTCATCACAGATTTCCTTCTTTTGAGAGGTTGGCCACAGCCTAAATCTTGTTAGTCATGAGAACAAATTCCAGGATTGCTGGCCTTCCCTGCCTGGAAAGTGTGGGGCACGAGAAACCTGCCATGGCGTCGACCACTATGCCCCTCAGTGGCGTTTAACTGTTGCAGGACGACCATCCGAAGACGGTTTTTTCCCGCAGTGCCGCTCGAAAAACCGAGCTAAACTCATTTTTGCCCCGTGCAGACTCGGCATCAAGGGGGCGTTAATGAAAATGCCAGCGTAGTGTCCACGGACGATTTTTCTGGCCATCACCAGCCAAATTCATCCGCATGTCCATGGAGCTATGCCATGTCTTATCTGAAAACTCGCGAAGGCAATGATCTTTATTACAAGGACTGGGGCAGCGGTCAGCCCGTTGTGTTCTGTCACGGGTGGCCACTGAGCAGCGACAGCTGGGAGTCGCAGATGCTGCATTTCGCCAATAACGGTTTTCGCGCCATTGCGCATGATCGCCGTGGGCATGGCCGTTCAAGCCAGCCCTGGGACGGCAACGACATGGACCATTACGCAGATGATTTGGCGGAGCTGATCGAACACCTGGATCTGACAGAGGTGATCCTTTTCGGATTTTCTACCGGCGGCGGCGAAGTCGCGCGGTATATCGCTCGCCATGGCACTGCGCGCGTGGCCAAGGCGGGTTTGATTTGCGCCGTTACGCCACTGATGCTCAAAACCGTCAGCAACCCCCAAGGGACACCCATTGAAGTTTTCGACGGCATGCGAGCCGACTCCATCGCCAACCGCTCGCAGCTCTACCTTGATCTGGCCAGCGGCCCATTTTTCGGATTCAACCGGGAGGGCGTCGAACCCTCTCAGGGCTTGATCAATTCATTCTGGATGCAGGGTGTCATGGGGGGGCATAAAAATACTTTTGATAGCATCAAAGCGTTTTCGGAAACCGACTTCCGAGAGGACTTGAAGCACTTCAATATGCCCACGCTCATCATCCACGGCAGCGACGATCAAATCGTGCCGATACAGGCTTCTGCGTTGCAGACTAACTTCTTGATCCCGCACTCCGAACTGCTGATCTACTCGCGCGCGCCTCATGGTTTGACGGACACTCACAAGCAGCGAGTCAACACAGATATGCTGGCCTTCGCCCTGCGTTAGGCGCCGTCAATACAAAAAAACCGCGCGGCCTTGTCGGCAGCGCGGTTTTTTTCAGCTTGCAGCGAATAGCTTTGGCACGGCTCAGAACGGGATATCGTCATCAAAGCTGTCGAAATCCGGAGCTGGCTGCGGCGCGGCCTGTTGTGGCGCTGGGCGCGACTCACGCTGTGGCTGCTGGCTTGGCTGTGGACGCGACTGCTGTGGGCGCGGTGCCGAGTTGGACATGCCACCCTGGCCTTGTTGGTCGCCCTGTGGACGGCCGCCCAGCAGTTGCATGGTGCCTTGCATGTCGACCACGATTTCAGTGGTGTAACGTTTGATGCCGTCTTTTTCCCACTCGCGGGTTTGCAGCTTGCCTTCGATGTAGACCTGCGAACCTTTGCGCAGGTACTCACCGGCGATCTCTGCCACCTTGCCGAACATCGACACACGGTGCCACTCGGTTTTCTCGACCTTCTGGCCGGTTTGCTTGTCGGTCCACTGTTCGCTGGTCGCCAGACTCAGGTTGGTCACGGCGTTACCGTTAGGCAAGTAGCGAACTTCGGGATCCTGGCCGCATGTACCGACCAATATGACTTTGTTAACCCCACGGGCCATAACGTTCTCCTATGCTGGGCGCGCTGTCGGCACTGGGTTGACCAGTTGCTCGAGCGTCGCGCGATCCAATAATTCGGTGTCCAATTTGATGTAAATGGCCGCCTCTTCCGCGACCACGACGGCATCCGTTACCCCTACGACGGCCTTCAGGCGCTCTACCAGGCCGCTTTCACGGATCGCCTCAGGCGATAGCGGCAAACGCAGACTTGTGACGTAGGGAGGTTCGCGCATGGTAACAGCAAAGGCCAACCAAAGTGCAGCCAGCCCGGCGCATCCGAGGAACACAACCGACAGACCGCCATGCTGGAACATCCAGCCGCCCATGATGCCGCCCAACGCCGAGCCCAGGAACTGGCTGGTGGAATACACCCCCATCGCCGTGCCTTTGCCACCGGCCGGTGAAACTTTACTGATCAGCGAAGGCAACGAAGCCTCCAGCAGGTTGAACGCGGTGAAGAACACCACCGTACCGATAACCAGCGCCCGTAGGCTGTCGCCGAACTGCCAGAAGAATAGTTCAGTGAGCATCAATGTCGCGACGGCGCCCAGCAAAACTCGTTTCATTTTGCGTTTCTTCTCGCCATAGATGATGAACGGGATCATGGCGAAGAACGAAATCAGCAGTGCGGTGAGGTAGACCCACCAGTGCTGTTCCTTGGGCAGCCCGGCTTTTTCCACAAGCGCCAGGGGCAAGGCGACGAAGCTGCACATCAGCATTGCGTGTAATACAAAGATACCTAAATCCAGGCGCAACAGATCCGGGTGCTTGAGCGTCGGCAACAGTGCCTTGCGTGCGACGCCCGACTCACGGTGCTGCAACGTACCAGTGGAGCGCGGCACCATAAAGGCCACGATCACGATCCCGAACAACGCCATGCCGCCGGTGGCAAGGAACAGGCCGTGCAAGCCAAAGGCACGCGTCAGCAACGGGCCCACGACCATGGCCACGGCGAACGACAGACCGATGGTCATGCCGATCATGGCCATGGCCTTGGTGCGGTGTTGCTCACGGGTCAGGTCGGACAGCAGCGCCATGACGGCAGCGGAAATCGCCCCGGCACCTTGCAGGATGCGTCCGGCGATCACGCCCCAGATCGAATCGGATTGTGCCGCGAGCACGCTGCCGAGGGCGAAGACAATCAGCCCGAGGTAAATCACCGGGCGCCGGCCAATGCGGTCGGAAATGATTCCGAACGGGATCTGAAAAATCGCCTGGGTCAGGCCATAGGCACCAATCGCCAGGCCGATCAGTGCGGGGGTCGCGCCTGCCAGATCCATTCCATAGGTCGCCAGTACCGGCAACACCATGAACATGCCAAGCATACGGAACGCGAACACCAGGGCCAGACCGCTTGCTGCTCGGGTCTCGCCGCTACTCATGCGTTCGCTGTGGGGATCGTGCATGGAAAAACCTCGTGTGAACCGGCGGCGATTCTACCAGTCCCATCGATTGAGAGGGTATATGCGGCGCTTTGCCGCGCAGCTTTCATGTAAGGCTGCACCCGGCACTTTGACAGTGTATATTCATCCAGTCTTTAGCCGTATACTCCTGCATTATTTACGCCCGCCGTGCGAGGCCATCTTGGACAAGATCCTGATTCGTGGGGCTAGAACCCACAACCTGAAGAACATCGACCTGACCCTGCCCCGGGACAAACTGATCGTCATCACCGGCTTGTCCGGCTCCGGCAAATCGTCCCTGGCGTTCGACACGCTGTATGCCGAAGGTCAGCGTCGCTATGTGGAATCGCTGTCGGCCTATGCCCGGCAGTTCCTGTCGATGATGGAAAAGCCCGACGTCGACACCATTGAAGGCCTGTCGCCGGCGATTTCCATCGAGCAGAAGTCGACCTCCCATAACCCACGCTCCACCGTGGGCACCATCACCGAAATCTACGACTACCTGCGCCTGCTCTACGCGCGGGTGGGTATCCCCCGCTGCCCGGACCACGACATTCCGCTGGAAGCCCAGACCGTCAGCCAGATGGTCGACCTGGTGCTGGCCCAACCGGAAGGTGCCAAGCTGATGCTGCTGGCGCCGGTGATTCGCGAGCGCAAGGGCGAACATCTCTCTGTATTCGAAGAGCTGCGTGCTCAAGGTTTCGTACGTGCGCGTATCAACGGCAAGCTGTATGAGCTGGACGAAGCGCCGAAACTCGACAAGCAGAAGAAGCACTCTATTGATGTAGTGGTCGATCGCTTCAAGGTGCGGTCCGACCTGCAGCAGCGTCTGGCGGAATCGTTCGAGACCGCGTTGAAGCTGGCGGATGGCATTGCCCTGGTGGCGCCGATGGATGACGAGTCGGGTGAAGAGATCATCTTCTCCGCGCGCTTTGCCTGCCCGATCTGTGGCCACGCCATCAGCGAGCTGGAGCCCAAGCTGTTCTCCTTCAACAACCCGGCCGGTGCCTGCCCGACCTGCGATGGCCTGGGCGTGAAGCAATTCTTCGACATCAAGCGCCTGGTCAACGGCGACCTGACATTGGCGGAGGGCGCGATACGCGGCTGGGACAGGCGTAACGTCTACTACTTCCAGATGCTCGGGTCGTTGGCGTCCCATTACAAGTTCAGCCTTGAAGTACCTTTCAACCAACTGCCGGCAGACCAGCAGAAAGTCATCCTCAATGGCAGCGGCTCGCAGAATGTCGACTTCAAGTACCTGAACGACCGTGGCGACATCGTCAAGCGCTCACATCCGTTCGAAGGCATCGTGCCGAACCTGGAGCGGCGCTACCGCGAGACTGAATCGGCGAGTGTGCGCGAGGAGCTGGCGAAATTCCTCAGCACCCAACCTTGCCCGGATTGCCGGGGCACTCGCCTGCGTCGTGAGGCGCGGCATGTATGGGTGGGTGAGAAGACGCTGCCGGCGGTGACCAACCTGCCGATCGGCGATGCCTGTGAATACTTTGGTGTACTGAAGCTCACCGGGCGCCGTGGGGAAATAGCCGACAAGATCCTCAAGGAGATCCGCGAGCGCCTGCAGTTCCTGGTTAACGTTGGCCTGGACTATCTGTCGCTGGATCGCAGCGCGGACACGTTGTCCGGTGGTGAGGCGCAGCGAATTCGCCTGGCCAGCCAGATTGGTGCCGGCCTGGTGGGAGTGTTGTATATCCTCGATGAACCGTCGATTGGCTTGCACCAGCGGGATAACGATCGTCTGCTGGGCACGCTGAAACATCTGCGGGATATCGGCAATACGGTGATCGTGGTCGAGCACGATGAAGATGCGATTCGCCTGGCGGACTATGTGGTCGATATTGGCCCAGGCGCCGGCGTGCATGGAGGACATATTGTCGCCGAGGGCACGCCTGCCGAGGTAATGGCACATCCCGACTCGTTGACCGGCAAGTACCTGTCCGGTCGCGTGAAGATCGCAGTGCCAACCAAGCGTACACCGCGCAACAAGAAGATGGCGTTGCACCTCAAGGGCGCGCGCGGCAACAATTTGCGCAATGTTGACCTGGAAATCCCACTGGGCCTGCTGACCTGCGTGACCGGTGTTTCCGGCTCAGGCAAGTCGACGCTGATCAACAACACGCTGTTCCCCTTGAGTGCCACCGCCTTGAACGGCGCCACCACCCTGGAAGCCGCCGCGCACGACAGCATCAAGGGCCTGGAACACCTGGACAAGGTGGTCGATATCGACCAAAGCCCGATTGGCCGCACACCGCGCTCCAACCCCGCGACCTACACCGGGCTGTTCACGCCTATTCGTGAGCTGTTTGCTGGCGTGCCGGAATCCCGTTCACGGGGCTACGGGCCAGGCCGCTTCTCGTTCAACGTCAAGGGCGGTCGCTGTGAAGCGTGCCAGGGCGATGGCCTGATCAAGGTGGAGATGCACTTCCTGCCGGATATCTACGTGCCGTGCGATGTATGCAAGAGCAAGCGCTACAACCGTGAAACCCTGGAAATCAAGTACAAGGGCAAGAGCATCCACGAGACCCTGGAGATGACCATCGAGGAAGCGCGGGTGTTCTTTGATGCGGTTCCGGCGCTTGCGCGCAAGCTGCAGACGCTGATGGATGTGGGTCTGTCGTATATCAAGCTGGGGCAGTCGGCGACCACGCTGTCCGGTGGTGAGGCGCAGCGGGTTAAGCTGTCTCGCGAGCTGTCCAAACGCGATACGGGCAAGACCTTGTATATCCTGGACGAACCGACAACTGGCTTGCACTTTGCGGATATTCAGCAATTGCTGGATGTGTTGCACCGCTTGCGTGATCACGGCAACACCGTGGTGGTGATCGAGCACAACCTGGATGTGATCAAGACGGCCGACTGGCTGGTGGATTTAGGGCCGGAAGGCGGATCCAAGGGCGGCCAGATCATTGCGGTGGGTACGCCGGAGCAGGTCTCCGAGATGCCACAATCGCATACGGGTTACTACTTGAAACCATTGCTGGCGCGCGATCGGGCCTGATTTATCAAGCTCAATAAAAAGCCCCTGTCACTGCTGAGGTGACAGGGGCTTTTTTGTAGTTGGAAATCAGAACTGCGATTGCAGGTAGTTTTCCAGGCCAATCAGCTTGATCAAGCCCAACTGCTTTTCCAGCCAGTAGGTGTGATCTTCTTCGGTATCGTTCAACTGCACACGCAGGATTTCCCGCGTGACGAAGTCGCTGTGCTGTTCGCAGAGCTCGATGCCCTTGCAGAGAGCGGCACGCACCTTGTATTCAAGACGAAGATCGGCTGCAAGCATGTCAGGTACGCTGGTGCCCACATCCAGATCGTCGGGACGCATACGTGGCGTGCCTTCGAGCATCAGGATACGGCGCATCAGTGCATCGGCGTGCTGCGCCTCTTCTTCCATTTCGTGGTTGATACGCTCGTAGAGTTCAGTAAAACCCCAGTCTTCGTACATGCGCGAGTGGATGAAATATTGGTCACGAGCTGCCAGTTCGCCCGTCAGCAACGTGTTGAGGTAATCGATTACGTCGGGGTGACCTTGCATCGCCCTACATCTCCCTGCTTGAAAGTCTGTAGTTTGAACCATGCGGACTCGGAGGTCACGGGACTAACGGCAGAAAAGTGAAGATTTCCGCAGAAAAGTAGCTGAAATAACGCAAAAACCGCCCAAATGAGGGCGGTTCTGCTTATCGTTTAGAGTCAGTTCAGCGATATACCCAGTGCCTTTGCGATTGCGTCTCCATAAGCAGGATCTGCCTTATAGAAGTGCTGCAGTTGACGCTGGACTACATCACTGGAGACACCGCTCATTGCGCCGGCGATGTTATTGGTGAGCAGTGCTTTCTGCTCATCATTCATCAGGCGGAACAGCGCACCTGCGTGGCTGTAGTAGTCGGTATCTTCACGGTGATCGTAACGATCAGCCGCACCGCTCAAGGGCAATGCAGGCTCGGCGTACTGTGGCGCTTGCTTCGGAGCTTCGGCGTAGCTGTTCGGTTCGTAGTTCGGTGTCGCCCCACCATTGCTGCCAAACGCCATCGAACCATCACGCTGGTAGCTGTTCACCGGACTGCGCGGAGCATTCACCGGCAATTGCTGGTGGTTGGTACCCACCCGGTAGCGGTGAGCATCTGCGTAAGCGAAAACACGACCTTGGAGCATACGGTCTGGCGACAGGCCAACGCCTGGAACCATGTTGCTTGGGCCAAATGCAGCCTGCTCTACTTCAGCGAAGTAGTTCTGCGGGTTGCGGTTAAGTTCCAGCTCACCCACTTCAATCAACGGGAATTCTTTCTGCGACCAGGTTTTTGTCACATCAAACGGATTCTCGTAATGGGCGTTCGCCTGGGACTCGGTCATGATCTGGATGCAGACCCGCCATTTCGGGAAGTCACCACGCTCAATTGCACCAAACAGATCACGCTGGGCGTAATCAGGATCAGTACCGGCCAGGCGGGCCGCTTCAGCCGGTGCCAGGTTCTTGATACCTTGCTTGGTTTTGTAGTGCCACTTCACCCAATGACGCTCGCCCTTGGCGTTGATCAGACTATAGGTGTGGCTGCCGAAGCCGTGCATGTGGCGATAGCCGTCAGGAATACCACGATCCGAAAACAGAATCGTAACTTGGTGCAGCGCTTCTGGGGAGTGGGACCAGAAGTCCCACATCATCTGCGCGCTTTTCAGATTGCTTTGCGGCAGGCGTTTCTGGGTGTGGATAAAGTCCGGGAATTTCAGGGGGTCACGGATGAAGAATACCGGCGTGTTGTTACCCACAATGTCCCAGTTGCCTTCTTCGGTGTAGAACTTCAAGGCGAAACCACGAGGATCACGCTCTGTGTCCGCTGACCCGCGCTCACCACCCACGGTTGAGAAACGCAGGAATGTAGGGGTTTGCTTACCAACAGACTCGAACAATTTGGCGCTGGTGTACTGCGTGATGTCCCGGGTAACCGTGAAAGTACCGTAAGCACCTGACCCCTTGGCGTGCACGCGACGCTCAGGGATATTTTCACGGTTAAAATGGGCAAGCTTCTCGATCAGGTGAAAATCGTCGAGCAGCAACGGACCACGGGGGCCGGCGGAACGGGAATTTTGATTGTCGGCAACGGGGGCACCGCTGGCGGTGGTAAGGATTTTATTCTGGCTCATGCTCAATTTTCCTCAGGTCAGACTTGGAACTGCCGGCTAATCGGCCTGGAGGAAGTATTGCCGATCAAGATGACACCATCAAATTCATTAAATCATGGCCTTTGATAGAGAATAACTAATCAACCACCAGCACAAATAATTGGGAGCTTAGGAAAGTCGGCAGCGACCTGAAAAATATAGATCGCTTTTGCTACGCCCACAAAAAACCGGGCACTGGGCCCGGTTCTTCGTTACAGCTTGTCGTCTTACTCGGCGCTTACAGCTTCGCCGGCAGTAGCACGATCAACCAACTCGACGTACGCCATAGGCGCGTTGTCGCCAGCGCGGAAACCGCACTTGAGGATGCGCAGGTAGCCACCCTCACGGGTAGCGTAACGCTTGCCCAGGTCGTTGAAGAGCTTACCAACGATAGCTTTCGAACGAGTACGGTCGAAAGCCAGACGGCGGTTAGCCAGGCTGTCTGTCTTGGCCAAAGTGATCAGCGGCTCAGCAACGCGACGCAGTTCTTTAGCTTTCGGCAGTGTAGTTTTGATCAGCTCGTGCTCGAACAGCGACACCGCCATGTTTTGAAACATGGCCTTGCGGTGCGAGCTGGTACGGCTCAGGTGACGACCACTTTTACGATGACGCATGGTTCATTCCTTACCAAACTCACGTTCGGTGATTACGACGATCAGGCAGTCGCCTTGTCGTCCTTCTTAAGACTTGCAGGCGGCCAGTTGTCGAGGCGCATGCCGAGGGACAGACCGCGGGAGGCCAGAACGTCCTTGATTTCAGTCAAGGATTTCTTGCCCAGGTTCGGAGTCTTCAACAGTTCTACTTCGGTACGCTGAATCAGGTCGCCGATGTAGTAAATGTTTTCCGCCTTAAGGCAGTTAGCCGAACGTACAGTCAGTTCCAGATCGTCAACCGGGCGAAGCAGGATCGGATCGATCTCGTCTTCCTGCTCGATTACCACTGGTTCACTGTCACCTTTGAGGTCGACGAACGCAGCCAACTGCTGTTGCAGAATGGTTGCAGCGCGGCGGATAGCCTCTTCAGGATCCAGAGTACCGTTGGTTTCCAGATCAATAACCAGCTTGTCCAGGTTAGTACGCTGCTCGACACGGGCGTTTTCCACCACGTATGCGATACGGCGAACCGGGCTGAACGAAGAGTCAAGCTGCAAGCGACCAATGCTGCGGCTTTCGTCTTCATCGCTCTGACGCGAGTCGGCCGGTTCATAACCACGACCACGAGCTACGGTGAGCTTCATGTTCAGGGCGCCGTTAGACGCCAGGTTAGCGATTACGTGATCGGGGTTAACGATCTCGACATCATGATCCAGCTGAATATCGGCAGCGGTAACCACCCCCGAACCCTTCTTCGACAAGGTCAGCGTAACTTCGTCACGGCCGTGCAGCTTGATAGCCAGACCTTTAAGGTTCAACAGGATTTCAATTACGTCTTCCTGTACACCTTCGATGGCGCTGTACTCGTGGAGCACACCGTCAATCTCGGCCTCGACTACTGCACAGCCGGGCATTGAGGACAACAGGATGCGGCGCAGCGCGTTGCCCAGGGTGTGGCCAAAACCACGCTCGAGAGGCTCGAGAGTGATCTTGGCGCGGGTTGGACTGACAACCTGCACATCAATGTGGCGGGGTGTCAGGAACTCATTTACCGAAATCTGCATGGATGCACCTATTTTCTAGCCCTTACTTGGAGTAGAGCTCGACAATCAGGCTTTCGTTGATGTCGGCGGACAGATCACTGCGAGCAGGAACGTTCTTGAAAACGCCCGACTTCTTCTCAGTGTCTACTTCTACCCATTCTACGCGGCCACGTTGGGCACACAGATCGAGAGCTTGGACAATGCGAAGTTGGTTTTTTGCTTTCTCGCGAACTGCGACCACGTCACCAGCACGAACCTGGTAGGACGGAACGTTTACGGTCTGACCGTTAACGCTGATCGACTTGTGCGATACCAGCTGACGGGATTCGGCACGAGTCGAACCAAAGCCCATACGGTATACAACGTTGTCCAGACGGCATTCGAGCAGTTGCAGCAGGTTTTCACCGGTTGCACCTTTCTTGCCAGCAGCTTCTTTGTAGTAGCCGCTGAACTGACGCTCGAGAACGCCGTAGATACGACGGACCTTCTGCTTTTCACGCAGTTGGGTGCCGTAATCGGACTGGCGACCGCGGCGTTGGCCGTGGATACCAGGTGCTGCTTCAATGTTGCACTTCGATTCGATCGCGCGCACGCCGCTCTTCAGGAAGAGATCGGTGCCTTCGCGACGAGCGAGTTTGCATTTTGGACCAATGTAACGAGCCATTCTTTACAATCTCCTGGATTACACGCGGCGCTTCTTCGGCGGACGGCACCCGTTGTGCGGGATTGGCGTCACGTCGGTGATGCTGGCGATCTTATAGCCACAGCCGTTCAAAGCACGGACAGCAGACTCACGACCTGGACCTGGACCTTTGACGTTAACGTCGAGGTTTTTCAGGCCATATTCCAGCGCAGCTTGACCAGCACGTTCAGCAGCTACTTGAGCAGCAAACGGCGTGGACTTGCGGGAACCGCGGAAACCCGAACCACCGGAGGTAGCCCAAGAAAGCGCGTTACCTTGACGGTCGGTGATGGTCACGATGGTGTTGTTAAAAGATGCATGGATGTGGGCGATGCCATCAACCACTGTCTTTTTAACTTTTTTACGAGGACGAGCAGCAGGTTTTGCCATGATAATTTTCCTGTCGATTCGCTGGGGCGATTACTTGCGGATCGGCTTACGCGGACCTTTACGGGTACGCGCGTTAGTCTTGGTACGCTGACCGCGCACTGGAAGACCACGACGATGACGCAGACCGCGATAGCAACCGAGGTCCATCAAACGCTTGATTTTCATGTTGATTTCGCGACGCAGGTCACCTTCAGTGGTGAACTTCGCCACTTCGCCACGCAGCAATTCAATCTGCTCGTCGCTCAGATCCTTGATCTTAGCGGCTGGGTTTACCCCAGCAACTGCGCAAATTTTCTGCGCAGTAGTGCGACCAACACCATAGATGTAGGTCAGCGAGATAACAGTGTGCTTGTTATCTGGAATGTTAACGCCTGCAATACGGGCCATTCAGTGGGACTCCAATTGACAGCTACCTACGCCCCGGAAGCCAAGAAATAGGGCGCGAGATAATATCGCTGTAATAACAAATAATCAACCCGGCAGCGCACTAGCTGCCGGGCTTCAAGCGGATCACACTCAGCCTTGGCGCTGTTTGTGACGCGGTTCCGCGCTGCAAATTACTCGAACAACACCTTCGCGGCGAATAATCTTGCAGTTACGGCACAGCTTTTTCACCGATGCACGAACTTTCATCACCAACTCCTCGAACCTTATGGGTACTCAGCGCAACATGCCGCTGCCGTAACCCTTCAGGTTGGCTTTCTTCATCAGGGATTCGTACTGGTGCGAAACGAGGTGCGATTGTACTTGGGACATGAAGTCCATCACAACCACGACCACGATCAGCAACGAGGTCCCGCCAAGGTAGAACGGAACGTTTGCTGCAACCACCAGGAACTGGGGCAACAAGCACACGGCCGTCATATATAGAGCACCGAACAGGGTCAAACGAGTCAGAACGCCATCAATGTAGCGTGCCGACTGCTCACCTGGACGAATACCCGGAATAAAGGCACCGGACTTCTTCAGGTTTTCCGCTACGTCTTTCGGATTGAACATCAACGCCGTATAGAAGAAGCAGAAGAAAATAATCCCTGCACTAAACAGCAGAATATTCAACGGCTGACCAGGAGCGATCGACTGAGAGAGGTCCTGCAGCCAGCCCATATTTTCAGACTGACCAAACCAGGTACCCAACGAAGCCGGAAACAGCAAAATGCTGCTCGCGAAAATTGCCGGAATAACACCGGCCATATTCACTTTCAGCGGCAAGTGGCTGGTCTGCGCAGCAAAAACCTTACGGCCCTGCTGACGCTTGGCGTAGTGAACAGCAATACGACGCTGGCCACGCTCAATGAACACCACAAAACCGATAATCGCTACTGCCAGCAAACCGATGGCAACCAGGGCGAAAATATTGATATCACCCTGACGTGCAGACTCGAAAGACTGCCCGATTGCTCTCGGAAGACCGGCGACGATACCTGCGAAAATCAACATCGAGATACCGTTACCAACACCACGCTCAGTAATCTGCTCACCCAGCCACATCATGAACATCGCACCAGCCACAAACGTGGATACCGCGACGAAATGGAAGCCAAAGTCACCAGTGAACGCAACGCCCTGCCCTGCCAGGCCAACGGACATGCCGATAGCCTGGACCAGGGCGAGGACGACAGTGCCGTAGCGGGTGTACTGGCTAATCTTGCGACGGCCAGCTTCACCTTCCTTCTTCAACTGCTCCAACTGCGGGCTGACGGCGGTCATCAGTTGCATGATGATCGATGCCGAGATGTACGGCATGATCCCCAGTGCAAAAATGCTCATCCGTTCCAGCGCGCCGCCGGAAAACATGTTGAACAAGCTAAGAATGGTCCCCTCATTCTGTCGAAACAGGTCTGCGAGTCGGTCCGGGTTGATACCTGGAACCGGGATGTGTGCGCCTATTCGGTAGACGATAATCGCCAGGAACAGAAAACGCAGACGAGCCCAAAGTTCAGACATACCGCCTTTGCCGAGCGCTGAGAGAGCACCTTGCTTAGCCATTTATTCCTCGAACTTGCCGCCAGCTGCTTCGATAGCCGAACGCGCACCTTTGGTGGCGCCGATTCCCTTGCCGATAGTGACAGCGCGAGTCACTTCACCGGACAGCATGATTTTCACACGCTGTACGTTGACGTTGATCACGTTGGCATCTTTCAGGGTCTGCACAGTAACGATGTCGCCTTCCACTTTAGCCAGTTCGGACAGACGCACTTCTGCGCGGTCCATGGCCTTCAGGGAAACGAAGCCGAACTTAGGCAGGCGACGATGCAGCGGCTGTTGACCGCCTTCAAAGCCTGGAGCAATGGTGCCACCGGAGCGGGAGGTTTGACCTTTGTGGCCACGGCCACCAGTCTTACCCAAACCGCTACCGATACCACGGCCCGGACGATGCTTTTCGCGACGGGAACCCGGCGCTGGACTCAGATCATTGAGTTTCATCGATTAACCCTCGACACGCAGCATGTAGTAAGCCTTGTTGATCATCCCGCGATTCTCGGGAGTATCCTGGACTTCTACAGTGTGACCGATGCGACGCAGACCCAAACCCTTAACGCACAATTTGTGGTTAGGGATGCGGCCGGTCATGCTTTTGATCAGCGTTACTTTAACGGTAGCCATGATCAGAAGATCTCCTTGACGCTTTTGCCACGCTTGGCGGCAATGGATTCAGGAGATTGCATAGCTTTCAAACCCTTGAAAGTGGCGTGAACCACGTTTACCGGGTTAGTCGAGCCATAGCACTTGGCCAGAACGTTCTGAACGCCAGCAACCTCGAGGACAGCACGCATAGCGCCGCCAGCGATGATACCGGTACCTTCAGAAGCAGGCTGCATGTACACCTTCGAAGCACCGTGAGCGGACTTCATTGCGTACTGCAGCGTGGTGCCGTTCAGATCAACTTGGATCATGTTGCGACGAGCAGCTTCCATTGCCTTCTGGATCGCAGCAGGCACTTCACGTGACTTGCCACGGCCGAAGCCAACGCGCCCTTTACCATCACCCACCACGGTCAACGCGGTGAAAGTGAAGATACGGCCGCCTTTAACGGTTTTGGCTACGCGGTTAACTTGAACCAGCTTCTCAATGTAGCCTTCGTCGCGCTTTTGGTCGTTATTTGACATAACTTAGAACTCCAGCCCAGCTTCACGAGCAGCATCAGCCAGCGCTTTAACGCGGCCGTGGTACTTGAAGCCAGAGCGGTCGAAAGCCACTTGCGAGACGCCAGCGGCCTTAGCACGCGTAGCGACCAGCTGGCCAACCTTTGTGGCCGCGTCGATGTTGCCAGTGGCACCATCACGCAGTTCTTTATCCAAAGTCGAGGCGCTGGCCAGGACTTTGTTGCCGTCGGCCGAGATGACCTGGGCGTAGATGTGCTGCGACGAGCGGAACACGCAGAGACGCACGACTTCGAGTTCGTGCATTTTCAGGCGTGCTTTGCGAGCGCGACGCAGTCGAGTAACTTTTTTGTCGGTCATTTGCTATGCCCTACTTCTTCTTGGCTTCTTTACGACGGACGACTTCGTCCGCGTAGCGCACACCTTTGCCTTTGTACGGCTCTGGTGGACGGAAGTCGCGGATCTCAGCAGCCACTTGACCTACCAGTTGCTTATCGATGCCCTTGATCAGGATATCGGTCTGGCTAGGAGTCTCAGCGGTGATGCCTTCCGGCAGTTCGTAATCCACTGGGTGCGAGAAGCCAAGGGCCAGGTTCAAAACCGTGCCTTTTGCTTGCGCTTTGTAACCAACACCGACCAGCTGGAGCTTACGCTCGAAGCCTTGGCTTACGCCTTGGACCATGTTGTTTACCAACGCACGCGTGGTACCAGCCATTGCGCGAGTTTGTTGATCGCCATTGCGAGCAGCGAAACGCAGCTCACCAGCTTCTTCAACGATCTCAACGGACGAATGGATATTCAGTTCAAGAGTGCCCTTGGCACCCTTCACCGAAAGCTGTTGGCCTGCGAATTTGACTTCGACACCGGCTGGCAGCTTAACGGGGTTCTTAGCGACGCGAGACATGCTTATCCCCCCTTAGAACACAGTGCAAAGAACTTCGCCGCCGACACCGGCAGCGCGCGCAGCACGATCCGTCATCACACCTTTGTTGGTGGAGACGATAGACACGCCCAGACCGCCACGAACTTTCGGCAGATCTTCAGCGGACTTGTACTGACGCAGGCCTGGACGGCTAACGCGCTTCACTTCCTCGATGACCGAACGGCCTTCGAAGTACTTCAGCTCGATGGACAGCAGTGGTTTGATTTCGCTGCTGATCTGATAACCCGCAATGTAGCCTTCGTCTTTCAGGACTTTGGCAACAGCAACCTTCAACTTGGAAGATGGCATGCTTACGACGGACTTTTCAGCCATCTGGGCATTACGGATACGAGTTAGCATGTCCGCTAACGGGTCCTGCATACTCATGGGCTAGACGCTCCTAATACAAAAAAATTAGCCTTGCGGCTACATATGTCGCTGAGAACTTCCGGGTAAAAAACACGGGCTCAGGCGAGCCGCGTATTTTAGACACACTCCGGAAATGAAACAAGCCCCAAAAGGGGCTTGTTCCAGATTCAAGGTCACCGGCGGTCCGTATCTTTCGATTCAGACCACCTGGACGCTGAAAGTACTTACCAGCTGGCTTTAACCAGACCTGGTACGTCACCACGCATTGCCGCTTCACGCAGTTTGTTACGGCCGAGGCCGAACTTGCGGTAAACGCCGTGTGGACGACCGGTCAGGCGGCAGCGGTTACGCATGCGCGAAGCGCTTGCGTCACGTGGCTGCTTCTGCAGGGCAACTGTAGCTTCCCAACGCGCTTCTGGACTTGCGTTCAGATCAACGATGATTGCTTTCAGTGCTGCACGCTTCTTGGCGTACTTGGCAACCGTGAGCTGACGCTTCAGCTCGCGGTTTTTCATGCTCATCTTGGCCATGGTCCTACTCCAATCAGTTGCGGAACGGGAATTTGAAAGCACGCAACAGGGCGCGACCTTCATCATCGTTCTTGGCAGTGGTGGTCAGGGTGATGTCCAGACCGCGGAGAGCATCGATCTTGTCGTAGTCGATTTCCGGGAAGATGATCTGCTCTTTCACGCCCATGCTGTAGTTACCACGACCATCGAAGGACTTGGCATTCAGGCCGCGGAAGTCGCGAACCCGAGGCAGGGAGATCGACAGCAGACGATCAAGGAATTCGTACATACGCTCACGGCGCAGAGTCACTTTGACGCCGATCGGCCAACCTTCACGGACTTTAAAGCCAGCGATGGATTTGCGAGCGTAGGTCACAACGACTTTCTGGCCGGTGATCTTTTCCAGGTCAGCAACAGCGTGCTCGATGACTTTTTTGTCACCGATCGCTTCGCCCAGACCCATGTTCAGGGTGATTTTGGTAACGCGCGGAACTTCCATCACATTCCCAAGCTTAAGTTCTTCCTTAAGCTTAGGGGCGATTTCCTTCCGGTAAATCTCTTGTAGTCGTGCCATGGTCTAATCTACCTAGCAGTGTTCAAGCATCAACCGCTTTTTGGGTCGACTTGAAGACACGAATTTTCTTACCGTCTTCTACTTTGAAACCAACGCGGTCAGCCTTGTTGGTTTCGCCGTTGAAGATGGCGACGTTAGAAGCGTCCAGCGGAGCTTCTTTCTCGACGATACCGCCCTGCACGCCCGACATCGGGTTAGGCTTGGTATGACGCTTGACCAGGTTCAGACCACCGATAACCAGACGGTTATTAGCGAGAACCTTAAGCACCTTACCGCGCTTACCTTTGTCTTTGCCGGCGATCACGATGATCTCGTCGTCACGACGAATCTTTTGCATGTCGGATCTCCTTACAGCACTTCTGGGGCGAGCGAGACGATCTTCATGAACTTCTCAGTACGAAGTTCACGGGTCACTGGCCCAAAGATACGGGTGCCGATCGGCTCTTGCTTGTTGTTCAGAAGAACAGCAGCGTTGCCATCAAAGCGGATAATGGAGCCATCTGCACGACGTACGCCGTGACGAGTGCGGACTACAACAGCAGTCATCACTTGGCCTTTTTTCACTTTACCGCGAGGAATTGCTTCCTTGACGGTAACCTTGATGATGTCACCGATACCAGCGTAACGACGATGGGAGCCACCCAGCACCTTGATGCACATAACACGGCGAGCACCGCTGTTATCGGCCACATCGAGCATGGATTGAGTCTGAATCATATAATTTCTCCGACCCCTAGTCCTTAGACTTCCACAGCGCGTTCGAGAACATCAACCAATGCCCAAGACTTGGTCTTGGCCAGCGGACGAGTTTCACGAATAGTGACTTTGTCGCCGATGTGGCACTGGTTGGTTTCGTCGTGCGCGTGCAGCTTAGTCGAACGCTTAACATATTTACCGTAGATCGGGTGCTTAACACGACGCTCGATCAAAACGGTGATGGTTTTGTCCATCTTGTCGCTGACAACACGGCCAGTCAGCGTACGGACAGTCTTTTCGGCTTCAGCCATGATCACTTACCTGCCTGCTGGTTGAGCACAGTCTTCACGCGAGCGATGTCACGCTTAACTTGCGAGAGCAGATGAGACTGCCCCAACTGGCCAGTTGCTTTCTGCATACGCAGATTGAACTGGTCGCGCAGCAGGCCGAGCAGTTGCTCGTTCAGCTGCTGTGCGGATTTTTCACGAAGTTCATTCGCTTTCATCACATCACCGTCCGTTTAACAAAGGCGGTGGCGAGCGGCAGCTTTGCAGCAGCCAGGGCAAAAGCCTCACGCGCCAGCTCTTCAGTTACACCCTCGATTTCATACAGGACCTTGCCTGGCTGAATCTGGGCTACCCAGTATTCCACGTTACCCTTACCTTTACCCATCCGAACCTCGAGAGGCTTTTTGGAGATCGGCTTGTCCGGGAATACACGGATCCAGATCTTGCCGCCACGTTTAACGTGACGGGTCAGTGCACGACGCGCTGACTCGATCTGACGAGCGGTGAGACGACCACGAGCTACAGACTTCAGCGCGAACTCGCCGAAGCTGACTTTGCTACCGCGCTGAGCCAGACCACGGTTGTGGCCTGTCATCTGCTTGCGGAACTTCGTACGCTTAGGTTGCAACATTTGGCGTACCCCTTACTTAGCAGCTTTTTTACGAGGCGCTGGTGCTTGTGGTTTCAGTTCTTCTTGGCGACCACCAATTACTTCGCCTTTGAAGATCCAAACCTTTACACCGATCACACCGTAAGTGGTGTGAGCTTCGTAGTTGGCATAGTCGATGTCGGCACGCAGGGTGTGCAGTGGCACACGACCTTCGCGATACCATTCAGTACGTGCGATTTCAGCACCGCCGAGACGACCGCTCACTTGGATTTTGATGCCTTTGGCACCAATGCGCATGGCGTTCTGTACGGCGCGCTTCATAGCGCGACGGAACATTACGCGACGCTCCAGCTGCTGAGCTACGCTCTGCGCAACCAGCATACCGTCGAGCTCCGGCTTGCGGATCTCTTCGATATTGATGTGCACAGGCACACCCATTTGCTTGGTCAGGTCCTGACGCAGTTTCTCAACATCTTCACCTTTCTTCCCGATAACGATACCTGGACGAGCGGTGTGGATGGTGATACGTGCAGTTTGCGCCGGACGATGGATATCGATACGGCTTACGGACGCGCTTTTTAGTTTGTCTTGGAGATACTCACGCACCTTCAGATCAGCGAACAAATAGTCCGCATAAGTCCGACCGTCTGCGTACCAGACGGAGGTGTGCTCCTTGACGATTCCCAGGCGAATGCCAATGGGATGTACTTTCTGACCCATCTCTTCGACTCCGTTACTTGTCAGCAACCTTGACAGTGATATGGCAAGACCGCTTGACGATGCGATCAGCACGGCCTTTGGCACGTGGCATGATGCGCTTCAGCGAACGCCCTTCGTTGACGAAAACGGTGCTGACCTTCAGGTCATCAACGTCTGCGCCTTCGTTATGCTCGGCGTTGGCTACGGCCGACTCCAGCACTTTCTTCATGATCTCGGCGGCTTTCTTACTGCTGAAAGCCAACAGGTTGAGCGCTTCGCCCACCTTCTTCCCGCGGATCTGGTCGGCGACCAAGCGGGCTTTCTGGGCGGAGATTCGAGCGCCCGACAACTTAGCGGCTACTTCCATTTCCTTACCCCTTAACGCTTGGCTTTCTTGTCTGCCACGTGCCCACGATAAGTGCGGGTACCGGCAAACTCGCCTAGTTTGTGGCCGACCATGTCTTCGTTAACGAGAACTGGGACGTGCAGACGACCGTTGTGTACAGCGATGGTCAGACCGACCATTTGTGGCAGGATCATCGAACGACGCGACCAGGTCTTAACTGGTTTGCGATCGTTCTTTTCCGCCGCCACTTCGATCTTCTTCAGTAGGTGAAGATCAATAAAAGGACCTTTTTTCAGAGAACGTGGCACTGTCGTATCCCTCTATTTACTTGCGACGACGGACGATCATTTTGTCGGTACGCTTATTACCACGAGTCTTCGCGCCCTTAGTCGGGAAGCCCCATGGCGATACCGGATGACGACCACCAGAGGTACGACCTTCACCACCACCGTGTGGGTGGTCAACCGGGTTCATGGCAACACCACGAACGGTTGGGCGAACGCCACGCCAGCGTTTGGCACCAGCTTTACCCAGCGAACGCAGGCTGTGCTCGGAGTTCGAGACTTCACCCAGGGTCGCGCGGCATTCAGCCAGCACTTTACGCATCTCACCAGAACGCAGACGCAGGGTCACGTAGACACCTTCACGAGCGATCAGCTGAGCCGAAGCACCAGCGGAACGAGCGATTTGCGCGCCTTTACCTGGCTTCAATTCGATGCCGTGTACGGTGCTACCAACTGGAATGTTACGCAGCTGCAGAGCGTTGCCCGGCTTGATCGGTGCCAGGGCACCTGCGATCAGCTGGTCGCCAGCACTCACGCCTTTAGGCGCGATGATGTAGCGACGCTCGCCATCTGCGTACAGCAGCAGAGCGATGTGAGCAGTACGGTTTGGATCGTATTCGATACGCTCGACAGTGGCAGCGATGCCATCTTTGTCGTTGCGACGGAAGTCGACCAGACGATAATGCTGCTTATGGCCACCACCAATGTGACGAGTGGTAATACGACCATTGTTGTTACGACCACCAGTCTTCGATTTCTTCTCGAGCAGCGGTGCGTGAGGAGCGCCTTTATGCAGCTCCTGGTTGACCACCTTGACCACAAAACGGCGGCCAGGGGAAGTCGGTTTGCATTTAACGATTGCCATGATGCACCCCTTCCTTACTCAGCACTGCTGCTGAAATCGAGATCTTGGCCTGGCTGAAGGGAGATAACTGCCTTCTTCCAGTCATTACGCTTGCCCAGACCGCGAGCAGTGCGCTTGCTCTTACCCAGAACATTCAGGGTAGTAACACGCTCAACTTTCACGCTGAACAGGCTTTCGACGGCCTTCTTGATTTCCAGCTTGGTTGCGTCAGTTGCAACCTTGAAAACGAACTGGCCTTTCTTGTCAGCCAGAACCGTAGCCTTTTCGGAAACGTGCGGGCCAAGCAGAACTTTAAATACGCGTTCCTGGTTCATCCCAGCAGCTCCTCGAATTTCTTCACGGCCGACACGGTGATCAACACCTTGTCGTATGCGATCAGACTAACTGGATCGGAACCTTGCACGTCACGTACATCAACGTGTGGCAGGTTACGAGCAGCCAGGTACAGGTTCTGATCAACAGCTTCAGACACGATCAAAACGTCGGTCAGGCTCATGTTGTTCAGTTTGCCCAGCAGATCTTTGGTTTTTGGACTTTCAACAGCGAAGTCCTGAACCACGACCAGGCGATCAGTACGCACGAGTTCAGCAAGGATGGAGCGCAGTGCTGCGCGATACATCTTCTTGTTGAGCTTCTGAGAGTGATCCTGCGGACGAGCTGCGAAAGTGGTACCACCGCCGCGCCAGATTGGGCTACGGATAGTACCGGCACGAGCACGGCCAGTACCTTTCTGACGCCAAGGGCGCTTACCGCCACCACGAACGTCGGAACGGGTCTTTTGCTGCTTGCTACCTTGACGGCCGCCGGCCATGTAGGCCACGACTGCTTGGTGAACCAGCGTCTCGTTGAATTCGCCGCCAAATGTCAGTTCGGAAACTTCGATCGCTTGAGCGTCATTTACATTTAATTGCATGTCAGCTTCCCCTTAACCGCGAGCCTTGGCCGCTGGACGTACAACCAGGTTGCCGCCAGTAGCGCCAGGAACAGCACCCTTGACCAACAACAGATTGCGTTCAGCGTCGACGCGCACTACTTCGAGGGACTGCACGGTCACGCGCTCAGCGCCCATATGACCGGACATTTTTTTGCCCTTGAATACACGACCAGGAGTCTGGCACTGGCCAATAGAGCCCGGGACGCGGTGGGAAACGGAGTTACCGTGAGTGTTGTCTTGACCACGGAAATTCCAACGCTTGATCGTACCCTGGAAGCCTTTACCTTTGGACTGACCGGTTACATCAACCAGTTGACCAGCAGCGAAGATTTCAGCGTTGATCAGATCGCCAGCCTGGTAGTCGCCTTCTTCAAGACGGAACTCCATGACAGTACGACCAGCTGCAACGTTTGCTTTAGCGAAGTGACCTGCTTGAGCAGCAGTCACACGCGAAGCGCGACGCTCGCCGACAGTGACTTGCACTGCACGATAGCCATCGGTTTCTTCAGTTTTGAACTGGGTGACGCGATTCGGCTCGATCTCAATGACCGTAACCGGAATGGAGACACCTTCTTCGGTGAAAATACGGGTCATACCGCATTTACGACCGACTACACCAATAGTCATGTTGTAAACCTCATGAGTGTACGGGGCTTTCACCCGCTATGGCCGCCCATTTCAGAGCGTTACACGACTAAGACCCAAGTCTTAGCCGAGGCTGATCTGTACTTCCACACCGGCCGCCAGATCGAGCTTCATAAGAGCATCAACGGTTTTATCCGTTGGCTGGACGATGTCCAGTACGCGCTTATGAGTACGGATCTCGTACTGGTCACGCGCGTCTTTGTTGACGTGCGGGGAGACCAGAACGGTGAACCGCTCTTTACGGGTAGGCAGTGGAATTGGACCACGCACTTGAGCACCAGTACGTTTCGCGGTTTCCACGATTTCCTGGGTGGATTGGTCGATCAGGCGATGGTCAAAAGCCTTCAACCTGATACGGATTTGCTGATTTTGCATTGGATTTCAGACTCCGGCTGCTATTCCCAGCGAGCGCAATACGCCCGTTAAAAGGAGGCGCAATTCTATAGACGCCCTAGATAGGTGTCAACCCAATAAAAAAGCCCCCGCTGAGCGGGGGCTTTTCAAAGCATCGAAGCTATCTCAGAAGAGACGCTTACTCGATGATTTTAGCTACAACACCAGCACCAACGGTACGGCCGCCTTCACGGATAGCGAAGCGCAGACCGTCTTCCATTGCGATGGTCTTGATCAGGGTAACTTCCATTTGGATGTTATCGCCTGGCATTACCATTTCAACGCCTTCTGGCAGCTGGCAGTTACCAGTCACGTCAGTAGTACGGAAGTAGAACTGTGGACGGTAGCCTTTGAAGAACGGAGTGTGACGACCGCCTTCTTCCTTGCTCAGAACGTAAACTTCTGCGGTGAACTTGGTGTGCGGCTTAACCGAACCTGGCTTAACCAGAACCTGGCCACGCTCAACGTCGTCACGCTTGGTACCACGCAGCAGAACGCCGCAGTTCTCGCCAGCACGACCTTCGTCGAGCAGCTTGCGGAACATTTCAACACCAGTGCAGACAGTGTTGGTAGTGTCACGCAGACCAACGATTTCCAGAGCATCTTGAACGCGAACGATACCGCGCTCGATACGACCAGTCACAACAGTACCACGACCGGAGATCGAGAATACGTCTTCGATTGGCATCAGGAATGGCTTGTCGGTCAGACGAACTGGTTCTGGGATGTAGCTGTCCAGGGTTTCAACCAGTTTACGAACGGCAGTGGTGCCCATTTCGTTATCGTCTTTGCCTTCCAGCGCCATACGAGCAGAACCGATGATGATCGGAGTGTCGTCGCCTGGGAAGTCGTAAGTGCTCAGCAGATCGCGCACTTCCATCTCAACCAGTTCCAGCAGCTCAGCGTCGTCTACCAGGTCAGCCTTGTTCAGGAAAACCACGATGTACGGAACGCCTACTTGACGGGACAGCAGGATGTGCTCACGGGTTTGTGGCATCGGACCATCAGCGGCCGAGCAAACCAGGATCGCGCCGTCCATCTGGGCAGCACCAGTGATCATGTTCTTCACATAGTCAGCGTGACCTGGGCAGTCAACGTGAGCGTAGTGACGGATCTTCGAGTTGTACTCGACGTGCGCGGTGTTGATGGTGATACCACGAGCTTTTTCTTCTGGAGCGCTGTCGATCTTATCGAAATCAACGACTGCCGAACCGAAAACCTCGGAGCAGACGCGAGTCAGAGCTGCGGTCAGAGTGGTTTTACCGTGGTCAACGTGACCGATAGTGCCAACGTTGACGTGCGGTAGGGAACGATCAAATTTTTCTTTAGCCACGACAATTAACTCCTTGCCTAAAGGACTGAATCAGCCTTGTTTTTTGGATACAGTTTCAGCGATGTGCGCCGGAGCTGTGTTGTATTTTTTGAATTCCATAGAGTAGCTTGCGCGACCCTGGGACATGGAGCGAACGTCGGTCGCATAACCGAACATCTCACCCAACGGAACCTCGGCGCGAATCACTTTGCCGGAAACCGTGTCTTCCATACCCAAGATCATGCCGCGACGACGGTTAAGGTCGCCCATGACATCACCCATATAGTCTTCAGGTGTAACAACTTCTACCGCCATGATTGGCTCAAGCAACTCACCACCGCCCTTCTGGGCCAGTTGCTTGGTTGCCATGGAAGCAGCCACCTTAAACGCCATCTCGTTGGAGTCGACGTCGTGGTAAGAACCGTCAAAAACGGTTGCTTTCAGGCCGATCAGCGGATAGCCGGCAACAACACCGTTCTTCATCTGCTCTTCGATACCCTTCTGGATAGCAGGGATGTATTCCTTAGGAACAACACCACCCACTACTTCGTTCACGAATTGCAGACCTTCCTGACCTTCGTCAGCAGGAGCAAAACGGATCCAGCAGTGACCGAACTGACCACGACCGCCGGATTGACGAACGAACTTGCCTTCGATTTCGCAGTTCTTCGTGATGCGCTCACGATAGGAAACCTGAGGCTTACCGATGTTGGCTTCAACGTTGAACTCACGGCGCATCCGGTCAACCAGGATGTCCAGGTGCAACTCGCCCATGCCAGAGATGATCGTTTGACCAGTCTCTTCATCAGTTTTGACGCGGAAAGATGGATCCTCCTGAGCAAGCTTGCCCAGAGCGATACCCATTTTTTCCTGGTCATCCTTGGTCTTAGGCTCTACGGCAACCGAAATAACCGGCTCCGGGAAGTCCATGCGAACCAGGATGATTGGCTTGGCAGCGTCGCACAAAGTCTCACCAGTGGTGACGTCCTTCATGCCGATCAAGGCCGCGATGTCACCAGCGCGCACTTCCTTGATCTCTTCACGGGCGTTTGCGTGCATTTGCACCATACGACCCACACGCTCTTTCTTGCCTTTGACCGAGTTGATCACGCCGTCGCCGGAGGCCAACACGCCCGAGTAAACGCGGACGAAGGTCAGAGTACCCACGAATGGGTCGGTAGCGATCTTGAACGCCAGAGCCGAGAACGGCTCGCTGTCGTCAGCATGACGCTCCATCTCTTCTTCCTCGTTATCAGGGTTGGTACCCTTGATAGCAGGAATGTCGGTAGGAGCAGGCAGGTAGTCGATCACGGCGTCGAGAACGAGGGGAACACCCTTGTTCTTGAAGGAAGAACCGCAAACAGCCAAGACGATCTCACCAGCGATAGTACGCTGACGCAGAGCAGCCTTGATTTCCACGTTGGTGAGTTCTTCACCTTCGAGGTACTTGTTCATCAGCTCTTCGCTGGCTTCGGCGGCAGCCTCAACCATGTTGTTGCGCCACTCGTCAGCCAGTTCCTGCAATTCTGCAGGGATAGGCTTGCGAACAGGAACCATACCTTTGTCAGCGTCATTCCAGTAGACCGCTTCCATGTTGATCAGATCGATCTGACCCTGGAAGTTGTCTTCGGAACCGATAGCCAATTGGATTGGCACCGGAGTATGACCCAGACGCTGCTTGATCTGACCGATCACGCGCAGGAAGTTGGCACCAGCACGGTCCATCTTGTTTACGTAAACAAGACGTGGAACGCCGTATTTGTTGGCTTGACGCCATACGGTTTCCGACTGAGGCTCGACACCCGAGGTACCGCAGAACACAACGACAGCGCCGTCGAGTACGCGCAGGGAACGCTCAACTTCAATAGTGAAGTCTACGTGGCCTGGGGTATCGATAACGTTGAAGCGGTGCTCATCTTTGTACTGCTTCTCGGAACCTTTCCAGAAGGCGGTAATAGCAGCAGAAGTAATGGTAATACCACGCTCCTGCTCCTGAACCATCCAGTCTGTGGTCGCGGCGCCATCATGCACCTCGCCCATTTTGTGACTTTTGCCGGTGTAAAACAGTACGCGCTCGGTGGTGGTGGTTTTACCAGCATCCACGTGAGCAACGATACCGATGTTACGGTAGCGGCTAATCGGAGTAGTACGAGCCATAAAGCCCTCGCAAAATTAGTGAAGCTAAGATTAGAAGCGGTAGTGCGAGAAAGCTTTGTTAGCTTCAGCCATACGGTGCACGTCTTCACGCTTCTTAACAGCAGCACCTTTACCTTCAGCAGCGTCCAACAGTTCGCCGGCCAAACGCAGAGCCATAGACTTCTCGCCGCGCTTACGGGCGAAGTCTACCAACCAGCGCATTGCCAGAGCGTTACGACGGGACGGACGAACTTCGACCGGAACCTGGTAAGTCGCACCGCCTACACGGCGCGACTTCACTTCGACCAGCGGAGCGATGGCGTCGAGAGCTTTCTCGAAGATTTCCAGGGGGTCGCTGTTCTTGCGTTCTTTAACCTTCTCCAGCGCGCCATAAACGATACGCTCGGCAACGGCTTTCTTGCCGCTTTCCATCACGTGGTTCATGAACTTGGCCAGAATTTGGCTTCCGTATTTTGGATCGTCAAGCACTTCGCGCTTGGCTGCTACGCGTCTTCTTGGCATGGATAAGCCCTCAAACGGTCTTCAGGTTCGCTCGGAATCGGTGCCCTTTCGGGACGCCTCCGACCTTACTCTTATCGACTCAGAAAATAAGATGATTCAGTTTTACAAAAAGCCGCTACTACTTAGGCTTCTTGGTACCGTACTTCGAACGACCCTGGTTACGACCTTTAACGCCGGAAGTATCCAAGGAGCCGCGTACGGTGTGATAACGAACACCTGGCAAGTCTTTTACACGACCGCCGCGGATCAGTACCACGCTGTGCTCTTGCAGGTTGTGGCCTTCACCGCCGATGTACGAGGAAACCTCGAAACCGTTGGTCAGGCGCACACGGCATACTTTACGCAGTGCCGAGTTAGGTTTTTTCGGCGTGGTGGTATACACACGGGTGCATACGCCACGACGTTGCGGGCAGTTCTGCAGCGCAGGCACGTCGGATTTCTCGACGATACGCTTACGCGGCTGACGTACCAGCTGGTTGATAGTTGCCATCTACTAGCTCCACTGTTGTCTTGCGACGCTATTGTCTTGCAAGAAAAGCAAAATGGCAGGAACGAATTCCCGCCAAATTTAGGGGTACAAGAGTCTAAAGAGGATCTTGCCCCCAGTCAAGGCAAGGCCCCGACCTCCCCTCCCGTCGAACCCGGGCAAAACTGCCTTGATCCGACGAATGGGACTGCCAGGGCCCAGACTTATTTACCGCAGAACTCAGTTACCGCTTGAGTTCAGTGCTTCGGTCAGTGCAGCTTCCACTTCACTGGCGCTTACGCGCAACGGCTTGTCAGCATCACGGCGACGCTTACGCTCGCTGTGATAGGCCAAACCGGTACCAGCCGGGATCAGACGACCCACGACCACGTTCTCTTTCAGGCCGCGCAGGTAATCGCGCTTGCCGGTTACCGCTGCTTCGGTCAGTACGCGAGTGGTCTCCTGGAAGGAGGCCGCCGAGATGAACGACTCAGTGGACAACGACGCCTTGGTGATACCCAGCAGTACGCGAGTGAACTTGGAAACGAATTTCTCTTCGCCAGCCAGACGCTCGTTTTCCACCAGCACGTGAGTCAGTTCCATCTGGTCGCCCTTGATGAAACTGGAATCGCCGGATTCAGCGATCTCAACTTTACGCAGCATCTGACGCAGGATGGTCTCGATGTGCTTATCGTTGATCTTCACGCCTTGCAGGCGGTAAACGTCCTGGATCTCGTTGACGATGTACTTGGCCAGCGCACTCACACCCAGCAGACGCAGGATGTCGTGTGGATCGCTCGGGCCGTCGGAGATCACTTCGCCGCGGTTTACCTGTTCGCCTTCAAACACGTTCAGGTGACGCCACTTTGGAATCAGCTCTTCGTACGGATCGGTACCGTCGTTCGGGGTAATGACCAGACGGCGCTTGCCCTTGGTTTCTTTACCGAACGCGATGGTGCCGCTGACTTCTGCCAGAATCGACGCTTCTTTCGGACGACGAGCTTCGAACAAGTCGGCAACACGCGGCAAACCACCGGTGATGTCGCGGGTCTTCGAAGTCTCTTGCGGGATACGCGCGATAACATCACCGATCGCGATCTTCGCACCATCCGCTACACCGACCAGGGCGTTGGCTGGCAGGAAGTACTGAGCGATTACGTCAGTGCCTGGCAGCAACAGATCCTTGCCGTTGTCGTCGACCATCTTCACAGCAGGACGGATGTCCTTACCGGCAGCAGGACGATCTTTCGCGTCGAGTACTTCAATGTTGGTCATACCGGTCAATTCGTCAGTCTGACGCTTGATCGTGATGCCTTCTTCCATGCCCACGTAGGTCACGGTACCTTTCATTTCGGTAACGATTGGGTGAGTGTGCGGATCCCACTTGGCCACGATTGCGCCAGCGTCGACCTTGTCACCCTCTTTAACCGAAATCACAGCACCGTACGGCAGCTTGTAGCGCTCACGCTCACGACCGTAGTCATCAGCGATTGCCAGCTCACCGGAACGGGACACAGCAACCAGGTGACCATCCACTCGCTCAACGTGCTTCAGGTTGTGCAGGCGGACAGTACCGCCATTCTTCACCTGAACGCTGTCGGCTGCGGAGGTCCGGCTTGCCGCACCACCAATGTGGAACGTACGCATGGTCAGCTGGGTACCCGGCTCACCGATGGACTGGGCGGCAATAACGCCGACCGCTTCACCGATGTTCACCTGGTGGCCACGAGCCAAGTCACGACCGTAGCACTTGGCGCAAATGCCGTAGCGGGTTTCGCAGCTGATCGGCGAGCGAACGATCACTTCATCGATGCTGTTGAGTTCGATGAACTCGACCCACTTCTCATCAACCAGAGTGCCGGCAGGAACAATAACTTCCTCGGTACCTGGCTTGAATACGTCACGGGCAATAACACGACCCAATACGCGCTCACCCAGCGGCTCTACAACGTCACCGCCTTCAATGTGCGGAGTCATCAGCAGGCCGTGCTCGGTGCCGCAGTCGATCTCGGTGACAACCAGATCTTGCGCAACGTCTACCAGACGACGCGTCAGGTAACCGGAGTTAGCCGTTTTCAACGCGGTATCCGCCAGACCTTTACGAGCACCGTGAGTGGAGATGAAGTACTGGAGTACGCTCAAACCTTCACGGAAGTTCGCAGTAATCGGCGTTTCGATGATGGAGCCGTCCGGCTTGGCCATCAGGCCACGCATACCGGCGAGCTGACGGATCTGCGCAGCAGAACCCCGTGCGCCCGAGTCAGCCATCATGTACATCGAGTTGAAGGACTCTTGGTCAACTTCGTCGCCGTGACGGTCGATGACTTTCTCTTTCGAGAGGTTGGCCATCATCGCCTTGGACACTTCGTCGTTGGCCTTGGACCAAAGGTCGATCACTTTGTTGTACTTCTCGCCCTGTGTTACCAGGCCCGAGGCGTACTGGCTTTCGATCTCTTTCACTTCATCAGTAGCAGCACTGATGATGCGGGCTTTTTCATCAGGGATAACGAAGTCGTTAACACCGATGGAAACGCCGGAAATGGTCGAATAGGCAAAACCGGTGTACATCAACTGGTCAGCGAAGATCACGGTCTCTTTCAGGCCAACCACGCGATAGCATTGGTTGATCAGCTTGGAGATCGCCTTTTTCTTCATCGGCAGGTTGACGACGTCGTACGACAGGCCTTTTGGCACAACCTGGTACAACAGCGCACGGCCAACGGTGGTGTCGACAATACGGGTGCCGCTCACGCTGCCGCCATCACGGTCGTTGACAGTTTCGTTGATACGCACTTTGACCTTGGCGTGCAGTGCGGCTTCGCCGGCACGGAACACACGGTCAACTTCCTGCAGGTCAGCGAACACACGACCTTCGCCTTTGGCGTTGATCGCCTCACGGGTCATGTAGTACAGACCCAATACAACGTCCTGCGACGGAACGATGATTGGCTCACCGTTGGCTGGCGACAGAATGTTGTTGGTCGACATCATCAACGCACGGGCTTCCAACTGGGCTTCCAGTGTCAGCGGTACGTGCACGGCCATTTGGTCGCCGTCGAAGTCGGCGTTGTACGCAGCACAGACCAGAGGGTGCAGCTGGATAGCCTTACCTTCGATCAGTACCGGTTCAAACGCCTGGATACCCAGACGGTGAAGGGTCGGTGCACGGTTGAGGAGAACCGGGTGTTCGCGAATCACTTCAGCGAGAACGTCCCAAACCTCTGGCAGCTCGCGCTCGACCATTTTCTTGGCCGCTTTGATGGTGGTCGCGAGACCGCGCATTTCCAGCTTGCCGAAGATGAATGGCTTGAACAGCTCAAGTGCCATCTTCTTAGGCAGACCGCACTGGTGCAGACGCAGGGTCGGGCCTACGGTAATTACCGAACGACCAGAGTAGTCAACACGCTTACCGAGCAAGTTCTGACGGAAACGACCTTGCTTACCCTTGATCATGTCAGCCAAGGATTTCAGAGGACGCTTGTTGGAACCGGTGATAGCGCGGCCACGACGACCGTTGTCGAGCAGTGCATCGACAGCTTCCTGCAACATACGCTTTTCGTTGCGCACAATGATGTCCGGAGCGGACAGATCGAGCAGGCGCTTCAAGCGGTTGTTACGGTTGATCACACGGCGGTACAGGTCGTTGAGGTCGGAAGTCGCGAAGCGACCGCCATCCAACGGTACCAGCGGACGCAGATCCGGCGGCAGAACCGGCAGAACAGTCAGCACCATCCACTCTGGCAGGTTGCCGGAACCCTGGAAGGCTTCCATCAACTTCAGACGCTTGGACAGTTTCTTGATCTTGGTTTCGGAGTTGGTTTGCGGAATTTCTTCGCGCAGACGACCAATCTCGTGCTCCAGGTCGATAGCGTGCAGCAGTTCGCGGACAGCTTCGGCACCCATGCGGGCATCGAAATCATCACCGAACTCTTCCAACGCCTCGAAGTACTGCTCGTCGTTCAGCAGCTGACCTTTTTCAAGGGTAGTCATGCCTGGATCGATAACGACATAGCTCTCGAAGTAGAGAACGCGTTCGATATCACGCAGGGTCATGTCCATCAGCAAGCCGATACGGGACGGCAGCGATTTCAGGAACCAGATGTGGGCAACCGGCGAAGCCAGCTCGATGTGCGCCATGCGCTCACGACGAACCTTGGCCAGTGCAACTTCAACGCCACACTTTTCGCAGATCACACCACGGTGCTTCAAGCGCTTGTACTTACCGCACAGGCACTCGTAATCCTTTACCGGGCCAAAGATCTTGGCGCAGAACAGGCCGTCACGCTCAGGTTTGAACGTACGGTAGTTGATGGTTTCCGGCTTTTTAACTTCACCGAACGACCACGAACGGATCATCTCAGGCGATGCCAATCCAATACGGATGGCGTCGAACTCTTCGACTTGACCCTGGTTTTTCAGCAAATTCAGTAGGTCTTTCAAGGCCTTTCCTCCTGGCGGAGCAGAGAGCGGGCTAAACAGCCCCGCTCTCGATTCGCGTCACGTGTTATTCGGTTTCCAGATCGATATCGATGCCGAGGGAACGAATTTCTTTGATCAACACGTTGAAGGACTCGGGCATGCCCGGCTCCATACGGTGATCGCCATCCACGATGTTTTTGTACATCTTGGTACGACCGTTCACATCGTCCGACTTCACTGTGAGCATTTCTTGCAGAGTGTAAGCAGCACCGTATGCTTCCAGTGCCCAGACCTCCATCTCCCCGAAACGCTGACCACCGAACTGAGCCTTACCACCCAGCGGCTGCTGGGTAACCAGGCTGTACGAACCGGTAGAACGAGCGTGCATCTTGTCGTCTACCAAGTGGTTCAGCTTCAGCATGTACATGTAGCCAACAGTAACCGGGCGCTCGAACTTGTTGCCGGTACGGCCGTCGAACAGCTGCATCTGGCCGCTTTCTGGCAGGTCTGCCAGTTTCAGCATGGCCTTGATTTCGCTTTCCTTGGCACCGTCGAACACCGGGGTAGCCATTGGAACGCCACCGCGCAGGTTCTTCGCCAGATCCAGGATTTCCTGGTCGGAGAAGGTATCCAGCTCTTCCTTACGACCGCCGATCTCGTTGTAGATCTCGTGCAGGAACTTACGCAGGTCAGCAACCTTGCGCTGCTCTTCGATCATACGATTGATCTTCTCGCCCAGACCTTTAGCCGCTAGGCCAAGGTGGGTTTCAAGGATCTGACCAACGTTCATACGCGAAGGTACGCCCAATGGGTTGAGGACGACATCGACCGGGGTGCCATTGGCATCGTGCGGCATGTCTTCAACCGGCATGATCACGGAGACCACACCTTTGTTACCGTGACGACCGGCCATCTTGTCGCCCGGCTGGATGCGGCGACGGATTGCCAGGTAAACCTTGACGATTTTCAGCACGCCTGGAGCCAGGTCATCGCCCTGCTGCAGTTTGCGCTTCTTGTCTTCGAACTTGTCGTCCAGCAGACGGCGACGATCAACGATATAGGCCTGGGCCTTCTCGAGCTGCTCATTAAGAGCATCTTCAGCCATGCGCAGTTTGAACCACTGGCCGTGCTCAAGACCGTCGAGGATTTCGTCGGTGATGTCCTGACCTTTCTTCAGGCCTGCGCCGCCTTCAGCCTTGTGGCCTACCAGGGCGGAACGCAGACGTTCGAAGGTCGCGCCTTCAACGATACGGAACTCTTCGTTGAGGTCCTTGCGGATCTCGTCGAGCTGGGTCTTCTCGATGGACAGCGCACGAGCATCACGCTCGACGCCGTCGCGGGTGAAGACCTGTACGTCGATGACAGTACCCTTGGTACCGGTAGGTACACGCAGGGAGGTGTCTTTAACGTCGCTGGCTTTTTCACCGAAGATGGCACGCAGCAGCTTCTCTTCCGGAGTCAGTTGGGTCTCGCCTTTCGGAGTGACCTTACCAACCAGGATGTCGCCCGCACCCACTTCAGCGCCTACGTAAACGATACCGGCTTCGTCCAGTTTGTTCAGTGCAGCTTCACCCACGTTCGGGATGTCTGCAGTGATTTCCTCTGGCCCAAGCTTGGTGTCACGCGCCACACAGGTCAGTTCCTGAATGTGGATCGTGGTGAAGCGATCTTCTTGAACCACACGCTCGGACAGGCAGATGGAGTCTTCGAAGTTGAAGCCGTTCCATGCCATGAACGCGATGCGCATGTTCTGACCCAGAGCCAGCTCACCCATGTCGGTGGACGGACCGTCAGCCATGATGTCGCTACGCTGAACGCGATCACCCTTACGCACCAGCGGACGCTGGTTGATGCAAGTGTTCTGGTTCGAGCGGGTGTATTTGGTCAGGTTGTAGATGTCGACACCGGCTTCACCCGTTTCAACTTCGTCATCAGCAACACGAACCACGATACGGCTGGCATCAACGGAGTCGATCACGCCACCACGACGAGCCACGACGCAAACGCCGGAGTCACGGGCTACGTTACGCTCCATGCCGGTACCTACCAGCGGCTTGTCGGCACGCAGGGTCGGTACAGCTTGACGCTGCATGTTGGAACCCATCAACGCACGGTTGGCGTCATCGTGTTCCAGGAACGGGATCAGCGACGCGGCGACCGAAACTACCTGCTTCGGCGATACGTCCATCAAGGTGACGTCTTCCGGCGCCTTGACGGTGAACTCGTTCAGGTGACGAACAGCTACCAGCTCGTCGATCAGGACTTTCTTGTCGTTCATCGTGGCCGAAGCCTGAGCGATCACGTGATCAGCTTCTTCGATGGCAGACAGGAACACGATCTCGTCGGTGACCAGAGCGTCTTTCACCACACGGTACGGGCTCTCAAGGAAGCCGTACTGGTTGGTGCGCGCATAGGCGGCCAGGGAGTTGATCAGACCGATGTTCGGGCCTTCCGGCGTTTCGATTGGGCATACACGACCGTAGTGAGTCGGGTGTACGTCACGCACTTCAAAGCCAGCACGCTCACGGGTCAGACCGCCCGGGCCCAGTGCGGAAACACGGCGCTTGTGGGTGATCTCGGAAAGCGGGTTGTTCTGGTCCATGAACTGCGAGAGCTGGCTGGAACCGAAGAACTCTTTCACCGCCGCAGCCACTGGCTTGGCGTTGATCAGGTCTTGCGGCATCAGGCCTTCGCTTTCAGCCATCGACAGACGTTCTTTGACCGCACGCTCAACACGCACCAGGCCAACGCGGAACTGGTTCTCGGCCATTTCGCCTACGCAGCGAACACGACGGTTACCCAGGTGGTCGATGTCATCGACGATGCCTTTGCCGTTACGGATGTCGACCAGAGTCTTCAAGACCGCAACGATGTCTTCCTTGCACAGCACACCCGAACCTTCGATCTCGGTGCGACCGATACGACGGTTGAACTTCATCCGGCCGACCGCAGACAGGTCGTAGCGCTCAGGACTGAAGAACAGGTTGTTGAACAGGGTTTCTGCGGCGTCTTTGGTTGGTGGCTCGCCAGGACGCATCATGCGATAGATTTCTACCAGCGCTTCCAATTGGTTGCTGGTGGAGTCGATCTTCAGGGTGTCGGAGACGAACGGACCGCAGTCGATATCGTTGGTGTACAGGGTCTCGATGCGAACAACCTGCGCCTTGGCGATTTTCGCCAGGATCTCGGTGTTCAGCTCGGTGTTGCACTCAGCCAGGATTTCGCCTGTAGCCGGGTGAACGATGACCTTCGCGGTAGTACGGCCCAGGACATAGTCCAGGGGAACTTCCAGCTCTTTGATACCCGCTTTTTCGATCTGGTTGATGTGGCGCGCAGTGATACGACGGCCAGCCTCAACGATGACCTTGCCCTTTTCATCCTGAATGTCCAGGACAGCAATTTCACCACGCAGACGCGAAGCGATCAGCTCCAGCTTGAGGGTTTCATCCTTCAGGCTGAATACGTTGGTGGTGTAGAACGCATCCAGGACTTGCTCAGTGGTGTAGCCGAGCGCGCGCAGCAGTACCGAGGCCGGCAGCTTGCGACGACGGTCGATACGCACGAACACGCAGTCTTTCGGATCGAACTCGAAGTCCAACCACGAACCGCGGTACGGAATGATCCGCGCGGAGTACAGGAGCTTGCCGGAGCTGTGCGTCTTGCCGCGGTCGTGGTCGAAGAACACGCCCGGGGAACGGTGCAGCTGGGAAACGATAACGCGCTCGGTACCGTTGATAACGAAGGTACCGTTCTCAGTCATCAATGGGATTTCGCCCATGTAGACTTCTTGCTCTTTGATGTCCTTGATCGCTTTGTTCGACGACTCTTTGTCGAAAATGATCAGACGGACTTTTACCCGCAAAGGTACGGCGTACGTAACACCGCGCAACACGCATTCTTTGACATCAAATGCCGGTTCGCCCAGGCGATAACCGACGTACTCCAGCGCAGCATTGCCGGAGTAGCTGATGATCGGGAAAACGGATTTGAAGGCCGCATGCAGGCCCACGTCGCGGAACTGATCTTTGGTCGCTCCCGCCTGCAAGAATTCACGATACGAATCCAGCTGGATAGCCAGAAGGTACGGGACATCCATGACGTCCGGCAACTTGCTAAAGTCCTTGCGGATACGTTTTTTCTCAGTATATGAGTAAGCCATCAGCGTTCCCCAGCTTGGTCACCTGCTTGTTTGGCCCTCCCGACGGGAGCAGCCAGAAAATCTTGCAAACCCCATGGTTTGCACCACCGCATCGGGTGGCTACAGCGCGTTAATGGCGGCGACCGAGTCGACAGCCAAGAACGGAAAAAGGCCGGTGGCAAGAGCCACCAGCCATCAGCCTTCAGCTTAACGCTTGGGCTGGAGACGCAAGGTCGATGCTTACTTCAGCTCGACTTTAGCGCCTGCTTCTTCCAGAGTAGCTTTGGCTTTGTCAGCTGCTTCTTTGGCAACAGCTTCCAGAACCATGGCAGGAGCGCCGTCAACTACAGCCTTGGCTTCTTTCAGGCCCAGACCGGTCAGTTCACGTACTGCCTTGATCACGTTTACTTTCTTCTCGCCAGCTTCGGTCAGCATGACGTTGAATTCGGTTTGCTCTTCAACAACGGCAGCAGCAGCAGCTGGGCCAGCGGAAGCAGCGGCAGCGGAAACGCCGAATTTTTCTTCGAAAGCTTTGATCAGCTCAACAACCTGCAGAACCGACATTTCAGCTACGGCGTTGAGGATATCGTCTTGGGAGATAGACATTGCTGTATTTCCTGAATTGGGGGACGGCCTACGCGGCCATCGAAATAAACAAAAATACGCGAGAGAAGTTGCTCAGCCTTAGGCCGCGGCAGCTTCTTTTTGCTCGCGAACTGCAGCCAGAGTACGAGCCAGCTTGCTGGTAGCGCCTTGAATCACGCTCATCAGCTGCGAAATGGCTTCGTTGCGGGTCGGCAGTGTTGCCAGTACGTCGATTTGGTTAGCTGCGAGGAACTTGCCCTCGAACGCAGCTGCCTTGATCTCGAACTTATCCTGACTCTTAGCGAACTCTTTGAACAAACGGGCAGCAGCGCCTGGATGATCCTTGGAGAAGGCAATCAGAGTCGGGCCAGTGAACACGTCGTTGAGGACACTGTATTCAGTGTCAGCAACGGCGCGCTTGAGCAGGGTGTTACGTACAACACGTACGTATACGCCAGCTTCACGAGCCTCTTTACGGAGTCCGGTCATAGCGCCTACTGTCACACCACGGGCATCAGCCACGACAGCGGACAGAGCAGCTTTGGCAGCCTCGTTGACTTCAGCGACGATGGCCTTCTTGTCTTCGAGATTAATTGCCACGGGTTTAACTCCTGCTTGTTACCGTTTCATCTGGCCGGAGCCGGATGTCGTTTTGGTGTCTGATTCGGTAAGGAACCGGGAGCACCATCTGCGTAGGCTTGTTGGTTTAAGACTTGCGTCGCCTACGGTCTTGGATAGCCCCCGCCAGGCAGGGACCCCAATCTTTCAATTGGCGCAATCGCTTACGCCAATTTGTGTCTTATACGTCCAGCGAGCCTTGGTCGATGACCAGGCCTGGGCCCATGGTGGTGCTCAGGGTAACGCGCTTGACGTAGATACCTTTCGAGGAAGCTGGCTTGATACGCTTCAGATCGGCGATCAGGGCTTCAACGTTTTCCTTCAGCTTGACGGCGTCGAAGCCGACCTTGCCAACGGAGGTGTGAATGATGCCGTTTTTGTCGGTGCGATAACGAACCTGACCAGCCTTGGCGTTTTTAACCGCGGTAGCTACGTCTGGCGTTACGGTGCCGACCTTAGGGTTAGGCATCAGGCCACGTGGACCCAGGATCTGACCCAATTGACCCACAACACGCATTGCGTCCGGGGAAGCAATAACTACGTCGTAGTTCAGGTCGCCGCCTTTCATTTCGGCAGCCAGGTCGTCCATACCAACGCGGTCAGCGCCGGCGGCCAGAGCAGCTTCAGCTGCAGGGCCTTGGGTGAAGACAGCTACACGAACAGTCTTACCAGTACCGTGTGGCAGCACAGTAGCGCTACGAACGACCTGGTCAGATTTACGTGGGTCAACACCCAGGTTTACAGCAACGTCAACGGACTCGCTGAACTTGACAGTCGACAGCTCGGTCAGCAGAGCAGCAGCGTCTACAAAATTGTAGGACTTGCCCGCTTCGATTTTGCCGGCGATAGCCTTTTGGCGCTTGGTCAGCTTAGCCATTACACACCCTCCACGTTAAGGCCCATGCTACGAGCAGAACCGGCGATGGTACGCACGGCTGCATCCATATCAGCTGCAGTCAGATCCGCGTTTTTGGTTTTCGCGATTTCTTCCAGCTGAGCACGAGTTACGGTGCCAACCTTAACGGTGTTAGGACGAGCGGAACCGCTAGTCAGACCAGCAGCCTTCTTCAGCAGAACCGAAGCCGGGGTCGACTTGGTTTCGAAAGTGAAGCTACGGTCGCTGTATACAGTGATGATCACTGGAGTCGGCAGACCTGGCTCAAGACCCTGAGTACGGGCGTTGAAAGCCTTGCAGAATTCCATGATGTTCACGCCGTGCTGACCCAGGGCTGGACCAACAGGTGGGCTTGGGTTGGCCTGAGCGGCCTTCACTTGCAGCTTGATGTAAGCGGTAATCTTCTTGGCCATGAGGCACTCCAATTACGGGTTCAAGCGCCTCGAAAGGCTCCCCGGTTACTTGCGCGTTTATCCCAGTGACGACAAAACCCCACAGCCTAAGGCTGCGGGGTTGGGATGCTTACTCAGCTAGACCTTCTCGACCTGGCTGAATTCCAACTCTACCGGAGTAGAGCGACCGAAAATGAGCACCGCGACCTGGATCCGGCTCTTTTCGTAGTTAACCTCTTCGACGGTCCCGTTGAAATCAGCAAACGGACCATCTGTGACACGAACAACCTCACCCGGCTCGAACAACGTCTTCGGCTTGGGCTTGTCGCTACCGTCGGCGACACGACGCAGAATTGCTTCTGCCTCTTTGTCAGTGATCGGAGCAGGCTTATCAGCAGTACCGCCGATAAAACCCATAACACGAGGAGTGTCCTTGACCAAGTGCCAAGTACCTTCGTTCATGTCCATCTGTACCAGCACGTAGCCAGGAAAGAACTTGCGCTCACTCTTGCGCTTCTGACCATTCCGCATTTCAACCACTTCTTCAGTGGGAACCAGAATTTCGCCGAAGCCATCTTCCATGCCTGCCAGCTTTACGCGCTCCAGCAAAGAGCGCATAACATGCTTCTCGTAACCCGAGTAAGCATGCACAACGTACCAACGCTTAGCCACGGGACACCCTTAGCCAACAATCAAGGAAACAAGCCAGCCGAGCAGGGAATCAAGCCCCCACAACAGCAACGCCATAACCAGAACAACAGCCACAACAATCAACGTGGTCTGCGTGGTTTCTTGGCGAGTTGGCCAAACGACTTTACGAATCTCGGTGCGAGCTTCCTTCACCAGGACCGCGAAAGACTTGCCTTTGGCAGTCTGCAGGCCTACAAAGGCAGCTACAGCAGCAAGGGCGAGCAAAACGAGAACGCGGTACAGGATCGGCGAAGCAGAATAGTACTGGTTGCCAACAACGCCCACGACCACCAAAGCGACCACAGCGAGCCACTTGACGAGATCGAAACGAGAGCTTTGAGCTTCAGCCTTAGGAGTCATCTATGAAGATCCTGTGAAAAGAAAGCCAGACACACCACGTGAATCTGGCAGGTCAGGAGGGAATCGAACCCCCAACCTACGGTTTTGGAGACCGTCGCTCTGCCAATTGAGCTACTGACCTAAAACAAAATCAGGCCGACCATTATGCAGACCCGAAAAAGACTTTACAACAACCAACCCCCAAAGACTTGAAATCACTCAACAACAAGCGATCTGAACACCATCAAGCCGAGCCAGCCGTTAAAACAAAGGCAGATATTTTCATATCTGCCTTGTTATATGGAGCTCTTGAGCGGATTTGAACCGCTGACCTCACCCTTACCAAGGGTGTGCTCTACCAACTGAGCTACAAGAGCGAAACACAATGCACAACCTGCAAACTTGGAGCGGGTAGCGGGAATCGAACCCGCATCATCAGCTTGGAAGGCTGAGGTTCTACCACTAAACTATACCCGCGGAGCTTGCAGCTCACGCTAAAATGGTGGAGGGGGAAGGATTCGAACCTTCGAAGTCGTAGACGTCAGATTTACAGTCTGATCCCTTTGGCCGCTCGGGAACCCCTCCTAAGCGAGCCGGCATTCTACATCACGCCGGCCTTCTGTCAAGCATTTTCTCATTAAAAATATGAGGTTAGCTGCATTGACCTTCGCTTCGCGCCTTAGACCTTAAAGGTCTTCACTGCGGAGCGGGCGCCATTCTATGCAAACTATTCGAGAGTTGCAATGCCTTCGCACAGCATTATTTTGTGTTTTAACTCATTGAATTCCTTAGCAAGGTTTTCAAAGGGTAGGTCGTCAGCCAGGCGTCGGCTTTCCGGGGCAACTCGAAGCCAGTAACCTTGCGCATCAGGAGCACTCAGCAGCTGCACCTTAACCTTTATATCCAGGCTAGTGAGGCGCTGCTCAAGGAATTGCGCCTGTCGCTGGTCGGCAAAGCCACCAATGTATAAGCAAGTATTTTGCGCATCAGATGCCTTAGCCCGATCCTTGCGCACTACAGCGTCGGAAGACTCGCTCAGCAGGCGAATATCCTGCTGCGTATTCCGATAGAGGCTCAGAGGGGTCACGTCTTTAGCACGCAACGGCGCCTCTTGCTGATGCCATATGTAGTAGAAGGCGTTCAGGATCAATAAAAGCAAAAACAGCCAACGCATAAACACCTCAAGATAAAGGGCACGCCATTGCCAGACCTACGAAAATCAAATCAGGAACGAGTCGAGCCTGAGGCACCGCATCCCTCACCAAATCAGCATCGCCCCCCGTCAGGAATACAGTGAAGTTATCCCCCCAATAACTTCGGGCCAGCTCAAGCTGGGTCAGCACAAACCCTCTGAGCATCAACGTACAGCCACGCTCTACAGCCTCTACGGTCGTATGCCCTGGCGATAGGCGCTCCAAGGCTCTTTCAGCAGCTGCATCGTCGTAACGTATCTTGCGCGTATGCGTGCGCAGCTGATTACGCATGAGGGGCATACCAGGACAGATGAAGCCACCTAAATGCTCACCATCACCAGCAACAAAATCTGCAGTAGCAGCCGTGCCGAAATCAAGCACCAGGCATGCGCCCGAGGCCAATTTGAAGCCGCCCAGCATTGCTAACCAGCGATCAAGACCAAGACGCTCGAAATCTTCGTAACCGTTGCGCACCCCAGCCATTTCTCGCGCAGAAACAGCACAGGAAACCGCAACGCCAAAGGCCTCCACCAGCGCATCAACCAGATTTTTTGTTTCGTCCAGAGCACGAACACTCACCAACCGGCAATGTGTCAGTAACACACCAGGCAGCACTGACAGGCTTTCAATCAATGCAACATCCGAACTAGCGACACCTTCTGCAGATGCCGTCGCCCGATCCAAATCAAGTACGCGCCACTTGATGAAGCTATTCCCACAGTCGAGCTCAAGAATCATCACGCAACCTCAGGCTTAACTCACCACCACTGTATGTTTTCTCAACACCACCGACACTTAAACGTAGTGCCCCCTGACCGTCGATACCCAGCACCACCCCATCGATACGGTTGGCACCCGCTATGAGTGACACCGCCTTTCCCTGCCAGGCATGACCTTTTTCCCACTCATCCCGAAGCGATGAAAAACCTAGCGCCCTGTGTCGATCCAAGTAGCTTTGCAACTGCAAGCACAGGCGTGCCACCAGAGAGTTACGATCAACTGGAGACCGCGTCTCCAACTGCACTGACGTCCATTGCTGATCAACCTCTTCAGACTTCTGCATATTCACGTTAATACCGATGCCGAGGACAACGTGGCAAATATCCGCAGGATCCCCTACGAGCTCCAGTAAAATCCCGGCAATCTTCTTCTGCCCCACCAGGACGTCGTTTGGCCACTTCAAAGCCGCACCCCGCACTCCAGACTCTCGCAGTGCCTGCATGACCGCTAAGCCAACCACGAGGCTCAGGCCTTCCAGCTGTCGAGGACCATTCTCGATACGCAATAAGAGGCTGTAATACACATTCTGAGCAAATGGGCTGACCCACTTTCGACCACGTCGCCCTCTTCCCGCCGTTTGCTGCTCCGCAAGCACCAGGTACGGCGTCGCACGCTCAACCTCAACAAGGCGCAGAGCCTCGGCATTTGTCGAGTCGATGGAGTCGTAGATATGGATAGGCCACGCGAGGGAAGACGTATGCAGTGCAATCTGCTCGGAACTCAAGAAAACCAGCGGCGAAGCTAATTGATATCCCCTCCCACGAACCTTGTGGACCGACAGATTCAATTCGGCCTCAAGATGCTGGAGCTGCTTCCAGACTGCACTGCGACTAACGCCCAGGGCTGCGCCAAGTGCTTCTCCGGAATGGAATCGGCCATCTTTTAGAAGTTCTAACAACGTCAGCATGCAAGTATCGCCTCACAATGAGGCACGCATGATAGCCATGCGCAGGGTCATTGCATAGAAAGGCCGGACTTTAGCATTGAAGCCCCTCCCGAGGCGCCTCTTCGCACTTTTCGACCGCCCAAAACAAAACCCCATCTGCTTTCGCAAATGGGGTTTCGGAATTTAATCTTGACGATGACCTACTCTCACATGGGGAAACCCCACACTACCATCGGCGATGCATCGTTTCACTGCTGAGTTCGGGATGGGATCAGGTGGTTCCAATGCTCTATGGTCGTCAAGAAATTCGGGTACTGAGTCGTGGCCAGCGGGCCTCGCTTCAGCAAATTGGGTATGTGACAGCTGTCGGTGTTTTGTGAAATCTCGAACTTTCGGTTCATTGCGTCTTCACACACCGCAATCTGGCCTTTCGACGCAAATTGCTTGGGTGTTATATGGTCAAGCCTCACGGGCAATTAGTATTGGTTAGCTCAACGCCTCACAGCGCTTACACACCCAACCTATCAACGTCGTAGTCTTCGACGGCCCTTCAGGGGACTCAAGGTCCCAGTGAGATCTCATCTTGAGGCTAGTTTCCCGCTTAGATGCTTTCAGCGGTTATCTATTCCGAACATAGCTACCCGGCAATGCCACTGGCGTGACAACCGGAACACCAGAGGTTCGTCCACTCCGGTCCTCTCGTACTAGGAGCAGCCCCTCTCAAATCTCAAACGTCCACGGCAGATAGGGACCGAACTGTCTCACGACGTTCTAAACCCAGCTCGCGTACCACTTTAAATGGCGAACAGCCATACCCTTGGGACCGGCTTCAGCCCCAGGATGTGATGAGCCGACATCGAGGTGCCAAACACCGCCGTCGATATGAACTCTTGGGCGGTATCAGCCTGTTATCCCCGGAGTACCTTTTATCCGTTGAGCGATGGCCCTTCCATACAGAACCACCGGATCACTAAGACCTACTTTCGTACCTGCTCGACGTGTCTGTCTCGCAGTCAAGCGCGCTTTTGCCTTTATACTCTACGACCGATTTCCGACCGGTCTGAGCGCACCTTCGTACTCCTCCGTTACTCTTTAGGAGGAGACCGCCCCAGTCAAACTACCCACCATACACTGTCCTCGATCCGGATAACGGACCTGAGTTAGAACCTCAAAGTTGCCAGGGTGGTATTTCAAGGTTGGCTCCACGCAGACTGGCGTCCACGCTTCAAAGCCTCCCACCTATCCTACACAAGCAAATTCAAAGTCCAGTGCAAAGCTATAGTAAAGGTTCA